>NZ_CAURHA010000009.1:0-57660 GCF_963524655.1 uncultured Veillonella sp.
ACCTGGTCGCTTTGAGCTAATCGAAGAAGGTCAACCATTTGCAGTTGTTGTAGACTATGCACATACACCGGATGGTTTAGAAAATATTTTACAAACTGCAAAGGCTATTCAAGAAAATCGCATTATCGTAGTCTTTGGCTGTGGTGGTGACCGAGACGCTACTAAACGTCCTATTATGGGCCGCATTGCTGCACAATATGGTGATGTTGTGTATGTAACGTCTGACAATCCACGTACAGAGGATCCTGTACAAATTGTAAAAGATGTTGAAGCAGGCGTTAAAGAAGGCCTTCATGAAGGCTCTCATTATGAAGTTATTGTTGATCGTCGGGAAGCGATTCAACATGCAATACAAAATGCAAAACCTGGGGATATTGTACTGATTGCAGGTAAGGGGCATGAGGATTACCAAATCTTAAAGGATAAAACGATTCATTTCGATGATCGTGAAGAGGCGCGAGCAGCCCTCAAGGAGATCTAATATGGCAGAATTTACATTGTCTCAAGTGGTTGAAGCCACTGCGGGGACGAGTGCACATACCGACAATATTAAGTTTTTAGATGTGTCTACTGATACAAGAACCATTGAATCAGGATTTTTATTTGTAGCCTTAAAAGGCGATACCTTTGACGGTCATGATTTTATCAATACGGCCATTGAAAAGGGTGCTACAGGTGCTATTGTAGAAACAGGTCGTGCCGTAGAAGGTATTGTTTGTATTGAGGTAGAAAATACCTTGGTAGCATACCAAAACTTGGCACGTTACCATCGTCGCCGTTTTGATATTCCTGTAGTAGCTATTACTGGTTCCTCTGGTAAAACTACGACAAAGGAAATGGTAGCAGCTGTACTAGGTACAGAATTTAACGTATTAAAAACAGAGAAAAACTTTAATAATGAAATTGGCTTGCCAAAAACATTGTTGCGTTTAACTGCAGAACATGAAGCTTGTGTAGTAGAAATGGGGATGCGTGGTCTTGGTCAAATTGAAGAACTCGCATTAATCGCTGAACCAACTATGGGTATTATTACGAATGTTGGCACGAGCCATATCGAGCTATTGGGCTCTCGTGAAGCCATTGCAGAAGCAAAAGGTGAGTTAATTCGTTGTTTGCCAGAAAATAGTGTGGCGATTCTCAATGAAGATGATCCATATGTTAAGGCTATGGATAGCCTGGCTAAAGGTAAGACTATTACGTATGGTATAGAACGTAATGCTACATGTATTGGCAGTCATTTGCGTTATAAAAAGGACGGTATCAAGTTTACTTGCAAATGTTATGACGAAGTCTTCGATATTTTCTTGCCTATGATTGGTGAACACAATGTATATGATGCATTGGCAGCCATCGTAGCAGGCCGTGTGTTGGGGATTAAATCCAATACAATTCGTAAAGGCTTAAGCGAGTTTACAGGCACTCCTATGCGCCAAGAAATCGTACCATTTGAAGATATCGTTATCTTGAATGACGCATATAATGCAAATCCTTCCTCTATGGCTGAAGCAATTAAAGCTTTGGGGCAATTAGAAGGAAAACGTAAGATTGCCATGCTTGGAGATATGCTTGAACTTGGCGATTTCTCTGAGGACGCACATCGTGAAATAGGTCAATTATTGGCTGAAGAGGGTTATAGTGTAGTATTCACCTTCGGTGATGCAGCTGCTTTTATAGCTAAAGAAGCAAAAAAAGCAGGCTTAACTACATTCCGTTGTAATAGCCATTTAGAAATGGCCAATGCCTATAGCGATATTCGTGAAAAAGGGGATGTTATCCTTGTAAAAGGTTCCCGTGGTTTGCGAATGGAGCGCGTTGTTGAAGAATTAAAAGATCGAGAATAAAAGATAACGGCTAGTTGTATCTAGCCGTCATCTGTTTATTAATAAGTAGAGGATTCATATGATATATCATATTCTGTTAGCCTTTGTAGTGACCTTTATCATTACAGTCGTGCTTGGTAAAATCGGTATTCCTATGTTGCGTTCTTTGCACGCACAACAAAGTATTCGTGAAGAAGGTCCTGAAAGCCATCAAGCAAAAGCTGGTACACCGACAATGGGTGGTGCTTTCATGATGATTGCTTTAGTTCTTGGTGTCGCTATTTTTGCACCTTGGAATGTAGGCACAGGGATGTTATTATTCCTAACATTAGGTCATAGTTTATTAGGTTTCTTTGACGATTTTGTAAAAGCCGTTAAAAAACGTAATCTTGGTTTAACAGCTAAGCAAAAATTATTGGGCCAATTTATTTTGGCAGCTGTATTCTGTTACTGCATTACTGAAATTATGGTTGTTCCTACTACATTGTGGATTCCTGTAGCAGATGTACAACTTCAATTAGGTTGGGGTTATTATGTATTGGCGTTCTTAATTATCGTAGGTGCTACAAATGCTGTAAATCTTACCGATGGCCTTGATGGTCTTGCAAGCGGTACATCCGCAGTGGCGGCGATTGCCTTCTCCGTTATTGGTCTTATGGCTGCATCTATGACGAACTCTATTGGTGCTGAAAGCGTTGCTTACTTTGGTGCTATTGTGGCCGCTGTATGTCTTGGCTTCTTGGTATATAATGTAAATCCAGCTAAAGTATTCATGGGTGATACAGGCTCTTTGGCTTTAGGTGGTGCCTTTGCAGCCATGGCTATTTTAACTAAAACAGAATTGTTACTTGTAGTAATCGGTGGCATTTTTGTTATGGAAGCATTATCTGTTATTATCCAAGTTATTTCCTTTAAGACACGCGGTGTACGTGTATTTAAAATGAGCCCTATTCATCATCATTTCGAATTGTCTGGATGGGCAGAACAAACCGTAGTTAACCGCTTCTGGTTTGCTGGTGCTGTATTAGCCGTTATTGGTGTAGTATTAGCGACCATAACTTTATAAGATAATACTTAACGGAACCCGTAAATAATGGTATGCTTATAGGATAGGAATACATTATTTTGTAGATAATTTAGGTGATACAGATGGAATACGGAGATAAACATATACTTGTACTTGGTGCTGGTGCCAGCGGTATAGGCGCATCCTGGGTATTAGCCCAAGTGGGTGCTCATGTTGTGTTAAATGATTATAAGCCTGTAACGTTGCCTGCTACGGAGGAAGGACGTTTAGTTTCTGCTGGGGTAGAAATTATTACAGGTCGTCAAGATGAATCCTTGCTAGATGGCGTGGATCGCATTGTTATTTCTCCAGGTATTTCTTTAGATATTCCCATTGTAAAAGCAGCTCAAGCTCGCGGCATTGATGTGGTTAGCGAAGTAGAGTTAGCTTACGAAGTATCTAAATCACCTATCGTAGCCGTTACAGGTACAAATGGTAAGACTACGACTACAACCTTATTAACTAAAGTGCTAGAAGGTTCTGGGAAACCAGTTCGCGTTGGTGGGAACATTGGCGACTCTCTTAGTGAAGTGGCCTATTCGATGCCGGTAGGCGGTTTTTTAGTAGCCGAGCTATCTAGCTATCAATTAGAGACAATTAAGCATTTTAGACCTATTGGGGCTATTATGCTCAATATTACGCCAGATCATTTAGCGCGTCATAAGACGATGGAAAACTATATCGCAGCTAAGGAACGGATCTTTGAAAACCAATTGAAATCCGACTACTTAGTTCTCAACATTGATGATTCTGTAGTAGCTGATATGGAGAATCGTGCGCCTAGTCACATTCTACAAATTAGTCAAAAACAAACTGTCGAGAATGGAGCATATTATGCTAATGGTCAATGTTATGTAGTAAAGAACGGCGTAGCGACAGCTGTTATTGGCGATGAAGATATTCATATTCCAGGTAGTCACAATATCGAAAATATCTTAACGGTTATTGCTTTAACCTATGCATTAGGTGTACCTATAGTGGAAATCCATCGCATTATTAGCGAATTTCACGGTGTAGAACATCGGTTGGAACGGGTTAAAACAATCGATGGGATTACATTCTATAATGACTCTAAGGCGACCAATGTTGATTCTGTAGTTAAAGCTTTGGAATCTTTTGATAAACCAGTTATTCTGCTGGCTGGTGGTCATGATAAAATGACACCTTTAGAAGAGTTTATGCAGCTTGTTAAAGAAAATACAAAAGCTGTCATTTTCATGGGGGAAGCAGCAGAACGATTTGAAGCGGCTGCAATAGAGGCTGGTGTAGAACCTATTTACCGCGCTTTATCTATGAAAGACGCTGTAGAACAAGGTTATAAATTAGCTGAGTCTGGTGATATTGTATTATTATCTCCAGCTTGTGCAAGCTTTGACTGGTACAGTTGTTTCGAAGAACGCGGTGACGACTTTAAAGCTTGTGTTCAGATGTTGCAAGAAGGGGGACACCATTAATGAAAAAAATCATTATTTCTGGTGGTGGCACTGGTGGACATATATATCCAGCAATAACTATATATAAGGAAATCATGAAACAACACCCTGATGCAAAGGTTTTATATGTAGGGACAAAGCAAGGCTTAGAAGCTACATTAGTTCCTAAAGAGGGGATTGAGTTTACTACGATTCCCGTACAAGGTTTGCAACGTCAATTATCATTGGGTACATTAGTCACATTAGGTAAAACTGCGTTAGGCATAGTTAAAGCTAATGCCATTATTTGTAAATTTAGACCTGATGTGGTAATTGGTACGGGTGGTTATGTATGTGGGCCTATTCTCATGGCAGCTGCATTACATAACATTCCAACCTTAATTCAAGAGCAGAATGTCATTGCAGGCATTACTAATAAAATTTTGAGTCGTTTTGTTGATGTTGTAGCGATGGGCTATAAGGATGCAGCAGCATCTTTTTCTAAAGCAAAACGCGTAGTGTATACTGGTAATCCAGTTCGTCCTGAGGTGTTAGTTGACTCAAGAACAGCGGGGCGCAATTATTTCAATTTAAGTGATGATACTTTCACAGTCCTCATAGCGGGTGGTTCTCGGGGGGCGCGAACCATCAATAATGCCATGATTGATGTACATAAGCACTTCCAAGGTAAAGAAGGGATTAAATTAATCCATATTACAGGTAGTGGAGAGTATGAATCTGTACTATCTCAATTGGGTATTACCGATGGGGAAGGCTTGGGTCAATCATCTTTAATTTTGCCGTATTTACATGATATGCCGAAGGCTTTAGCTGCCGCTGATTTAGCGGTGTTTAGATCTGGTGCTATAGGTCTTGCTGAATTAGCAGTTCGTGGTATTCCATCTGTATTGGTGCCGTATCCATATGCAGCGGAAGACCATCAAACCTATAATGCGCGTATATTTGTGCAAGAAGGGGCGGCTCATATGATCGTTGATAAAATGTTGAGTGCTCACGACTTAATAGGTGAAATTGAGATGTTTATGGACAACCGTGATTTGTTGGCACAAATGGGAGAACGAGCATTGCAGTTGGGCAAACCAAATGCAGCTCATGATATTGCAAAACTTGCATTATCTATTGCAAAGTAACAAGGAGAGCTTTTATGTTAGATGGTATTCACAAGATTCACCTCATTGGTATCGGTGGATCTGGCATGCGTGCTATAGCGAATATTTTAATTCAAAAAGGTTATGACGTATCTGGTTCAGATGTAGCTGAATCTGCAGTTATTTCTAAGTTTAGAGAAATGGGTGCTACGGTTCATATTGGTCATAATAAAGAATATGTAAATGGTGTAGATGCAGTAGTTCGTTCTACAGCGATTCGTGAGGATAATCCTGAAATCGTCGCTGCGAAAGAACAAGGAATTACCATTTTGCATCGCTCTGATATTGTAAAAGCAGTGCTTGATGTAACGGATGGCATCGCAGTAGCAGGGGCACACGGTAAGACTTCTACTACATCTATGATTGGCCAAATCTTAGTAGAAGCCGATGCAGATCCCACGGTAATTATCGGTGGTGAAGTAGATTACCTTAAAGGCAGCAGCTGTCTTGGTAAAGGCCACTTCTCCGTTGTAGAGGCGGATGAAAGTGACGGGTCTTTCTTGAAGTTGCGTCCACATACTATCGTTATTACTAATATTGAAGATGATCATATGGATCACTACAAAACGATGGATAATTTGCTTAATGCATTCTGTGAGTTTGTAGAAACACTTCCAGAAAATGGCAAGGCCATCGTATGTGGTGATAATGAAAGTATTCGCTATGTTATGAATCGCGTAAAACGCAACTTTATTACTTATGGCTTAGATGATAGTAATGATTATGTAGCTAAAAATATTCACTATGTAGATTCTACGTTGGTATACGATGTATATCATAAAGGTGTTAATATTGATCGCGTTCGTTTGCGTGTACCTGGTGACCACAACGTATTGAATTCTTTAGCGGCATTTATTGTGGCTCATGATTGTTGTGGCGTAGAAGCACGTGTTATTACCAAAGGCTTAGGCAAATTTATAGGCGCAAAACGCCGTTTTGAAACGAAAGGTCATGTAGCTGGCG
This sequence comes from uncultured Veillonella sp., assembly GCF_963524655.1. Lineage (GTDB taxonomy): Bacteria > Bacillota > Negativicutes > Veillonellales > Veillonellaceae > Veillonella. The sequence goes on from NZ_CAURHA010000009.1 coordinate 6,431, forward strand.
TGTGGGTTGTAGATGATTATGCTCATCATCCTACAGAAATTAAAGCTACTTTGAAAGCAGCAAAAGAACTTGAGAAACATCGTGTCATCTGTGTATTCCAACCACATCGATTCTCACGGACAAGTTTGTTGAAGGATGAGTTTGCTACTGCTTTCACAAGCGCTGACGAAGTGTACATGACAGACATTTATAGTTCTGGTGAAGATCCGATCCCTGGTATTGATGGGACTACGATTCCAAATGCCATCAAAAAGGCTACCGGTCAAGACGTAAATTATGTACCATCTGTTGATGATTTACCTGAAGTATTGGCAAAAGTAGTAAGACCAAATGACTTGGTTATTACAATGGGCGCTGGTTCTATCAATCAATATGGCCCAAAATTATTAGCGATATTGGAGGAAGGCTTACAATGAAAGATAAACAAATAATCGTATTGATGGGTGGTCCTTCCGAAGAAGCTGAAGTATCTCGTCGCACAGGCGCTGCTATTGCAGAAGCACTTGTGAGCAAAGGGTATAAGGCTCAAACATTAGAACTTAATCCTCGTACAGTATTGAAAGATATCGATTCCTTAGGCGGTGAAGTCGTATTTAATGCTATTCATGGTCGCTATGGTGAAGATGGTGCTTTGCAAGGCCTTTTAGAAATGGCAGAAATCCCATATACTGGCTCCGGCATCATGGCTCATGCTGTGGGCATGAATAAAAAAGTAAGTAAAGACGTATTTAAAGGCGCTAATATTCCAACTGCAAGATCTGAATCCTATAATGGTAATCTTGAATCTGCCGAGGCAATTATCGATCATATTCGTAAAGAATTTACTATTCCTGTAGTTGTTAAGTCTGCTACGCAAGGCTCCAGCATTGGCGTTACAATCGTTCGTGAGGAATCACAATTAGAAGCAGCAGTAACAGAGGCTCTTAAATATGATCCAATTCTCGTAGTAGAACAATTCCTTGATGGTCGCGAGTTTACGGTGGCTGTTTTGGATGGTAAAGCATTGTCAGTCATTGAAATTCGTCCACATTCTGGCGAATATGACTACAAGAGCAAATACACTGTAGGTGCTACAGAATACTTGGTACCAGCACCTATTAGCGACGAAATGACTGCTGAAATGCAACGCATTGGGGAACTTGTGTATCGCGAGGTGCAAGGCAGTGGGGTTATTCGTGTAGATATTATGACAGATCATGCAGATAAAATGTATGTTCTTGAGTACAATACCGTTCCTGGTATGACGGCAACGTCTTTAGTACCAAAAGCAGCTAATGAAATGGGAATTGATTTCCCTACATTATGTGAAAAAATTCTATTAACAGCTAGTATAGGGAAATTTTAAAGGCTAAATAGAACAGAAGGAGTTATCTATGGATGATAAGCAAAACCATCCATCCAACTCTGGGGAGATGCAGTCTTCTACACCTGTTCGAGACGAACGGGCTGTATTTAGAAAACGAGTGTTAAAAATCGGTGGTGCAGTTACTCTCGTGTTGGTGGGGTTGTTTACACTACCTATTCCTTTTGGATCCTTAAAGATTACGGGTTCGGATAAGGTAACTGTACAAGATGTAATGGTGGCAGGTGATATACATGAACCTGTCAATATTTTGCAAATTAGTACAGAAAAATTAAAATCTAGATTGGCAAAGGATTTGCGGGTTGAAGAGGCCCAAATACGATATCAATTGCCACTGACTATGGAGGTTCACATTGTAGAACGTAAGGCCGTTGCTGTAGTACCGGCCCAGTTCGGATACTTAACTATTGATAGTAAAGGTCAAGTTATCGCATCAGAACCAGCTATACAAGATACATCTGTACCAATGATTTCTGGTGTGAAAGCTGGAAATATTTTATTAGGCGATACAGTTGTAGATAAGCCGATTCTAGCGGCTCTTGAGTATTTGAATTCTCTTGATGAAAATACGTTCAAGAATATTGCAGAGGTCAATATTGGTGATCCTGATGCGATTATGGCTTATACTGTATCTGGTGTACAGATTCGCTTAGGTGATGGTAAAGACTTACCTAAAAAGGCAGAGCTAACACAGTCGATGTTACAAGATATTAAGAAAACTCATGGTAATGTGCAATATATAGATGTTAATATTTCATCACCGTACATTAAGACTGATGTAATTCCTGAAGGAAAGAAACATCAAAATGGGGCACCGACTACGGAAACTTCATCTACTAAGAAAGATGATACAAAACAAGATAAACAAGGTCATGTTGAAGATAAAAGGTAGATGATTGTCGTGAGACACGAACGGTGGGCAATAGCCTTAGTCAGTTGTATATTAGGGTTCATGGTTGTAACTCAATATAAGATGACACAAGATAATATAGAAGAAAACATTCGCTTGCAACGGGCTGGTGATTTAGCCGTTCAACTACGTGAAGCCCAAAGCGAGCGGGATGCTTTATTGAAGCAAATAGAAACGCTTAAACAAAATGGTACTACTACAGACGTTAAAGTTGATGAACAGCTCATGATGAGAGCGGCCTTAACAAATGTTAAAGGTTCTGGAGTTAGCGTGTTGATTGAAGATAGTTTAAAACCAATTCAAAGTGGTGAAAATCCTAACTTGTATGTAATTCATGACGAAGATATTTTGCGTATCGTTAATGAGTTACGCGCTGGTGGGGCTGAGGCGATAGCTATCAATGATCAACGGTTGATTGGTACATCAGAAATACGTTGTTCCGGTCCTACTATTACAGTTAATGGGAAAGTCTTTGGAGCTCCCTTCGTTGTAAAAGCTATTGGTGATCCTAAAACGTTAAACTCTGCGCTTACTATGCGTGGTGGCGTAGTAGATTCGCTTAAACATTGGGGAATTAAAGTAACTATCAAGGAAGAGCATGAGATAGCTATTCCAGCTTTCACAGGAACCTTCCGAGAAGAACATATGAAGCCTAATGAGTTAGGAGGTAAAGAATGAATATTTATATCTTTGCCATCGCTGGGCTCATTGTAGGGGCTACATTAGGTTGGATAGCACCAATTCATATTCCTATCAGTTATGCGAACTATACATCTGTAGCGGTTCTGGCAGCGTTGGATGCAGTGTTTGGCGGTAGTCGAGCTGCATTGGAACGGATTTTTGATCTTAGTAATTTTGTGATTGGGTTCTTTTCAAATGTAGTTTTAGCTGTTATTCTTGTATATGTAGGCGACCTAATTGGTATTAATCTATATTATGTAGCTCTCATTGGGTTTGGGTTGCGAGTATTTATTAATGTAGGTGCTATACGCAAGATTATTATGACTAAGCGGTTCTAATAAATCACATTCTATATAGTGGAAAGTTTTTAAATTTTAGTGTAAAATAAATGTAATTGTTATAAGATAGTCAGTATATAAATCGATACATTGGGACGTATATTGATACGATAAATAACGATAAGAGGAGGAAGTTCAATGTCTGATTTTGCAAATATTAAAGTTATCGGTGTTGGTGGCGGTGGTAATAACGCTGTTAATCGCATGGTAGATAACCAAATTAAAGGTGTTCAATTCTTAGCAGTTAATACGGAAAACCAAGTGCTTGAATTGTCTAAAGCAGATGTAACAATTCAAATTGGTGAAAAAGTAACTAAAGGTCTTGGTGCGGGTGCTAATCCACAAGTTGGTGAAGAAGCTGCTCAAGAAAGTCGCGAAGAAATCATCAAAGCTCTTGAAGGTGCTGATATGGTATTCGTAACTGCAGGTATGGGTGGTGGTACTGGTACTGGTGCTGCTCCAATCGTTGCAGAATGTGCTAAAGAAGTTGGTGCATTAACTGTAGGCGTAGTAACTAAACCTTTTGCGTTCGAAGGTAAACGCCGTCGTGCTGCAGCAGAAAAAGGTATTGAGTTCTTGACTCAAAAAGTTGATACAATTATCGTTATCCCTAATGACAAACTACTACAAGTTGTTGATAAAAAATGTACTATTACTGATGCATTCAGTAAAGCCGATGATGTTCTTCGCCAAGGTATCAAAGGTATTTCCGACTTGATTCAAATTCCTGGTTTGATTAACCTTGACTTTGCTGATGTTAAAACTATCATGACAGAACAAGGCGAAGCCTTGATGGGTATTGGTGTTGGCGAAGGTGAAAACCGCGCTGCTGATGCTGCAAAAATGGCTATTAATAGCCCATTGTTGGAAACTTCCATCGATGGTGCAAAAGGCATCTTGCTTAATATTTCTGGTAGCTCTGATTTGAGCATCTTTGAAGTTAATGAAGCAGCTGAAATTATTTCTGATGCAGCAGATCCTGATGCTAATATTATCTTTGGTTCTGTTATCGATGAAAGCTTGGGCGATAAAGTACAAATTACAGTTGTTGCAACTGGCTTCAATTCTAGTGCAAAAAGTGTGCCAGAATTCGGTAAAACAACGACTACATCTCGTCCAACATCCACTACAAATTCTAACAGTGGTATCCCTGATATCCCTGTATTCATGAAACGCTAATTTATAGAGTGTATAACTATAACATCTGTAAATAGTAACTTAGTAAGACATACTAGTAGGTATGTGTATAGGAGGTACAAATGAAGAAATTAGTATTATTAACTCTAGCAGCAACAGTTGTAGCAGGTAGCGCATTTGCTGCAGCACCTGTAACAAAAATTAGCGATGGTTCCACTAAGGTACAAGCTGATTATGCATTTAAACAACATGTATCCAAAGGTGGCGGTAATAGCAACGATGGTTTTGGTGTTTCTTTGCAACATGATCTTTCCGATAAAACGGCAGTACAATATTCTTACGATAAAGTAAATGCAAAAAATGGTGATATCAAAGATCATCAATTAGCATTAGTTTACAAAGTGCATCCAAACGTAAACGTTTATGGTGCAGGTACTGCAATTCGTACAAATGACACTGAATTGGGCTTCCAAGCTGGTGTTATCGGTCATGTACCTTTAACAGAAAAAGTAAACGGCTTTGCTAAAGCTGGTTGGGGCAACGATATTAAGCAAACTTACCAAGTAGGTGCTCAATACGAAGTACGTCCTGATATCGACTTAAACCTATATTATGGCTATGATAAATATAGCGTAGATAGTAACGATAAAACTGCAAAAGGTTTACACGCTGGTGTAGGCTACTCCTTCTAAGGAAATTGGGACCACTCTTATGAGTGGTCCTTTTTTTGTTATATATTTACTGTTTTTTGTATATTTTTTATTATAAGAGTTTTGTATAGGATATTTAGTATATTCTATACAAAGCTTGTTTAATGATTAAATTGCTTGTAATTAGTAAAATTTCTTATGTATACAATATATTTCATGAATACACGTTGTATAATTAAAGCAGTTTAGGTATTATAAATGTGTAATATTCATTTTAGATAGGATGGTGTAAGTTATGACAAGTGTTGCTGCAAAGCATGCAAAAGGGAAAAAATTAAAAGACGTGATCTTTGTTACTGCTGGACAAGCATTAGCTGATGCTAAAGAAAATGGTCGCGAGAACGTTATAAACGGTACTTTAGGTGCTATTCATGATGAAGATGGCAAATTAGTTTTCCTCAAAACCGTTAAAGAAGAATATTTGGGTCTTTCTGACACTGAACATATTGGCTATGCTCCAATTGCAGGTGTTCCAGAGTTTTTAGCAGCTGCTGAGAAAGAATGTTTTGGTAATTCTCGTCCAGAAGGTCACATCCGTAGCATCGCTACAGCTGGTGGCACTGGCGGTATCCATCACTTAATTCATAACTATACTGAGCCTGGTGATGAAGTGTTAACTGCTGACTGGTACTGGGGTGCTTATAAAGTAATTTGTAGCGACATTGGTCGTACACTTGTAACGTACTCTTTATTTGATGAGCAAAATAACTTTAATCATGAAGCATTCAAAAATCGTGTAAACGAATTAGCAGCAAGACAAACAAATGTAGTAATCCTGTTCAATACACCTGGTAATAACCCAACTGGTTACTCTATTGAAGACAAAGATTGGGACTCCATCCTTAATTTCTTGAAAGAACTTGTTGCGATTGGTCGTAATAATGTCATCATTGGTATTGATGTGGCGTATCTAGACTTCTCTGGTGATAGAGAGGAAGTACGTGGATTCTTTAGCAAATTTGGGCACTTGCCAAAAGCTATCCTTACATGTGTGTGCTATAGCTTGTCTAAAGGCTTTACTATGTACGGTCAACGTGTAGGTGCTATGATCGGTATTTCTGATGATGAAGAAATCGCTGATGAATTCTTAGAAATCAACAAAAATACTAGCCGTGCAACATGGTCTAATATTTGTCGTCCTGCAATGCGTACAATGGCAAATATTGTGGCAGATCCTGTTAAATTTAAAACCTATGAAGAGGAGCGTAATAGCTATTACCAATTGATTCGCGATCGTGCTGACATCTTCAAAGAAGAAGCCGCACAAGTAGGCCTTCCTATGTTGCCTTACCGCGGTGGTTTCTTCATTACAATTCCTACAGATTCTGCTAATGCTATCTGCGAAGAATTGAAGAAAGAACATGTTTATGTTATTGCTTTAGCTAAGGGTATTCGTGTGGCTGCCTGTGGTATTCCTAAATTCCAAATGACAGGACTAGCTGAAAAAATTTATAATGTTATGAAACGACTCGGCAAATTATAATAGATAATTAAAACTTATACAAAAAGCCACTTGATACTCGTATCAAGTGGCTTTTTCTTATATTAGTGAATATCTTTATGTTCTTTTATGTCTTTGTCAGCTTGTTTAGCCAAGTTTTCGAGCGCTTGTTTAGGAGCTGTTCGTTCACCTGTTTCAGGATCTACGAATTCAACACGGTCCAATGTATCTGTAATTTGGCCTCGAATAAAATTTAAGTAAATTTCATAAAGTTCTTTTTTTTCTACTAATTCCTCTGGTGTGAGTTGTTGCCCAGATTTTTTCTTTGCTGCTAGTTCATTTATACGTTTTAATGTATCGTTAATATTACTCATATTGACCTCCTGTATTCTATATTAGAATAACATGATTTATTATAACATAGAACTAAATGAATACGTATGGTAAGATATAAGTTGTACGCGTCTGTACTTTCACAAGTGAGAAAGGAGAGCTGTATGCGTGTAACAAAAGCAATAAAGGCAGAGCAGTTAAAATTATTACAAGAGCATTATTTTGATGCAAAACCTGCCCTTGAGTATACAAATGAATTTGAATTATTAGTAGCTGTTGTCTTGTCCGCTCAATGTACGGATGAACGGGTAAATATCGTTACGAAACGATTGTTTCCTGAATTAAATCATCCTGCTAAAATGCTTGAAATAGGGGTTACAAAACTAGAAACTCTTATTAAAGATTGCGGTCTTTATAAGTCCAAAGCAAAAAACTTAATTGCTACCTGCCAAATTTTGGTAGAACAATATCATGGCGAGGTACCTCCTGAGTTTGATCAACTCGTTGAATTACCAGGCGTAGGTCGTAAGACGGCAAATGTGGTTGTGTCAGTACTGTTTGGTACACCAGCCATTGCGGTAGATACTCATGTATTCCGCGTATCAAATCGATTAAAACTAGGTATTGCAAAGACCCCAGAAGAGATGGAACTAAAATTGCAAAAGGCCATTCCAAAAGAGGATTGGGCTGCTGCACATCACTGGTTAATTTACCATGGTCGTAAATTATGTAAGGCTCGTAAGCCTTTATGTGAAGACTGTTTCTTAAATCATCTATGTCCTTCTGCAGGAAAGGTTTAATATGAAAGCAAATAATGAAGAATTTATTACCCTTTGTGCCACTCATGGTATTGAAGGCATCGATATTGTAAATGAATTAATGCGTTTTAATGTATTAGATCAATTGATTTCTAGCAACGCTAGTTCCCGTGAGTGGGGTGTAACACCAGAGGAGCTATCTGGATTGGCAGAAAAATCTACTGTTGAATCCTTTGGTCCTGTACCATACGATTTAAATACGTTTCAAGCGTTATATGGACCATCCTTTAGGGTGGAACTCTTTGATTTTATCAGTGATACAGGTATCTTAGATGGCCTAGATGTAGGCACTATTTGGGAAACTCCTGTTCGTGAAAGCATTGAAGCCCATAGTAAAACGGGAGAGCTCGTTCTTTACGCTTATGTAGAAGAATATACTGGCATGGTAGAGGAAATTCTTCAATCTTATGAAGATAAAAAGGTTGTTCTCTACACGGCATCTCCAGTATGCTATAGTATCTTATCTCGTCTATATCCGATGGCTCAAATCATTAATCATTGGCCTCATCGCAGCTACTTTGACCATATCTTTACAGGTACGGTTGGCATGTTCCAATCTTCTGAAGATATTGTAGAGGAAGTGGCGAATGGTTTGCATAACTTGGTACCAGAAGGGACTGCACAATTGTTCTTACCTGCAACGATGGTACAAAATCAATTGGGCTTAAACAATATGGCCTTACAATTCTTCTTGAACCAAAAACGAGTGGAAGCCATCCGTGAGTGGACTCCATTAGGGGCTTACGAAATTGTATATGGTAAATATGAAGTTAAAAAGATGCGCGTTGGCCTTCGTGAACGTGTAGGGGATGAGTGGAAAGCGATTAATTATATTCCATTACCTCATGGTGTATTTGCTCAATTACCAGTATTTTCCGTATTAAATTATGGTTTATCCTTACGTTCTATCTTATTGCCAGGTGGTCAAACTGATGTGGCATTAGGTCAAGATGGCATTTACTGTATCGATAGTCGTGTATCTGAATTAGGTCGTAATGCTCTTGTTGAAAGCGGCGCTTACTTCCTTACTTTCAAACGTTATACAGATCATGTAGACGTAGATATTACAACAGAAGCACCTACAGATGATGTATACTGGATGTTCCCAGACGCAGAACTTGCTTATATGTGGTATGCGTACTTCTGCAGTACAATTGGTCAAACATTAATTCAAGAAATCTCTATGCTCGTGCAAACAGAAGAATCCTTCGGCTATATGCTTAGCAGTGTACGTCGTCGCGTATTAGATGTAAAAGACGAAGCCCAATTAATTGAATCTGTTCAAGCCGCAGATGAAGCGTATATTAACGCTGTCACAGCAGCAACAGAGAACTGGAAGGAAACAGTAGATACATTAGGAGCTCAAGTTATGCCTCCTACAACATCTATTGATATTGAAGATTATAGCGACTATAAAAACTAATTGTAAAACTTAAGCTTTTAGTTTAAAATATATCGTATCCTAAAAAATATGAACTACTAAATATAGTAGGTATGAAACATACTACACGCATGTGTAAGAAAGGAGGCACCATGGCAGTTATCAATTTTGAAATCTTCAAAGTTATCGGTACTTTGTCTGAAGATAAAGATGGTTGGAAAAAACAATTAACATGTACTAGCTGGGGCAAATATAATCCTAAGTTTGATCTTCGCGCTTGGGATAGTGAATATACAAGCATGAAAAAGGGTATTACTTTGTCTTTAGAAGAGCTTATTGCGTTGCGCGATATTCTCAACGAAAGCGACTTGGAGACTATCCTAGCTGAGTCTATTGAAGAAAAACAAGCATCCAAGGAATAGTATTGGCAACTTGCATTTGTACAAGTGTCATGCTATAATCTATAAGAATAATATTGATTGTCGGAAAGAGGTGTATAGAATGAAACAAGGTATTCATCCAGACTATAAAGAAGCTACAGTAACTTGCGGTTGTGGCAACACATTCAAAACTGGCTCTGTAAAAGAAGACCTTCGTGTAGACGTTTGCTCCAAATGCCATCCGTTCTTCACTGGTCAACAACGCGCAGCTCAAGCTCGTGGTCGTATTGAACAATTTAACAAACGTTACGGCAAATAATTTGTCATGTAATGTAGCATCTATTGGCAGGGCTATGGGCTCTGCCTCTATTTGTTTATGAGAGGAGCTCTTGTGAACACAGAACGTATTAAAAAGTTTGTCGGTGGACAAGCTGTGATCGAAGGTGTCATGATGAGAGGCCCTGGCTATACGGCAACAGCTGTACGTGAGCCAGCAGGCACTATTGTAGTTCAAAAAGAGGCTACAAAATCTATTGCTGACACATATCCAATTTTGAAAAAACCATTTCTTCGTGGCTGTGTAGCTCTCTATGAATCTCTAGTGATTGGCATGAAGGCATTGTCCTTTTCCGCCAAGGCAGCTGGTGATGAAGAGGAGGAAATGTCTAATAGTGAAATTGCCATTACCATGGTTATTTCCACAGTCTTTGCGATAGCTGTATTTTTGGCTTTGCCAACATTTATCGTAAAATTTATTCCTGGTGTACAGGATAATCATGTAGTATTAAATCTCATTGAAGGTGTCATTCGTTTAGTGCTATTCTTGCTCTACATTTGGGGGATTGGTCTTACGAAGGATATTCAACGAGTTTTCCAATATCATGGGGCAGAGCATAAAACAATTCATACTTATGAATTAGATTTGCCTCTTACCGTAGAAAACGTTCGTAAACAAAGTCGGTTACATGCCCGATGTGGTACAAACTTCTTACTTATCGTTATGGTAGTGAGTATCTTTGTATTTGCTTTTTTAGGTTGGCCTAATTTACTAGAACGTATTCTGAGCCGCGTACTGCTTATGCCCGTAGTAGCAGGTATTGCGTACGAGGTCATTCGTCTTGCTGGACGCAGTGAGCATTCCTTTGTGAAAGCCATCATTAAACCCGGTCTTGTATTACAATACATGACCACACGTGAACCAGAAGATGATCAAATTGAAGTAGCTATACGTGCTCTTGAAGAGGTTCGTCCTCCTGAGAGTGATGCATATGAAGAGGAATAAACATGTTAGTAGATAAATTACAAGTTATTGAAGATAAATTTATGGACCTTGAGCAGCGCATCAGTGACCCTGAAATCATTGCTCGCCAAGATGAATGGCGTAAATTGACACGTCAACATTCCCAATTATCTGAAACAGTTGAAACATTCCGTACTTATAAAAAAGTATTAGCTGGCCTTGATGAAGCTATGGAAGTTATCGAAGATAAATCTTTGGATGAAGAATTCCGCGAAATGGCTCAAGAGGAATTAAAAGAGTTAAAACCTCAAAAAGAGGAATTAGAAGAAAAGTTACAAATCCTATTATTGCCTAAGGATCCTAATGACGATAAGAATATTATCATTGAGATTCGCGGTGGTGCTGGCGGTGACGAAGCAGCCTTATTCGCAGGCGATTTGTTCCGTATGTACACAAAATATGCGGAAAGCCAAGGGTGGCGTTGTGAAATTATCGATGCGAATGAACCTGAACTAGGTGGCTTTAAAGAGGTTGTTTTCTCTGTAGAAGGCGAGAATGTATACTCTAAGATGAAGTTTGAATCTGGTGTACATCGTGTACAACGTGTACCTACTACAGAAACACAAGGTCGTGTACATACGTCTACAGTTACAGTAGCTGTATTACCAGAGATGGAAGATGTCGATATTGAAGTTAATGAAAAAGATTTAAAAATCGACACTTACCGTGCCAGTGGTGCAGGCGGTCAGCACATCAATAAAACTGAGTCTGCCGTTCGTATTACTCACTTACCAACTGGTATTGTTGTAGCGTGCCAAGACCAACGTTCTCAGCTTAAAAATAAAGATAAAGCGATGCGCGTATTACGTGCTAAATTACAAGACCAAGCCGAACAAGAGGCGCAAGCTAGTATGGCAGCAGATCGTAAGAGTCAAGTTGGCACTGGTGACCGTAGTGAACGTATTCGTACGTACAACTACCCACAAGGTCGCGTAACAGATCACCGCATTAACTTAACACTTTATAAACTAGATGCTGTATTAAATGGCGATCTTGATGAAATAATTCAAGCCTTAAATGCTGCTGACCAAGCGGCAAAAATGCAGGAGGCTAATACAAATGCATAAGGAGATTTGGACAATCGGTCGTATTCTCCAGTGGACAGAGCAGTACTTTCAAAGCAAGGAGATGGATACACCTCGACTTGATGGGGAAGTACTGCTTTCTCACGTTTTAGGTAAAGATCGTATTTATCTATATACTCACTATGACCAACCTCTAATTCAAGAGGAGCTAGATGCCTTTAGACCGCTTGTACAACAAAGAGCTAAGGGATATAGTGTAGCATCTATTACGGGGCAAAAGGACTTTATGGGCCTTACCTTTAAGGTGAACGATAAAGTTTTAATTCCGCGACCTGATACGGAAACATTGATTGAACATGTACTAGATACGTATTCTGAAGATTGCACTATGCGTATTCTTGATGTATGTACTGGTCCAGGGACGATATTGCTAAGTTTATTACATTATTTGCCAAATGCAGTAGGTGTAGGGTTAGACATCTCTACAGATGCTTTGCCACTAGCTAGAGAGAATGCAGACTCCTTTAACTTAACTGAACGAGTTGAATTTAAAGAATCTGATATGTTTTCAGCTTTGCGTGGAACGGATGAGAAATTTGACCTCATCGTTTCTAATCCGCCATATATTCGTACTGGTGATGCAAAGATGTTGTCTCAAGATGTGTTAAATGAGCCTCATATTGCGTTATTTGGTGGAGAGGATGGACTTGTATTCTATCGTATTCTCGCCAGAGAATGTGGTGCTTATTTAGAAACTAATGGTCGCGTAGCCTTTGAAGTGGGCTATGACCAAGCTGAGGCGGTAAGAAAACTATTAGAAGCAACCGGTCAATATTCAAATATTCAATTTATAGCTGATCTAGGTGGACATAATCGCGTAGTTACAGCTGTGTATGAGGGCTAATATGGATACTAAAATTATTACAAATCCATCTGAACAAGATATAGATATGTTAGCTCGTGCATTACGCAATGGTGAATTGGTATCTATACCGACAGAAACTGTATACGGTTTGGGTGCCAATGGTCTTGATCCAGAGGCGATGGATAAAATCTATGCTGCCAAAGGCCGTCCATCAGATAATCCGTTGATTTTGCATATTCCCAATAGTGAAAGTATTAAACCATTAGTCACTGAAGTTTCTACAACGGCTCAAGCCTTGATGGATAATTTTTGGCCAGGACCTTTAACGATTACACTACCTAAGTCTGATTTAGTGCCAGACCGTGCAACAGGTGGATTACCTCGTGTAGCACTTCGCTGTCCTGATCATGATGGATGTCGCGTGTTGTTACAACGTGCAGGTATACCTATAGCAGCGCCAAGTGCTAATATTTCAGGCCGTCCTAGTCCAACTACGGCTCAAGATGTATATAACGATATGAATGGTCGCATTTCTTATATTTTAGATGCTGGTCCTTGCACAATTGGTGTAGAGTCTACTGTAGTAGAAGTGCATGATGATAAAGTTATTATTTTACGTCCAGGTGGGATTACAAAGGCACAGCTAGAAACTGTTGTTTCCACTGTAGAGTACGACACAGCCTTAGTGAGTGATGAAACTAAACCTAAGGCGCCTGGTATGAAGTATACACATTATGCTCCTGATGCACCTATGACTGTTGTCGTTGGTACTCCAGAATCTGTAGCTAATACGTTTAATGAACTTTCTAAAGGTATAGAAGGGCCTATTGGCTGTTTAGTAAGTCATGAGACCTATGAGCTTATTAAAGACGATTCGCATTTCATGTGCCATTGTTTTGGACATCATGGAGACGCACTAGCATTAGGCCATGACTTTTATAAAAGCCTATTACATTTTAACGAAAATCGTGTTACCCTAATCTTAGCAGAAGGTGTGAATGATGACGGTTTTGGCGTTGCCATCATGAACCGAATGGAAAAAGCATCCGGTCATCATATCATTTATAAGTAAATTTTCTAACATTATAAATGTCCACTGATAATAGAAATATGTCTTTACATATTGGATATTTTTGCTATAATGTATAAAGTAATCACAAAATGTGATTAAGTAAGGATGTTATTATGAATATTTTATTTGTATGTACCGGTAATACTTGCCGTAGTCCTATGGCAGAAGGAATTACACGGGCCCTTGCAGCACAGCAACATAAGGATGTAACGACTGTATCGGCTGGTCTATTTGCCGCTTATGGAGCAAAGCCAACTGAACAAGCCGTTGTAGCTGTCCGTCCCATTGCTGATATTTCCGATCATGAATCGAGACCATTAACTATGGAGCTCGTAAATGCAGCAGATCTAATCATCGGTATGACGAAAGATCACAAATCTGTACTACTTCGCCAATTCCCCTTTGAGGAAGGTAAAATCAAAACGATTTCCGAGTGGGGTGGGCAAGATGGTGATGTTACTGACCCCTATGGATCTGATCAAACCGTATATAATCAATGTGCGGAGCAAATTTATCATTTAGTTGAGGCAGGCCTTAAATCAGCCCCTCAGAAAGCGTAGGAGATGATATTATGAAGGTTGCAATCGGTTGTGATCATGGCGGATTGAATTTAAAAGCATCCGTTAAAGAAGTATTAAGTGCATTGGGACATGAAGTAGAAGATTTTGGCTGTCATACAGCGGAGTCTTGCGATTATCCTGATATTGCAGTACCTGTAGCAAATGCAGTCGTATCTGGTGAAGCAGATCGAGGCATTCTAATCTGTGGTACTGGCATCGGTATCGGTATTGCAGCAAATAAGATAGCGGGCATTCGAGCTGCTCTTTGTCATGATACATTCTCTGCACACGCATGTCGTGAACATAATAATGCGAATATCCTCACAATGGGGGAACGCGTTATTGGCCCAGGCCTTGCTAAAGATATTGTTACCATTTGGATGGCAACGGAATTTGAAGGTGGTCGCCACGAACGCCGTGTAGAGAAAATTAAAGCATTAGAGAAATAATACATCATTACCTATAGATATTTGTTTTGTACAAGGAGGATACTCATGAGTTTCTTAGAAAAACAAGACCCTAATATTCAAGCTGTTATCAATCAAGAATTGGCACGTCAACGCGATAAATTAGAAATGATCGCTTCTGAAAACTTTGTTTCTCAAGCAGTAATGGAAGCTCAAGGTAGCGTATTAACTAATAAATATGCGGAAGGGTATCCTGGCAAACGCTATTATGGCGGTTGTGAAAACGTTGACGTTATCGAAACATTGGCTATCGAACGTGCAAAACGCTTGTTTGGCGCTGAACATGCCAATGTACAACCTCACTCTGGTTCCCAAGCCAACTTTGGTGTGTACTTTGCATTATTGCAACCTGGCGACACTATTGTAGGTATGAATTTGTCCCACGGTGGTCATTTGACTCATGGTTCTCCAGTTAACGTATCTGGTACATACTTCAATGTAGTACCATACGGTGTAGATGCTGAAACACAACAAATCGACTATGATGAGTTCCGTAAAATTGTATTAGAAGCAAAACCTAAGTTGATCATCGCTGGTGGTAGTGCTTATAGCCGTCAAATCGACTTCAAGAAAATGGCTGAAGTAGCTCATGAAGTAGATGCTATCTTCATGGTAGATATGGCTCACTTTGCAGGTCTTGTAGCAGCGGGCTTACATCCAAACCCTGTAGAATATGCTGATATCGTAACTACAACAACTCATAAAACATTGCGTGGTCCTCGTGGTGGTTTGATTCTTTGCAAGGAAAAATATGCTAAAGCAATCGATAAATCCATCTTCCCTGGTATCCAAGGTGGTCCATTGATGCATGTTATCGCTGCTAAAGCTGTAGCGTTAGGCGAAGCTTTGCAACCTGAATTCAAAGTCTATGCGCAACAAATTATCGACAATGCAAAAGCATTGGCTGCGGCATTGCAAGATAAAGGCTTAACAATTGTTTCTGGTGGTACAGATACTCACGTTATGCTCGTAGACGTTCGCAGTACTGGCTTAACAGGTAAAGAAGCAGAACATTTACTTGATGAAGTAGGTATTACATGTAATAAAAATACAATTCCATTCGATCCAGCTAGCCCATTTGTAACAAGTGGTATCCGTCTTGGTACGCCAGCGCTTACAACTCGTGGTTTGCAAGTGAAAGATATGGAAGAAATTGCTGATATTATCGCAGCAGTTCTTAAAAATCCTGAAGATAAAGCAGTTCATGAAGATGCTAGCAAACGCGTAGCAGCACTTTGTGAAGCGTATCCATTGTATTAATCTATTAGATTACTGACATCAATTACATATTTATAGCCTTACAAGTCTATAATTAACATAAAGGGGTGTGCCTTGGCACATCCCTTTTAATATTTTTATGGCATGATTTTTCATTCTATGATAGAGTTAATATGATAGTTAAATTGCTACAAAGAGATACGTATATTGTTTTATAGGAGGACAGTCATGAAAGTTAATGTTATGACACATCCGTTGATTCAACACAAAGTTACATTGATGCGTGATGTACAAACAGGCTCTAAAGACTTCAGACAATTACTTGATGAAATTACTATGTTGATGGGGTATGAGATTACACGCAACTTACCACTTGAGGATGTAGAGGTAGAAACACCATTAATGAAAATGACTGGCAAACGCATTGCAGGTAAAAAATTGGGTATCATCCCAATTCTTCGTGCCGGCCTTGGCATGGTAAACGGTATGCTTAGCTTGATTCCAACTGCAAAGGTTGGACATATTGGTTTATACCGCGATCCTGAAACTTTGAAACCAGTAGAATACTATTGCAAATTACCAACTGATGTAAGCGAACGCGATTTCATCGTAACTGATCCAATGCTTGCAACTGGTGGTAGCGCAGCAGCAGCTATTACATTATTAAAAGAAAAAGGTGCACAACACATTAAATTGATGTGCCTTGTAGCAGCTCCAGAAGGCGTTGAGGTAGTAAATAAGGAGCATCCTGATGTACCTATTTACGTAGCTGCCCTTGATGAAAAACTAAATGATCATGGTTACATTTTACCTGGTTTAGGCGATGCTGGTGACCGTATCTTCGGTACAAAATAAAATTAAAATAAACGACATACTTTTAGGTATAAAATTACTATTATTGCCTCAAAAGTATGTCGTTTTCTGCTATTTAGGGTTGAATAAAATTCACATAGGGTATAAAATAAATGTGTAAAGGTATTTTTTTATTTTAGGTGGGACGAATTTTGTTCACATGGGACGAAAAACGATTCATATAATCCCAACGGGTAAAGGAGGGACCCGATGAACGAGTTTCTAATGATATGTGAACGTATTGTTCCTGAAATCGTAAGCGTATTAAAGGAGCGATACAAGATACTAAACCACCTTGTTTATGAAGAGCCTATAGGTCGCAGGACATTAGCTACAGCGACGGATCTTCCAGAGCGAACCGTACGAAGTCATATTGAACTGATGCGTGCAAATGGCCTAGTAGACATTTATAAACCAGGGATTTTTCTCACTGACGAGGGACATGCAATTGTTCCGAAGTTACGAAATTTTTTAAACGAACTAGATCGTATTAACGAACTAGAAAACCGATTGACGGAAGCACTTCACATCGATAGGGTTATCATTACACCGACAGAAGGAACGTTGATGGTTAAAAAGCTTGGCTTCGCAGCGGCAAAACTGTTACAGGAGTTATTAGAGCCTGATTCAGTAGTGGCTATTAGTGGTGGCAGCACCATGGCAGCGGTAGCAGAAGAAATGCCAATTTTACCATTTAATCCTACTGTAGTGCCAGCTCGTGGTGGTGTTGGTGCAGTAGTGGAATACCAAGCTAATGTCATCGCTTCTGTACTAGCTGAACGACTTCGTGGAACTTACAAGATGCTTCACTTACCAGATGGGCTTTCACAAGATTCATTACATATGCTCATGACATGTGAACCGCAAATCAAGGAAATTGGAGACCTCATCAGTAGGACTGACGTATTGTTATTTGGTATTGGTACGGCCATGCGCATGGCAGATCAGCGCCATATTGCTGATGATGTGCGTAAGCAATTGGTAGACAATCATGCTGTAGGCGAAGCATTAGGGCAATATTGTGATATGGATGGCAAGTTGATTTATTCCACTAATAATATTGGTTTATCCTTGCCCGATGTGGCAAAGGTGCCTAATGTCATTGCTGTAGCTGGTGGACAAGAAAAGGCGAGCGCAATTATAGGCGTGATGCGAGCTTGTCAAAAGGGCATACTTATCATTGATGAGCAAGCGGCTGAAGGCATGCGTCAATTGTTACAAATTTCTGCCTTATAGGCGAATGAGTAGTTATAAATTTTAGTTTGAATTTGGTTAGAATTTTTGTTATTAGGAGGATCTAACAATGGCAGTAAAAGTTGGTATTAACGGTTTTGGTCGTATCGGTAAATGTGTAGTTCGCGCAGCGATTAATAATCCTGACGTAGAAGTTGTGGCGATTAATGCAACTGGTGATAATGAAGGTACTGCATTATTATTAAAATACGACTCTGTACATGGTACAATTCCTAACGAAGTAACATTTGATGAAGACAACATTTATGTTGATGGTAAAAAAATCCGCGTATTCCACGACCGCGATGCATCCAAATTGCCTTGGTCTGAAGAAGGCGTAGAAATCGTAATTGAATGTACAGGTAAATACCGCGATGCAGAAGAAGCAAAAGTTCATTTAGAACAACCTACAGTTAAAAAAGTATTGATTTCTGCACCTGGTAAAAACGAAGACTTAACAATGGTTATGGGTGTTAACCAAGACATGTACGATCCTGCAAAACACCACATCATTTCCAACGCATCTTGCACAACTAACTGCTTGGCTCCATTCGCTAAAGTATTGTGCGATGAATTCGGTATCAAACGCGGTATGATGACTACAATTCATTCCTATACAAATGACCAAAAAATTCTTGATGCACGTCATAAAGACCCTCGCCGTGCTCGTGCAGCAGCTATGTCCATCATCCCTACAACTACTGGTGCAGCTAAAGCCGTAGCTTTGGTATTGCCTCAATTGAAAGGTAAACTTGATGGTTTCGCATTGCGCGTTCCTACTCCAGACGTATCTGCTACAGACCTCGTTTGCGAACTTGAAAAACCAGCTACTAAAGAAGAAATTAATGAAGCATTCCGCAAAGCAGCAGCTGGCGAATTAAAAGGTATTCTTGGCGTATCCGATGTGCCATTAGTATCTTGTGACTTCGGTTCTGATCCTCGTAGCTCCATTGTTGACGCTGATTTAACTATGGTTATGGACGGCAACATGGTTAAAATCGTTTCTTGGTATGACAACGAATGGGGTTACTCCGAACGTCTTATCGACATGGCAGCATTCGTAGCAAGCAAAGGCTTATAATCGGGAGGCTTTGATGAAACAAACAATCGAAGGTTTACAAGTAGCTAATAAAACAGTTTTTGTTCGTGTTGATTTTAATGTTCCTATGAAAGACGGTGTCATCACTGATGACACTCGTATTCGTAGTGCTTTACCTACTATTAACTATTTAGTAGAACAAGGTGCAAAGGTTATCCTTGCTTCTCACTTTGGTCGTCCAAAAGGGGAACGCAAACCAGAAATGTCTTTAGCCCCATGTGCTAAGCATTTATCTGAACTTATCAACAAATCTGTAGCATTCGTAGATGACTGCATTGGCCCTAAGGTTGAAGAAGCTGTGAAAGCATTACAACCTGGCGATATATTGATGCTTGAAAACTTGCGTTATCACAACGAAGAAACTAAAAACGATCCTGAGTTTGCTAAACAATTGGCATCTCTTGCGGACGTAGCCATCAACGATGCGTTTGGTGTATCTCACCGTAATGCGGCATCTGTAGTTGGCATTGCTGATTATATCCCTATGGCTGCAGGTTTCTTGCTCAAAAAAGAAATCGATGCATTAAGTGCAGCTGTTGTACATCCTAAAACACCTATGGCAGCAATCATTGGTGGTGCAAAAGTAACAGATAAAATTTCTGTTATTTCTAACTTGTTGCCTAAAGTTGATGTAATGATCATCGGTGGCGGCATGGCTAATGCTTTTATTAAAGCACAAGGATGTAATATTGGTAGCTCCTTATTTGAAGAAGGTCAAGAAGCTATCGCTACAGACCTTGTTATGGAAGCTCGCGTAGCAGGTGCTAAATTGTTAACACCTATCGATGCTGTAGTAGCAGATGCTTTCAGCAACGATGCAAATACTAAAATCGTTGACGTCGATCAAATCGAAGACGGCTGGATGGTGTTAGATATTGGCCCTAAAACTCGTGAACTCTATGTAGAAGCATTGGCGCCAATGAAGACTATTATTTGGAATGGTCCTATGGGCGTATTTGAAATGGAAAACTTTGCAGCTGGTACGAATGCAGTAGCGAAAGCTGTAGCTGAATCTGATGCGATGACTATCGTTGGCGGTGGCGACTCTGTAGCAGCCATTGAAAAAAGTGGCTTAGCAGATAAAATTAGCCATATCTCCACAGGTGGTGGTGCATCTTTAGAATTCCTAGAAGGCAAAATCCTACCAGGTATTGCTGCATTGTCTGAGGCATAATATGAGAAAACCTATTATTGCAGGAAATTGGAAAATGAATGGCACCATTGCGTCTGGATCAATTCTGATCGAAGCGTTTAACAGCGTGTTACAAGATATGGAATTATCCTGTGATGTAGTTGTTTGCCCGCCTTTCACAGCTATTGAGCGTGCTGTAGTGCTGACGCGTAACACAGCGATTGAGGTAGGCGCACAAACTATGGATTATCATGATGCTGGTGCGTTCACTGGTGAAATTTCACCACTTATGCTTACAGAGGTAGGCGTTAATTATGTCATTATCGGTCATTCTGAGCGCCGCGAATATTATGGCGAAACAGATGAGACGGTAAATGCCAAAATTAAGAGTGCATTCCATCATAATTTAAACCCTATTGTCTGTGTTGGTGAAAGTTTAGAACAACGTGAAGCAGGCCAAACTCTTGATTGGATTACGTCTCAACTAAAAGGGGCATTGGCTGATATTCCTAAAGAACAAGTGAGTCAACTCATTATTGCGTACGAACCAATTTGGGCTATCGGTACTGGCAAGACCGCAACAGCTGAACAAGCTGAAGAGGTGTGTAAAGCCATTCGCGATTACATTCGTTCTTTATATGATGATGACGCCGCTGATGCCTTGCGTATCCAGTATGGCGGTAGCGTTAAATCTGAAAATGCACTAGAAATTCTAGGAGAACCAAATATTGACGGTGCTCTTGTAGGCGGTGCATCCCTAGTAGTTGATGAATTTATTGATATTATTAAAGCGGCGAATCAAGTAAGCGCTTAATATGAGGTTAGAAATGGCTAAATTAGAGGCTCCCGTAATGCTAGTCATCTTAGATGGCTTTGGCATGGGAGATCAATCAGATACAACCAATGCTGTAGTACAGGCGAAGCCGCTCTGTTTTAATCAATTATGGGATACGTATCCACATACAAAATTGGAAGCATCAGGGCTTGCGGTAGGCCTTCCAGAAGGTCAAATGGGGAACTCTGAAGTAGGCCATTTAAACCTTGGCTCTGGTCGCATTGTATATCAAGATTTGACTCGTATAACAAAAGACGTTGAGTCTGGCGAGTTTTATAATCGCCCTGTTATGAAGGAATTATACGAAGTTGCTAAGAAACAAAGCTTACATCTTATCGGCCTAGTTTCTGATGGTAATGTGCATTGCTCCTTAGATCATATTAAGGCAGTCATTAAAGGGGCTCATGACAATGGTATCGAGCACGTTTATGTACATGCCTTGCTCGATGGTCGTGATGTAGCACCTCAATGTGCACAAGGCTATTTAAAAGACTTAGAAGCGTATATGGATGAGTTAAACTGTGGCAAGATTGCTACTGTAAGTGGTCGCTACTATGCGATGGACCGCGATAATCGTTGGGATCGTGTTGAATTAGCATACAATGCCATCGTACGTGGTCAAGGTGAAACGGCAAGTTCTGCTTGTGAAGCGGTACAACAGTCTTATGATAAAGATGCGGCAGATGAGTTCGTTCTTCCTACAGTCATTGATGCTGAAGGGACTATCAAAGATGGAGATGCAGTTATCTTCTGTAATTTCCGTCCAGACCGGGGCCGTGAACTTACGAAAGCCTTAGTGTTGCCTGACTTTGATGGCTTTAAACGGGAACAACTATCCTTGTATATGGCGACTATGACCAAGTATGAAGATGGTTTGCCAGTACATATCGTATACGATAAAGATACTTTATCTGAAACATTAGGCGAAGTACTAAGTGCTGGTGGTTATCGTCAACTGCGCATTGCTGAAACAGAGAAATATGCTCATGTGACGTATTTCTTCAACGGCGGTAAAGAGGAACCATTTAAAGGTGAGGATCGTGTTCTCGTGAAATCACCTCAAGTGGCTACCTATGATTTACAGCCTGAGATGAGCGCTTATGAAGTAACAGATAAGGTTGTACAAGCTATTCAAGATGAAACATATGATATGATTATCTTGAACTTTGCAAATCCAGATATGGTCGGTCATACAGGTAGCTTTGAAGCAGCTGTTAAAGCGATTCAAGCTGTTGATACTTGCTTAAGTCGCATTGTAGATGCCATTCGCAGTAAAAATGGTCATCTGCTGATTACTGCAGATCATGGTAATGCAGAGCTCATGGTTAACCATGAAACTGGTAAAGTGCATACGGCGCATACAACGAACCTAGTTCCTTTAATTTTAATGAGCGACACACTTAAAACAGCTACCTTAGAAGCTGGTAAATTATGTGATATTGCTCCTACATTATTAGACTTGGCTGGCATAGAACTACCAAGTGCTATGACAGGTCATAGTTTAGTACATAAAGCATAAAATTAAGGTCTAACTTTCACTATAGTTAGACACAATCGATACATAGTGGTGGAAGGTTTTGAAGACCCCCACATTAGATTTATGAGGTGATAAAATGGCAGTAATTGAACAAGTCATTGCAAGAGAGATTTTAGATTCCCGCGGCAATCCAACTGTTGAAGTTGAAGTATGTTTAGAAGATGGCACTATTGCTACAGCAGCCGTTCCGTCTGGTGCTTCTACTGGTATGTTTGAAGCCGTAGAATTACGAGATGGCGATAAATCCCGTTACCTTGGTAAAGGCGTTTTGAAAGCTATCGACAATGTAAATGCTAAAATCGGTCCTGCACTTATCGGCTATGATGCTACAGAACAAGTGGCTATCGATAACTTAATGTTGAAATTAGACGGCACAGATAATAAGTCTAACCTTGGTGCTAACGCAATCCTTGGTGTATCCATGGCAGTAGCTCGTGCGGCAGCTGAATCTTTGGATTTGCCATTATTTGCATACCTTGGCGGTTTCAACGCAAAAGAGTTGCCAGTTCCTATGATGAACATTTTGAACGGCGGTGCACATGCGGATAACAACGTAGACATTCAAGAATTCATGATCATGCCTGTAGGCGCTGAATCTTTCGCTGAAGCTCTTCGCAGCTGTGCAGAAGTATATCATACATTGAAATCCGTACTTCATAGCAAAGGTCTTAGCACTGCCGTAGGCGATGAAGGTGGTTTTGCTCCTAACTTAGCATCCAACGAAGAAGCATTGGAAGTAATCTGTGAAGCTATTAAAGCAGCTGGTTATGAGCCTGGTAAAGACTTCAAATTAGCTCTTGACTCTGCATCTTCTGAATTCTACGAAGATGGTAAATACAATCTTGCTGGTGAAGGCAAAGTTAAAACAGCTGCTGAAATGGTAGACTTCTATGAGTACCTAGTAGGCAAATACCCAATCGTATCCATCGAAGATGGTCTTGCTGAAGAAGATTGGGAAGGCTGGAAAGTATTAACAAATCGTCTTGGCGACCGCGTACAACTCGTTGGTGACGATTTATTCGTAACTAACACAAAACGCTTAGCTCGTGGTATTGAGCTTGGTGTAGGTAACTCTATTCTTGTAAAAGTTAACCAAATTGGTACCCTCACTGAAGCTTTCGATGCTATGGAACTTGCTAAACGCGCTGGTTACACTTGCGTAGTATCTCATCGCTCTGGCGAAACAGAAGATACATTCATCGCTGATATTGCTGTAGCTGTAAATGCTGGTCAAATTAAGACTGGTGCACCAGCTCGCTCCGAACGTGTAGCAAAATATAACCAATTGCTTCGCATTGAAGAAATGTTATACGAAACAGCTCAATATAAAGGTAATGACGTATTCTACAACTTAAAATAAGATATGTTATATCTAATAGTCCAATAAGGGCGCCCTTTGGGGCGCCTTTTTTGTATGCTCAAAAATAGAAAAGTTTTCGCTTCGTGGATTTTTAAAAATAAAAAAGGAATTTTGGGGGTGATGTCGAAACCTATAACGCCATACGCTAGTGTGAGGTAAAAACATACCGCAAGGTTATTGGAGGTGACCATGTATGTAGACGTGACATTAGACGATATTATTTTGTATGCCTTAGAACATCATGTGAGCGATATTCACTTTGATCCAGTTAAAAGTGGTGTGCATGTTCGACTACGACAAGATGGACTGTTACAAAATTACATGACAGTATCTAATGAAGATGCGGAGCTTATTATTAATCGCATCAAGGTTTGTAGTTCATTAGATATTAGCGAGAAAAGATTGCCTCAAGACGGACGTTGGGCTTGGAGTCATAAAGATAAAGCCATAACAATGCGTGTATCTACTTTGCCCAGCTTATACGGCGAGACTTTAGTCTGTCGCCTTATGGGTAATGAGGGCAGTCATAAAGACCTTAAAGCTTTAGGCATGCGTACAGATATTTTTGAACACATCGAGCAATTACTAAAACGTCCTTATGGCTTATTGCTCATCTGTGGGCCTACGGGCAGTGGCAAGACGGCTACTCTATATGCCATGCTCCGCATGTTAAATTTAAAGGAAACAAAGCTCATATGTCTAGAGGACCCCGTAGAGGCTGAAATCAAAGGGGCCATCCAAATTGGTATCAATGAGAAGATTGGCTTTACCTTTGCAAAAGGCCTTAGATCTGTACTACGCCAAGATCCCGATACGATTATGATTGGTGAGATTAGGGATAAGGAGACTGCGGAGCTCGCTGTTAAAGCTGCTTTAACGGGACATCGCGTATTGTCTACCATTCACACAAATACTGCTATGGGCGTAGTAACGCGGCTCATGGATATGGGGGTAGAACCATATTTAATTCGAGCTACCTTAATGGGGGCTATTGCACAACGGTTAGTTAGAAAATTCGATGGTACAGTGTACCATGGGCGGACAGCACTCTTTGAATTTTTAGAGATTCCAGCTAATTCGGCCTGTTGGGACCAATTAGAAACACATCTATTACTATCATTAGAGGATTCTGCCCGTGAGGCCGTATCTCAGCATGTTACATCTATTGAGGAGGTGCATCGTTGTGGACTCATGCTGTAATAGTGAAAGTTTAGAAACTATTGTAGAACAAGCAATACAGTTATCATCAACAGATATTCATCTACAATGTGGACAGCCTATATACTTGCGACATGGTGATGGATTGAAGGCTACTAGCTTTGTGTGTACGACAGACTTAATCGAAGATATTTTACGGCGATGTGGTATAGCCTCCTACGAATGGCAATCCATTGATGAAGCATGCTCTTGTTGTGGTGTGCGCATTCGCGTTCATCTATATCGGGCTAATCAAACCATATGTGGTACCTTGCGCTTACTCTGTCATCAACAACTTTCACTAGATGATAACAGTGAAGGGCAACTGCTACAAAAATTATGTGAGGCCCATGATGGTTTATTGCTCGTCTGTGGTCCTACGGGCAGTGGTAAAAGCTTCACCTTAGCTTGTTGTATTGATTATATTAATCAGACAATGGAGCGTCATATCATAACCTTAGAAGACCCTATCGAGTTTGAATTTAAGCCTAAAAGATCTTTAATTCATCAAAGGCAATTAGGTGCCGATATTAAGTCTATGTCTGACGGTATTCGAGATGCCTTGCGGGAGGACCCAGATGTCATTATGGTAGGAGAACTTCGTGATCGCAAAACCTTGGAGGCTGCACTTCATGCGGCAGAGACGGGGCATCTTGTGATGGCTACTATGCATACACAAAGGGCTGTAATGGCTGTTCATCGTATGATATCTCTTTTCCCAGGAGAGCAACAAGAAGAGGTACGTAGTCAAATATCTCAAGTGTTACGTGCCGTTATATGTCAGCGACTACTTAGGTGGAATAAGAAGTTCATTACGATTCGTGATATTTTACTAAATACCCATGCAGTAGCAAATTTAATTCGCACTCGTAAGGAACCTCAAATTATTTCCATTCAAGAAACACAATTACCTATGAAAACACTAGAAATGGCTGTGAGAGATGTGAAGGCACAATATGGCTCTCAACAACAACTACATACGCTATTAGATCAACAATTATTGTAGGTGAATACATGGAGGCTTATGAATATGTCGTAAAAAATGAGAATAATGAAACAGAAAAAGGGGTGATGTGGGGCGATTCAGAACAGGAGATTGCAACACGGCTAAAACGCGATGGATACAAGATTTATAAAATATCTTTACAAGTAGAAAAGAAAAAACATAAATGGAATCATGCTATGGTGGTCGATGTAACCTATCAACTAGGATTACTGATAGAGTCTGGTGTGCCTTTACGAAGGGCTTTACAGTTACTCTGTCAGGGAAAACGAGGTTTGCTATATACGGCCTTGTATGAATCGATTGAGAGAGGCCAAACCTTATCGCAAGCATTACGTAGTGAAGGTTGTCCTGCTATAGCCTTAGCACTACTAGAAAGTGGAGAGGCTGCAGGCACTTTAGGTGAAAGCTTACAATACATTTCACGTCACTACGATTGGGAACGACAACTCCGACAAAAGGTTATGAGTGCTATTTCTTATCCTATATTTCTTCTTCTCATGATGAACGTATTCTTTCTCGTTACCATCCTGTTTATCATTCCATCCTTTGAAAAGGTTTTTACTACCATGCATATTACATTACCATTGATGACGCGAGCCCTCTTTGCATTAGGACAAGGGTTAAAGGAACATCCTTTGATGGTGATAGGTATACATAGTGTTGTAATAGGTTCAATAGTATTTGCTTATAAGCAGCATAGCATGAGATGTAAAGTACATCGTTGGCTTTGGCAGTTGGCTCACCGATACCAATGGAGTACTTGTGTGTACTATACGAGCATGTTGAAGGTGTGGGCTCTGTTGCTCGACTCGGGGATTTCGATTATTCATACCATGAACATTACTCGTCCCTTATGGGGCAATCTATATGGCACTAAATGTAGTGAGCAGGTGGAGGCAAAACTATTAACTGGCCATTCTTTTGAAGAAAGTTTACGCAATGGTCATATAGGGAATGATTTTATATGGCAAATGGTTTCTATTGGGGAAGAAAGCGGTGAGTTAGTAAAGATGTTAAATCATTGTGGTCACTACTATGAGTCTATACTTTCAAAATATATTGCTCGATTAGAGCGATTATTAGAACCTGTACTATTAACTGTCATGGGCATTGGTGTAGCCGTATTAGTCGTTTCTGTTATGTATCCCTTATTTACGTCTATCGCCAAACTAGGAGGACAATAGACATCATTTTACCAGTATTAAATAGAATCGAATTGTATTACATAATGTAAAAGGAGGATATTATGAGTTCCGTTATACATATGGTTCATGGGGTTAATCATCGCTTAGAAATGTGTGGACAATGGATAGTAGAGCGATTACATATATGTCGTGTTCGAGAAGGACTTAACAAGTCGAGAAAAGGTGGTTTCACCCTTGTAGAATTAATGGTTGTCGTTGCGGTTATCGCTATTTTAGCAGCCATTGCTATGCCACAGTTCTTATCTGCCGCAGATAGAGCTCGATCTGCAAAAGAAACGGCAGATATTCAAATTATAAAAAATGCCACCCAGCTCTACATGATCGACAAGAATGTAGATACACCACCAACAGTTGAAAACCTTTATAAAGAAGGGTATTTGACTGAACATGTTAAGACAGCAAAAGGTAAAGAATATACCATTACTTATGAAGCTGTTAGCGGTGGTACTGCAAAAGCTGTAGTTGTAACAGCACCTAGTGTACCTTAATCGATAGGTATATATTATTTAATTCGCATATAGTGTTTATTAGGTACATAGTGTTTAATTTAATCGACATATAGTATTTAATTTAATCGACATATAGTGTTTATTAGGCACATACATATTGATTGCCTGGTATTGGCATCGATTAAAGGTGCTTAATATATGGAAGGACAAGGTATGAAAGGGACTAGTTATGTAATAGGACTCATCGTATATATAGCATCTGTAGTGTTACCTATTCTATTATCATTGAAGGCAATATCCTTTATTCACGTTGCTTTGTATGCTGCGTTTTCACTCATCATCATAGCAGGTGCTACCATCGATATGCATTACTATATATTGCCCTATGAAGGGGCTATGGCCCTTGTAATAGGTGGAATTATATATAGCTATATAAACGATAAATCTATATTAATAACCCTATTAAGTGTTATGAGTGTAGGGGCTATTACATATGGATTTCGTCTAATGAGTCATAAAGGCTTTGGACTTGGTGATGTAAAATGGTTTTCTGCCATTGCCACATGGCTTACGCCATGGGAGATTGTATGTTTCTTTTACGTATCATTTTGTGTTGGTTCTCTCTATCTCTTACTAACAGGTTATCGTAATCGATACATTCCATTTGGTCCCTTTCTATGCTTTGGAGGTTGGTGCGCCTTGCATGGTGGTCTATATATGGAGGTAATATACCAATGGCTAAGGCACAACCTATAGATGGCCAGTTAGGCTCCTTACTAGCTGAGTGGATGATTACCATAAGTTTAGTATTACTTCTCATATCTATTGCCTTACCCATTGTGACAACACCTAGTCGGTATACTCTAAATGGAGCTACTCAAGAGGTTGTGTATATGCTAAAAAAGGTTCAGCTTTGGTCCATGCTTGGACATAAGTCAAATGGGAAAGGTAGAATGCTCTTTATATTAAATAAGGATAGTTACACTATTGAAGAAGACGCCAATCATCATACGGTAAACATATCATTGCCTCCTAATATTGAGAATACAAGATCTATGACTATTATTTCTTTTTCAGCTCTTGGTTTACCTTATGACGGAACAGAAATTGTTCTGACAGATCGTGAAAGTGGTGAGAAAAATCGCATATGGGTATCGGTACAAACGGGGCGTATCAGATGGGAAGAAGTACACTGAAGGGTTTATGTATGGCGATGCTTTAATCTCGTCAGCTATTATTATGTTTATGTTACCTATTGTATTATCTGTGTTCTGGATGGCGACGATAACGATATATAAGGCTTATTATTGGGACCATATATTGCAAGATACTATAACGTATGTAGAGGAAGGTAAAGCAGCATATTATGAAACGGGAACACTTCAAACCGGCGTACATAAGTCACAATTTATTATGAGCCCTAGTGAGGCTATTACGTATAAAACATATGTGGAGCCCGTAGTAGTGCAGGGCATTTCACTACAACGTTTAACGGTAGAGGCCATAGATAATGAAACGGTTGTCTATTCACTATCCATTGATTTGGAGGAAATACGATGAATAGTAAAGGTAATCATGAAGGCTTTATATTGTACTCGACCCTTATTAGTATGACGATTTCTGTTATCGTCCTTACCTTGCTCTTAGGCATTGTATTCTATGCGGTTATGTGGGACGCCAAATTACTAGATAGCGTAGCGATGATGGAGGATGGTCGTTATACACGGCGTATGGTGGTAGCTCAAATGATATGGAATCCTGTAGAGGTTACCGTAGAAGATAAGAATATAAGCTTATATATTCATGATACAAAGCGTACGACCTTGACCGTACAAAGACATGCTCTTTACAGAAAACTCACGGATGGTAGCCTACAACCCGTAAGTGGTAGTCGCATCATAGGAACAAGAGACAAGCGTAATGTAGGGTATACGCAGGAACACCCATTTAGTCTAGATAATAATAAAACAGTTCATCTGCGATGGTACATTAACAATCGCTTTACTAATAATAAGCTCTATACTAGCGGATATGGTGGATTAGCTCTGTATGAGGTCGCTATAGGGCAGAGTACTGTTTATGATTGGTATAAAGATAATGAGGAGACAAGCCATGAACGGAGGAGCCCATAATGCGGGCTTTATTACATATGTAGCTATACTTACGATGTCCTTATTATTGCTCTTAGCCTTTATGGGGCTTCGTATTAGTCAAATTTGTGAAAGCAATGCCGTCGATGAACTCCATTTAGAAGAGGCTCATTATGCAGCTCAAAGAGGGGCTCATTGGTTTGTAGGGTATTGTAAGGCAGGTAATACTTGGGACTTTCAACAAAAACTAATAGTGTCAGATGAGGGGGATGTAGAAATTACCATTGAACCGGATCGTTCGATGGATAATCCTCGTCATGTTATGAGTTATGGGAAATTAAAAAATCGGGAAATAGTGAGCCGCGTTCATATGTATGTCACAGTAGATCAAGATAAACGTATGCATGTGGTAAAGGTAAAACCTTATTGAGGTGAGGCTATGAAACGGAAAAAGAAAATTCATTCTGGTGTTTGTATTACGGATGAGCGTATTGTATGTGTTACAGCTCATATTGAAAATAAAACAATGGTCATTACCGATGCATTAGAGATGAAACGGAGTGGACCTATTGATGAAGACGTTACTAGATTTATAGAAACCTATGATTTAGACGAAGGGGCCTATAGCATTGTAGCTAATATAGATACGCAAATGCGTGTAGCACCTTATGATCCTCACGATTTTGATATGAAGGAATTTATTAAGTGGAATGTAGAGGATTACTTTAACTTTAATGGAGATAGTTTCCAAATGGATGCGTGTCGTCGAGAATATCCAAGACATAGTTATCATATGTTTATGGTAGCCGTAGATCGTCATTCTCTCGAGCTGTTAAAACAAGGCATACGAGATACGTATGCGCCAGTAGATGTTATCGATTTTTGGCCCATTCCTATTTGTTACTGCTTGATGCGGCGTAGTGGGACGGTAACTGGTGTTGTTGAAGAAGGGGCTATGCATCTATGGCTATGGTGGAATGATATATGTATTGAGGAATGTATTATTCCTATTACCGGCAGTGATGTATCGGAAGCAATGGAAAAGTTAGAAGCTAGATTGCAAACATTTGGTATCGATGAAATTCAAGGTATACGCATGTACGGTTTAGATACCTTATCTGATGAAGAGCGAAATGATATGGAAGAAATAATTTCTATGTATGGTGAAAACGAATACATTCCGTTATTGTTCTTAGGTCGTGGTCGCAATCGTTGCAAAAAGGGCCAATTAGATTGGGATATGGCAATTGGTATGGCCGCAAGGGGGCTTAAGTGGATTGGCTTGGGATGGTAAAGATAAATGTATAAATTTAATGCCTCGTTCTTTACGATGGCATAGTCTATGGCATACATATCGGTACTATCTGTATGGTATAAGTCTTATATATTTTATAGTAGGTTTAGTATCTATATATATGTGCTGGACTAGTTACGATATATATGATCAGCAAAAGATAGAATATCTAAATTTACGAGCAAATAATCAGTATCGTGTGGTTGAGGGGAAATATAGCGAGTTAATAGCTATTAAACATAAAATTCTCAAGAATACATCTGATAGTAATAAAGTTAATATCTATCAAAATAGTATAGTCCTATATATTCTTGATACGGCTATAGAACAACATATTAGTTTACAGCGTCTAAGTATAAAAAATGGTCATGTAAGTATTGATGGTATCGGTGTTAGCGATGATGAATGTCGTAAATTTATAGCTATTTTGCAGCAGAGACTATCGGGAATGGAGTGTCATGGAACAGTTAAAGCAGATAAAGGGATTTATACATTCCATATGGACGGATCTAAGAGAGAGCACCACTCAACCAATCAACAAGATACTAATGACCGCAGTCCTGTGGGGGATAGTAACTAGTCTTTCCGTATATGGACATGTATATTTGAGTCAAAAAGCTAGTTACCTACAAGAACAGCAAGAGACTTTTGTTATACAAATGAATGCGGAGTCAGATTATATAGTATCTAAGGAAGCTAAATTATTAGAGACTTTCAGGGAGAACAAGAATTCCCAAAACAGCCATACAAGTATCTTTGATTCCTTACAAGGAGAACCATTAATGAGTGTCAGTACTGATGAGCATGAAGGCATATTAGAATTAACATTACTAGGTAGTACGGAGCGACTCATAAACTGGATTAATACTGTTGATGAAAGAGAGCCTTCACGACATATAGAAATAGAAGATATAGAGCGCAAAGGCAATGTAGTTTACGTACATTGTGCTGTGAAATCAAGGATATAGACGCAGTAGAAATATTGCGTTCTTTATAGGGACAGATTATAGATATTATGTCTATAGTCTGTCTTTGTTTTTGAGCCATTTTATAGTACAATGAAGGATATGAAATAATAAGGGGCACATAATAAATGATAATTAAACGCAATATTATGCTCATCGGATTTATGGGAAGTGGTAAAAGTCACTTCGGCCGAAATCTTGCAGAACGCAAGGGATGGCAATTTGTAGATACCGATCGCGTATTAGAAAGTCGTTTTGGGTTGCCCATTGCTGAAATATTCAAAAAGATAGGGGAAAAAGCATTCCGCCGTGCTGAAATGGATGTACTAAAAAAGGTATGCTTGTATCATGAAGCCGTTATTTCTGTAGGCGGCAATTTCCCTATTGAACATCGCACATTAAAGGTATTGAAAAAATATTCCTATATCATTGGTATTCGAGCAGCACAATTCCGTATAGTGAGTCGTGTCAATCGCCGTATTGGGAAGCGGCCTACCATGGATTATACTAATGTTAATGCCTTTGTACACGCTATGATACAGTCTTGGAAGCCAGTGTATAAGCAGTGCGATTTTGTACTGGACACAACAAATGGTCGGACCTATGATTTCATGCAGCGTATTGAGGACGAATTAGAGGCCTCAGATGTGCAATTTAAAGCAAGACGTCAACCCAATGAAACAGACGAAGTAGATGCCACAGTAGCATCTAGAGAAACACAATTTAATAATCATCAACGTAGGAGAACAGAGGATACCAAATTTATATCCCCTAAAGCTAGCTCTAGTATAGGAATGGCCAATAAGGGAGATTCTAATAAGGTATCATCTAAAAAAGTCCGTTATGATAAACGCCGCAATCAAAAGGCGTCTAATGTAGGAAACAAGAATCGAAAGACTGAGACTATATCCAATCAACGTACACCACAAGGGGGTAATGGATATGAGAAGAATCGCAATACTAACAAGCGGCGGAGACGCACCTGGAATGAACGCCGCCATAAGAGCCCTAACTAGAAAAGCCATACATGAAGGTTTTGAAGTATTTGGCATTGAACGAGGCTATTTAGGAATCATTGAGGAAAAAATATTTCCTTTATCTAACCGTGATGTAGGTGGCATTATTACACAAGGTGGGACGATGCTAAAAACGGCTCGCTTTCCTGAGTTTCAAAATGAAGAGGTTCAGAAAAAGGCCTATGATATTTTAAAAGCTCATGATATAGATCATCTCATCGTTATTGGTGGCGATGGTTCTATGCGTGGCGCTACAAGTTTGGCAAAACTCGGTATGTCTACCATGACTATTCCTTGTACCATTGATAATGATATGGGGGGCACTCAATATACATTAGGTTTTGATACAGCTTTAAACACTGTAGTTGATGCGGTTGGTCGTATTCGCGATACATCTAACTCGCATGAACGGGTAGCCATTGTAGAGGTAATGGGGCGTAAAGCTGGTCATATTGCACTTAAAGCTGGTCTAGCCTGTGGTGCAGAAATCGTATTGCTTCCTGAAAATCCTATGCCTTTACATGATGTATGTCGACATTTAAAGGAAACACAAATCCGTGGTAAAGAATATAGTGTGATTCTCGTAGCGGAAGGTGCTTATAATAGTGGTGACGTAAAAGCCTTTATTAAGGAACATACGGAGTTTGACCCGAGCTTGACTGTATTGGGATATTTACAACGCGGTGGTGGGCCATCTGCATTCGATGCAATTTTAGCAGCCCGTATGAGTGAAGCTTGTCTTAATCTATTGATGAATGGCGTGGATAATCGATTATTGGGCTATATAGATGGTCATATCCGTCCCATTTCTTATCAAGAGGCAGAACTCTTAGATTTCCCTATTAATGAAAAAGACTACACCCTATTATCAATATTGAGTAGTTAATTTATATAATAAAATGGCCTGTTAGGGGCCATTTTCTATATATGTCATAATTTATCGTTAATGAAATTATATTGCATAAAAGTAATTGGTGCTGTATAATTTAAAAATACTATATGTGTTGATATAGAATACTGTCTCTTTTACATATATCTTCATCTTTATTTAAGGAGATCATAATGAAAGAATTTTTCCAAAAGCATCGTAAACGCATAGTAGCGGGTGCCGTTGCTCTTTGTGTTCTTGGTGGTGGTACGTATTACTACATGGATAGCCAAAATGCTAGCCAAACACAAAATTTATATACTACTGGTAAAGTAGAAAAAGGTGATGTAAAAACAAGTATTAGTGCGACCGGTACTATTAACCCTGTAAACTATGTAGACGTATCTACAAATGTAGCAGGTAAACTTGAAAGAGTTTTGGTAAAAGAAAATGATCACGTTACAGAGGGACAAGTTATCGCTTATATTGATACGCGACAACTACAGGCTTCTGTTGATGATGCACGCGCAGCGTTATCTAAGGCTGAGCTCGATATGAATCGCTACAAAGCTTTGGCTGCTCAAAATGCTATTGCACAACAAACCTATGATGATGCCGTAACATCTTATGAACGTGCTTTATCTACGTTTAATCGTGTATCTGCCGATTTAAGTGATGCTACGATTACTGCACCTATGTCGGGTACTGTTGTAGGTACGCCACTAAAAGCTGGCCAAACGATTAGTACTGGTATTTCTACCCAAATGATTATTGCCACAATTGCGGACCTAAATAATCTAGAAATTTACCTTACTGTAGACGAAACAGATATTGGTAGTATTAAACAAGGGGCTAAAGTAGAATTTACTGTAGACTCCAAGCCTGGTGAAACTTTCACAGGTTACGTATCTGAAATTGCAAAAGGTACAAAAGGCAACATGGGTGCTACGAGTAATAGCGTAGTGTACTATACAGTTAAGGTTCAAATTCCTGAAAATATTGCAGGTAATTTCTTACCATCTATGACGGCTCGTGCTACTATCTTTGGTGAAGATATTAAAAATACCTTAGTAGTTCCTCTTACTGCAGTACGTACAGATAAACAAGGTGAATACGTATATGTAATGAAAGACGGTCAACCAGTTCGTACAGCTGTTTCTACAGGCGTAACTGGGGATACTAATGTACAAATTCTAAAAGGTTTATCTGAAGGTGATGAAATCATCGTAAGTGGTGATGTTACTGCTCCTAAGAATAATAGCCGTGGACCATTCTAATAGTAGGTGAATATGAATCAAACAGTAATCGATATACAAGGGATTACGAAGACCTATGTAAATGGTAAATTATCGGTGCCTGTATTGCATGGTATCGACTTACAGGTCAATAAAGGCGAATTCGTATCTATCATGGGTCCTTCTGGCTCAGGTAAATCTACCTTTATGAACATTCTTGGTTGTTTAGATCGGCCAACGACAGGCTCCTATCGTTTAAATGGAGATGAGGTAGCTACTTTATCTGATGATGAATTGGCCTTTGTACGAAATAAACAAATAGGCTTTGTATTCCAAAGTTTCAACTTATTAACAAAATTAACGGCTGTAGAAAATGTAGCGCTCCCTATGATTTACGCAGGGATGGATAAAAAAACACGTAATGAACGTGCTGCGGCCTTATTAGCGTCTGTTGGTCTTGGTGACCGCATGGATCACTTGCCATCCGAGTTATCTGGTGGTCAGCGGCAACGTGTAGCCATAGCTCGTGCATTGGCAAACAATCCAGCCATCATTATGGCCGATGAACCGACAGGTAATCTTGATTCTAAGTCTACTATCGACGTTATGAACATCTTCAGAGGGCTTTATGACGAGGGCCGTACAATTATTCTCGTTACTCATGAGCCTGAGATTGCTACGTATGCAAGTCGCAACGTAGTATTACGAGATGGGTTAATTGTAGAGGACTCCCAGAATCATAATATGACACCTGTACAGGAGGTGACTCATGTATAAAGAGAGTTTCTTGATGGCATGGGCATCCCTCATTGCTAATAAAATGCGTTCCATTTTAACCATGCTAGGCATTATTATCGGTGTAGCTGCCGTCATTGCTTTAGTATCTATTGGTAATGGTGTAAAGCAAGATATTCAAAACTCCATTTCTAGCTTAGGTTCAAATTTATTGATGGTTATGCCAGGTGCGCCGCGTACTCCAGGGGTACGACCATCGCCAGGATCTATGAAATCCTTAAAGGTAGCTGACTACGAAGCGATTGCAAAACTAGATGGCGTTAAAGCTGCAAGTCCAATGACAAATGGCGGATATGTAGTTATTTATCAAAATAAAAACTGGACTACTTCAGTATCTGGTGTTAATGCTAATTATTTAGATGTTAATAACTGGACCATGAAGTCTGGTCGATTCTTATCTGAAAAAAATGTACAGAATCGTGAGCGCGTAGCTGTAGTTGGTAAAACAGTTGTTAAAAATCTATTTGGTGATGAAGATCCTGTAGGTAAAGAGATACGTGTTAAGAATATTCCATTCCGCATTATTGGGGTACTCAATAGTAAAGGTAGTGGCGCTATGGGTAATGACCAAGATGACATGGTGATTATTCCTTACACAACAGCTATGGAACGGGTAGACGGCATTGATTATTTACGAATGATATATGTGGTAGGCAAAGATGAAAATGGTATCGATCGCTTGCAGTCCGATATTGAAAACTTATTACGTGTACGACATGGTATCAAAGATACAAATCTTGATGACTTTAACATTCAAAATATGAACTCCATTATGGAAACTATGGAAGAAACAACGGGGACATTGACATTGTTCCTAGGTGCAGTAGCGGCTATTTCTCTCGTAGTTGGTGGCATCGGTATTATGAATATCATGCTTGTATCCGTTACTGAACGGACTCGAGAAATCGGTGTGCGTAAAGCATTAGGTGCAACTTATAATGTCATTGTCACACAGTTCCTTATCGAAGCTATTGTAATCAGTTTGATGGGTGGTATCATAGGTATTATTCTCGGCGTTGGGTCTTCTAAGTTAATTGGTATGGCCTCGGGGATGAGTACTGTTATTTCTATTCCAACCATCGTAATGTCCTTTGCCTTCTCCGTGGCAATCGGTTTGGTATTTGGTATTTATCCAGCTCGTAAAGCGGCTAAACTTAACCCAATCGATGCATTGCATTACGAATAGTTTTGGATTTGTGAAAGTATTTTCAAAAGAACATACTAGATAATTAGATAGAGTTGTTCGCATATGGTGCGTTGCATGATACAATATGTATGATGTAACGCACTATTTTTGTATGTTTTATATAAATATCCATGGGATGTGTAAGTATATTGATTGGAGAAACACATGGCTACAACATTATTAGAATATTTCAACGAATTACGAAATCAGAATCCATTTTCTTGGGTAAAAGATTCTGAAATTACAGCAGTTGAAGCTGGTCATGCAGAAATGACCTTACAAACAAATGATACAGAGTATTGTAATTTCCGAGGGGATTTACATGGTGCCGTTTGTATTGGTTTAGCAGATAGTGTAATGGGGACCGCTTGTTTTACATTGGGCAAATCTGTTAGCACTATTGATCTTAATGGTAACTATGTGAAATCCGTTAAGGGTGGTACTGTATTGCGCGGCGTTGCGAATGTAGAGCATAATGGCAAAACGACTATGGTCGCTACTGCACGCATTTATAATGAACTAGGTGAACTTGTTCACTTAGCAAGAGGCACATTCTTTGTATTAGAAGAGAAGCCATTACCTGATTTACCATGGCGTTTTATTGAAGAAGACAACCCTGATTTGGTATAATATAGTTTAGACTTTTAACTATAGGAGGATGCTTGAATGGAACAAGAATTACAACGTATTAAGGCAGAAGCCCTTGATGCCATCAAAGGCGCTGCTGATCAACAAGCGTTGCAAGATATACGTGTTAAATATTTAGGTAAAAAAGGTGAGGTAACGGCTTTATTAAAAGGTCTTGGTAAATTATCTCCAGAAGAACGTCCTAAGGCTGGTGCTCTCGTTAATGCTGTTCGTGAAGCATTAGAGGCTGAAATTGATGCTGTAAAAACTCGCATGGAAACGGCAGAGTTAAATGCTCGTTTGGAGCAAGAGCGCATCGATATTACATTGCCTGGTCGTGCGCCAAAAACTGGCCATATTCATCCATTAACAAAGGTTAATGAAATGATTGAAGACTTCTTTATGAAAATGGGTTATACCGTTGAGGAAGGTCCAGAAGTAGAGCAAGATTACTATAACTTTGAGTGCTTAAACTTGCCTAAAGATCATCCAGCACGCGATATGCAAGATTCCTTCTATATTACAGAAAACTTCTTGTTACGTACACATACATCTCCAGTACAAGCTCGTACTATGCAACGTCATGAGCCTAACAGCCCAATTCGTATGATTGCGCCTGGTAAGGTTTATCGTTGGGACTATGATGCGACACATTCCCCAGTATTCCATCAAGTGGAAGGTCTCATCATCGACGAGCACATTACATTTGCTGACTTGAAAGGTACATTAGAGTCCTTCTTGCGTCACATGTATGGTGATGAAACTAAGGTGCGTTTCCGCACGAGCTTCTTCCCATTCACAGAACCATCTGCAGAGGTAGATATTTCTTGTGTAATGTGTGGTGGTGATGGTTGTCGTGTATGCTCTCATACAGGTTGGCTTGAAATCTTAGGCTGCGGCATGGTTCATCCTGACGTATTGCGCATTAATGGGTACGATCCTGAAAAGGTTAAAGGCTTTGCCTTTGGTATGGGCGTAGAACGTATTGCAATGCTGTTATACGGTATTAACGATTTACGTCTATTCTTTGAAGATGATGTACGATTCTTGGAACAATTTTAGGAGGAACTCATGAAAGCAAGCTTACAGTGGATGAATGAATACGTGCCTGTGGATATGAATCGTCCTGCTCAAGAATTGGCCGATGAATTAACACAAGCTGGTATTCCTGTAGAAGATGTCATTCCTATGGATAATGGCATTAAGAAAATTTATACTGGTAAAATCGTAGAAATTACGAAACATCCAGATGCAGATAAATTACAAGTATGCCAAGTAGAATGTCTTACTGAAGAAGGTGAGCCTGTTACTAAGCAAATCGTAACGGCTGCTACTAATGTTGCAGTAGGTCAAATTGTGCCTGTAGCGTACCATAAATCTCGCTTAGCAGATGGCACAGAAATTAAAAAAGGTAAATTGCGCGGTGTAGCTTCTGAAGGCATGTTCTGTTCCGTAGCAGAATTCGGTAT
Source organism: uncultured Veillonella sp. (assembly GCF_963524655.1). GTDB lineage: Bacteria > Bacillota > Negativicutes > Veillonellales > Veillonellaceae > Veillonella. The sequence continues at coordinate 45,880 of NZ_CAURHA010000009.1, forward strand.
CTCTAGTGATTTAGTGTTACCAGAGGAAGCGCAAGGTATTTACATTTTCCCTGAAAATACTCCAATTGGTCTTGATGTAAAAGACGTGTTGGGCATGAACGATACTGTATATGAATTCGAACTCACTGCGAACCGTGCAGATTGCTTCTCTATGGTTGGTTTATCCCGTGAATTCGGCATGATGACAAATCAAAAAGCTCTATTCCCAGTTATCATGGTCAACGAAAATGGTGAGTCTATCGAAGGCAAAGCAGCTGTTGAGATTGAGGCAGATGATCTTTGTACTCGTTTCACTGCTCGCGTAGTAACTGATGTTAAGGTAGAGCCATCTCCATTGTGGATGCAAAACCGTTTGCGCAACAGTGGCATTCGTCCTATCAATAATGTAGTAGACGTTACAAACTACGTTATGTTAGAGCTAGGACAACCTATGCACGCATACGACTATGACCATGTAAAAGGTCATAAGTTAGTGGCAAGACGTGCCAAAAATGGCGAAGTACTTGTAACGCTCGATGGTTCTGAACGGGAATTAAATGATTCTATGCTTATCATTGCCGATGCAGAACGTCCTGTAGGCGTAGCTGGTATTATGGGCGGTTTTGACAGCGAAGTAACGAATAAAACGACTACAGTTATGTTTGAAGCTGCTGTATTTAATGGTCCATCCATTCGCCGTACTGCAAAAGCTCTTGGCATGCGCTCTGAAGCGTCTGGTCGTTTTGAACGCGGTGTAAACCATAAATATACTGCCTATGCTATCGATCGAGCAGCTCAATTATTACAACAAATCTGTCCTAGTTGTAAAGTTGATGTAGGCGTTATCGATGTATATAAAAACCCCGTAGAACAACATACTGTAACTTTCACAGCGGAACAAATCAATGATTATTTGGGTACTAATATTGAAAAAGACGAAATGGTTCGTATTTTGACTGCCCTTGAATTCGTTGTAACAGAAGAAGGGGATAGATTATCTGCCCTCGTTCCAACATGGCGCGGTGACGTAACAGTAATGCCTGATATTGCTGAAGAGGTAGCTCGTATTTATAACTACGATAATATTGCGCCTACAATTCCTGTAGCCGTATTATCCTCTGGTGGTATGACTCCTAAAAAAGCTCTTACTAAACAGGTAACACATGCATTGGCTAAACTTGGTATGACTCAAATCATTACCTTTAGCTTTATGCATAAAGATGGTCTTACAAATATGATGCTTCCTGAAGGGGATAGACGTTATACTGCCATTCCAATTTTGAATCCTATTTCCGAAGAGTTCCCTTATATGCGTACTACATTGGTGCCAGCTGTTATCGAAGCTGCCAAACGCAATATTGCGCAACAAAATAAGGATCTTTGGTTATTTGAAACAGCAAATGTATATGAACCTAAAGCGTTGCCTTTAACAGAAGTACCTCATGAGCGCCCTATGGCTTGTGGTATCTTGATGGGCAAGGTCAACCAAGCTGGTTGGAACCAAGCAGAACGTACAACCGACTTCTATGATGTAAAAGGCATTATAGATGCGTTGTTGGCGGAACTTGGCGTTACAGGTTACGATATTAATCGCGGCACTGAACCTTATTTCCACCCAGGTGTAAGTGCTCAATACGTAGTTGATGGTAAACTGATTGCGCAATATGGTGAATTACATCCACAAGTGAGCAAAAACTTTGATTTACCAGGAAAAGTATACATGTTTGAAATCGATTTGGAAGCAGTATTATCCTTGACGATTCCAGCATTCCGCTATACATCTTTCAGTAAATTCCCAGGCACTAGCCGTGACCTTGCTATCGTAGCACCTGTGTCTGTGGCTAGCGATGAAATTTTATCTATCATTAAAAAACATGGTGGAGAATATTTAGAAAATGCATCTATCTTCGACGTTTACGAAGGTGAACATATCGAAGCTGGTTATCGCAGTCTTGCGTACAACTTGCAATTCCGCTCTATGGAAGGTACGTTGAATGATGAAGATATTGACGGTAACATTCAAGCTATTATCGATGCATTAGCAGAAATTAACTGCAGATTACGTTAATCTCAAGCAGTATATTGAAAGGGTTTACCGTATGGTAAACCCTTTTAGTACTATAGTTATACCTTTAGTTAGGTAGAAAGGATTGTCCATGGAATTATTGGCGCCTGCCGGTACGATGGAAAACTTTATGGCCGCTTTGGAATCTGGAGCGGATGCGATTTACCTTGGTGGTAAAGGCTTTAATGCCCGTGCTCATGCAGCAAACTTTGGCATTGAAGAGCTGGCTGAGGCTATTCGATTGGCTCACATTCTAGATGTGTCTGTATATGTAACAGTAAACATCCTCATAGGTGACTCTGAACTAACGGCTCTCGAGGCGTATTTAAAGGACTTAGAACGAATTGGTGTAGATGCTATTATTGTTCAAGACTTAGCTGTTGCTAAATTGGCACAACGAGTGGCTCCTAAACTTCACTTGCATGGCAGTACGCAGATGACGGCTGCTACATTAGATGCTGTTCGTTTTTATGAAAGCCTCGGTTTTACCCGTGTTGTATTGGCTCGTGAATTGAGCCTTCCTGAAATTGAACATATTTGTAAAAACTGTACAGCTGAAATCGAAGTCTTTGTACATGGTGCCTTATGTGTGTGCTATTCTGGTCAATGCTTGATGAGTTCCTTTATCGGTGGTCGCAGTGGTAACCGTGGTGCCTGCGCACAACCTTGCCGTTTGCCTTATGAACTATTGGATTCTTCTGGTACTAGTTTGCTACCTAAACACGAAGCCTATTTATTAAGTCCAAAGGATCTTAACTATAGTGAGCATATGAATGAGCTCGTAGCTGCTGGTGTTACGTCCTTTAAGGTAGAAGGGCGTATGAAAAAGGTTTCCTATGTGCGCCAAGTCATTGGGACCTATCGTCATATTTTAGATACGGCTCATATGGATGCTGCTGATGCCGATGCATTGGCGTCTGGGTTTAATCGTGGCTTCTCTACAGATTACTTAACAGACCATGTAGGGAAATCTATGATGACTGTTGTAGCTCCAAATAATCAAGGCAAATTAATTGGTAAAGCAGAGGTCAAAAAGGGACAAGTTCATTTGTACCTAACAGAAGCGATTGAAAAGGGTTCACTCTTAAAGGTAATGCAAGCTTCTGGTAGTATTACGTACTACCAAATTGATCAGAATTGGTCCTTAGTAAATGAAAAGCATTTTGTAGGTAAACCTGATGAAGGCTTTGCAGCAGGGCAAGTATTCTTAGCATCTACACCAAAATCTCAAAAGCAACGAGGCTTACAAGATTTTAGTGCTAAATTAGAGGTACATGGTTATCTATCTATTAATACGGATCAGGATACACCTTGTACAGAATTAACCTTTGTGTTGAATGATGGTCGTACGGTCACAGTATCTAATGAGTTTGAACCTGTTTATGCTAATAATAAACCGACTAGTTTAGAGAAGGTTACAGATCAAGTGGGTAGATTAGGTAATACATTGTTTACTCTAGCTTCTATGTCTATTCCAGAAGGTCCATATATGTGGCCTGCTAGTGTTTTGAATGCATTGCGTCGCGATGCAGTGGAGTCTTTAGAAACTCTGTTAATTACAGATCATGAAACTGCTTGGGCAGAACTTGCCGTAGAACCTCAAGATATGTCATCCCTAGTAGCTAAGGATACGATTCAGTACACAGAGCCTATGGTGAGTGCTCGCGTTGATGAATTAGATGCTGTGAAAGCTGCTATTGAAGGTGGTGCTAAGAAGATTATCTTCGGTGGTGACCGTTTACAACGCAAGCCTTATGAACTCAGCATTTACGAAAAGGTAGCTACCCTTTGTAAAGACCATAATGTGCTTTGTGTATTTGCTACGCCTCGCGTCGTAAAAGACGATGAAGTTGAGGTGTACATGAATACTCTTAAGGCTATAGTTGAGGCTCAACCAGATAGCATTTCTATTCATGTGCCACAAGCGTTATTATGGCTTCGTGATTTAGGGTATACAGGTGCTATTGAGGCTGATACAGGTCTTAATATATTTAATGGCTCTGCATTACAAGTGTGGGAAGATTTACATATGAGTAGCGTAGCGCCATCCTTAGAGTTAACATTGGCACAACTTGTTAACTTGCAAAAATCTACTAAATTGCCATTAGAGATAATGGTACATGGTTACACGGAAATGATGATTTCTGAATATTGTGCCATCGCAAGCTTTGTGGGCACTGGCAAGAAGGAAAACTGTCCTATGCCATGTGTAACCGAGGACTATGCATTGAAAGACCGTAAAGGGGAAGTGTTCCCATTGCGTACAGATCCGTATTGCCGCATGCACATCATGAATAGTCATGAAATGGACATGCGTGCCTATGTGCCAGAGTTACATCGAAAAGGGCTACATATTTTGCGCATCGATGGTCGACATATGGATCCACATCGTTTGCGTACAATCGTAGCAGATTATGTATCCATTCAAAATGGAACAAAAGAGGCTCCGCCTAAGAGTGTAGGTAAAGATGATACGCCTATTACAAGGGGCCACTATTTTAGAGGTATTTTATAAAAGAGGTAGTACATTGTTTAACGAAGATGTATTAGACTTTCACCATATAAAAGAACAATTAAAACAACACTGTAGTTCTACCATTGCTAAAGAATTAGCTATGCATATTGAACCCATGACGGATGCTAAAGCTATTCAAGAGAACCTTGATGAAACAGCAGAAGCCATGCGTTCTTTGCAAACTGAGGTAGAACAACCATTAGGTGGTACGCGAGATATTCGCGAATCCTGTAAAAAGAGTCGTAAAGACTTTGTCCTTACTCGTGAAGCATTGTGGGATATTTACTTGACTATTGGTGCTTATAAGCGGATGACAAAGTTCTTTAGAACAAAATATATGGAATATCCATTACTATCCCTATGGGTACAGGATATGCCGAATACAGATCGTACTGAAAACCGTTTTAAACGCGTCTTTGATGAAAAAGGGGAATTGCTTGATACAGCATCTCCTAAGTTGGCGAGCCTTAGAAATACGATTATTAAAACTCGTGAAAAGATTAAAAACGATATTCAAGCTATCTTACACGACAAGGATAATCAGAAGTATTTCCAAGAAACGATTATTACACAGCGTAACAATCGCTATGTAATCCCTGTAAAACAGGAATATCGCCAATATTTTGATGGTCTTATCCACGACCGTTCTGCAACGGGTCAAACACTCTATATTGAACCGATGCGCTTGGTGAATCTAAATAATGAATTACAAGAGGCATTGATTGGTGAAGAGCAAGAGGTATTGCGCATTTACCGTGAATTATCAGCCCTTGTAAAACAACATAGTAATGATTTGATGGATGCTTGTGAAAAGGTATCCCACATCGAATTTGTATATGGTAAGGCGAGCCTTGCTATTTCTTATAAGGGTGTACCGGCCATCTTGAGTACTGATAGAACTGTCAATCTCATGAGAGCTCGGCACCCATTAATCCCACCGAATGTGGTAGTGCCTACAAATATTCAATTAGGTACATCGTATCGTATTTTATTGATTACTGGTTCTAATACAGGTGGTAAAACAGTATCCCTTAAAACATTAGGGTTATTGAGTTTAATGAACCAATGTGGTCTATTTATTCCTGCAGACCACGGCTCAATGTTGCCTATATTCCAAAATATCTTTGCCGATATTGGGGATGAACAAAGTATTGAGGCTAGCCTTAGTACGTTCTCTGCTCATATGACACAAGTTATTTCCATCATTAAACATTGTGGCCCAAATGACTTGGTATTGCTGGATGAGCTTGGATCTGGTACAGATCCAGAGGAAGGTAGTGCACTTGCTGTATCTATCCTTGAGTTCTTCCGTAAAAAAGGTGCCCTTATGATGGTAAGTACCCATTATAATGAGCTTAAAAATTATGCGTACCATACGGAAGGTATTGAAAATGGCCATGTAGAGTTTGATGAGCGCACCTTAAAACCAACATATCGACTTCATATCGGTGTAGCAGGTAGTAGCCATGCATTGAGCATTGCGGCCCGTCTAGGCTTGCCAAAAGATATCGTAACGCGCGCTGCAGAGTATAAATCTCAATTTGGTAACCATGAAATGGAAGAAGTTCTTTCGGATTTGAATGAACAACTTCGTAAAGCGTCTGAACGTGAAAGAGCCTTAAAAAAAGAGCTCGATGAAACACGTCGTATGCGTGGCCAGTTAGAGAAGGAGAAGAAACAGTTTAACGAAAAACGCAAACAAATCTTAGCCAAAGCTCAAGCTGATGCTGAAGCTATGAAGCGCAGTTTACGTGTTGAAGGGGAAGCGATTATCAAGCAATTGAAGTCGCAATTCTCTGAAACGAATAAGGACAAACGTCAGTCCGCTATCAATGCGGCGCGTAAAGGCATCTCTAATGTTCATGTGCCAGATGCACCAGTTGATGATGATCGTAAGACCTTAACTGCGGAGGAAGTCAAGGTAGGTCAAGTTGTATTTGTAACGACCTTGCGTTCTTTAGGTACCGTATTATCTATGAAAGGTAATCGTGTAAATGTAGACATTAATGGCTTAACTGCAACAGTTAAGGTTAATGAATTGCAATCTACCACACGTGAAGAGGGCAATAAACTAGAACGTGAACAGAAAGCGGCTATGCCTAAAACACGAAAACGTATGGGCGGTTCTGCTGTACAACGTCAAAAAGAGGTGCGTACAGAAATTAACATCCTTGGTCAAACAGTAGACGAAGCAACTGTATCTGTCGGTAGATTTATCGATCAAGCCTTGCTAGGTGGCGTAAACCAAGTGCGTATCATTCATGGTAAGGGAACAGGTGCATTGCGTGAAGGGGTTCACCAATATTTGCGTACCTTGCCTCATGTAGCCCACTTTGAAACAGCAGGCTATGATGAAGGTGGTGCAGGGGCTACCAACGTAGTGCTTAAGTAACAAATAAGTCACTTGTACAATATAATAATAAGATCATATTTAGAATGGTATTTGAATATGGAACAAAAAAGGTAGTAAGTTCAAAAGAACTTACTACCTTTTTTAGACGTCGCTATTAGTATTAACGGTCTTTTTTAGATTTTTTGTTTTTCGATGAATTAGATTTTGGTTCAGATACTTCTTCCTTAGAAGATTGATCTTCTTCTTTTACTTTTTCATCTTTTTGTTTATCTTTGTCGTCTTTTTTATCTGCTTTATCGTCCTTTTTGTCGTCTTTTTTAGGTTGTACTTTCACAGGATTGAAATAACCTTCAGCGATTGCTGATTGAGCACTAGAAGGAACAGGGAAATCAGAAGCAGGGGTATTGGCAAGAGCATTTGCCATGAATTGGCCCCACATAATAGCAGGTGTGTCACCACCGGTGATGCCTCGTAATGTTTCCGAGCCATAGTCATCACCAATCCAAACGGCAGCTACTAAATCAGGTGTGTAACCAACGAACCAAGCATCCTTGGAATCATCTGTTGTACCAGTTTTACCTGCTGCAGGACGACCGATTGCGGCATTACCACCAGTACCGCCATTTATAACGGATTCTAGCATATTTGTAATGATTGCTACATCTTTTTCGTCTACAACGCGTTTTTCTTGGATGGAGTGTTCCTCCACCACTTGGCCGTTGCGATCAACAATTTTAAGGATTGCCGTAGGTTGAACTTTGATACCGCCATTAGCGAGAACGCCGTAAGCTTGTACCATTTCAAGAGGGGTAACACCATGTGTTAAACCACCAAGTGCTGTAGACAAGTTGTAATCTTGATCAGTTAGAGTAGAGATACCCATTTCTTTGGCAAGTTTAATAATCTTAGACATGCCTACTTCATCAGCAATTTTTACAGCTGCTACGTTACGAGAATGTTGTAATGCATAGCGATATGTAATATTACCTTCGAAGTCATTTTCATAGTTTTTAGGGCTCCAGTTACCAAATGTAACAGGGCTATCATCTACGATAGAACCAGGAGTTTTACCAGATTGAATAGCTGCCAAATATACAAATGGCTTCATAGCGGAACCTGGTTGACGTTCTGCTTGTGTAGCACGGTTGAAAGCGTCATCACCGCGACCGCCTACCATGGCTACGATGTAACCATTGTGAGGGTTCATTGCTACGATAGCACCTTGCGGTTGGTGCAAACCATTTTTATCAGTATAGAAGTCAGGTAAGTTTTGCATCGCTGCAACTGCAGCATTTTGAGCATCCATATCGAGAGTTGTATAGATTTTCAAACCATCTTTATAGATTGCATCATCGCCATATTTCTCAGAAACTTGAGCAATTACGTAATTGATGAAGTAAGACGCATTAGATTTTTCGTGGGTTTGCTCTTGTTTAGCCACTAAGCCTAAATCTGCTTGGCGCGCTTCATCAGCTTGCTCTTGTGTAATGTAACCGTATTTTACCATTTGGCCTAACACGACTGCTTGACGTTTTTTACTAGCTTCCAAATCGTTGAATGGGGAGTAGTAGTTAGGACTTTGAGGTAAACCAGCGATGAGAGCTGCTTGAGCAAGTGTCAATTGACTGGCATCTTTACCGAAGTATACGTGAGATGCAGATTGTACACCATAAGCACCTTGACCAAAGTAAATTTGGTTCATGTACATTTCAAGGATTTCATCCTTTGTGTAATGCTGTTCAATTTTAAGTGCTAATAAGGCTTCAGAAATTTTACGTTTAAATGTTCTATCTTGTGATAGGAACGCATTACGAGCTAACTGTTGAGTGATTGTGGAACCACCTTCAGATACGCCGCTATGTACGATGTTTACCCATATAGCACGCAAGATACCAATTGGGTCGATACCATGATGTGTATAGAAACGAGAGTCCTCTGTAGCTACAAAGGCGTTCTGTAAATCTTTTGGCACATCCTTCAATGGAATTGGCAATCGATTTTCTGAGGAATGAACCGTCGTAATGAGATTGCCGTGCACGTCATAAATTTGAGACGATGCAGAAGGTCGTACATTAGATACATCTGGTAGATTAGATAACGTGGCACTTATGAACCCACAGCCACCACCGGCTACGATGAGTACAAAGAGAAGAGCACAAATCCAAAATAGACGCTTAGGACTCGTTTTCTTCGGTGTAGAACCATTGCCGTTTGACCGGCGATTGGATCTCGAACTTGAGTTACTACTCATAGAGTCACCTCTTTTTTCTTTTAGTAAATATAACGTAAATTCTATTACGCAGTTATAAATATTATATCATAAATGGCTTAAAACCAATACTATATATATAATTGTGAAAGTTTTTAGATAATGGTATACTAGATAAATAGTATTTCTAGGAGGATTATCATGATTAGTGCTCAAGAACAAGTGCGCCAAATTAAACACGGCGTAGCAGATTTAATTAATGAACAAGATCTTATAAAGAAAATAGAAAAATCTATTAAGGAAAATAAACCTTTAGTTGTAAAATTAGGTTTGGACCCAACAGCGCCAGATATTCATTTAGGTCATACAGTACCGCTTCGTAAGCTACGCTTATTCCAAGAATTCGGCCATCAAGTAGTGATTGTTATCGGCGGTTTTACAGCACGTATTGGTGATCCGACTGGTAAAAGTGTAACTCGTCCACCACTTACAAAAGAAGAAGTATTGAAGAATGCTGAAACGTATAAAACACAAATTTTCAAAGTGTTAGATCCTGAAAAAACAATCGTCCGCGACAATAGTGAATGGCTAGAATCTATGAATTTTGCTGATGTACTACGTTTAGCAAGTTCTTACACTGTAGCACGTATGATGGAACGCGATGATTTTAGTAAGCGTTTCAAAGAAGGTCGTCCTATCGGCGTACATGAATTCATGTATCCATTGATGCAAGGTCATGACTCCGTAGCATTACAGGCTGATGTAGAATTTGGTGGTACGGACCAAACTTTCAACTTGTTAATGGGCCGTCATTTACAAGAGTTAGAAGGTCAAGAACCACAAGTAGTTATTACAATGCCATTATTGGAAGGCCTTGATGGCGTTCAAAAAATGAGTAAGTCTTTAGGTAACTACATCGGTATCGATGAAGAGCCAAAAGAAATGTACGGTAAAGCAATGTCCATTCCTGATGAATTGATGCTGCGCTACTTCATGCTCGTAACAGATATGCCAATCGAAGAGCAAGAGGACATGGAAAAACGTCTTGAAAGTGGTGAATTACATCCACGTGATGCTAAAATGTTATTGGCTCGTACCATCGTACGCTTATACCATGGCGAAGAGGCTGCTTTCGAAGCGGAAGAAGAATTCAAACGCGTATTCCAACAACGCGCGTTGCCTACAGACATTCCTGAGTATGCTATGGATGCGCCAACTGAACCAATCTTTGTGCCACAATTCTGTACAGATGCTGGTTTAACTGCCTCTAATGGTGAAGCACGTCGCTCTATTAAAGCAGGTGCTTTCAAAGTAAATGGTGAAAAATATACAGAAGAAAACCTTACCCTTGAAGAGGGCATGATCGTTCAAGTGGGTAAACGTAAATTTGTAAAAATTAAATTTAACTAATATAAAACTGTGATGGGGTGTAGAACCTCGTCACAGTTTTTTCTGTCTATTTTCTTTATAAGATTTTTCCCCTATTGTATCTATTAATAGTAACTCCCAAATTGACGTACAAGTTAATGTATAATGAATATAAAAGATAAATATAAAATACAAATTTGATACATAAAACATTTATACACATATCGTATAAATTTTACTATAAAGTAAGAGGACCATATATGGACAAGAAACTATCTAATTTCCTAGAAAAACGAGAACATACTGATCTTACCGACATTGATGTTATAACTGCGGCAGTAGCTGTACCATTATTAGAAATCGATGGGGAAGATCACATAGTCTTTACTGTGCGCAGCAATAAGCTACGTCGTCAACCCGGTGAAATTAGCTTTCCTGGTGGCCACTGTGAACCTAATGATAAAAGCAGTGCTCATGCTGCCATGCGTGAATGCTCTGAAGAACTTGGAATTAATCTAAATCAAATTGAATTACTTGGTAATTTAGATTGTCTCGTATCTGCGATAGGTGTCAAATTATATGCTGTAGCAGTACGATTACATACAAGCGATTTAAAACCAAATCCTGATGAAGTAGGAGAAGTGTTTACCGTACCTTTACAATATCTTTTAAATATGAAACCTACAGTAGGTCATCTAGACATCGCTACAAGACCATTGAAAGATTTTCCATTCCATTTACTAGAAGGCTACAATATCGATTGGAAAATTAGACAAAACTACTCAGTCTATTTCTATCCCTATGAACAATACACCATATGGGGACTAACTGGTCGAGTGCTGAAAAACTTTTTAGATATATATAAGGTGGTTAAATGAAACCTGAATTTTTTCCATGGTTTTGGATTATATATGTGGCGTATGTTTTATATAAGAGATATAAAGAAAATAGTCGTTTAGAAAATTATGAAATTACACTTGCTATATTAAGTTTAATAGCTGTTTGTGGTGGTTATTTGTTAACACTATATTTCAACCTTAGTGATACCGGTATATTTTGGGTTAATTTATCTCTTCTTCTGAGTATTATTCTGATGAAAATGGTATTTGGAGTATAAGAAATGGAAATAATAAAATGGATTGGGTTCAATACAATTCCTATAGGTATAATAATATCTATATTTTTATTAATTTATGGGAGAATAAGACATATTAAATATTTGGATCCGGAGGTTCCATTAGGACGTTTACTGTTCTTTTTTGGGAATATATTTGCACTCGGTATTGGATTTC
>NZ_CAURHA010000010.1:0-56843 GCF_963524655.1 uncultured Veillonella sp.
ACTGTAACTGTAACTGTAACTGTAACTGTAACTGTAACTGTAACTGTAACTGTAACTGTAATAGTTGATTTGAGTAGTTTGATAGGGAGGTTCTATGAATACTTTTACACGTGCGGCCCTTACCGTTTTGGTGGGCGTAGTAATCTGGTTCTTGCCTCACACGGAGGCAATTAAGCCTGAAGGGTGGCATTTATTAGCTATCTTTACGGCTACCATTGTAGGCTTTATTCTGCGTCCTTGGCCAACGGGCATTATGGCGCTCTTTGGTATCGTTGCGGCGGTAGCCACAAAGTCTATTACAATGGTGCAAGCATTAGGTGGTTATGCAGAGGCAAATGTGTGGCTTATCGTAGCGGCCGTATTCTTTTCTAGAGGTATTATTAATTCTGGCCTTGGTAAGCGCATTGCCTATACTTTGATTCGTTCTTTCGGCACAAGTTCTTTAAAGCTTGCCTATGCATTAGCTTGTACGGATTTGATTATCTCTCCAGCGACGCCATCTAATACGGCTCGTGGGGGCGGTATCGTATTCCCAATCGTGCAAAATATTTCGTTAGCTTTTGATTCTGAACCATATGGGAAGACAGCTCGTCGCATTGGGGCGTACTTGATGACGACGGCTCATACCATCAACACTATTACTGTAACGATCTTCTTGACTGCATGTAGTGGTAACTTGCTCATTACGTCCCTAGGTGCGAAATTATTCGGCTATGATATTTCTTGGTGGGAATGGTTTCAAGCGGGTGTGATTCCTGGTGTGATTTGTATGATTTTGATGCCTTGGTTCATTTATAAGATCTATCCTCCAGAAATTAAAGAAACCCCACAAGCAGCGGCGATGGCTCAAAAAGAGTTAGATGCTCTTGGGCCTATTACAAAAGCCGAAATTTCTGTAGCTATTATCTTTGTGCTTTGTATCTTGCTTTGGGCTACGGCGATTTGGACTAAGCTTCATCCAACCGTAGTGGCTATGATGGGTGTTCTTGCATGTGTAGTAACAGGCTCTCTTACGTGGGATGATATCTTAGGTGAGCGCACTGGTTGGGATATCCTCATTTGGATGGGTACTCTCGTTGGCATGGCAGGCTTACTCGGTAAACTCGGTGTAGTAGCTGTCTTTGCAGACTTTGTTAGCCAACATCTTGCTGGTATTGACTGGTTCTGGGCATCCTTTATTATCTCTGCAACCTTTGTATACTCCCAATATTTCTTCGCTAGTGGTACGGCGCGTATTACAGCTTTGTTCTCTGCCTTTGCGGCCATTCTCGTGGCTATGGGCGCACCAATTCCGTTTACCATCTTGCTCTTTGGTTTGATGAATAGCCCTGGTTGTACATTAACTCACTATAGCTCTGGTGTAACGCCAATCTTTTTTGGCGCTGGTTATGTGCCGCAAGGTACGTGGTGGCGCGTTGGGCTTGCCATTTCCGTAGTAAGCTTCCTCATCCATTTCTGGGGCGGTGCCCTTGGTATGTGGATCTTTGGTATCCTATAATATAAAAATCCCTCACTACGGTGGGGGATTTTTTCGTGTTATATGTACATTTTTTATACCTAACTAGCTTTGCTATAGCTTTTTTATATGGTGAACTTCATGAAAAAACTATAGTGAATCTATAGAATTTATAGCGAATTATCTTGCACAGGATAATGTAACGTGTTATTATTATTCCGTGATTAATATTACAGATTATTTTAGGAGGAAACATGTTAGGTTTAGTCATTAGCTTATTGATTATTGCGCTAGTCGTGATTATTAATGACATTCGAATTATGAACAACAACTTAACACGTTTTTGTCTTAGAAGTTCCGCGAATGGGTTAATATACAATCAATAAGATTTTGGCTATATAGTTTGTTTCTTATGTGTATATTTTCCAAGGGGTACATAGGTCTATTTATGTATATAGGAATTCTGTAAACAAAAGGAATATCATTTGTAAACTTTTAAGACGATTCATAGGAATCGTCTTTTTTTATGCGTTGTGAAAGCCGTCCAAGTGGATGCTTTCAAAAGTGAGGAGATTAACATGAGTTGTAGAAGTGACAATTTAAAAACAGGCGTAGCACGTGCACCACACAGATCTTTGCTAAAAGCTCTAGGTTTCGTTGACGAAGAAATGGGCAGACCAGTCATTGGTATTGCGAACTCTTTCAACGAGATTATCCCTGGTCACGTGGGCCTGAAAAATATTGTACAAGCCGTAAAAGACGGCATCCGCAACGCAGGTGGTGTGCCAATCGAGTTCAATACAATCGGTATTTGCGATGGCCTCGCAATGAACCATATCGGCATGAAATACTCCTTGGTTACACGCAATATCATTGCTGACTCCATCGAGGCAACTGCAATGGCAACACCATTCGATGCGATGGTATTCATTCCAAACTGCGACAAAGTAGTACCAGGTATGTTGATTGCGGCGGCTCGCCTTAACATTCCATCTGTATTCGTATCTGGTGGCGCAATGCTTGCTGGTGTACATAAAGGTAAAAAAATTGGTTTGTCCGACGTGTTTGAAGCAGTAGGTAAACACCAAACTGGCGAAATGGGCGACGAAGAATTGGCAAGCATTGAAGATAATGCATGTCCTACTTGTGGCTCTTGCTCTGGTATGTACACAGCAAACACAATGAACTGCTTAACAGAGGCTCTTGGTATGGGCCTTCCTGGTAACGGTACAATCCCTGCTGTATACTCTGAACGTTTACGTCTTGCTAAATTAGCAGGTATGCAAGCAGTAGAAGTATTAAAAGCAAATCTTCGTCCAAAAGATGTTATGACTCGTGAAGCCTTTGAAAATGCAGTAGCACTCGATATGGCATTAGGTGGTTCCTCTAATACAGCACTTCACTTGCCAGCCATTGCTCACGAAGCAGGTGTACCATTATCCTTAGACGATTTCGATCGCATTGCTCAAATTACACCTCAATTATCTAAATTATCCCCATCTGGCGTATACTTCATCGAAGACTTGTATGCAGCAGGTGGCGTATCTGCAGTATTAAAACGGTTAGCAGAAAATGGTCGTCTCCATACGGAGTGCCAAACAGTAGCTCTTAAAACACAAGGTGAAATCGCTGAGGCTGCTTGTGTAGCTGATGAAGACGTAATTCATCCTTGGGATAATCCAGTTCACGAAACTGGTGGTATTGCTGTACTTAAAGGCAACCTTGCTGAAGACGGTTCTGTTGTAAAAGCGGGTGCTGTAGATGCGGATATGCTCGTTCATTCTGGCCCAGCAAAAGTATTCAACAGCGAAGAAGAAGCTGTTGAAGCTATTACAGGCGGTAAAATCGTAAAAGGCGACGTGGTAGTTATCCGCTACGAAGGCCCTAAAGGTGGTCCTGGCATGCGTGAAATGTTGACACCAACATCTATGATCGCAGGTATGGGTCTTGATAAAGACGTAGCCTTGTTGACTGACGGTCGTTTCTCTGGTGCTACTCGTGGTGCATCCATTGGTCACGTATCTCCAGAAGCTGCGGCAGGTGGCACAATTGCCGTTGTTGAAGATGGTGATATCATCAACATCGACATTCCAAACGGTAAATTAGAATTAGCAGTATCCGATGAGGAAATCGCTCGTCGTAAAGCCGCATTGAAACCATTCAAATCCAATGTAACTGGTTACCTTAAAAAATATGCTCTTCATGTATCCTCTGCAGCACAAGGTGCTATCGAAGTATTTGAAGACTAATAGTAGATTTTCATTAATACTAACTAGAGGAGATAGAGTACATGCATAAGTTGTATGATTTTATGGAGGCTCGTGAGCGATTAAGCACAATCACGGTGAAAACAAAATTGCTTCATAGTGATGTGTTCTCTGACGAGTGTGGCAATGATGTATATATCAAGCCAGAAAACTTACAAATAACAGGCTCCTTTAAGGTCCGTGGAGCTTATAATAAAATTGCAAAATTGACGGAAGAGGAAAAGGCGCGCGGTGTTATCGCCGCGTCTGCCGGCAACCACGCACAAGGTGTGGCACTTGCCGCAAAACGCCTCGGCATTAAAGCGACAATCGTAATGCCAAAACATACACCTCTCATTAAGGTCAATGCAACGAAACAATACGGCGCAGAGGTTGTACTACACGGCGAGATTTATGATGAAGCTTACCAAAAGGCGATGGAGCTCCAACAAGAACACGGCTATGTGTTTGTTCATCCTTTTGATGATGAAGATGTAATTGAAGGGCAAGGTACAATTGCATTAGAGGTTTTAGAGGAATTGCCTGATGCTGATGTATTGCTAGTCCCAGTTGGTGGTGGCGGTATTGTTTCTGGTATCGCAGCGGCTGCTAAATTAAAAAATCCTAGTATTAAGATTATCGGTGTAGAACCAGAAGGTGCCGCTAGTGCAATTGCTGCACTAAAGGCTGATCACCCTGTGCCACTTAATGAAGTGGCAACCATCGCAGATGGTACAGCTGTGCGTCAAATTGGTGAAACTACATTAGAATATATCAAACAATATGTAGATGAAATTATTACTGTTTCTGACTACGAGTTGATGGAAGCATTCTTGTTACTCGTAGAAAAACATAAATTAGTAGCAGAAAACTCTGGTATTTTACCATTGGCAGGCCTTAGAAAATTAAACTGCACTGGTAAAAAGGTTGTAGCCATCGTCAGCGGTGGCAATATCGACGTACTTACCATTTCCTCTATGATCAATAAAGGTCTTGTCGTACGTGGTCGTATCTTTACCTTCTCTGTTAACTTGCCTGATAAACCAGGTCAGTTGGTAGCTGTTTCTCAAATGCTGGCAGATGCGGATGCAAACGTAATTAAACTCGATCACAATCAGTTTAAAAACCTTGACCGCTTCCACGAAGTGGAATTACAAGTAACAGTAGAGACAAATGGTGAAGAACACATCCAACAGATTATTGATACTTTCAAAAATAATGGTTACATTATTAAACGTTTAAATTCCAGCGAGACCTTGTCTGAATAGCTGGTTGAAAGGGTTCCTATGAGCACAGAAACAATCAATGGGGCACGCATTGTCCTTGAAACATTGCATCGCCTAGGCGTAACCGATATGTTCGGATACCCAGGTGGCGCGGTAATTCCAATTTACGATGAAATTTATAGCTTCCCTGAAATTAAACATTATTTCGTTCGTCATGAACAAGGTGCAGCACATGCAGCAGACGGTTATGCTCGCGTATCTGGTCGCGTAGGTGTATGTCTTGCTACGTCTGGTCCTGGTGCGACAAATCTTGTAACAGGCATTATGACTGCGTACATGGATTCCGTACCAATGGTAGCCATTACTGGTCAGGTAGGTCGTCCTTTCATCGGTAAGGATTCCTTCCAAGAGGCGGATATTCAAGGTATTACAATGCCGATTACAAAGCATAACTATCTTGTACAAGATATTCATGATTTACCTCGCATCATTAAAGAAGCGTACTTTATTGCTGGTACAGGCCGTCCAGGTCCAGTACTTATCGATATTCCAAAGGATATTCAAACAGAAAAAATATCCATGACAGAATACAATAAATTATATGAAGTACCGATTCAACTTGAAGGCTATGATCCAACTTATAAAGGTCATCAAGGTCAGATTAAGAAGGCTGCTACGCTCATTAAAAATGCTAAGCGCCCTCTTATCATAGCTGGTGCGGGCGTATTGAAATCCGGTGCTGTGGATGAGCTTAAATCATTGGCTGAAACAGCTCATATTCCTGTAACGAATACTTTAGTAGGCCTTGGCGGCTTCCCTGGGGACCACGAATTAGCCCTAGGCATGGTAGGTATGCACGGCTCTGTGGCGGCTAATAATAGTACAGACGAGGCAGACCTTGTTATCGCAGCAGGTATTCGCTTCCACGACCGCATTACAGGCCATCCAGATTTCTTCTGTAAAAAAGCTAAGATCATTCACATCGATATCGACCCAGCTGAAATCGACAAGAACGTCACAATCGATGTGCCTATCGTAGGCGACTTGAAACGGGTATTAACAGAGCTTAACGCACTTGTGGAGCCCGCAAAACATGAAGCCTGGCTTGATCAAATTCGTCAGTGGCAAGAGGAGTATCCTATTGTTGTTCCAGAATCTACTGATGGTGAATTACATCCACAATATGTATTATCTGAACTTAATAAAATTGTGAAAGATGATGCCATCATCGTTTCTGATGTAGGTCAGCATCAAATGTGGGCGGCTCAATTCTTAACACATAAAAAACCTCATACCATCGTTACATCTGGTGGTGCTGGTACAATGGGTTATGGTTTACCGGCCGCTATTGGTGCACAAGTAGGTGCTCCAAAGAAACAAGTAGTTCTTGTTGTAGGTGATGGTGGCTTCCAAATGACTTGCGAAGAGCTCATGATGGTTCGTCAATATAACTTGCCAATCAAAATTGTAATCATCAACAATGGTTACCTTGGCATGGTTCGTCAATGGCAACAAATCTTTAACGATCGTCGCTACTCCTATGTAGATTTGGAAATGAGCCCAGACTTCTTGAAATTGGCTGATGCCTTTGATTTAAAGGCGGCTCGTCTCGATAATGTGGAAACTTTCAATAAAGATTTCAAATCTTACATTACGTCTGATGAAAGCATCGTCCTAGATTGTCGCGTTGAGCGTGAAGACAATGTATTGCCAATGATTCCAGCAGGCGGCACTGTAAGCGGCATGATGGGTAAGAAAGGGGTGCTATAATGG
This sequence comes from uncultured Veillonella sp., assembly GCF_963524655.1. Lineage (GTDB taxonomy): Bacteria > Bacillota > Negativicutes > Veillonellales > Veillonellaceae > Veillonella. Next base: position 6,702 of record NZ_CAURHA010000010.1, read on the forward strand.
CTAAAGAACATCAAGTCTTAGTAATTGCAAAAAATACACCAGGTATTGGTACACGTATTTTGGCACTCTTTAATCGTCGTGGTTTTAACGTTACAAAAATGACCTCTGGCATTACTAATAAGCCAGGTTATGCGCGTATTACCCTCACTGTTGAGGCGGATGACCGCATCTTAGATCAAGTTCAAAAGCAAATTTACAAGCTTATTGACGTTGTAAAGGTTAAAGTCTTTGAAGATCATGATGTAGTATGTCGTGAATTGATGCTTATCAAGGTAAAAGCGACGGCTACAACACGTTCTCAAATTGTACAAATTGCCGATGTATATCGCGGTAATGTACTCGATATTTCTCCTACGTCCATGATTATTGAAGTCATCGGCAGTGTTGAAAAGTTGCGCGGTTTCATCCAAATTATGGAAACGTATGGTATCCTTGAAATTGCAAAAACTGGTATTACAGCGATGAGCCGTGGAGAAAAAATGTAGGAGATGATAGAGTGGGGAATGAATTACTCCATTATGAAAATGTCTGCTTTCGTCGCGATGGCAGACATATCCTAGATAATGTAAATTGGCATATAGAGGAAGGTGAACATTGGGCCCTCTTAGGGCTCAATGGGGCTGGTAAATCGACGCTTCTCAGCATGATACCGGCCTACCAAATTCCAACGACAGGCACCTTGCGTGTCTTTGGTCATGAATTTGGGAAATATGCATGGCCTAAAATTAAATCGAGATTAGGCTTTGTTAGCTCTGCTCTGGGACAGTTTCAGTCTACCTTAGATAAGCAAGTTGTAGAGGATGTCATCATTTCTGGTGCTTTCAATAGCATCGGTATATACCAAGAGGTTGCACCAGATGTGCGTGAGCGTGGTATGCAATTATTAGCTGAGTTTGGGGTAAGCCACTTAGAAGGACATCGTTTTCATACTTTGTCCGCTGGGGAACAGCGACGTGTATTATTGGCACGGTCCATCATGGCAAATCCAGATTTACTGATTTTGGATGAGCCTTGCTCTGGCTTAGACTTACCGGCGCGAGAACAATTCTTGCGTACAGTAGCTAACTTGGTTGCGGAGCAACAGACACCGATTATCTATGTGTCACATCAAATTGAAGAGATACTACCAGCGATTACACATGTAGCCATCTTGCGAGAGGGCAAGATGATACATGCGGGACCGAAACACGCTGTATTAACAGATGAAAATCTGTCTGATGTGTTTGGCATTCCCGTACAAGTTGTGTGGAAAGATGATCGCCCATGGGTGATTGTTCGGTAGTAATCAAATTTCTTTATCAGTAACTTGAAATTTAGCTTACTGATACTAAATTAATGTACGCCACATCTTGCAAAAATTTGTTGGATTGTGTACAGTATATATTAGTCTATATTCTATTGAATATGTTTGGAGGTTGTCTAATATGGCAGGTAAAATTTTAGGTACTACAGTTTATTATGATGCAGATTGTAATTTGGGCAAATTAGAAGGCAAAAAAATTACAGTTTTAGGTTACGGTTCTCAAGGTCATGCGCATGCATTGAACTTAAAAGAAAATGGTATGGACGTAACAATTGGTCTTCGTGGTGGTTCTTCTAGCTGGAAAGCTGCAGAAGAAGCAGGCCTTACAGTAAAAGAAACTGCAGAAGCAGTTAAAGGTGCTGACATCGTTATGGTATTGATTCCAGACGAATTACAAGCTGACGTTTACGCAAACGATATTGAGCCAAACTTGAAACAAGGCGCATACTTGGCATTCGCTCATGGCTTCAACATTCACTTCGGCAAAATCGTTCCTCGTGAAGACGTAAACGTATTCATGGTAGCTCCTAAAGGCCCTGGTCATTTAGTTCGTCGTACATACCAAGAAGGCTCCGGCGTTCCTTGCTTGTACGCTGTAGAAAAAGATCCATCTGGCGATACTGAAGAAGTTGCATTAGCATGGGCTTCCGGTGTAGGCGGTGGCCGTTCCGGTATCTTGGAAACTAACTTCAAATCCGAAACTGAAACTGACCTCTTCGGTGAACAAGCTGTATTGTGCGGCGGCGTTACTGAATTGATCAAAACTGGTTTCGAAGTATTAACTGAAGCTGGTTATGAACCTGTAAACGCTTACTTCGAGTGCTTACACGAAATGAAATTGATCGTAGACCTTATCTACGAAGGTGGCTTCCAAAAAATGCGCCACTCCATCTCCAACACTGCTGAATACGGCGACTACCATGCAGGTCCTCGCGTAATCACTGCAGATACTAAAAAAGCGATGGAACAAATCTTGGCTGATATCCAATCCGGTAAATTCGCTGACGAATTCTTGGCTGATTCCAAAAATGGTCAAAAATTCCTTAAAGAACATCGTGAAGCAGCAGCTGTTCATCCAATCGAACCAGTTGGTGCAGAGCTTCGCAACTTGATGAGCTGGTTGAAATAAGAGTATTAATTTATAATCTCTTGTAAGATAAAGCATAAAAAAGCGACTCCTTAGGGGGTCGCTTTTTTATCGTTTTATAGGATGTTTTATGTTGACATACATTGTTATATCGAAAATATTGGCACAAGATATGGTATAATAAAGAATAATCTATGAAAGGAGAACGATATGGATTTCTACACATTAGCCTATGTTGAAAGTCAAGCTGTAGCGGGCCAAACATGGGGCTTTATTATCTTAGTAACCGTTTTATTAGCATTGCTCGTTTTGGGCGTACAAGTTCTACGAAATGGCTTGACGAGTCGTTATCGGGATTTAATGGTTATCTTGTCGTTGATTGTGGTGTTTTTCTTGGGCCTTGAATATCAAGAATATAACCGTATGAAAACATACTCTGAAGATTCTTCTCGTATGGCTCAATTTTTACATTCTTTTAGTACAGAGCGATCTGTACCAAGTGAGCAATTAGCAGTTAACTCCTTGAAAATTCGCAATGGCATGATTTTAAAAGTAAGTGATACTTATTATGAGATTCAATTTAACCCAGAATTTTCAACGTACACGATTACACGGGTGTATAAGGTTAGTCCCACAGATCGAATCCATGATAAAGCGGATGTATTACCATAAGGAGGACCACATATGACAGAAGCTATGGCCGTCTATGGGATGGTCTTTGCAAAACTCGCCATCGGTCTCTTGGCGATTATTTTACAAATCAACTTAATGGGGAAGGGCAACTTAGCGCCGACCTCTGCTTTAGACCAATTACAAAACTATGTACTTGGTGGTATTATCGGTGCCATCATTTATAATGACCAAATTGGTATTTTACAGTTTATGTTAGTCCTCATTTTGTGGACTATTCTCGTAATGACGCTTAAGTTTTTAAAAGGGAACCTTCGTTTCTTTAAAACAATTCTAGATGGACATCCAGTTATCGTAATTGAAAAAGGGCATATTCTAACAGATGAATGTATGCGTTATGGCATTCAAGCGGCGGAGCTTAAGTTGAAGCTTCGAGTAGCAGGTGTTCAATATGTAACAGATGTTAAACGCGCTGTGTTAGAACAAAACGGTCAACTCAATATAGTTCAATTTGGGGAAGATAATATTCGTTTTGACCTCATTGATGATGGTCAAATCAATCAATTTACTCTTGATGTAATTGAAAAAGATAGAGAGTGGCTTGAACAAGAGGTACAAGCTCAAGGGTATTCTATTAAGGACGTATATATTGCGGAATACAATGGGGGCAAGGTTGTTATTTACCCATATGAACGTAAAAAACGTTCTAAATTTTAAACAGAGAAAGGAAACTAGTGAATCGTAAAGATTTAATTGATCGATTACAAGCATTATATAAAGACGAGGCTAGTCGAGTTACTGTAAATCCTCATGCAGGGCAAAAGGTAGCTATCGTCTATCCCAATACATATTTTGTAGGCATGAGTAATCTTGGTCTTCACATCATTTATGAGGAAATCAACTTACGCCATGATAGCGTATGTGAACGTATCTTCTTACCTGAGAAAAAGGAATTAGAAGCATATGATAAGACTAAGACACCGTTAATGAGCGTTGAAACACAGCGGCCTATGCATCAATTTGATGTGGTGGCCTTTGACGTGACCTTTGAAATGGACTATTTCCATATTCCGCTGATGTTACGTCATGGACGCGTACCTATTATGGGGAAAGACCGCACTGAATTTGATCCTATCGTCATTGCCGGGGGCCCTTGTGCTACCTTCAATCCAGAGCCCTTTGCGGATTTTATTGATGCTTTCATCATTGGTGAAGGGGAAGGCATCGTCAGTCGCGTTCTAGATATTATTCGCGATGGCAAAATGGAGGGTCTAGATCGACATGCTATTTTGCGTCAATTAGCGAATATATCTGGCGTGTATGTACCATCATTGTACGTGCCAATTTACAGCGACAACGGCGAATTTAAAGGTTATGATATTGCAGAAGGCGCACCAAAAACGATTAAACGCCACTTTGAAATGCTCACTAGCGGCGGCGAAACCGTAGTAGCAACAAACTATACAGAATTTGGCGCTATGTACATCATCGAGGTAGCACGTGGTTGTGGCCGTCATTGTCGATTCTGTATGGCTGGATACTGCTTCCGTGTGCCTCGTGTGCGTCCTCTCGACATTTTAAAAGAAGGTGTAGATAGAGCAGAGCAGTTAGGCAAAAAAGTAGGCCTCATGGGCGCCGCTATTTCTGATTATCCAGAGGTCGATGAGTTAGTTAATTACATTCGCTCTAAAGATATGCGCTACTCTTGTGCGTCCTTGCGGGCGGACTCCTTAACGCAAGCCGTAGTTGATGGCTTGGCAGATAGTGGTCAAAAGACGATTACTATTGCTCCCGAAACGGGCAGTGACCGGCTGCGCCGCGTCATCAATAAGGGCATTAGCGAAGAACATTTACAAAATGCAGCTACCTTATCTGCAAAGTCTGGCATTCAACATATGCGACTCTATATTATGATTGGGTTGCCTACGGAAACTGACGAAGATATCGAAGCTATCGTAGGCCTTGCAGAACGGACGCAAGCTCATATGGCAGAGGTGGGATGTAAAGGGCGGTTAACGCTCAGTATTAATCCATTTATTCCAAAGCCTTTTACACCGTTCCAATGGATGGCCATGGATAATCAAAAAACGGTAGAGAAAAAACTGCAATATATTAAGAAGGCATTGCAAAAGAATCGTCGCATCGAGGTGCTCGTAGAGTCTCCAAAAGAGGCGTATATTCAAGGCGTTCTCGCTCGTGGTGACCGCCGTCTTGGCGCTGTTCTTGCGGCATGTGCCGCAGATCGTGGTAGCAAGTCCTTCAAGGCTGAATTGAAGGGCGCAGGCCTAGATATGGACGAAATGAACTATCGTGAACGTAGCTTTGATGAATTCTTACCATGGAGTCACTTAGATATGGGGATGGACGAAGGTTATCTTGAAATGGAATGGAAGCGCTCCATTGATGAAGCGTATACACCGCCATGTGTACAAGGCTGTAAACGTTGTGGTGTGTGTAAATAGGAGATACGCATGAATGAATCTGAAAAACGTATAGATGTAAAAGGACCTCATGGTACTTGGTCCTATGAAGCACCCAAATGGGCTGAACAATTTCCTATCGTTATGGGGGATACCTATCGTCATGGTGGCGTATCGAAGGCCCCTTATGAATCGTTAAACTTAGCCTTTCACGTAGGGGATGAGGCTCAGAATGTACGAGCTAATCGAGCTGTTGTGGCGGATCATTTAGGTGTTGATCCGAAGCGTATTTCCTGCGGTAATCAAGTACATGGTCTTAAGGCTATAGAAATTACGGAAAACCTCATTGGTGCTGGTGCTCTCGGGGAGGATACGGCTATTGCTGACTGTGATGCGGTATTTACAAGATTACCTAATGTGCCATTATTCTTGTTTACAGCAGACTGCGTAGGCGTTGGTATTTACGATGCTAAACATCATGCTATCGCTACAGTACATGCAGGCTGGCGTGGTGCCATTGGTCATTTGCCAGTGCTCACTATTGAGGCTATGAAAGAAACTTACGGCACTGAGTTTAAAGACTGTTATGTATATCTTGGGCCTAGTATTGGGCCTGAGTCCTTTGAAGTCGACGTAGAGCTAGGGAAACGCTTTGAATTAGCTTGGCGAGCTATGACAGAGCGAAACGCAGCTGACGTGGTTAACTATCCTGGTGATAAATTAGATAAGGCCTATATCAATTTATGGAACTTTATCGCCGAAGGACTCATAGTTAATGGTGTACCTAGAGAACATATTGCTATCGGTGGTACCGATAGTGTAACTGAAAGCGACTGCTATTCCTATCGCCGTGAAGCAGGAACAACAGGCCGTATGGCACTCTTTGGAATGTTACAAGACCGCTAACAATTAGCTTTCACAATAATTAGAATCAAGCAGATGATTGTTAGCATATCCATGCAATGATTTATGGTGCTTATAAGCTCTAAATCATGTACATTCAAGGCTAAATACTATATAATAGAATAGTCTATACAAATATATTTGATGATTACTATATATAGATTGAAGGGGGCATTCACGTGATTGAAGAATCCCTACACGCAATACAGCAGCGCATGGCAGATGCTATGGCGCGCGTTGGTCGCGTAGATACAGCATTGTTAGTGGCGGTTACAAAGAACCACCCTGTGTCAGCTGTAGAGGAGGCGGCTAGTCTCGGTGTGACTCATGTAGGGGAAAACCGAGTACAAGAGGCCAAGGAAAAACAGCTCACCTATAAGGGGCCACAATTAACATGGCACTTGATTGGCCATTTACAGGTCAACAAGGTGCGTCAAGCGGTGCCTATGTTTGATTTAATTCATTCTGTAGACAGCCGTAAACTATTAGATGAAATCGAAAAGGTCGCTACAAAGCACGACAAGGTGCAAGACGTATTGTTGCAAGTCAATGTAGCTCGAGAAGCCTCCAAAACGGGCATGTCCGTAGAGGAGTTTCCAGAGATTCGAGACTATGCAAAGACATTGCCTCATGTACGTGTACGGGGCTTGATGTGTATGGCGCCATTTTTCGACGATCCAGAGGAAGCACGTCCAATCTTCCGGGTAGCAAACGCCTTGTATGAGGATATGAAAGGCTACTTTGAAGAGGGGCAGATTCAATATTTATCTATGGGGATGACTCACGACTTTGAAGTCGCTTTAGAAGAAGGGGCTAACATCGTTCGTGTAGGCACAGCAATTTTTGGGGAACGTGTGTATGATTAAGGCTTGGGTTGCCTGATAATCGATAGCGTTAAGTATTAGGAGGAAATCCAAATGGCATTGGGAGATTATTTAGACAAAGCAAAAAACTTATTCTTAGGCAAAAATGATGATGACTATGAATATGATGATTATGACTATGAAGATGAAGAGGAATATGAAGCGGAACCTACACCAGTAGCTCCAGTAGCTCCAGTATCCGGCGCATCTGAATTTCATCCACGCAAGGTAGGAGGCCAATCTACGATGACACAACGTCCAACAGCTATGAAAGTAGTTGTAATTGAACCAAAAGTATTTGAAGACTCTGAAAATATTACACATCAATTGCGCGACATGCGTCCTGTATTGATCAACTTTGAAAATACAGATCCTCATGAAGCAGCTCGTATTGTGGACTTCGTATCTGGTGCGACTTTTGCATTGGATGGCAAATTGGAAAAAGTAGGTAAAGACATTTTCATGTGCGTACCTGTAAACATTTCCATTGATTATTCTGATAATGACAGCAATAAAACTGAGCAAAACGAATACGCTTGGGACAATAAATAATTTCTCTATAAATGGTGGTGACAACGATGTTAGGTAAAACCCTATGTATAGGCGTTGGCTCAATGGGTGGCGCTCTATTGCGCGGTGCATTACAGCATGGCGTGTTGAAAGCAAGTGATACACACATTCTCGTGCGTCGCGAAGAACAATGTAAGGCTCTAACTGAGGAGCTCGGTGTAGTAGGTTTTACTACATTGCCTGATGTAAACGAGTACAATACCATTCTGTTGGCCGTAAAACCACAAGTGTTACCATCTGTATTAGAGACGTTAAAAGAAGTACCTTATGGGACTGTTATGATTTCAGTTGCTGCAGGTATTACCTTAGATACTCTAGATGCAGCGATTCCGCAAGCTAACTGGTTTAGAGCTATGCCAAATACACCGGCTTCTATCGGTGCAGGCATGACGGCTCTTGCCGGGGATGATGTACATACTGACCTTGGTCGCGCTGTACAAGCCTTATTTGAGGCTGTCGGCGAAGTGGCTGTGGTAAGTGAAGCCGATTTAGATCGCTTAGGTGCACTATCTGGTGCAGGTCCTGGATATATGTTCGTCATTCTTGATGCTTTAGCTGATGCGGGCGTTCGCATCGGATTGCCTCGTCACTTGGCAATCAAGGCAGCGGCTCAAACAATGTATGGTGCTGGTAAGATGGCTCTTGAAAGTGGCAATCATCCAGCAGTACTACGAGATCAAGTAACAAGTCCAGGTGGCACGACCATTGCCGGTATTGGTGCCATGGAAAAAGGTGGACTTCGCAGTGCTCTCCAAGACGGCGTAGTAGCATGTCTTGCTCGGTCGAATGAATTGGGGAAATAATTTTGGCAGATACTAGTAAATTAATTCGATATTTTGAAGCCAGTGGTAGCGGTGAGGAAGCTCGCCGCATGCTAGACTTGGCTGAGCAGGTTGTAAAAGGTCGCCCTTATCGCGTGGCGGACTTTACGAGCCCTGCAGGCCTTGTCATTGCAGACGCCATCAAGGCTAACTACCCACAGCTTATCGTTAAGACAGATGGTGGCTATGAAGGGGCGGAACGGATCCGTATCGCCTTTGTATATAGCGACTTTAACGGTACTGTGGACATGGGCATTCGCGCCCTTAAGGTAAATTGGGACCCACGGTTCCGATTGCTTACCCATCGCGATGTGCTAGGCTCCTTGATGGGCCTTGGCATTGATCGCTCCAAATTTGGGGACGTTATCGTTCAGCAAGGGGGCGCTCAAATTATGGTGGATGAAAGTGTAGCAGACTTCGTGATTCAAAACTTTACAAAAATTGCTATGGTTTCCGTATCTGTAGAGGCTATTGAGCTATCAGATATTGCACCAAAAGAAGAAAAAATTAAAGAAGTCCGCACTACAGTTGCTTCTTTGCGCTTAGATGCGGTGGCAAGTTCTGGTTTTAGCGTGTCTCGTACTAAATTGGTAAGCGCTATTAATGCAGGATTATTGCAAGTAAACTGGCAACCAGCTAAGGGTGCATCCCAAGAAGTTAAAGAAGGGGATGTTATTTCTATGCGTGGTCGTGGCCGAATGAAGGTAGAAGCCATTACAGGTACATCTCGTAAGGGGCGTATCGGCGTATATCTGAAACGATTCATGTAGGCAATTGAAAATCGGCTTGACCATCAAGCCGATTTTTTTATATATAGTAGGACAGCCATGGTATCCATAACATTTCAACCTACAACAGAAGATACAATCCTATTCGTTGGCGGCGGGGAGGTCGCAGAGCGACGGATGCAGCTCTTTATTGATGAGCCGTGCAATATTGTGGTAATCGCTCCCACTGTAACAGATAGGATTTGCCAATGGGCAAAGGATAATCGTATCACTTGGTACGACCGTGCTTTTACAATGGACGATGAACACCACATTATAACGAGCAGTTTGTTCTTTATCTGCACAGATAATGGCGAATTAAACGATACGTTATATGATATGGGGAAAAAACACCGCGTCTGGACTAATCGCAGTGATGCCCCTAGTGCATGCAGATTTACTGTGCCTTCATCACTTGAACTAGGCGATCTTCACATCGCTATTAGCGCTAATAACGTAGGACCTCGTATCAATCGCCTCGTAAGGCAAGATATGATGAATCGTTATGGGCAGTTGCAAAAGGCTATGCCTAGACTTAAAATATTTAGAGAAGAAGTAAAGTTACTACTTCCTACCCCAGAGGCTCGACAGAAATTTTGGCGAGATCATCTGACCGTAGAAACTTTTGAAGCCATTCTCAAGGGAGAGTGGATGACTATAGAGGAGAAACTTGACCATGAAATTAGTGGTATTAGGTCTAAATCATAGAAGTGCCGCTGTAGAGGTGCGTGAACGTTTCTCGTTTGATAAAGACGAGGTAGTTACTGCACTGAACCGCCTCTATGAATTTGACTGTGTAGCAGAATGCGTTATATTATCTACCTGTAATAGAACGGAAATCTATGCGGCCTTAGAAGGTGTAGAATTCCCTAAAGAATATATGCTGGCTGTGTTAAAGGATTTAAAAGGTGCCGACCACATCGATGAAGATGCTTTCTTCTTCTACGAAGAGCGCGATTGCATTGAACATCTGTTCCGCGTATCTGCGAGCCTTGATTCCCTTGTGTTGGGGGAAGGTCAAATTTTGAGCCAATTAAAAGGGGCTTATATTCAGGCTTATAGCGCAGGCTGTACGGGCACAATTTTTAATATCTTATTCCAACGTGCTATTAGTGTTGGTAAAAAGGTACGGACGAACACAGGTATTGCTAATACGCCTGTATCTGTTAGCTACACTGCTGTTAACCTTGCTGAGGACAGCCTAGATAAACCTTTATCTGAAGCGACGGTACTCATCTTAGGTGCTGGTACCATGAGTGAGTTGACCGCAACACACTTACAAGCAAAGGGCGTAAAAACGATTTTTGTATCCAATAGAACCTTTACCAAGGCAGAGGCTCTAGCAGAGCGATTTAATGGTAAAGCTGTTAAGCTCGATAACTTTGTAGATTACGCTAAAGATGCGGATATCCTCATCACATCTACAGGGGCGCCGCACTATATTATTACGGAACGAGAAGCTAAGAAAATTACATCTCTTCGTAAGGGCGAACCAATCGTTATGATTGATATTGCGGTACCACGCGATATCGATCCTGCTGTAGCAGATATGGATGGCATTTATCTGTTTAATATCGACTCTCTTGAAAGCGTAGTAGAAGAGAATAAGGCACAGCGCGAAGAGGAAGCTCGTCGTGCAGAGCCTATCATTCACGATGCTATTGAAGAATTATTAGATAAATTGAGCTATTTGACGGTACGTCCTATGATGGCATTGCTCACAGAAAAAGCAGAGCGCATTCGCCGTCGTGAGTTACATCGTGCATTAGCGAAATTGCCTGATATTTCTGATAAGGAGCGCCGCATTATGGACTCTATGAGTCGCATGATCATTCGCAAAATGTTGCGTGAACCGATGATTCACTTCAACGAAATTGCTGGTACAGAGGAAGAAGGTTTGTACTGGGATTTATTCAAAGATATGTTTAATCTTGAGAAAGAAGGCTAAGGCCATGAGAGACCATATTCGAATCGGCACGCGAAAAAGTGCCCTTGCCCTATGGCAGGCTGAACATATTAGTGCAGAGTTACAACGTCTGTACCCAAATATTACGGTCGAGCTAGTTCATTTTAATACAAAAGGGGACCGTATCTTGGAAAAACCACTGGCTCAAGTTGGTGGTAAAGGTTTGTTTACAGCTGAATTAGAAGAAGCTATGCACAAAGGCGACATTGATATCGCCGTACATAGCTTGAAAGATATGCCTACAGAGTTGCCAGAAGGGCTAACTCTTGGTGCTATCTCTGCTCGTGAAGTGCCTTACGATGCGCTTGTGAGCCCCGTGTATAAAACATTAGATAAATTGCCTCAAGGTGCTCGTGTCGGTACAAGTAGCTTGCGTCGTCAAGCGCAATTATTACATGTCCGCCCTGACCTTAAGGTCGAGGTTATCCGCGGTAATGTACAAACTCGTTTGAGCAAGATTGAAACAGAAAATTTAGATGGCGTTATCTTGGCACAAGCTGGTCTTAAACGGTTGGGCTTAGATGATCAAATTACCCAAGTATTTAAAGCGGATGAAATGATTCCTGCTGTTGGTCAAGGGGCACTTGCTATCGAGTGTCGTGCTGACGATACGGAAATGCTTGAAATGCTAGCTCTTATTAACGACGAAGCTACACGCTATGCCGTTGAAGGGGAACGCAGCTTCTTGCGTCAACTAAACGGTGGTTGCCAAGTGCCGATGGGGGTACATGGTACTATCGATAAAGGTCAATTGACCTTAAAGGCCATGATTGCCTCCCTCGACGGTAAAACGGTATACGAAGGAGAGATTTCTGGCCCAGCAAAAAAAGCTGAAATTCTTGGTAAAAACCTTGCAAAAGCCTTATATGAAGAAGGTGGCAAACATATTGTGGATGCTCTCATAGAGGAAGGAATCATAAAATGACAGGTATGGTATATCTAATCGGTGCAGGCCCTGGCGATGTTAAACTCATTACTGTAAAAGGTCGCGAATGTATTGAAAAAGCAGATGTAATTGTATATGACTATTTAGCAGATGCTCATTTGTTAGAATGGGCTCGCCCAGATGCAGAGTTGATTTATGCTGGTAAACAATGTAAAGATCACACAATGCACCAATGGGAAATCAACGAGTTATTAGTTCAAAAAGGTAAAGAAGGTAAAATCGTTGCACGCTTAAAGGGTGGCGACCCACTCGTGTTCGGTCGCGGTGGTGAAGAGGCGATGGCCCTTGGCGAAGCTGGGGTACCATTTGAATTCGTACCAGGCGTAACATCTCCAATTGCAGCCCCTGCTTATGCAGGTATTCCTGTAACACAACGCGCTATGGCTACATCCTTTGCGGTTGTAACAGGTCATGAAGATCCAACTAAAGAAGTATCTGGCATTCATTGGGAAGGCCTTGCTACAGCAGTAGATACACTTTGCTTTGTAATGGGCGTTGGCAACTTGCCTACCATTGCAGAAAAATTGATAGCTCATGGACGCCCAGCTTCTACACCAGTAGCGCTTGTTCGTTGGGGTACAAAAACGGTTCAAGAGGTTCTCGTATCTACCCTTGAACATGTAGTAGAAGACGTAGAAAAGGCACAACTAAAAGCGCCAGCTATCATCGTAGTAGGCGATGTAGTTAACCTTCGTGAAAAATTACAATGGTTCGATAATAAACCGTTATTCGGCAAAACTATTGTAGTTACACGCGCTCGCTCTCAAGCTAGTGCATTCCGCGAAAAATTAGCAGCTCAAGGTGCTAATGTAGTAGAAGCGGCAGCGATTAAAACATCTCCATTGGAGTTGTTTGATGAAGATAAACGCATCATTAACAATACAAAACAATACCAATGCATAGTATTCACATCTGGTGAAGGGGTACGTTACTTCTTCGATGCTCTTTATAAAGAGGGCAAGGACACTCGTGCATTAGGTAATTCTAAAGTGGCGGCTATCGGATGTGCTACGGCTCGAGAGCTTCAAAAATACGGTATCGTACCGGATATCATTCCTGTAGACTACAAGGCTGAATCTGCTGTAGAGGCTCTTGAAGAAGAACTCAAAGCAGGCGACTCCGTATTGCTCATCCAACCAAAAGTAGCGCGCGACGTAATTCCACGCTCTTTGCGTCATCACGATATAGATGTAGATATTTTGCGTTTATATGAAACGACACAAGATACATCTCAACAAGAGGCATTAGTAAATGCCTTAACAGAAGGTACTGTAGACTATATTACGTTTACAAGTTCCTCTACAGTAACCAATACAATTCAATTATTGGGAGACGATGCATTGAAACTATTAGGCAATACTAAGATTGCTTGCATCGGACCTATCACAGCTGCGACAGCTATGAGTGCAGGTCTTAAACCGGCTGTCATCAGCGATGTATATACAACTGATGGCTTGGTAAATGCTATTGTAAAGGACATTTAGGAGGATTACATGTACGATTTAACATACCGTCCTCGCCGCTTGCGTATCAATCCAGAAATGCGTGATTTGGTACGGGAAACGACACTCGACGTAACTGATTTAATTTATCCATTATTTATCGTTCCTGGTGAAGGTATCAAAAAAGAAATCGATACGTTGCCAGACCAATACCACTTATCCGTTGATGAAGCTGTAAAAATGGCTCAAGAGGTATATGATCTTGGTATTCTTGGGGTAGAAATCTTTGGTATTCCTACATATAAGGACGAACAAGGTTCCTCTGCATGGGATATGTCCCAACCTGTACAACAAGCTATTAAAGCTATTCGCGCAGCAGTGCCAAATCTCTTGGTTATTTCTGACGTATGCTTGTGCCAATATACCTCTACAGGTCACTGTGGCATGATTGATGACCATGAAATCTTGAACGATGAAACATTACCATTACTTTGCAAAGTAGCGGTAAGCCAAGCGGAAGCAGGTGCCCATATGGTGGCTCCATCTGATATGATGGATGGCCGTGTAGGTGCTATCCGTGAAGCCCTTGATGCGGCTGGCTATACAAATGTATCCATCATGAGCTATGCAGCAAAATACGCATCTGCGTACTATGGTCCGTTCCGTGGTGCTGTAAACTCTTCTCCAAAATTTGGGGACCGCAAGTCCTATCAAATGGATCCAGCTAATCGCTTAGAAGCTTTCAGAGAAATCGAACTCGACATCGCTGAAGGTGCAGATATTATCATGATTAAACCGGCCTTGTCCTATTTGGACATCGTTCGTGAAACTCGTGACCGCTATGAATTACCTGTAGCGGTATACAATGTGTCTGGCGAATATGCGATGGTTAAATCTGCTGCTGCGGCTGGTCTCATCGACGAAGAACGCCTTGTTATGGAAACAATGCTTTCCATGAAGCGCGCTGGTGCTAAAATCATCATTACGTACCATGCCTTAGATATTGCTAAATGGTTACAACAATAAGGAGGAACTATGTTCCAACTCGGTAAATCTGAAAAGGCCTTTGAAGAGGCTAAACGTTATATGCCAGGTGGCGTAAACAGTCCTGTTCGTTCCTACCGCAGTGTAGGTTCTAACCCTCCGTTTATCAGCAGCGCTAGTGGCAGCCGTATTTATGATATCGATAATAACGAATACATCGACTATGTGTTGAGCTGGGGCCCTATGATTTTGGGCCATGCGAACCCTGAAGTTATCGCAAGCTTGCAAGAGGCGATTCCTCGCGGCACTAGTTATGGTGCGCCTACACTACTAGAAACAGAATTGGCTAAAAAGGTACAAGCATTCATGCCATCTATGGAGGTTATTCGCCTCGTTAACTCTGGTACAGAAGCAACTATGAGTGCCTTGCGCGTAGCTCGTGGCTATACTGGTCGCGATCGGATTGTGAAATTCGTTGGCTGTTACCATGGTCACAGCGATGCACTCTTGGTAAAAGCTGGCTCTGGCCTTGCTACCTTCGGCGTGCCAGATAGCCCTGGCGTTCCTCAAGGTGTAGCAGAAAATACAATTACTTTGCCGTACAATGACTCTGATGCGGTTCGCAAATTATTCGACGAGATCGGCGATACTATTGCGGCGATTATCGTAGAACCTGTAGCAGGCAACATGGGCTGTGTACCTCCAGAACCAGGCTTCCTTGAAACCTTGCGAGAAGTGACTAAGGCTTATGGCGCAGTGTTGATCTTTGACGAAGTTATGTGTGGTTTCCGCGCTAGCAGTGGGGGTGCACAAAAACGTTACAATATTAAACCTGACCTTACATGCCTTGGTAAAATCGTTGGTGGTGGCATGCCACTCGCTGTATTCGGTGGCTCTCGTGAGATTATGAACCAAATCGCACCAGCTGGTCCTATTTACCAAGCCGGTACATTAAGCGGTAACCCTATTGCCGTTACCTCTGGTCTTGCAACGCTTTCTATTTTGCAACGAGATCCAACTATCTTTAAACAAGTAGAAGATGCAACCATCGCCCTTTGTGAAGGCTTTGAACGTTTGGCAGCACAATACAATGTGCCTGTTGTAGTGCAACGGGTAGGCTCCATGTTCACCATCTTCTTCACTGATAAACCAGTTAAGAACTTTGATGATGCAGCAGCGTGCAACGAAGAACAATTTAAAATGTTCTTCCATCATAACTTGAGCCATGGTATTTACTATGCGCCAAGCCCTTATGAAAGTAACTTTGTATCTATCTGCCACAAGAGCAGTGAAATCGAACGCACATTAGCCGTTGCTGATGAAGCTTTCAAAAAAATTAGTGATACACTATTATAAAGATTAGTGATACTCTACTATAAAAATCAGTGATACATTATTATAAAATATATAGTTTGTAGTTGTTTATGTATCGATGTAGGTGATGAACATGCAGTTTTATAAGAACTTAAAGCGTGCTCGCGTGCGCATGGGCAAAAGCCAAATCGAAGTAGCAAAGGCCGTAGGTATCAGTAATGCGGCGCTTTCAAATTACGAAACAGGGTATCGCGAACCAGATTTAGATACACTCTGTGCCCTGTCTCGCTATTATGGATTGACC
Source organism: uncultured Veillonella sp. (assembly GCF_963524655.1). Taxonomy (GTDB): domain Bacteria; phylum Bacillota; class Negativicutes; order Veillonellales; family Veillonellaceae; genus Veillonella. Next base: position 23,022 of record NZ_CAURHA010000010.1, read on the forward strand.
TTGGATGAGCTGCTAGATGTAAATGGAGAACAACACGAGCCCATCTATGATCTCAGTCCTGTACTCAAAAATAAATACATTGCTTATAAAGGTGAAGTATTCGAGTTGAAAGACTCACAAAAACGTGCGCTCTTGCGCGAGCTAGATAATCTATTTACTAAATTTGAGAAATCAAAGGTAGAAGATAAAAGTAGTAAGCCAAAAACGTACAAACATGGGAACCCACATATCAATCGAGCGGGCCTAGCTAGTAGTGCTGGTAGCTTAGCGGCACGACGAAATATAAAGTAGTGCTATGCTACTTTGTAGATTGAGTAGGTCATGTTTGTTAGAACAACTTAATTAACTTAATAAAAAGCACCATCTATCTTAATAGGAAACGACACATAAGTCGGACCTAGGTAGATGGTGCTTTTGTATTATTATAGTATAAATGCCTGTACTAACACTTTGGTATTATTTGTTAAGGCTAACTATAAAAATAAATAAAAGATAACAATATTAAAATATCCGTTGGTGATATAAGTAGGTTTAATATATAATTGAAGTATAGAAGTAGTCTAAATATTTATAAAATATGATATTTAATGTTGTTAAAAGATATTAGCGTTTTATATAGAGATATTAGTTTATGGGAGTCTTTATGAACAGCGGACTAGTTTTAGTATTTATTTTATTTTTTATATATTCGATATATATTATTCGCAATAATATGATTAGTATTGCAGGTATAAAGATTAAGCGTAGCCCTATGCTTTTAGCAGCACAATTATCTCAGATGCTTATAATCGTATTACTGTTTAGTTTTAGTGGAACATTTATCCATAGTACATCGATTTTTATGTTTATGCTCGCTGGATTGTTTTTAGGTGAAATGTTTATATTAAAAGGAGATTTAAATAGATATTTTATGCAAGTAGAAGGAAAGCATTATGGACTAGGTATTCTTGGTATCCGACATATTATTGTATTTATCTGTCAGAGTATTATGTTGGTGCTGTTTGGACTGTATTATTGGTAAACATATTAAGTTTCTTATCATAAATATATTATTAATAGATAGATATAGATGTGAGGCTATATCTTAGGTAGTTTGATATGAAAAAAATCTGGTGTTTAATACTGCTTGTTATAGCAATTATTAGTACCGCTATTTATCAGAATTATTATCATGATGGCTCGCCAAATAATATAGTGATCATGGATGAGTCCCATGAATTGGTGGATACGTCAATTAATGAATCAATTTCTAAACGTATTTTAGCCGTATATCTTGATGAGCCTTACTATTATTATTTAGGCTATGATGGGATTGGTCGATACGATATTAAAAATCATGTGTTAGATGTCCTAGAATTTGAAATCTCTGGTGATGAATCAAGGGCAGATAAAATTACTTATCCACGATCAAAGATGATTGTTAATAAGAAAACTAAGCTAGAAGATTTTTCGAATGAGGATTTAGATAACTTCGAAAAAATGCTAATGAACCCAGACCGTGGTGCTAAATACTATAATAAACGGTGGTATCATTCAGGCTATGAAGCAACATTACTTGATTTAGATAAGCATTTAATAATTACTAACGATACAAGAGGAATAAAAGATTCTCCTAAGAAAATCCTAATATTTAATGTGAGTGGTTTTATTATCATCGATAAAGAAACAAATAATATACAAGTATACTTTGATGAAAGTATTGCTGGTAAAAAGGTTAGAGATTCTTTAGTTACTATGATGAAATATACTTACGGAGATCATCTAACCATTCTAAATAATATTGATGAAATCAGTGAATCAGAACGAACTATTTTATTACGATTAAGAGATAACTATGTTAGTAAAAAATAGAAATGTATTATATTCATAATGTTATGTAGCATTTCTGTGTACTTTAACAAGTAGATTTGATGGAGTTATTAGCTTTGAAAAAGATATTCTATTACTTTAATAAGCTTCCTATATCTTTGAAGATAATTTTGGGATTTGTACTTATATGTACGATTATTATTTCTTTGATGACAGTAGCAGCTATTATTAATAGACCAAAACAAATTCAACAACTACAAGTATATGAGCAAAAGTTAGCAGCTATATCGATGCATAAAGTAAGTGAAGAACATTATGCTACAGGTAGAAACTGGCAGATATATGTTTTTAAAAATACCTATGAACATGTTACTCTGGAATCAGTGAAGAATATACTTTCAGAAGAAAAGATAAACTGGCGTGAAGTAAATAAGAGTCACCTTATAGGATATGATTTAGATGATAATATTTGGGTTGATATTACTCATGATATAAACACAAAGGCTATCATCGTTAAATTAGAAAAAGATAGATGAAATAAGGAAATAGACCTTTATGAAGATAGGAAAAAAATTAAAGAAACGGCTTGAACAAGGTGTACTTATTTTTCTAATAATAGAAGGTATAGTTTTTTTTAGTTGGCTTTTTTTTACTACATATTTTATACACCCATTCATTAAGTATTCGGGACCGATAGTGGGTATGAATGGCATTATATATTACAAAGAACCGACTAATATAATTGCAGCGGATGTTCTTGGTTTCGATGAAGTACGAGGGAAAATATATTATATAACTACAAATGGTATTGGTGTATATAATGAATTAAGTAACGATCATGTATTTATATTACATAAAGAGCCACCTAATGAAATCAGAATAGATGACATTACTAATGTATATCCAGAATTTAGTCGTTTCTCTGATTCGGAACAGGAAGTTTGGAAAAGTAAATTTTATGCTGACTTTAGGGAAAGAATTCCTATAGAGGAAGGCAATATAATTAGATTTCCATTCTTTTTCTCTAGTGAAACACGGGGGATTTATAATTTAGCTACAGGATCTAAATTATCGAAAATTGATACGTATAAAATTTCTAATAATATATTTTATAATGTTGATTTTGGTAGTATTACAAAGATAGATTTAGAAACAGGTACTGTATGGAAGTACTATTCTAATAACTTATTAAGTTATAATTTTCTTAATGAGACGATTTCTAGTAAATCTAAAGAGTATAGCGTTAATGAACTAATAAAAGAACGAAATCAGGATAAACAGTTAAAAGATAATATTATCGTCTTAGATCATTACAGTCAATTTAGTAAAGATAATAAGGATGTTATAGAAGAATTGTTTGTTAAGTTAGTTACTGCACGAGAGAGTATGAGATTAAAACCAGAACATAAAATGGGCTTAGAAAACTATTTGGAATGAATGAAAGTAGAGGTTGATTAGCCGATGTGGAAAAAACGATTATTAATACTTAGCCTATTAGGAAATATTTTTTCTCTGTTTTTAATTGGAATCTATTTTCTATTGAATTCCTGGTTTTTTCATGCTGAATTAGGCAGTGTGGTCGGTATAAAGCCTGATTATTTAGTTCAGTTAAATAATGAAGGTGTTTTGTATGATTATAGACAAATGATTAGAATAGCATCTGATATAAAGTCATATAAAGTGATAGACTCATTAGAATCAGATAATTATCATATATACAAATCAATTAATAACCATCAAATTTTCATTGGTCAAGTGGATCATATGCAACAAAAATATATTATTTATGATGGATATTTAGATCACTATATATTTGTAAATCTTAAATTTAATATGGATGAAAAACAATATGATGATTTTATTGGAAGAATAAAGGTAATAGATGGTTATGAGAATGTACCTATAAGATATCGTCGTTTAATTGAAAGTGATAACTGGGAATATCTTTAATTCTCTAGCTACTCTGTCGATAGATCTAGTATATAGGCAATATAAAGGACTTTGAGGGATGAAATTTAAAACAATTTATTCTGTTGTTTGGTACACATTTATAGGATGTTTTTTCGTATGGCTAATTTGTGGATTAGGCTATAGGTTTTTGTTTAATGATAAAGTTGAGCAATCTAGAGTAGAACTGACACAAGCTTTAAATACAGCTTTTCCGCGAGAACACTATATAATTGATGGAGAGCCTTATGATTTTAATAGAAGAAATCTTTTATCTATAGGTCGATCAATTAATATAAAGCAAGATTCACAACATATGGATATAAAATACATAAAACCCTTAAGTGGAAACTGGGAGCTTGTTGAGCAAAATAAAAATTGGTTTGTATATGAAAATCAATTATATAGAGTTTACGTAACAAAGAATCCAAAAAATGATGGATATAATGTAGTTTTAGCACGTAATAATTGGTTAGAAATATTGCATTTATAATTAATTGCTTTCGTTCTAATATGTTCTTTTGTGGTTGAATATAGAATAATAATAATTAAATTATTTATAACAACTAGTGAAAACTGTTGTACTAAGGAGCTGTTTTATACGGCTCCTTTTTATTATTTTATCTATATCGAATAATTCCTATTAAAATTACCAGAATTTTACGATTTTATGAGTGTTTTATGATAAAATAAAAGGTATGAATACTTCAACAACTAGGTCTATTACCTATAATGGCGACACAATTGAATATGAGTTAACCATCAAGCGTGTGAAGAACATGAACATGCGTATTACAAAGGATGGTGTGATCCATGTGTCGGCGAATGCCTATGTGCCGGATTATAGAGTGGACAAGTTTGTCATCGAGAATATGCCCTTCATTGAGCGGGCCCGTTACAAGATTGATGCATTGAATGCCAAGCGCGTTGAGGCGTTGCAGTATGTGAATGGTGAAAGCTTATCCATCCTCAGTATTCCTGTTACGTTGCGTCTAGTTGAGCAGGATGGAAAGCCTCACATTGGCTTTGATGGTAAAGCCATCCTTACTATGGTGGTACCTCGAGGTACGACCTTTGAAGCGAAGCATAAATTAATGCAAAGTTATTGGCGTAATTTAGGGGAGAAGGTCTTTGTCCATTGGGCAAAGGTCGTGTATCAACGCTTTCACAAGCAAGGTATTGATGTACCTATGCCAACCATAAAACAGCAGCGAATGAAGAGTCGTTGGGGCTCTTGTACGCCATCTAAGCAGCTCATCAAGATGAACACCCGCTTATTAGAGGGGCCACAGGCGTATATTGAGTACGTTATGGTTCATGAGTTTGCTCACTTTAAATATTTAGACCATTCCAAGAACTTTCACAATTTAGTGGCACAGTTTTTGCCAGATTGGAAGGCTCGCAAGAAGTCATTGAACGTGTATTTTGCACATCGCCCTTAAAGGAGGTGTACCATGCAGCCATTTGTACATTTACATAGTCATACAGAGTTTAGTTTGCTGGACGGCATCAGTCGTTTGCCTGACATGGTACGTCGTGCGAAGGAGTTAAATCAGCCAGCCCTTGCCATTACAGACCACGGCAATATGTACGCAGCCATTTATTTTTATAAAGAGTGTATAGCCCAAGGCGTTAAGCCTATCATCGGTTGTGAAGTATATGTAACGGAAAACAGCCGATTTGATCGCCCTGAAGGTCGTAGCCGTGAAAGACTAAAACATCTTATTCTTTTGGCTGAGACCATGGAAGGGTATCGTAATCTCGTTAAAATCGTGTCGAAAGCATCTACGGAAGGCATGTTGTATCGTCCCCGTGCAGACCGTGATTTATTGCGCCAATACAGCAAGGGTATAATTGCCCTCAGTGCCTGTATTCAAGGGGAAGTGCCCCAGTATATTTTGCAAGATAATATGGACGCTGCTAGACGCTCTATTGAGTGGTATATCGAGACCTACGGCAAGGACAATTTCTTCTTAGAAATCCAAAATCATGGCTTGCCAGAGGAGGCTAAGGCCCAAGAGGAGCTCATTAAGCTCAGCAAGGAATACGGTCTTGGCATTGTAGCGTCCAATGACTTCCACTATGTCTTAAAAGAGGATGCGGACGCACAAGATATTAAGGTATGTATTTCTACAGGCCGTCGTCGTGCTGAGGTAGATCGTTTAAAATTCCCAAATGATGAGTTCTATCTAAAATCTGGGGATGAGATGGCGCAGCTATTCTCACATATTCCAGGGGCCATGGAAAACACCTTAAAAATTGCAGAGCGCTGTAATGTAGAGTTTAATTTTGACGAACATCACTTGCCACACTTTGATGTGCCAGAAGGGGAAACGTCTAAGACCTATTTACGTAAGGTTTGTGAACGAGAAATTCCACGACTCTATGGTGAAACCTCTGAAGAGTTACAAAAACGTCTCGACTACGAGTTAGATGTTATTGGCACCATGGGCTTTGAGGACTACTTCCTCATCGTATGGGACTATGTACGCTATGCCCGTGAACATGATATTTTAGTAGGTCCTGGTCGTGGTTCTGCAGCCGGTTCTGTAGTAGCTTATCTACTTGGCATTACAGGCCTTGATCCATTAAAATACGATTTACTCTTTGAACGTTTCTTGAATCCAGAGCGGGTAAGCATGCCCGATATCGATATTGACTTCTGCTATGAAAAGCGTGGCCAAGCTATCGAATATGTAACGCGCAAATACGGACAGGAGCGTGTATCTCAGATTATTACCTTTGGTACTGAGGCAGCGCGCGCCGTAATTCGTGACGTAGGTCGCGTGCTAGACTTACCACTGGCGGAAGTGAACCGCATTGCGAAGATGATTCCCAACGAACTTGGGATTACCTTAGATAAGGCGTTGCAAGGCAAAGAGTTAAAAGCATTATACGAAGCTGATCCAAATGTTAAAGAGTTATTTGATTTTGGTAAAAAGCTAGAAGGAATCGCGCGCAATTCGTCCACTCATGCGGCGGGCGTCGTAATTTCTGCGGACCCTCTAGATGACCATGTACCGGTACAAAATGCCAACGATGAAGGCTTTGTAACGCAGTACGATAAGGATAATATCGAGGAATTAGGCCTCTTAAAGATGGACTTCTTGGGTCTCCGTACTTTGACGGTTATGGGGGATGCTTTAAAGCTCATCAAGGCTAACCGAGGTATTGACCTCGATTTAGATGCAATCCCACTCGACGACAAGGCAGCTTGTGATATCCTCACAAAGGGCGATACCTCTGGTGTATTCCAGCTCGAATCGGAAGGTATTACAAAGCTCGTTATGGACCTTAAGCCTGAACATTTCGAGGACTTAATTCCATTGGTAGCCTTATACCGTCCAGGTCCATTGGGCTCTGGCATGGTGGCGGACTTTATCGACCGTCGTCATGGTAAAAAAGAGGTTACCTATTTACATCCTATCTTGGAACCTATTTTGAAAGATACCTTTGGTGTAATCTTGTACCAAGAACAGGTTATGCAGATTGCATCCGCCATGGGCGGCTTCTCCCTTGGTCAAGCGGACTTGATGCGCCGCGCCATGGGTAAGAAAAAGGAATCTGTGCTAAAGGCGCAGCGCGAGTCCTTTATTCAAGGTTCCATAAATAATGGTATAGAAGAGTCCATTGCGAACGAAGTATTTGACTTGCTCGTATACTTCGCGGGATATGGCTTTAATAAATCACATAGTGCGGCCTATGCGTACATTGCGTACCAAACAGCGTACTTGAAGGCTCACTATTTCCCTGAATTCATGGCTGCTACCATGACTAGCTTCATGCAGAACATGCAAAAATTGACGTACTATATCAATGCCTGCAAGAAGCACAACGTTAAGGTACTAGGCCCAGATATTAACTATTCCGAACGCAGCTTTGCCGTACAAGGTGATGCCATTCGTTTCGGCCTTGGGGGCATCAAGAACGTAGGGGACAATGCCATCGATCGCTTGATTACTGAGCGTAATGAGCACGGTCTTTACACGGATATTGTGGACTTCTGCAAACGTGTTGATAATAAGGTTGTCAATAAACGACTTCTTGAAAGTCTCATTCGCTGCGGTGCCATGGATGGTTTCAAAGAAAACCGAAACCAATTGTTGCATATGTATGAAAGCGCTCAAGCCGTTGGTGCTAAAGAGCAAAAGGATGCCGCTATGGGCACCATGAGCCTCTTTGGCGATATAGAGGAGTCTGTAGATTTCATCCCTGTACCTAATGTGGAGGATTTATCGGAAGATGATAAATTGAAGGATGAAAAGGAATATACTGGCTTTTACATTACAGGCCATCCATTGCAAGGCTATGCGAAGGAGCTAGAGGGCCTATTTGAACTGGGTGCTCTCGTAGAAAATCCAGAGCAATATGACGGTCAAACCATTACCTTTGGAGGCTTGATTGAAAATAAGACGGACCGCATGACAAGGCGAAATGAAGTTATGTCCATTCTTCGCATCGAAGATTATTCTGGTGCGGCTAACGTAGTGGCATTCCCTAAGGTCTTTAGTCAAAGTCAACAGTTCCTAGCTGTGGATATGATTGTTAAGGTAAAAGGCCGCGTTGATGCGGATGAAAAGGGTGTGCAAATTATTGCAGACCGCATTATGTCGTTAAAGGTAAACTATAGTCAGGCGAAACATGTGGCCATTCATATTTATAGCCAATATGACACGCCAGAAAATAGTGAAGCCTTAAAACGAGTGTTAGTGAATACATCTGGATCCGTGCCGACGTCGTTATACTTACACCGTCAACGGAAACGCATTAATTTGCCACCGAATATGTGCTTTGACCCTAGTGATGAATCTATTAAGGCTATTGAAGCTATATTAGGTGATGGCTCCGTAGAGGTGCAATAATATATGCATAAGTAGATATTAAGGCACGAATAAATATATTTACTACTTAATAACTTATGTTGCGTGAAGCACAGATAGCTTTCACCAGCACTACTATAATAAGAAATGAAAGATTCAATATAGAAATTGCTTTCACAGGAGGAAAGATGAAACGTACAAAAATCGTATGTACTGTAGGTCCGGGAACGGATAAATTTGGTATCTTGGAAGATATGATGCGAGCAGGCATGAACGTGGCTCGTTTCAATTTCTCTCATGGATCTCACGAAGAGCAAGCAGAACGCATGCAAATGGTGCGCGATGCGGCGATGATTGTCAATAAACCAATCGCGCTATTGCTCGATACGAAAGGTCCTGAGGTTCGTCTTGGCCTATTTAAAGAGGGCAAAGTATTCCTTGAAGAAGGTCAAAAGTTTACATTGACTACCGATGATGTGGAAGGCACAAAAGAGCTTAGCTCCGTGAACCACAAAGGTCTTGTAGGCGACGTGTCCGTTGGGGATAAAATCCTCTTGGCTGATGGGCTTGTAACGCTTAACATCGATGCCATCGAAGGAAATAACATCATTACTACTGTTCAAAACAGTGGTGAAATCGGTAACCGTAAGCGGGTGGCTGTGCCAGGTGTAGCGCTTAGCTTGCCTCCTGTATCTGAACAGGACGAAGCAGATTTACGCTTTGGCTGTCAACAAGGTGTAGACTTTGTGGCCGCATCCTTCATGCAACGCGGTAAAGATGTGGTGGCTATCCGCCGCATCCTTGAGTCTGAGAAAAAAGATATCAAGATTATCGCAAAAATTGAAAATGCTGAAGGCGTTAAAAACATCGATGAAATTTTGGAAGTAGCAGACGGCCTCATGGTGGCTCGCGGTGACCTTGGTGTAGAAATCCCTGCCGAAGAGGTACCAGTACTTCAAAAAATGATGATTGAAAAATGTAATGACTTGGGTAAACCAGTTATTACGGCAACCCAAATGCTAGAGTCTATGATTCAAAATCCACGTCCTACACGGGCGGAAGCAAGTGACGTAGCCAATGCCATCTTAGACGGTACGGATGCAATTATGTTGTCTGGTGAAACCGCAAATGGCGCTTACCCAGTAGAAGCGGTTACGACTATGACACGCATTGCTGAGGTAACAGAACAAGCTGCTATTTACGATAGCAAAAGCCGTGCTCGTCAAGATGAAGATATGACGACTACCAGTGCTGTATGTTTAGCAAGCGTGCGCATCGCTCAAAATCTTGGGGCTGCTGCTATCTTGACATGTACTGAATCTGGTCATACTGCAATTAGCACTGCTCGGCATCGTCCGGCGTGCAAAATTATTGCCGTAACACCGCATGAAGAAACAATTCGCCGCATGCAATTATGCTGGGGCGTAGAGGCTATTAAAGGTCATGAAATTGTTAACTCTGATGAAATGGTTAAACAAGCGATTACAGGTGCTCTTGGCACAGGTGCCATTGAGTCTGGTGACTTAGTGGTGGTAACGGCTGGCGTACCATCTGGCGCTACAGGTACTACAAATATGATTCGCGTTCATATTGCAGGCCAAGTACTCTTATCAGGTAATGGTATTTTGCGTAAATCCGTTACAGGCACTGTATTCATTGCAGCTAATCATAAGGGTAATTATGAAAGCTTCAAAGACGGCGACATCCTTGTGGTGGGTACAATGGAGCCTGAATTAATGGCTATTGCTAAACGTGCAGGTGGCATTATCGCTGTTGAAGACGGTTATACCTCTGACAGTGCTATTGCTGGCATTACCTATGGTATTCCTGTAATTTTAGGTGCTAAAAATGCTCATGACGTACTTCTTGAAGGTCAAGAGGTAACTATCGATGGCGAACGAGGCAAGGTGTTTGCAGGCATTGCCAATGCTCGATAGTTAGGGAGAAGGAGAGATATTATGAATCCATATAATGTAACAGGACCTAGCAACTCTCAAGTTGCTCAGGTTGAAAGTATTGTATCCCAACGTTTGAAGGGATCCTTCTTGTGGATGGTTGTAGGTTTGCTTACAACTATCGGTGTTGGCTTTGCTGCGTTAGCAAATCCAAACTGGTTGCGCTTTGCGTACCAAAACTTCTATATCATCTTATTAGTAGAGATTGGCGTTATTGTCCTATTTAGTGCTCGAGCATACACGGCTAACGTAATGACTTTGCGCGGTATGTTCTTCCTCTACAGTGCGTTGAATGGTCTTACATTGACCTTGATATCTCTCCGATATAATGTGTTTGATGTAGTCATTCCAGCCTTAGTAGGTACGTTGGCATTCTTCATTGGCTTTGCTATAGTAGGGGCTACTACGAAACGTAACTTATCTTCACTCACACCATATGTAATGGCTGCCTTAATTGGCATGATCATCGTATCTTTTGTGATGATAGGGGCTCGTTACTTTAACGTGGCTGTACTTAGTGCTTTCAGTGATACAGTGAGCCTCGTGCTTGGCTATGTAGGCGTTGTTGTATTCTCTATTTTTACAGCTATTGACGTTAACCGCATTAAAAACAATGTAACTGAAGTAGCTTTGATGGAGGATGAAAGCATCTTAGACCGCATCGAAATTACAGGTGCGTTAAATCTATACTTAGATTTCATTAACTTATTCTTATCCTTATTGCGCATCTTTGGTAATAAGCGATAACAAGGAGATAGTATGGACGATAGAGAATGGCAAACCTTTGTGACCGTTGTGGATGAAGGTAATATTACAAGGGCTGCAGAAAAATTATTTTTATCGCAACCGGCTTTAAGCTATCGGTTGCGTCATATGGAAAAAGCCTTGGGCCATTCTCTGTTGTTGCGGACTGCTGAAGGGATTGCCCTCACGGCACAAGGCGAAATTTTCTATGATTACTGTAAAAGAATGATGCAAGATCAAGAGGCATTGGAGAATGCTATGAACTCTGCGTCTGGTAAGATTCAAGGGACCTTGAAAATAGCGTCATCTATTAACTTTGCTGACTATGAGCTACCTGCCTTATTGAAAGCCTTTCGCGAACAATACCCAGATGTTTATATTCAAGTAAAGACTGCTTTCAGCCATCAAGTAGTAAAAATGTTCAATACAGGCGATTGTATGGTTGCCTTTGCTCGTGGTGGCTATGATGTATCTGGAAAATCTGAATTGTTACTGGCTGAGCCGTATTGTTTGGTTTATAAAGAATTAGTACCACCTGAGTCGTTAGAGAAGGTGCCATTCATTAAATACCAAACAGATGTGTCTGTAGCTAACATCATCGAAACATGGTGCGCTGAACATTTTGAAGAGCCACCGAGTGTTGCGATGGATGTAAACTCCATGAGTACCTGTCGTCACTTTGTTCGTGCAGGCCTTGGCTGGTCAATTTTGACCTATATGGGCCTTGGATCTTGCAAGGATAAAGATATTTATGTAAGTCCGTTGCGCAATAAAGACGGTGAATGCATCACACGTGATACGAATATGGTGTACACAAAGGATGCGGAAAATTTAGTAGTAGTAAAGACATTTATCGAGTATGTTCGCAATTATTACAAAGAACATACTGTAGTAGATAATAGTATTTTTAGAGAATATAAAGCATAAGAATCCTTGCATTAGAGCATATCTATGAGCTTTTATAACTGTTTATCCATGCTATTTCAGTATTGGACTTTTTCGATATAATAGCTCATAATAAAGATGTCTCGAAAGAGCAAAGCAGTACCATGTAAGTGCATGTATACCCCCTTTGAGGGCGTATACATGCATTTTTTTCATTTGGAGCTGCAAAACTATGCTCAAAATGCATAAAAAGTATGATTGATAGATATAAAAGTTTTTATAACCCCTATAAAGGTAATCTATTATTCATAATTCTTTTAAACATTTATAATGAGTGTAGACTTAATCGATGTAACAGACGTCGCGAGCTGTTACGTTGTTAAAGACTAGATGATTTTATGTATGCCTAAGTTATTCAAGAAAGGGAAAGACACACATGAAAGACAAATTATGGCGGATTGGCATTATGGCTGCCATCGTCGCATTTATGTGGTTCGGGGGCACACCAGAAGGCCTAAAACCACAAGTATGGAAATTATTCGGTATTTATTTAGCTACTATCGTGGGCTTGGTATTAAAACCATTCCCAGTTCCTATTACAGTATTATTAGGTGTTGCTACATCTTCTATTTTATTAAGCAATACAAAAGACGTATTGACTGGTTACAGCAATACAGCATTATGGTTGATCTTCGCAGCCTTCGGTTTATCCGTTGCATTTGGTAAAACTGGCCTAGGTCACCGCATTGCGTACTACTTAGTTCGCGCTTTTGGTAGTACTACACTTCGTCTTGGTTATGTTACGGCATTCCTTGATATGATCTTATCTCCTGCCACACCATCCAACACAGCTCGTGCGGCTGGTATTGTATATCCAATTAACTTGTCTATCGCTGAAGCGGTTGGTTCTTATCCTGGCGAATCTGCAAAAAAAGCAGGCGCTTACCTCTTACAGAATGGTTACTTTGCTACAAAGGTAACATCCTTCTTCTTTGCAACTGCGATGGCGCCAAACTATTTAGCTCTTGACTTTATTACTAAATTGACAGGCGTATCTTTGAACTGGGCTCAATGGGCATTAGCAATGTTCGTACCAGGCTTTATCATGTTAATGCTTGTTCCAATTATAGGCTACATGTATGAACGCCCTACAGTAAAAGAAATCGACAACAAGAAAATTGCCGCTGATGGCTTAGCTGAATTGGGACCTATGAAAGCGTCTGAAAAAGGTCTTATCGCTATAGCGCTTCTTGCGATCACAGGTTGGATTCTTCCAACATTTGATATCAAAATTGACGCTACCGCAGTTGCTATAGTAGCGATGATTGCTACATTCGTATGTGGTATTATTACTTGGGATGACTTGCTCAAAACTAAAGCTGCTTGGAACACATTGATTTGGTTCGGTGGCATCTTGGGCTTATCCTCCGCATTGTCTAAAGGTAAATTCTTCGAATGGTTGGCTAAATATTTAGAAGCTCACATGAACTTCGGTTTAGATCCATTCATGATGCTTATCCTTATCTCTGTTATTTCCGTTGCTGTTCGTTACTTCTTCGCATCTGGTACTGCATACATCTCCGCGATGCTTCCAGTATTCTTAATCGTTGGTATGAACGCAGGCATCGATCCTACATTACTTGCATTCATCCTGATTGGTACAAACTCCTATGGTGGCTCCGTAACTCACTACGGTGCTGCTCCTGGTCCAATCATCTTCTCCGCTGGTTACAACAATGTAAAAGACTGGTGGACAGTTGGTTTAGTGATTGCAGTAGTATGTTTAGTATTGAACTACGTAATTGGTATTCCTTGGTGGAAAATCACAGGTTTCATGTAATATGAAACTTTCACTATGGAGTGTTAGAATTTAATTGTTAGTATTCAATGTCTGTACTAGGCTCTCGCGACGAGCCTGTACAGACTTGAACTTTATAAATGTTTCACAAGGAAAGGATGCAACATGGCACAATTAGTAAAAGCTGCGCAAGCAGGCTTCGACGAAAAAAATGATGCATTAGTAACGGTTGAACCGATTGCTAGCGGTATCGAAATCGAATTAACATCCAAAGTTATCCGCCAATACGGCGACCAAATTAAATCCGTTGTTTTGAACACAGTAAAAGAAGCTGGTTTTGACGGCGTGAAAGTAATCGTACAAGATAAAAATGCTTGGGATTACACAATTAAAGCTCGCGTATTAGGTGCATTGGAAAGGGGGAGCAAAGCATAATGGCTAACGATAAAACATTCCCAGAAGTTAAAACAAATCCATTAACAGAGGCTGCTAAAAAACGCTTGTCTCGTTCCATGATGTTCGTGCCTGGTAATACACCTAAAATGATTAACAGTGCTGACATTCACGGTGCTGACTCCATCATGATCGACATCGAAGATTCCGTTGCTGTAACAGAAAAAGATACTGCTCGTCTTTTAACGGCAGAAGCTTTGAAATCCCGTAAGTTCCGCGGTGAAACAGTGGTTCGTATCAACCATCCTACACAAACTCCTTATGGTTATGATGATCTTGATGTAATCGTTCCTGCTAAACCTGATTTGATTCGTTTACCTAAAACTGAGGACGTTTCCGAAGTTGAAATCGTAGCGAAGAAAATTGAAGAAGTAGAAAAAGCTAACGGTTGGGAAGAAGGTACCATCAACATTATCGTAGCTATCGAATCCGTTCGTGGCTTGTACAATGTTCGTGAAATCTGCCATGGCCCTCGCGTAGTTGCTATCGCTCTTGGCGCTGAAGACTATCGTGCTGACCTTCGCACTGGTAAAAGCAAACCAGCTGTTGAATTGTTGTTCGCTCGTCAAACAATCCTTCATGCCGCACGCGAAGCAGGTATCCGCGTAATCGATACTGTATTCTCCGACGTGAAAGATCCTCAAGGTTTCCGCGAAGAAGTTGAATTCATTAAAGCTTTGGGTTACGATGGCAAATCTTGCATCCACCCAAGCCAAATTAAAATTATCCACGAAGTATTCACTCCTGACGAAAAAGAAATCGCTCATTCCGTTAAGGTATTGAACAGCTATGCAGATGCATTGCGCAACAATAAAGGCGTAATCGCTGTAGATGGCAAAATGATCGATGGTCCTATCGTAGTTCGTGCACAACGCGTAGTTGATAAAGCACGTGCAGCAGGTATTAAAGTTGAATTAGAGGAAGGAGCAGAATACGATGTTAAATAAAGTAGGTCGCGATATCCCAACAAATATCCCAGCACTAGAAGGTCGCGAAGTATACCAAGGTGAATTCGCAATCGAACCAAATGCTCATCGCGCAGGTAAAACTGTACACATGAGTCGTGTGGGTACTAATAAAGTTCTTGCTTCTATCGACGAAGCAATCGAAAAAGCTGGCGTAAAAGATGGTATGACATTGTCTTTCCACCATCACTTGCGCAATGGCGACTATGTAATGAAAATGGTTATGGAACGCGTTCAAGCGAAAGGTATTAAAGACATTACAATTGCGTCTTCCTCCTTATCCCCATGCCATGAGTTCTTAGTAGAAATGATTCAAGATGGTACTGTAACAGCTATCGAAACATCTGGCTTGCGCGATCGTCTTGGTAAATTCTTAACACAAAACCCAGGCGTATTGAAACGCCCTGTAATCATTCGTTCCCATGGTGGCCGTGCTCGTGCTATCGAATGTGGCGAAGTTCATATCGACGTGGCTTTCATGGGCGCTCCTACAGCTGACCCACGTGGTAATGCTACTGGTCGTACAGGAAAATCCGCATGTGGCGCACTTGGCTATGCTAAAGTTGACTCCCACTATGCAGATACAACTGTTATCATCACTGATAACTTAGTTGACTATGTACACAACTATGCAATTCCTCAAACTGACGTAGATTATGTTGTTGAGGTTGAAAGCATTGGTGATCCAGAAGGTATCGCTTCTGGTGCGGTAGGTTTCACTAAAAACCCTATCCAAATCAAAATTGCTGAATTAGCTGGTGAATTCCTTGACCAAGCTGGTATCATTAAAGACGGTTTCGTATTCCAATTGGGCGCTGGTGGTGCTCCATTGACTGTGGCGAAATTCATCGGTGAAAAACTTCGCAAACGCGGTGAAGTAGCTGGCTTTGCTATCGGTGGTGCTACTGGTATCTTGACTGGTATGCTTGAAGAAGGCTTGATTCGTGCAATTTACGATACTCAAACATTCGATACAACTGCAGCAGCTTCTTTAGATAAAAACCCTGCACACATCGAAATGTCCGCTTCCATGTATGCTAACCCATGGACTGACTGCACTACAAACTACCTAGACGTAGTATTCCTTGGTGCTACTGAAATCGACCTTGATTTCAACGTAAACGTAATGACTGACTCTAACGGTGTATTGATGGGCGCTTCTGGCGGTCACTCCGATACAGCAGCAGGTGCTAAATGTACAGTTATTACTTGTCCATTGATCCGTGGTCGTTTGCCAATGATCCGTGACAAAGTTGCAACTGTAATTACACCAGGCTCCTCCGTTGATGTACTTGTTACTGAATACGGTATTGCAATCAACCCAGCTCGTACTGATTTGATTGAACGCT
This sequence comes from uncultured Veillonella sp., assembly GCF_963524655.1. Classification (GTDB taxonomy): domain Bacteria; phylum Bacillota; class Negativicutes; order Veillonellales; family Veillonellaceae; genus Veillonella. The sequence continues at coordinate 39,747 of NZ_CAURHA010000010.1, forward strand.
TCAAAGATAGCAACTTGCCTATCTACACAATTGAAGAATTACAACAATTAGCATTCGACTTGGTAGGTAAACCACAAGATATCCCTGTATCCGACAAAGACGAAGACATCGTGGCAATCGTAGAATACCGCGATGGTTCTATCCTTGACGTGGTTCGTAAACCTCTATAATTGAGTAGGGGTTGGAGTCCGGTAGAGTCCGTTTGGGTTTCGCTGTCAACTCACCATCCCATGCTAGTAAGTTAATACAAAGACCCGCTCCATGAGTCTGAGGACCATGGAGCGGGTCTTTGTATTTTTATGAATTGTAGGGCCATAGGGAGGGGATAATGTGAGATTTTTACATATTAAATATGATGCTATGGGTGAAAATTTGGGCATTCATAAAGTTATAATATCTATATAAAAGAATGTGATTATATATTAGGGGGATATCTATGTATCAATATAGGGCTAATGTAGAATTTGATATAGATGGATTAAAGGACTTTTATATAGATGACTTAATGGAGCAAGAATTAAATATTTACTTAATGGTTGAATGTTGGATTCGAGATTATATCGATATTAATGATATGTATATTAGAATGGTTGAAGATGGACATGAAATACTAGAATGGGAATCTTTTCTTCCGAGTGAATTATCATATCGTAGTTTATTTGTGGCTAGCAATTATAAACTTGGATATAAAAATCAGTGTATTGATTATTTATATGCAAGATTTAAACAAGTTGTAAAGGGTGAACTCATAAGCAATTCTTTAATAGATAGATTAGAAATTGAACGAGTATATCTATTACAAAACTCTATGCAAATTCTATTAAATTGTAATTATAACATTGATTTTGAGAAGTTTGTAAAACGATGGATGGCGATTTGTAGTACTGAATATCATCCTGTATACTATAAATTAGAAGGTAATGTATTTATTGTGTGAAGTTTGTATTATTTAATTAGGAGGTTAACACAATGGGGAAGGTATGGAGATTACAAACAAGAACAGATAGTAAAGATGGCAAAAAAATATCTACTTATTGTAGAGAACAATCTATTGCTGCTGTTGGGTGGAGTATTAATGATAATCAAATCAAAAAGTACAATGCAGAAGCTTTTGATAAAATTCAATCTATCAGAGCAAGTATTAAATCCGAAGATATTTATTATAAGGTCCTTGAAGAATATAATTTATTCAATATTAAAGCTGGCAAGAAGATAGTTGCCGTAGAGACTTTAAAACGAGTGAAGCCGGGAGATTATATTTGGATGCGTGATAATGGTATATATTACTTAGGTTATGTTGGAAATAATTTAAGGTATGTATATAATCCTAGTATTGACGCACTAGAACATGATGCAGCAAATCAAATAGAAGATGTCGAGTGGAAACCAATTGGTGATGAGAGTCAAGTTCCAGGTGTTATTGCCACTGCATTTATTCGAGGTAGAACTCTTCAACGTGTAAAAAAAGCTTATATGTATGAGTATGCTTCTTTTATTTATAATTGAAAACCTGTAGGGGTAAATGTTGAGTCCAATGAATCTTTAAAACAATTATTTTATAATTGCCTATCTCCATCAGATTGTGAGGATTTGGTTTGCTTGTATTTATATGATAAGGCGAATTATATTGCAATTCCATCTACTAATAAGATAGCTACTGAGTTATATGAATGTGTATTAGTTAACCCACTTAATGGTAAATTGGCATATCCTCAAGTAAAAAAGGGGGATGAAAAATTAAATACTAATAAATATATTGATCTAATTAAGGATAATCCGAATAAAGAGGTATATTTATTTTCATCTGAGGACCAGGTTGTAGTGGATACTCATATAGATAATATCCATATTATTTCTTCCGATCAACTTTATAGTTGGGTGAAAGAAAAAATAGAGGAAAATAGCTTTTTAATCCCTGAGGGTATTGTAAAATGGTATAAATTAATACATTCATCAGAGAAATAGTTAAAAATTAGGAGAGAGCATATGAGCCAAGTATTTAAACAAGATCTAACAGATAACTCTGTTCGTCCTGGCGGTTTGTTTTTCGTTGAGTTATTAATGCCTAAGCAGTGTGATATGCCTAGTCGCGATACAATGGTAGAGGTATTTACAAAGCATTTAGGCCCTGTTGATTGCTTTAGTTATGGAGCTGAATCTGCTGGTTTCGCACCTCAAAATTATAAGGTTCATTATGAAGATAATGATGCCGATATTCCACCGACCTTAATGGTGACGAATTGTGAGAAAATCGATAAACCTGTACTAGATGATTTTGAACGTAGTCAGGTGTGGGATTGTCCAAATGTAGATGGGTTATTAGATGAATGCCAATATAGAGTATTTGCTACCGATATGTTAGCTTCAGGGTTAGAGCCTAACGAACGAGCTGATATGCTCGTAAAATATGTAGATGCGCTGTTGGAGTTATATCCATCTTGCAAGGCCGTTATCTTTGGTCCATCTCGTAAGTTTTTAAGTCGTGAAACCATTGAAAATCATCCAGATAAAGAGGTAACTCGTTTTATTTATTATGCCGTAAATGTGCGTTACTTTAGCATTCAAGGTACCAATGATATGATGGTAGATTCTGTGGGTATGAGTACATTATTTTTACCTGATTTACAGTATCACTTTCACGGTGTAGATCCTAATCATGTAGTATTTCATGCTTATAATGTGTTGAATTATATTTTCGAACACGGTAATATAATAGGTGATGGGGAAACCATTGCGGGGTTACAAAATGGCGAGATGAATCAGGATATTCAGTGGAAGGTTCAATACGAGGATTCTTTAATCCAGCCCGTTCGAGAGGTTCTAGATATTAATATGGGTGAATACGCATCTGGAACTCGGTAGTTGTTAATCAATGAAAGGTGTGAGCATTATGAGTGATCAACGTGTTTTTGATATGGAACTTGTGAAAGTTGAAAGTTTGGAGAACGCTGTTAGGACGCCATTTTATCAAACTGATTCCACAGGTGGTTCAGTATGGGTTATTAAACCTGGTCAAATCTTACCAAAACATTATCATCATAACTCTGATGATATATGGGTTATATTGCAAGGCAAGGGGGTATTTTATCCAACGCCTAATACAGAGGTGCCTTTTACAAAGGGGCAAGTTATAGTATCTAAAAAGGGTGAATGTCATGGTGCAAAAAATACTGGAACGGAAGATATTGTCTTTGTGAGTATCGTTGCTCCAGTGCCTGCTGATTATGATCCTGTTAAGACTAATTAATATGAAAGCACTTTATAGTATTTTCTTCTCTTGTGATAGAGATATATTCATACTATAAAGTGCTTTTTTATTTTATACAGTCATTTCTAGCGAATATACCTTTTCTATTTTATATGTCATTATTTTGGTTTTACTATTCCTATTTGTTATTTCTATACTCTATAAAATTCCATTGACAGAGGACGTTTGTTCTTTTAAGATGGTAAAGTATGTAATATTTTAATAAGTAGAAAGGAATTATATGAACTCATCTACACTAGAGCCTCAAAGTGGGGATATCAATTTCAGAGATTTTACGAAACGTCGTATGCTTCACGTAGTCTTACCATTGTTTATTGTTTCTATTATTGCCTTCCTGGATCGCGTTAACATTGCTTATGCAGGCTTGACTATGAAGGAGAATTTACCATGGTTGACGCCAGAGGTCTTTGGCATGGGCGCCGGTATATTCTTTATTGGCTATGTTCTTTTTGAAGTGCCTGCGTCTTTGATTGCTGCACGTTGCAATGCTATGCTTTGGATTGCACGCATTATGTTTAGTTGGGGCATAGTGTGTGTCCTAATGACGACCATGACTACTGTATGGGAGTTTTACTTATATCGATTCCTACTAGGTTTATGTGAAGCGTCATTGTATCCCGTAGTATATTCCTTGTTGATTCCTAATTGGTTCTTACCGAAGGAGCGAGCAAAGGCCATTTCCTTAATGCTTACGTCTTTGTTATTCTCTAATATTATTGGTGGTCCGTTAGCTGGCGTATTACTTGATACAACGTTCTTTGGCTTACATGGATGGCGCACACTCTTCATCGTAGAGGCATTACCTGCTGTAATCTTTGCTTTCATTTTTGCATTCTGGATGAAAGAAAAACCAGAACAAGCTTCTTGGGTAAGTGATGCAGAGAAAGCTTACATGAAAGAAGAATTAGCTAAAGAGGAAGCTAAAAAACAAGAGGTTAAGAAATATACAACTTGGCAAGCCTTAAGAGATCCTAAAGTATTACTTTTATCTTTAATTTACTTCTTATGGATTATTGGCTTCTGGGGCTTTAGTTTCTGGATGCCTCAAGTGCTTAAAAGTTTATCTGGCTGGCCCCCAAGTGTGGTAGCTTGGTCTATTGCTATCCCAATGACGGCTGCATTACTTGTTCAAGTATACTGTGGTCACTCCTCTGAGAAGCGCAATGAAAAACGTTGGCATATTGCTACAACCTTATTTATTGGTACCTTTGGTTTTATTGCTACACCACATAGTCCATCTCCAGAAATTAGCTTGTTATTCATCTGTTTAACTGCTGTTGGTGTTTACGGTGGTATGGGTGTATGGTGGACTATGCCGACCACGTTCTTATCTGGTGCAGCTGCAGCAGGTGCAATGGGACTTATTAATTCTTCCGGTAACGTAGGGGGCTGGGTAGGTCCTTATATGCTTGGTTTTATCAATGGTCATACTGGTAGCTTTACAATAGGCTATTACGTAATGGGCGCATGTATGTTCCTTGCAGGTCTATTGATTTTAACACTTCCAAAATCTATGGAACATAAGGATGACTAAGTAGCCCTGAATCAAATTTCAAAATTAAAAGAGCTATATCTCTAATGCATTCACATGGTAGCGAATGTATGAGGTATAGCTCTTTTATTATAAAAAGCCAGAGACAGTATTTTTACTCGTTTGAGTCCAAGTACTGTGTCTGGCATATTTTATTTTGTTACATCAGGCACTTTCCCAGGGTTCATATCGAGGTTTAAATCTGTCGATTTGAATTGGTGTGGATTGGCCTCTGGCGGTTGTACTTTGAGTTCTGGGTGTAACCATTGTAGTTGTTTTAGCTCCCAGTCGTACTTAGCACCATCATTTTGGAGTTGGCGAATATTTTTAAAGACTTCGTCTAATTGATCGCTATGTTTATTAGCCATCCCTTCTAGGATGTATAGGCGACCTGCTACGCTATTGATGGTGGAGCCATCATGGTCTTCATCGACGCGCCATTGTAATTCTGAAATTTGTATTTGCTGGAAGATTATAACAATAACCAGCACAATAATCACGCCCCACATAGGAGCTTCTTTAGCTTTCAAAAGGGCCCGCAATTTAGCTGCGAGCCCAGATGTTCTATTCATTATTGACGATCCTCGAGTTGTAATCCAGGTAATGGTAATTTGGAATTTACAAAGTCTAACCACAAGCGAGAAGCGTGAGAGAGGTAATGACCTTTTTTCCAAATAACATAGAGGGTATGAATGATTTCAGGCACTAGTGGTCTTACGACAACCTTGGAACCAACCTCAGTGTTTTCACCTACCTCAGGGCAGAGGCGAGATGGTAACAATGCGATGGCAAGGTCTGCACTAACCGTTTGTAACATAAGATCACGTTGACTTGTTTCAAACACGATATGCGGTTGGAAACCGGTGTGCTTACAAGCTTTGATGATTTCGTCATGTAAGTTGAAGTCGTCTTTGTGCAATACAAAGGATTCATCAGCTAACATTTCTAAACGAATTTCTTTTTCCTTCGCTAGAGGGCTGGATTTTGGAATGATAACGGAAAGTGGGTCACTAGTAAGGTAGAAGGACTCAAATTCTTTAGGGTTTGGTTTAGTACAGATGATACCAATATCAATTAAACCTTCTTGAACGCTGATTTCAACCTTTTTAGAACCTTGTTCATATAGCTCTAATTCAATTTGCGGATATACTTTTTTGAACTCCCCTAATAATTGGGCAAAGATTGGTGCATCTGTAATTGGTGGAATACCAATTCGGATGGAACCTTGCTCCAAACGAAATTCATTTTCAAAATCAGTTTTTAGATGTTCAAACATAAACACAACGCGTTTAGCGTGGGTTAAGAAGATGGTACCCCCATCAGTAAGTTCTACAGATTTAGCATTACGCATGAAGAGAACAACACCAAGTTCGTCTTCTAAAGCTTTGATAGTACGGCTGATAGCAGATTGGGAGATGTGTAAATTCCTCGCAGCCTTACTGAAGCTTTTTTGATCAGCTACTTCAACGAAGTATTTCAAATGATGAAAATCCATAATTAACCCCCTAAAAATAAAACTTGGTTATAGGAAGTGACCTGGCTAAATGAGAATAGTTATTACTAGAATGCAACTAGCTATTACTTTATGTAAAGCATGAATAGCAATATTGGCAAAGCGACAGTCACTGTATGTGTTGCGTTGATAGGGCCCAGCACGTTATAATTAGTTTATAGGGCTATATCAAGTTATGATATTAGGAATTATGGTTGTGCCCATTACAAAAAAGTATGTTCACACATAATGCCGTATTATATATAACATATATATTATTGCATTATTTTTTCATGTACGCAAGTTTGTAATGGTTGTTATTCCTAAACATAATGATAGATTAAGCAAGTGTTCTATTTTTGCTAAACGCTTAAGGAGGCAATAATCACATGAGTCGTAAATTTAAAACTATGGACGGCAACCAAGCGGCTGCTCACGTTTCTTATGGTTTTACAGAAGTTGCTGCGATTTACCCAATCACTCCATCTTCCCCAATGCCAGAACACATTGACGAATGGTCTGCTGCTGGTCGTAAAAACATCTTCGGCAACACTGTTCAAGTTGTAGAAATGCAATCTGAAGCAGGCGCTGCTGCTGCATTCCACGGTTCCTTACAAGCTGGCGCATTAACAACAACTTTCACATCTTCCCAAGGTTTGTTATTGATGCTTCCTAACTTATACAAAGTAGCAGGCGAATTACTTCCAGGTGTATTCCAAGTAGCTGCTCGTGCATTGGCTGCACATGCTTTGTCTATCTTTGGTGACCATCAAGACGTTATGGCTGCTCGTGCATCCGGTTGCGCTATGCTAGCTGAATCCTCCGTACAAGAAGTAATGGACTTGTCCGCAGTAGCTCACTTGACAGCTATTAAAACTCGCGTACCTTTCATCAACTTCTTCGACGGTTTCCGTACATCCCACGAAATTCAAAAAATCGAAATCTGGGACTATGAAGATTTGAAACCATTAGTAGACATGGACGCTGTTAAAGCTTTCCGTAAAAAAGCTTTGAACCCAGATGCTCCTGTAACTCGTGGTACTGCAGAAAACCCTGACGTATACTTCCAACATCGTGAAGCATCCAACAAATTCTACTTGGAACTTCCAGACGTTGTAGAACATTATATGAACGAAGTTAACAAATTGGCTGGTACTAACTACCAATTGTTCAACTACTATGGTGCTCCTGATGCAACTGACGTAATCGTTACTATGGGTTCTTCCGCTCAAGTAGTACAATCCACTGTTGATTACCTCAACAAATTGGGTCGTAAAGTAGGCTTTATCAACGTTCACTTGTTCCGTCCATTCGCAACAGATCGTTTGTTGAAAGCTCTTCCTCAAACTGTAGAACGCATTGCAGTTCTTGACCGTACTAAAGAACCAGGCGCTTTGGCTGAACCATTGTTCTTGGACGTACAAGCAGCTGTAGTTGACGGCGGCCGTAACGTAAAAGTTATCGCTGGTCGTTATGGTTTGAGCTCCAAAGACGTTATCCCTGCAGACATCGTGGCTGTATTCGATAACTTAGCTGCTGAAAATGGCAAGAAATTCTTCACATTGGGTATCAATGACGATGTTACATTCTTGTCCTTAGATCGTGCTGAAGGCGTAGAAGTAGAAACTCCTGGTTTGACTGAATGTAAATTCTGGGGCTTCGGTTCTGACGGTACTGTAGGTGCGAATAAATCCGCTATCAAAATCATCGGTGACCACACTGACATGTATGCTCAAGCATACTTCGACTACGACTCCAAAAAATCTGGTGGCGTAACAATGTCTCACCTTCGTTTTGGTAAAAACCCAATCAACTTACCTTACTTGGTAACTGAACCTCAATTCGTAGCATGTCACCGTCAATCTTACGTACATGAATACGACTTGATCCGCGGCATCAAAAAAGGTGGTACATTCTTGTTGAACTGTACTTGGTCTCCTGAAGAATTGAACGAACATTTACCTGCTAAATTACGTCGTCAAATCGCAGAAAAAGAATTGAACTTCTACATCATCAATGCTGCGAAAATCGCTTCCGAAATCGGTTTGGGCGGTCGTATCAACATGGTAACTCAAGCTGCATTCTTCAAATTGACTGAAATCATCCCTGTTGAAGATGCTGTTAAATACCTTAAAGAATCCGTAGTAACTTCTTACGGTAAAAAAGGTCAAAACATCGTTGACATGAACAATGCTGCTATCGATCAAGGCGTTGGCGCTTTGGTAAAAGTAGATGTTCCTGCTGACTGGAAAAACGCTGTTGATGAAGGCAACCACACAGTAAAACCTGGTTGTGAGTCTTGCCCATCCTTCGTTCAAAACATTGCACAACCAATCAATGCTCAAGCTGGTTACGATCTTCCTGTATCCACATTTGCTGGTTACGAAGACGGTACATTACCTGCTGGTACTGCTAAATTCGAAAAACGCGGTCCTGCATTGTTCGTTCCAAAATGGTTACCAGAAAACTGTATCCAATGTAACCAATGTTCCTTCGTATGTCCACATGCTACAATTCGTCCAATTTTGGCAACTGAAGCAGAAGTGGCTGCGGCTCCAGAACATTTCGATACAATCCCTGCTATGGGCGCTAAAGATCTTCAATTCCGTATCGCAGTATCCCCATTAGACTGCTTGGGTTGCGGTAACTGTGTTGATATCTGTCCATCTCCAAAAGGCAAAGCTATCGTAATGACTTCCATCGACACTGAAATTGAACAAGCTGAAGCTTGGAATTACGGTGTTAACCTTCCTGTAAAAGAAAACCCTATGAATAAAGAGACTCTTAAAGGTTCTCAATTCGAACAACCATTGTTCGAGTTCTCCGGTGCTTGCGCAGGTTGTGGTGAAACTCCTTACGCTAAATTGTTAACTCAATTATTCGGCGACCGCATGATGATTGCCAATGCAACTGGTTGTTCCTCCATCTGGGGTGCTTCCATGCCTGCATCTCCATACACAACTAACCAACAAGGTCAAGGTCCTTCTTGGGCTAACTCCTTGTTCGAGGACAATGCTGAGTATGGTTATGGTATGTACATCGGTGTTAAGAAAGTTCGTCAACAATTAGCAGAAGTGGCTGCGAAAGCTGCTGAAACTGCTACTGGCGAATTGAAAGAAGCTTTAGAACAATGGCTTGAATTCGCTAACCTTGGTGCGGCTACTCGTCAACGTTCCGAACGTTTAGTAGCAGCTATCGAAGCTGAAGGTGCTACAACTCCTGAGTTGAAAGAACTTCTTGAGAAAAAACAATTCTTGATCAAACGTTCCCACTGGATCTTCGGTGGTGACGGCTGGGCATACGATATCGGTTTCGGTGGTGTTGACCATGTATTAGCTTCTGGCGAAGACATCAACATCTTCGTATTCGATACTGAAGTATACTCCAACACTGGTGGTCAAGCTTCCAAATCCACTAACGTAGCAGCAGTTGCTCAATTCGCAGCTTCTGGTAAACGTACTAAGAAAAAAGACCTTGGCATGATGGCTATGTCTTATGGTTATGTATACGTAGCACAAGTAGCTATGGGTGCAGACAAAAACCAATTGATGAAAGCTGTTACAGAAGCTGAAGCATATCCAGGTCCATCCTTGATCATTGCTTACAGCCCATGTATCAACCATGGTATTAAAGCTGGTATGGGTAAAGCTCAAGAAGAACAACGTAAAGCAGTTGCAGCTGGTTACTGGGATCTTTACAGATACAACCCTCAACTTAAAGAAGAAGGTAAAAATCCATTCTCCTTGGATTCCAAAGAACCAACTGAAAGCTTCCAAGACTTCCTTAAAGGTGAAGTACGTTACGCTTCCTTGGCTAAAGCAGCTCCAGACGTTGCAGAAGAATTGTTCGCTAAAACTGAACAAGACGCTAAAGAACGTCGCTTAAGCTATGTTCGCTTACAAAAAGGTTTTGAAGACGTAAAATAATTCGTTATTTAACGACTGATAACTATATGAGGCACCCTTTCGAGGGTGCCTCTTTTTGTTGTATTATTTGCGTATTAACTGCTCGAAACATAGGTAATATATTTGGAATTTGGTATAATGATAAGTAGCTATGCATAATGCTAGCAATACATAATGTTAGTAATACATATTTGAATAATTCTAATATTAAATATAGAGGTATATATGGCTAAGGATAATACACAAATGGCAAATGAAGAAATGCAACAAACGATATATAAAGAGTTAGGCTATAAATCCTATCCATTTCCTTTTACTACACCTGCCTATTTAGAGGCATATGGTACACTTGTAGGTCTTAAGCCACCAACGGCTAAAACGGCGCGTGTCCTTGAATTAGGTGCTACCTATGGTGGTAATATCATTTCCCAAGCAGCTCACAATCCTGAAGCGACCTTTGTAGGGATTGAACTTTCACAAGACCAAGTAGAGAAGGGAAATAAAATTATCGAGGATGCAAAACTTTATAATGTATCTTTAGTACAAGGGGATATCTTGAATTTTGATGAATCCATGGGAACCTTTGACTATATTATTGCGCACGGTTTCTACTCTTGGATCAGCGATGAAATGAAGGATAAATTGCTTGATATTATTTCCAATCATTTAGCTGATAATGGTATTGCTTATGTATCTTATAATACCTATCCAGGCTGGCATACCATGGAAGAGGTTCGTCAGCTCATGTTATTTGCTAATCGTGGCCATGATGAATCTACGCATAAGGAAAAGGTATTGCGTGGTAAGACTGTGGGTAGCTTGGTAGGTGCCCAAATCCTTAACTACGATAATCTCAAAGAACGTAATAGTAAATTCCTCGGTGCCTTGCGCTCCGTTATGCAAAAGGACGACTATTATGTAGGTCATGACCATTTAGAACCTCATAATGATCCATGTTATCTCTATCAATTTAACGACCATCTTAAGACACATAATCTAGCTTATGTAGGTGATGCAGATCTTACATTATCTATGGTTCGTACTTATGATGAAAGCATTGCAGACAAACTTGAGCAACTAGCGCCTAACAGCCAAGCAGATCAAGAGCAATATTTAGATTTTATGCTTGATACCACATTCCGTAAGTCTATTATCTGTAAAGCAAGTACTGCGAAAGATATTAGTTATGCTGTGTCAAATCCTGCTGAAGTAAATACAATTCCTGTGCGTACTGCCATAAATAACTTTACCTTCCAAATTCTATTTGATGAAGAGGCTTTGGAAATGTTTGAAAATACCTTAGTAAAAGATACATTTCAAGCTCTAATCAAGGATGGTGGCACCTTTAACATGATTGAAGCATTAGCTATATTAAAAGCGGCTCATGAGGCGGCTAATGCATCTGCTGATGAATTGGAACCTGCTGTATGCAGTCTATATAAAGCTGTAGTAGAGCATATGGTACGCGGTGGTATTCGTTTCTATAAAACATTCCCAGAAAAGCATGAGTACATGGAAGGTCTATCCTATGTACCGGCACGATTTACAAACTTAGTGAAAGCCATAGCTGATGGTGGTGGTGAGTATATTTACGGTGGGAATTCATTTAATGATGCTATTGGAGATATTTCTGAAGAAGATTTAATGTTCATGGAGTTGTTGAATAAACCAAAATCTAAGTCTACTTTAACTAAAAAAATTAAAGATACCATTTTTAGTGCCGATAAATCGCAAACTGGTAAGCACCAAAATGCGATGGCAGAAGCCTTTTATAATGAGCTGACAAAGCGCATGGGAGATCTAGGTTTCCTTAGAAATAAGAAAACAGATGGTATTTCTTAATAGGGACTGACAATGTATTAGGATTCTGAGCTTTAAAAAAATTATTCATATTAACTTCATGGTGAAAATTAAAACCCGTTATACTTATAACATTTATATGTAAAAAGTGTTAACGGGTTTTGTTTTATATAATTAAGTTTAGAATTATTTAATAATTATTACATTTAGTTATTTAATCTTGCTAAAAAAGTATAGTAAATCGATAAAATTAATGAGAAATAAATGAACCATATATGAAAAGTATGGTATACTATGTATGGGTATTTTTGTGAACATCATCCGGTGTGTTGTGGATGATTATATAAATTGTATTAGTTGTACTAATTGTATTATTTGTAAAAGGAGTCTTTTATGGCATCTAAGAAGGCAGTTCTAGTATACATACTAGAAATCCTGAAAAGTGAAACAGATGCTAATCATACTTTATCTCAAGAGGAGATCCGCAGTATATTAGCTGAGCGGTACGAGGTGTCCGTGGATCGGAAGACCTTAGGCCGTCATTTAAATGATTTATATGAATCTGGTGATTTTGGTATTCAATGTGAAGAGTCTGCTGTGGGAGCAGATGGCACTATTCGCCGTACAGATTTCTACATGATTCATACTTTTGAAGATTCGGAATTGCGATTATTGATTGATGGTGTGTTGGCTTCTCGCCATATTACAGCATCTCAACGTAAGGATTTAATTAGTCGTGTTGCTAAACTGGGCAGCTCTCATTTCAAGCCACATGGTATTGATATTGAAAGTGCTACAGGTTACCTTCATAGAAGTCAGGACTTATTCCTTAACATTGATCTCATAGAAGAAGCGATACAAAAGGGGAGAAAAATTTCGTTGGCCTATTGCCAACCTGACGTGGATAAGCGTTTACATATCAATCTTGGTCCAGACAACAAGGAACGGAAATATGTATTTAATCCATTCCAACTAGTAATGAATCGGGGACACTATTACCTAGTTGGGAACCACGAAAATTATGACGACATGTCTACATTGCGCGTCGATCGTATTGCACACATTACGGTGCTAAGCGAACGGAGAAAACCTTTACGGGAGATAAAGGGATACCAACAGCAACGCACCTTTAATGTGTCTCAATACGTAAAAGAGCATATTTATATGTTCGGTGGTGAATCCATTATGGTGAGCTTTAAAGCAAAACGTTCTATCGTAAATCAAATCTTAGATTGGTTCGATGGTAATGTGGAATTTAGTGATGTAACACCTGATGATGTGGTATGTCGCGTACGTGTAAATCATCACGCTTTTAAATATTGGGCTCTCCAATATATGCAAAGTGTAAAAGTACTTTCACCAGCATCCTTGGTGACTGAAGTGAAGGAAGCTATAAAAGAAGGCTTACAACAATATTCATAATAAAAGAGCTAGTTGATCGTTGAATCAACTAGCTCTATTTTTATGTGTTCTGTTTTATAGAAAGTACAGCGCTTATTTAGTAAACGTACAGTAATCATTTTATAAGACGTGTAGTACTCATTTTATAGGACGTGCATTTTCTCTGCTTCTTTATAGTCCTTAAGTACTGGACGAGGCGGTAACTTATCCATGATACTCACCACGTAAATCGCGATGGAAGAGAAGAGGAAGCCTGGCACGATTTCGTATAGACCAAGGAATTCAAATTGTTTCCAAATCAGTACTGTTAAACCACCAACTACGATACCAGCGATACAGCCATGACGTGTCATGCGTTTCCAGAACAAGGAGAACAAGATGGCTGGACCAAAGGCAGCACCAAAGCCTGCCCATGCATAGGCAACCATTGTTAAGATGTAGCTATCTGGATCCATTGCCATATAGATGGCTATTAATGCAACTAGTAGTACTACGATACGGCTTACTAGTACCAGCTCCTTATCGCCTGCTTTAGGATGAATGATATTCGCATAGAAGTCATTAGCAATAGCGGAAGCTGTTACTAACAATTGTGCAGATGCAGTACTCATGATAGCTGCGAGTACTGCAGACCAGATGAGACCTGCTACAAATGGAGTAAAGAGACGTTCTGTCATGATGAGGAACACTGTTTCCGCATCAGTACCTACCAGTTTATCTGGCAACATGTATACGTGACCGATGAGGCCTACTGCGATAGCTGCCATAAGGGATAAGATAACCCATACCATGGCGATATTTGTAGATTTTTTTAACTCTTTAGCATCGGAGATGGCCATGAATCTTACGAGAATATGGGGTTGACCAAAGTAACCTAGACCCCAACCGAGAGCGGAGATTAAGCTGATAGCCCAAGTGAACCAATCGGATGGATTACCAAATAAGTTAAGACCTTGTGGAAACTCCTGTTGGATGAGCTGGAATGTTTCTATGGGGCCGCCCATGAACATGGCTGCTGTAATCGGTACTGCTAAGATGGCGAAGAACATCAATGCCCCTTGAATACAGTCCGTCCAAGATACAGCGAGGAAACCACCGAGGAAGGTGTAAAATACGACGATGCCTGCGGTAATGAAGAGGGATACGGTGTAATCAAGACCGAAGATGGTGTTGAATAACTTGCCCCCTGCTACAAAGCCCGATGATGTATAAATCAAGAAGAAAATCAAGATGAATAGGGCTGAGATAACCGCTACCGAATGGGATTGATCGTGGAAACGATTTTTCAAATAATCCGGTAAGGTAAGGCTATCGCTAGCTACCTCTGTATGGTTACGCAAGCGTCTAGAAACGAATTTCCAGTTTGCCCAAGTCCCTAACGTAAGGCCTACGGCAATCCATACTCCTGAAATCCCCGTTGTATACGCGAGGCCCGGAACACCCATAAGCATCCAACCACTCATATCAGAGGCCTCCGCGCTAAGCGCTGTAATCCATGGACCTAGTTGTCGGCCACCGAGGATGTAATCACCGATGCTGTTCGATTTGCGATAGTAGTAGACCCCGATATACATCATGAGTCCTAGGTATAAGGCAAAGGCGATAATAATCATTAAGTTGTCTTGTGTCATGACTATATAAAACCTCCTTAGGTTAAATTTTAGGTTAAATTTTCATTCTATAGTATTATAAATAATTCTTATTGTATCATATATTAGCACTTTAGAGTGTAAAAATTTTATGAGATTGTATTGATTTCTATACGAATTTTAAGTATATACTTTCATCTTGTGCATTAGACGGGTAACCTATAAATCGTATACACTAATAAACCGAAAATACTCGAAATATGATAAAATAATAGAATGGAAAAATGACACGTGAAAGGAGGTACTCATGGATCAACAGGGGGCAAGAAAACAAGAAAATCTAAAACAACCAGTTGTGACAAAACAACAAGCACTACGCATGTTAGAAACTTACTTTGGGTACACCTCCTTTAGACCGGCTCAAGAGGCTCCTATTGCATCCTTATTACGCAATGAAGATGTAATCGGTATCATGCCGACGGGGGCTGGTAAGTCTATCTGTTTTCAGATACCTGCACTCTGCAAGGCGGGGCTAACGATTGTATTCTCACCACTGATTTCTCTGATGAAAGATCAGGTGGATGGTCTTTTAGTGCAGAATATACCAGCGGCGCTCATCAATAGTACCCTTACGCAAGCGGAGTTTAATAAAACGATGTACGAAGTGCGTAGTGGTAAGATTAAACTCTTATATATTGCGCCGGAGCGACTAGGTTCTAATTTCTTCTGTAATGTATTGCGAGCGTTGCCTATTGCTCAAGTCATTGTGGATGAGGCTCATTGTATCTCTGAGTGGGGCCATGACTTTAGACCGTCCTATCGCCTTATCGGTGAGTGGCTCAACTCACTGCCTAAAAGACCTATTGTAGGGGCTTTCACGGCGACGGCTACGAAATATGTAGAAAATGATATCAAGAAATTATTAGGATTAGACAAGGCTAATGTGTATGTAACGGGCTTTGATCGTCCTAATTTATCCTTCTCTGTCATCCGTACACCAAAGCGCATGGATTATGTGGTTCACTATGTGCGCCAACATGTCAACGAAAATGGTATTATCTATTGTGCGACGCGTAAGGATGTAGATCGAGTGTATGAAAATCTAACCCGTGCAGGCATTAAGGTGGGCCATTATCATGGGGGGCTCAGCGATGAAGTACGCCGTGAGATGCAAAACGCTTATGCAGATGATAAACTGCAGGTCATGGTGGCTACTAATGCCTTTGGGATGGGCATCGACAAGAGTAATGTGCGCTATGTGTTGCACTACCAAATGCCGCGCAACATGGAGTCTTACTATCAAGAGGCCGGGCGTGCAGGTCGCGATGGGGCTCCTGCAGAATGTATCTTGCTCTACAGTGGGCAGGATGTACAGGTTCATAAGTATTTGATTGAACAGTCCATCGAGACGCCTGAGCGACAAGAGGTGGAACTCCGTAAATTACAGTCTATGATTGACTACTGTTTCTGTAGTAATTGTTTACGTAAATATATGCTTAACTATTTTGGTGAAAGCACCGTTTGGACTACTTGCGATAATTGTAGTTCCTGTAAAGGCTCCGGTGATAAGGTCAATGTAACAAAAGAGGCGAAGGCTATCTTCCGTGCTATTATGGGTACTGATGAGCGCTATGGTGCCTCTATGATTACCTCTATCGTACGCGGTGAGCGAACTGATCGCATTATGCGGGCAGGCCACGATGCACTCCCTGTATTTGGTTTACTAAGTAATGTAGACGAGAAATCTATTAAAGGGCTCATCCAACAATTTGTAGCTTCTGGTTATTTGCGTAGTTCTTCAGGTAAGTATCCTGTGCTATCCTTGACGGCTGGTGCTGAGGAGGTCCTCGCTGGGCATAAAGAGGTGGAGGAAATTAGGCAACATGTGTCTGTACCATCTCGAACTAGTCGGTCTACGTCTACCACAGCACGAGGAAAATCTAGTTCTGGGTCGGGTGGTTTATTTGAACATTTACGACAACATCGTAAGCGCTTAGCCGAAGAGGCAGGGCTTCGACCATATCTTATCTTCCCTGATACAGTACTTATTGACCTAGCCAATTTACGACCCACTACATTAGGTGAATTTGGCAATGTTAAGGGTGTAGGGG
>NZ_CAURHA010000011.1:0-55045 GCF_963524655.1 uncultured Veillonella sp.
CTTTTACCATAGAGGAAAACCCTCTATATCAATGGAAAAAGTCTCTCTATCTATGGTAAAATGGAATGATGATGTAATGAAGGAGAAATTACTATGAGTTCCATTTTACCTACTCTAGGAAGAGATGTAAGTATAGATATTGGTTCCATACAAACGCGCCTCATGGGTGGGACGCGAGGAACCGTTATAAGCGAACCATCGATTATAGCAACAGATACAAAACAAGAAAAGGTAGTTGCCGTTGGGGATGAAGCAGCACGCCTTGTATTGCGCATGCCAGATATGTGGCGCCCTTTGACGCCTCTAAAAGACGGCTTTATCGTCGACTATCGCGTTATGCATACCATGCTTAACTATTTTTTGAATAAGGTTTCTAATGCCTTGCGTCGTGCTCGAGTTCTTGTAGGTGTTCCTTGTGGCATGACCGATGTTGAACAAAGAGCTATGATGGATGCTGTTATTCAAGCTGGTGCTCGAGAGGTATTCCTAATTGAAAGACCTGTAGCGGCAGGCATTGGTTGTGGGGTACCTATCTTTGAAGCCCGCGGATCTATGATTATTGATATCGGCGGCGGCACCGTTGATATGGGTATTGTTTCCTTAGGTGGCATTGTAGATAGTAAAACTATACGCTTTGGAGGTTCTGATATTAATAATGCGCTTTTGCGTTACGTACGAGAGTGCTTTGGTGTTATCGTATCAGATGAAACTATCTTAGATATTAAACATACCGTAGGTACTGCCATTGCTCCCTTAGAGGATGCTGAGTATGCCTTCCAAGGTCGTGATATGATGAATGGCTTAGGTAGACGATGTGTAATACACCAATCAGAGGTATATCAAGTAATCAACGATTGTATTGTGGGCTTACTTGATGAAGTTAAGCAAATGATTCGTTCTGCAGCTCCTGAGATTGTAGCGGACATTATGCAACATGGCATTTGGCTAACAGGTGGTACTGCTAGACTAGCTGGTTTAGCCGATCGTATCGGCACTGAGTTAGGTGTGCCTGTTCACGTTCCAGAAGCACCTGAAACAAAGGTCGTTGTGGGCCTTAATGGTGCATCTTCCGATTTAGTGAGCTTATCGCGTTTTATTGTAAATTCTAAGAATAGAAAGGGCCGAGACTAGTATGATACAGTCAGATAAAAAATTAATTATCGTCGTTGTCATTAGCTGTATCCTATTGGCATTGCTCGGTTTTGCTTGGAAACAACGAACTAGTATTCCTTTTGTTACTGTTACCCTGGAAGGGATTACGACTCCTTTTGCCTATGGCTCTGCCCGTCTATTAGAGGGCGTACAAACAAGCTTTACAGTGCTAAATAATGCTATTTCTTCTACCATTGAAAGCGAAGCAGAAGCGTCTCGTAAAGCTGCATTAGAGCAAAAGGTTGTTAACTATGACGAGGTTGTAGCAGAAAATATTCGCCTACGTCAACTTTTGAACTATAAGAGCAATCATCCAGAGTTTTCCATGACGTTGGCTGGCGTTATTACTAAGGATTATGGTACGTGGACAAATACTTTTACCATCGATAAAGGTAGTGAAGAAGGCATGGCCGTAAATATGGCCGTCGTTGTACCAAGTGGTGTAGTTGGTTTTATTACTGACGTGTATCCACACTCTGCTCGGGTGCAAACAATTCTTGACCCTCGTAGTGCAGTAGGCATTCTCGTACAGCGTCCCGAATCTCGTTTGTCTGGCGTTGTAAAAGGTAATGGTAATACACCGCGCACACCGTCCATGGTGAACATCGCTCGCGATGGTGACGTATTGGTAGGGGATAAATTGATTACCTCTGGTTACGGTGGTATCTATCCGAAAGGTTTACCAGTAGGCAATGTGCAATCTATTGAAAATGATACAGAAGGCTTTGTAAAAAATGCGGTAGTTACACCAAGTGTTGATTTCCATCGCATTGAAGAGGTGTTCGTACTTACGTCATCCTCCCTTAGTGCACCGCAAAAGCCTGAACTTGAGCCTAAACTTGTACCTCAAACGCAACGAGATCAAGTAGAAGGGGTAAAGGGGGCCGTTAAACAATGACGCGTCTAGCTTTAGTCCTTTGTGGATTTTTAATTTACTTTATTCAGGCTCAACTGTTGCCGGCTATTTTTCATACAAACTGGTTACCTAATTTGATTTTGACTATTATTGTTATGGTAACGCTGTTTAAAGGGCGTCGCATGGGCATTATGGCAGCCGTTGTGGGCGGTATCGTTCACGATGTATTGATATCTAACTTCTTTGGGCTTCATTTCTTTCCTTATGTAATTGTGGTGTATTTGTTATCTGCTGTAAAACATCGCATTTATGAAGAACGTTGGTATTGGTCAAGCGCCATTGTGGCTATCTGCACATTGTTGGATGGTTTGATTCGTAGCTTTATGATATTAGCTAGTGGTGGCGATTTACACCTTGGTGTATATTTGCTACATATGGTTCTACCTGTTTTGTTTTGGAATGGCGTCTTGGCTGCCATTGTGCATGGCTTATTGTGGCGCAAAGAGGAAGAGCAAGATTATATTTGGTAAGTTTGGTTAGGGGGTGAAAGAGTGCTAGAAGGCCTCTATAAACGGAAAAAAACGAGTCGCTTTGATGTACTCTTTTACATTGTAGCGGCCATATTTATAGTGTTAGCACTGCGTTTGTTGACGCTACAAATCTTGGCTGGTGGTTATTATCAAGCTAAGGCGGAAGGCAATCGATTGCGCATGGTTACGATGACAGCTGCTCGTGGTATTATGTACGATCGAAATGGTCAAATCTTAGTAGGCTCTAGACCGGCTTATACTATTTCTATTATGCCAACAGGCAAGGCCTTAGATGAAGGGGAAGTTGCTAAATTAGCAGCATTGCTAAAAATGAAGCCTGAGGATATTACGAAAAAGGTGAATGATCACAAGTATGGTTATGAGCCAATTCGTATTGCCAACGACATTTCAATGGACGTAGTAACGACTATTGAGGAACATCGTCATGAATTGCCAGGCGTAACAATTGACGTGGAGCCACTTCGCTATTATCCATATGAGACGATGGCATCTCAGCTCTTTGGCTATGTAGGGGAAGTGAGCGAGGAAGAATTAGAAGAGCTAAAACAAAAGGACCCGAATACTCTTGTTAGCGGCGGTACTATTCTAGGTCGTTCCGGTCTCGAAAAATTATATGATTCTAACTTGCGCGGTACCGATGGTGGTAAGCAGGTAGAGGTAGATGCTACAGGTCGTCCTGTGGCAGAAGTGGACCGGAAACATACGGTTCCAGGCTCTAATATTCATCTAACTATCGATGTGAATTTACAAAAGGCTGCAGAAGAAGCTGTTAAAAACCAGCTCAATCAACTGCGAGCTCAAGGTATTCCAGCACAAGGGGCAGCAGTGGTAGCAATGGACCCTAATACAGGCGCTATTTTAGCTATGGTTAGTGCTCCTGAATTCAACCCAAACTGGTTTGCTAAAGGCATTACAACAGCTCAGTGGAATCAGCTTAATAATGATAAGAATCATCCATTTGACAATAAGGTTATTTCTGGTGAGTATCCACCAGGTTCTCCGTTTAAGATTATTACTGGTACGGCTGCGTTAGACCTTAAAAAGGTTACTCCTGAAGAGATGATCTTTGACAGTGGTAAGCACTGGTTAATTGACAAGCGAAATGCAGAAGGCGAAGCATTAGGTTGGCTTAATTTTAATAAAGCCCTTGCCAAGTCTGACAATGTTTACTTCTATGAAATGGGTAATCGCATTGGCATAGAAGAGCTTGTAAAATATGCGGGCTATTTTGGTATCGGTGAAAAAACGGGTATCAATTTGGCTGGCGAGGCTGCTGGTAATATGGCAAGCCCCGCGTATAAACGTAAAGTCTTTGATGAAGATTGGTATTTAGGGGAAACCTTTGATGCGGCTATTGGTCAGTCTTTCACCTTGGCTACACCGTTACAAATGGCGGTTATGCTCAGTGAAGTCGCTAATGGTGGTATTAAATATCGACCATATGTGGTAAGTCGTATCGATAATAAGGATGGTACCCCAAAAGAAATCTTTGGTCCTGATAAACTCGGTATTTTACCGGTACCAAAGAATATTATGGATATCGTTCGCGAAGGCTTGCGAGATGTTACAAATGAGGGTGGTACAGCAGGGGAGTTATTTAAAGGGTTCCCAATTAATGTAGCAGGCAAAACCGGTACGGCGGAAAATGCTCATGGTCGAGATCACGGTTGGTTCGTAGCTTATGCACCATATGATAAACCACAAATCGTTGTGGTTGCCCTTGTTGAACAAGGTAGTTTTGGTGCCGGTTCTGCAGGTCCTATCGTACGTGATGTATTGGCTGCATACTTTAATGTGCCAGTGAATAAGAAACCTAATGATACAAATCGTAAAAGTAACAAAGAAACCGCTACTGGGGCAAATTCTGCTAATGGACAGAAGCCGCAGAATACGGTAACGAGTGGGCAACCAAGAAAGGATTAGTATGGGCGAAATCATCGGTGTTGTATCTGGTAAGGGTGGCGTAGGTAAAACTACCATTACTGCTTGCCTAGGTGCAGCCTTAAGCCATGCAGGGCATCGCGTATTGCTCTGCGATGGAGACTTTGGATTACGCGATTTAGACCTTGTATTAGGTGTGGCAGATGAAATAATCTATGATGCACTTGATGCGAGTGAAGATAAAGAATATACAGATGACGCGATCGTATCAATCGCTGAAAACTTAGATTTTTTACCTGCTAGTCAAAGTGCTCGCTGGGAAGATATAGGCCGCAAGAAATACAAAAAGCTAGTACGTCGTCTCTGCGATGCATATGATTACATTTTAATTGATGCACCTGCAGGTATCGGCAAGGGAATAGAGTCTATTTTAGACTTAGTAAGTCGCTGTATCGTTGTGACACATCCTTTATGGGTGTCCTTGCGCAATGGGGCTCGCATGATTCAAGTCTGTCAGGAACATAACATTCGTGACTATGCCATAGCATTTAATGCAGTGCCTATGGAAGGTGAGGACATCAATGTATATGATATGTTAGAGGTCCTACGCGCTGAATATGCAGGGGCTATGATTCCTTACGATGAGGATGTATTAACTTATACGCAAGAAGGTAAGTTATTAGAACTTGTTTCTAGGGATCTAAAATCAGTATTAGCACCTCTCGTGGATTATGTTGTGACTGGCGATTGTTGGGAAGATTACGATGTACAAAAGCAATTTGCTGATTATGTAGCTAAAAAGAAAGCTATTAAGGACCAAGCGAGTACACCTAGTCTTGCTACAACAGGCGAGACAATCTTTGACGATTCTAGTAATGTTCATTACATCAATCGTGGTGGTTGGACTACGCAACGATTGTTGATACAAGGTAAGCAAAGCTTGTGGCGTCGCCGCAAGTTGAATTAGGTGATATGATGTGGCAGAAAATATGGACAGATAGTGATTGGACTATCATCATATGCACTCTATTACTCGTTGGAATTGGCCTTACCGCTATTGGTAGTGCTACCCATGTGAATCAAGAGGCCATCGGATTTGGTAGTTTAGTAGTAAAACAGCTAGTATTCTTCTTAGCCAATGTAGCGGTTGTTATAGGCATGCAATTTGTTGATTATCATCGCCTTAAAGGGTGGGGAAATATTATTTATGGCATTACCTTGCTCATGCTAATAGCCGTTATGGCAGTTGGTACCTCTGCACTAGGGGCACAGCGTTGGATTCAATTGGGTCCTATTACAATTCAGCCATCAGAGTTTTCTAAATTATTGATGATTATATGTATGGCAAAAATGCTAGAGCCTCGTATTGGCAAGTTAGACACCTTTAAATCGCTACTCCTACCAGTGCTATACGTAGGTATTCCTATTGCGCTAGTATTCTTGCAGCCTGACTTGGGGACATCCCTCGTGTATATTGCAATTTTTGTAGGGATGCTCTTTATTTCTGGCATTAAAACGCGATTGATCAAAATTATTGCAGGTACGGCTTTTCTTTTGATGCCGTTAGGCTGGTTTGTACTGAAAGAATACCAAAAACAACGTATTCTCGTATTTTTAAATCCAGATATTGATCCGTTTGGATCTGGCTATCATATTATTCAATCTAAGATTGCCATTGGTTCAGGTTTGATTTTTGGCAAAGGTATCTTTAATGGCACACAAAGTCAGTTGAACTTCTTACCAGAAAACCATACGGATTTTATTTTCTCCGTTATTGGTGAAGAATTTGGCTTTGTTGGATGTATTGTGGTATTGCTCTTATTGTTTATGTTGATTTATCGCAGTATTCAAGTAGCATATACGTGCAATGATAACTTTGGTATGTTATTAGCGACGGGGATTGGCACAATGTTTACCTTCGAGGTACTCGTAAATGTAGGCATGACTATTGGTATTATGCCTGTTACTGGTATTCCATTACCATTCCTTAGTTATGGTGTTAGTGCATTGACTACGAATATGTTGAGTATCGGTATTTTGTTAAATATCGCGATGCAACGGACGAAATATATTTTTTAAACAACCTATATATAGGATTAATTGTGAAAGAAGTCTTTCAGAAAAGACGGAGGATGTATGATTCAATTAGATACGTCATGGTTACAACATGTCCAAAAGCCTGCTCGTTATACGGGTGGCGAATATAACAGTATCGTAAAAGATCACAGTACTGTTGATGTAACGATGGCATTAGCTTTTCCTGATGTGTACGAAGTGGCAATGAGTCACTTGGGCATCAAAATTTTATATGGTTTAATAAATCGTCGTGAAGATGCGGCGGCAGAGCGCGTATTTGCACCGTGGCACGATATGGAAGAAGAAATGCGCAAGCGCAATATTCCTCTATTCTCTTTGGAAACGCGTACGCCTATTAAAGACTTTGATGTGTTAGCTTTTACACTTCAATATGAAATGAGCTTCACAAACATTCTAAATATGCTCGACTTAGCAGGCATTCCAATGTACGCTAAGGATCGCGATATGGATTTTCCATTATTAGTATGTGGCGGTCCATGTGCGTTTAACGTAGAGCCTATTGCAGATTTCTTTGATATCGTATCCCTTGGTGAATCTGAAGAGTGGGGCGACGAATTTGTTGACCTTTATAAAGCTGAGAAAGCAAAAGGATTCCCAGATGGTAAGGAAGGTTTCTTACGTAAAGTAGCTCAAATTCCTGGTACCTATTGTCCAGCGTTATACGATGTAGAATACACAGAAGAAGGTAATTTTAAATCTATTACACCTCGCTTTGATGAGGTGCCAGCGGCTGTGGCAAAACGCATCGTAGAAGATGTAGAGAATGTGTTCTACCCTACAAAACCTGTAGTACCATTCTTGGATATCGTGCATGACCGCGCAGTACTAGAATTGTTCCGCGGCTGTACACGGGGCTGCCGTTTCTGTCAGGCTGGTATGTTATACCGTCCTGTTCGTGAAAAGACGCCAGAGCGTTTGCTCCAAATTGCTAAGGATACGATTGCTAATACTGGTTATAATGAAATTTCTTTGATGAGCTTGAGCTCTGCGGATTATTCTAAATTGCCAGAGCTAGTAGACATGCTCATGGAAGAGTTCAAAGACAAACAAGTGAGCGTAAGCTTGCCATCCTTGCGCATCGATAGTTTCTCCATCGATATTGCAAAAAAGGTGCAACAAGTACGTAAGAGTGGTCTTACTTTTGCTCCTGAAGCAGGTACACAGCGCATGCGCGATGTTATCAACAAAGGCGTAAGTGAAGAAGACTTATTGGCAGCGTGTACAAATGCCTTTAAATCTGGATGGAATACAGTTAAGCTGTACTTTATGATGGGCCTTCCTACAGAAACTGATGAGGACCTAGCGGGTATTGCTGATTTGGCTTATAAGGTGCTTGATTTGCATCGTGATATTACGGGTAAACGCAATGGTTCTGTAACTGTCAGCGTATCCTTCTTCGTACCAAAAACACATTCTCCATACCAATGGTATGGTCAACAAGATGTAGAGGAAATTCATCGTAAACAACGCTACTTAAAATCTCTCATCAATAATCGGAATATTTCCTATCATTACCATGATGGCTATACTGGCTACATGGAGGCTGCCTTTGCTCGTGGGGACCGCAGATTATCTGAAGTTCTCGTAAAAGCCTGGGAAGCAGGTTGTAAATTTGATGGTTGGACTGAGTTCTTCAACTATGAAACATGGTTGAAAGCCTTTGCTGACTGTGGTCTGGATCCAGCATACTATGCACGCCGTACACGTGACTTTGATGAGCCATTACCTTGGGATCACCTAGACTGCACGGTAAGTAAAGCGTTCTTAAAACGCGAGTGGGAACAAGCGGTAGAAGCAAATCTTACAGGCGATTGCCGTCGAGCTCCATGTAAGGGCTGTAATGTATGTCCAGAGCTTGATACAGCTATTATTGATTATAAGGAGGGTGGCAGAGTTGAAAAAGTTACGTTTGGCCTTAAATAAAGGCGAAGAATTGAGATTCTTGTCGCACCTTGATTATGCACAAGCTGTAGAGCGTATGATTCGCCGCGCAGAAATTAAAATGGCTTATTCTGAAGGCTTTAATCCACATATGAAAATTAGCTTCTCCTCCGCACTCGCTTTAGGCGTAACGGCAGCGGCTGAATATATCGATATGGATGCACTGGAAGAAGATTCTTTAGAGTCCATCATGGAGCGTTTAAACCGCGTAGCTCCTCCAGGTCTTGAAGTGCTAGATGGCAAAGAAATGCCTGAAAAGGTGAAAAAGATGATGGCTATCTGTAACTTTGCTATTTACGAAGTTACAGGTCCTGTAACGGATGAACATGCTGATTGGAATGCATTGCTTAAACCTTTTAATGAAGCAACGGAAATTTCTTATGAAAAGGTAACGCCTAAGAAAACTCGTACCATTGATGTGAAAGAATTTGTAAAAGAACCTATCGTAGCATCTGTTAAGGATGGTATGGCAACCCTTACTATGGGCATCGGCATTTATCCGCAAGGCACAATCAAACCTAGCGAAGTATGGAACCTTGGTAAAGATCAATATAACTGGCCTATTACGACGGGCTATGAAATTCACCGTAAAGCCATTATGGTGGAAAACGAAGAAGGACGTTACACTCCATTGGAAATTAATTACTAATTCTTTTTACATAAATTTTAAGCAGTTATATAAGCTTTAGTGATTTAAAAGAACTATATATTTTGAATTGAAAGAAGGGAGGGATAGGATGCATAAAATTTTGGTCAATGTTATGCGCGAAGAAATCCGCATGGCTGTTATCGACGAAGAAGGGCAATTAGTAGACTTTGTTTTAGAACGTACTGATGAGTCTCATATGGCAAATCATATGTACAAAGGTACTGTTAAGAACGTACTTAACGGCATGCAAGCGGCCTTTATTGATATTGGAGGCTCGCAAAATGCATATTTGAACCTTCAACAAGGGAAGGAACAGAAAATCTTGCCACGCCTATCTGTGGGGCAACAAGTTCTTGTTCAAGTCGTAAAAGAGGAGATGCTCGGTAAAGGGGCTCGCGTTACTGCTGATGTGAGCCTTGCCGGTCGTTTTATGGTACTTTTACCATATTCTGAAGGTATGCACATCTCTAAAAAGATTACCGATGAAGCGTTGCGAGCTAAGTTGCAAGAGTTGGCGGCACCATATGTGCAAGAAGGTTGCGGTTTTATTATCCGTACCGCAGCGGCTAAGGCTAGCGCTGATGAAATTGGACGAGATATGGACTACTTGTGGCGCACATGGCAACATGTGTTAAAGCGCTTTAAGGTGGCTAAGAGCGGTACTGATCTCTATAGTGATGCGGACTTCTGGTTCCGTCTTGTGCGAGATTATGCGCACCGCAATGTAGAGGAAATCATCGTCGATTCCGATATGGGCGAATCTCGATTGATGGACCTCTTAGGTCATGGCCCTACATCACAGCAAATTAAAGTGACACGCCATCGTGATAGCACACCTATCTTTAAAGCTAATCACATTGAACCTCAATTAGAAGATCTTATCTCTCGTGATATCAATCTACCTTCTGGCGGCTCTATCCGCATTGATCATACAGAGGCACTTACCGTATTCGATGTGAACTCTGCTCATTATACGGGCAAATCCAATAAGCTTGAAGATCTGGCTTTCACCGTTAATAAAGAGGCGGCTAAAGAAATCTGTCGTCAATTGCGATTGCGAGACATAGGTGGCATTATCGTTGTCGATTTTATTGACATGAAAGATAAACAAAATCAACAGGAATTGTTGAAAGTGTTAAGTGCGCAAGCCAAGTTAGACAAGATGAAAACTGTGGTATGTGGTATTAGTTCACTTGGTCTCGTGGAAATGACGCGTAAGCGTGCGCGCCAAGGCTTGCAGACATTGATGTTCGATACTTGCCCTCAATGTGGAGGGACGGGATATATGTTGTCAGGCAGAACTGTATATATGCAGATTGTTCGACGTATCCGTGAATTGTTTAAATCGGGTCGTATTAAATCTAATCTAGAAATTGAAGTCCATCCAGAGGTAGCTCAATACTTAACAAAGGCTGTTCTTGAGGACCTAGGCGAGTCTATGGGCCGGAAGATTTCGATTGTGGTAAATCCACAAATTAGTCGCGAAGGCTATTCTTTGATGGCTGTAGCAGAATAAAGTAAGTAGTTTGTTGATAGAGGAATATTGTGTCTGTATTTGAAATTATATTAATTAGCATGGGTCCTGCTATGGATGCCTTTGGTGTATCGATTGGTAAAGGTTTATCAATGCCGGTAGGTGAAAATCGCCGAAAGGTTACATTGGCATTCTTATTTGGGTTATTCCAGTTTCTCATGCCTGTAATTGGCTGGCTTATTGGGCGTCAGTTTATCGATGTCATATCTGAATGGGATCATTGGATTATCTTTGGCCTTCTCGGCTATTTAGGTATCGCTATGATTAGAGAGGGGCTTAGCGATGAAGATGATGAAGATGATGATAAACAGTTTTTAGGCGTTTGGGAAATGATGATGCTCTCCGTAGCCACCAGCCTTGATGCCATGGCTGTCGGTCTTACCTTTGCCTTCATGCCCATCAATGTATGGGAAGCATCTACTATGATCGGTGTTATTACCTTCGGTATTTCTTTAATTGGTGTATACTTAGGTAAATTTATGGGCCAGTTTGTTGGGAAATATGCAGATATTCTCGGTGGCGGTGTACTAATTCTCATCGGTACCAAAATACTTTTACAACATCTCGGAATTATCGGAGAATTTTAGAGGTCTGTATATATATGAAAGTATCAGAAACTGAACTATTTATGTTGAATTTTGTTTGACATGGATGGGTAAATAGGATATACTATATCAGTATTAGTTCGGTTTACTGAACTTTGCAATCCGCGTGAAGCAGGTTTAAACGCCCGACCGAAGTTCGGGTCGGGATACCGAATTCAGCGAGTTCGATAACAAGGAGGTGTTCTCATGTACGCAATTATTAAAACTGGTGGTAAACAATATCGCGTTGCTGAAGGCGATGTAATTACTATCGAAAAATTGGAAGCAGCTGCTAACGAGTCCGTTACATTCGAAGAAGTTTTGACTGTAGTGAATGACGGCGACGTTAAAGTTGGCGCTCCTCTTGTAAACGGTGCAAAAGTTACAGGTACAGTTCTTGAGCATGGTAAAGGTAAAAAAATCTTAGTATTCAAATACAAAGCTAAATCCAACTACCGTCGTCGTCAAGGCCATCGTCAACCGTTCACAAAAGTTCGTATTGAATCTATCCAAGCTTAATTATGGTTTCCATTGAAATCCAGCGGAATAGTGATGGTCAAGTCATTGGTTGTCACCTATCCGGTCATGCAGGATATGATGAGCATGGCTTCGATATCGTATGTGCTGCAGTGTCTGCCTTAACGGCAACGGCAATGTTAGGACTTACCCAGATTGCTCAACAAGAAGGGGAATATACGAATAGCGAAGGTCGATGTGATATAGTTCTCTCTGGGACGATTAACCAGAGTGGACAGGATATTCTGGGGACTATGCTTCTCGGTTTAGAGGAAATTAGCCGTCAATATCCAGAGTTTGTCCAAATACACGAAATATAGGAGGTGAACTTAATGTTTACTTTTGATTTGCAATTGTTCGCACATAAAAAAGGTGTGTCCAGTACTCGTAACGGTCGTGACAGTGAATCTAAACGTCTTGGTGTTAAATGCCATGATGGTTCCATCGTAAAGAGCGGTAACATCATCGTTCGTCAACGTGGTACTCACTTCCACCCTGGTACTAACGTAGGTATCGGTCGTGATGACACTTTATTCGCACTTGTGCCTGGTAAAGTAGCATTCGAACGTGCTGGTCGTTATAACCGTAAAGTTAGCGTATACCCTGTAGAAGCTTAATTTTACAAAGACTATTAATCCCTAGTGGTTTTCCACTAGGGATTTTTTGTTTTCTGTATTATGTGTCTGATAGATATATTATAATTAAGTTTAGCATTATCATTTTTGCAATGATATAATAGTTAGAATCATTATACTTAAAATTACTAAATAACTAGCCACAGTGAGTCGATATTTTGCTTTTAATATACATATGACGAGATAGGGGGCATTATGACGGTGCTAGAATTATCAAATATATCCTATATTGTAAAAGACAAATCTATTATCCGTAATGTATCTTTATCGATAAATCAAGGCGATTATATTACTATTGTAGGTCCTTCTGGAAGTGGTAAAAGCACACTTTTAAAATTATGTAGTGATCTGATTAGTCCTACATCGGGAACTATTACTTATAATGGTCGTCCCTTAACGGCTATAGATCCTGAATCTTATCGCAAAGAGGTGGGGTACTGTTTTCAAAGACCTTATTTGTTTGCGAAAACAGTACATCGCAATATTCTATTTCCTTACGATATTCGCGGTTTAGAACCGGATATGAGTCGTATAGAATATCTTTTTGATCTACTACATATGCCACTAAATTATATGGAGCGCCGTAATGACGAGTTGTCTGGTGGTGAAATGCAACGAATATGCCTTATCCGAAGCCTTATTTTTGAGCCTAAAGTATTGCTTTTAGATGAGGTTACGTCTGCCTTAGATGCGAGGAATACATCGATTGTAGAAAATGTTATTGATGAACTTCATAAAAAGGGAATCACCATTATCTCCATTACTCATAATGAAGAGCAAAGCTTGCGTACTGCAAATCGCCGCATCACTATCGTAGACGGTCAATTAGCTAAAGAGGAGGTATTGCGATGAGTCAGTTTCAAACTATTTCTGCTACTTCCTTATGCCTTGCATCTGTATTAGTGATTATCAGTATACTGATGTCTTATAGACAAGAGTTGAAGCTAGAAAAGGATATTTTCATCAGTGCTATACGTGCTACAGTTCAACTATTAGTCATTGGGTTTATTTTATCGTATATTTTTAGTACGGAAAGTCCAATATTTATTATTGGCTTACTTGGATTTATGGCTTTTAATGCGGCTTATAACTCAGCTAAACGAGGGCAAGGGATTCCGCATGCGTTATGGATTTCTTGGTTTGCTATCACCATTGGCGCATGGATAACCTTATCCATTTTACTTGTAACAGGTGTACTAGATTTTACTGCGTACCAATTGATTCCTGTTGGTGGTATGGTCATTAGTGGTGCTATGGTAGCGATTGGACTTTGTTATCGTCAAATGCTATCAAATTTTGAATTGCGTAAACAAGAGGTGGAAATTAAATTAGCCTTGGGTAGTACACCTAAACAAGCTTCGAAAGCGATAGTTCGTGATGTTATAAAGACGGGTCTACAACCTACTGTAGATAGTGCCAAGACATTAGGTATCGTAGCGCTACCGGGGATGATGACAGGCCTTATATTGGCGGGAATGCCTCCTTTAGAAGCTGTAAAATATCAAATGATCGTTACATTTATGTCACTATCTACCATATCTATTGCTTGTTTTATTACGTGTCAATTAGCTTATAAAACATTTTTTAATAATCGAAATCAGTTAAATAAGTAGTTTTAGATATATTTATTTGACATCATAATTTACTAATAGAATATTTACTCAGTTTTTAGAGTGGTATCCGAAAGGGTACTACTCTTTTATTATAGTATGTCAAATTCCTATGTTTTTCAGTAGGAATAGTGGTATACTATATACAGTATCAGTGAAATGCCAGAAGACTGGTTGTCATATACTTTCATAAACCTAAAGAGGGGTGGCATTGCCACTAGAAAGAATTGAGGTAAGTACTATGTATGATGTAAAATCTCCAAAGGCGGAGGAGTTTATTTCCCATCAGGAAATCCTTGATACTCTTGCTTATGCAGAGGAAAATAAGGAAAATCGGGAGTTGTTAGATGCTATTTTAGAAAAAGCAGCTACATTTAAAGGGTTAAACCACAGAGAGGCAGCAGTTCTCTTAGAATGTCCGTTACCTGAATATAAGGAAAAGCTCTTTGCTTTAGCAAAAGAAATCAAGAAAGCCATATACGGTGATCGTATCGTATTATTTGCACCATTATATTTATCTAACTATTGTATCAATGGCTGCGTGTACTGCCCGTATCACTCTAAAAACCGCGATATTAAACGTAAAAAATTAACGCAAGAACAAATTAGGGAAGAGGTTATTGCTTTAGAAGCGATGGGCCATAAGCGTATCGTAATTGAGTCTGGTGAAGATCCTCTTAATAATCCACTTGAATATATTTTGGAATCCATTAAGACTATTTACGGTATTAAAAATAAAAATGGTGAAATCCGTCGTGTAAATGTAAATATTGCAGCTTGTTCCGTTGAGGACTACAAGAAATTACATGAAGCCGGTATTGGTACATATACACTATTCCAAGAAACATACAATAAAGAAAACTATGAAGCATTACATCCAACAGGCCCTAAGAGCGACTACGCCTACCATACAGAGGCGATGGACCGCGCTATGCAAGGTGGTATTGATGATGTTGGTATCGGTGTTCTTTACGGATTAGAACATTATAAATATGATTTTGTAGGTTTGTTGATGCATGCAGAGCATTTAGAAGCAGTGTTTGGTGTAGGTCCACATACTATTTCTGTTCCTCGTATTTGTCCGGCTGATGATATTGATGTAGATGATTTCAGCAATGCAGTACCTGACGATGTATTTGAAAAAATTGTTGCTCTCATTCGTGTATCCACACCATATACAGGTATGATTATGTCCACACGGGAAACTCAAGAAATGCGTGAACGCGGATTGGCTCTTGGTATCTCCCAAATCAGCGGTGGCTCTCGTACTAGTGTAGGTGGTTACAAAGAAGAAGAGAAACCAGAAGATAATTCTGCTCAATTTGATCGTAGCGATACGCGTACATTAGATGAAATCGTAGATTGGTTATTAGACCTTGGTTATGTACCAAGCTTCTGTACTGCATGTTATCGTGCAGGTAGAACAGGGGATCGGTTCATGGCCCTTGCTAAATCCGGTCAAATTCACAACTGTTGCCAACCAAATGCGTTGATGACATTAAACGAATACATCATGGACTACGGTGATGAGAAGACTAAAGCTCATGGTGCGAAGGTTATCGAACAACAGTTAGAAAATATTAAAAATGATTTAGTTAAAGATAAAGCTAAAGCTTATATTGCACAGATGAAAGACGGCGAACGGGACTTCCGATTCTAGGTAATTCACTGATATAGAACCTCCTATTGATAATGGGAGGTTCTTTTTTGTTGAGAAAATGTCAAAAGTTAAATGAGAATAAAGTATATAAAATAGTTTATTTTATTCGTTTTTTAGGTTATAATAAATAAAAATGATAATGATAATACGTTAAATTCTAGAATAATATTGATTATAAACTACTGAGGGATATGATGATTAAGAAAAAACGTTGGCGCCTCTGTGAAGGTGATCGAGAAAAAGAAAATATCTTAATCCGTGAACTTGGTGTGAACCCTATTGTGGCTAAATTAATGGTGAATCGTCACATTGATGTTGACGAAGGTCGTCAGTTTTTACAAGGTACTTTGTCAGATTTGTTAGACCCATTCACGTTAAAGGATATGGACGTGGCTGTTTCGCTAGTTCAGGAAACAATTGAAAGTCACAAACCAATCGTCATTTATGGCGATTATGATGTGGATGGTATTACTGCAACATCTGTACTCTATCGATTTTTAAAGAAATTAGGTGCAGATGTTACCTATTACATACCAGAACGTCAAAGCGAAGGGTATGGCCTCAATTTAGAGGCTTTAGAGCACCTTATAAAACGGGGAACAGCTTTAGTGATTACCGTAGATTGCGGTATTAGTTCTTACGATATTGTCGAGGCTGTACGAGATCGTATCGATATGATTATTACAGATCATCATACGGCACCGGATATGATTCCACGGGCTAAGGCTGTTATCAATCACAAGCAGAAAGATTGTCCATATAAGGATAAAAACTTATCTGGCGTCGGTGTGGCTTTTAAATTATGTCAAGCATTGTGGCTTACCAAGCATGGTGAATGGTATTTAGATGATTTAGATATCGTTGCTTTAGGTACTGTGGCGGACGTAGTGCCTTTGGTGGGTGAGAACCGCATCATCGTAAAAGCAGGACTTGAGAAGATAAATAGTCAGCCTAATTTAGGCATTAAAAAGCTCATCGATGTAGCGGGCCTACATGAGCGAACTATAACATCTGGGCATATTGGTTTCACCTTAGCACCTCGCCTTAACGCTGCTGGTCGTGTAACGCATGCTACGCGTGCTGTTGAACTACTCGTGACCGATGATGGTGATATAGCAGAGGCGATTGCTGAGGAATTGAACGAAACCAATCGTGAGCGGCAAGAACTAGAGCGTAATATCCACGAATTGGCTCGCATTGATGTGGCTAATCAATGCCATAAAGCTGACTATGTAACTGTTGTAGCTGGTGAAGAGTGGCATCCTGGTGTCATCGGTATCGTCGCCTCTCGTCTCGTGGAGGAGTTTTATAAACCGACCTTAGTTATCAGCATTCATGATGGTGTTGGCAAAGGCTCTTGCCGTAGTATCGACGGTTTTAATATCTACGATGCACTGAAGTCTTGCGAAGATGTGTTATTACAATTCGGTGGCCATGCTGCAGCAGCAGGCTTTAGCATTGACGCACATCGCATTGATGAATTGCGAGAGCGTTTAACGGAGTATTGTAAAAAGATTGTTACTGCCGAGGAATATATTCCTGTAGTGACCATTGATGCGGAACTACCTGTTGATGATATTGATGTTGATATTATTGACCGCGTATCAGGCCTTGAACCTTATGGGATGGCTAATAGCACACCAGTTTTTGCTGTAATGGAAGCTACGGTGCAAGATATTATGCTCATGGGGCAGTTAAAAAATCATTGTAAGGTGATTTTTGCAACTTCGAATGGAACCGTAGATGCTATCGCTTGGAATCGTCCAGACTTATTTAAATCTATATTTGTTGGTTCTGTTGTGAAAGTAGCCTTCTCCTTGCAAAAGAATGAATGGCAAGGTATGGTTTCTCCACAACTTATGATTCAAGCGATTGAGCCATTGACTGAAGAGCCTATAAAACTGACTACAGAAGGGCTTAGACAGATGTATGTTATTGTAAAACAGTCTATGCGCGGTCACAGTCAATCGCTTTATAATGTAGAACAAGATATATTGCGCCGTAAGCCGGCAGATCAAAATAATCGCAGTGCTCTTACATCTATCGATGTCTTTAAAGAATTGGGCATTGTTGAAGAATATACAAGTGATGATGGTCAATTAATGCTTAGATGGAATGCCATTGAAGGAAAATTAGATCTTGTCACATCCGTAACATTCCTTACTTATAGTGTATAGGAGGTGACACCATGACAACTGTAAATGAAGAAGGCAAAGCTTTGGTTGAACAAAGCACTTTTGATAAAGAGAAAGCCTTAGCTGAATTTATGGAGTATATCCATACGTATTTAACAGATGATGAGTGTAACCAAGTATTAAAGGCGTTTGAACTTGCTGATAAGGCTCATGAAGGTCAGTTTAGAGCTTCTGGTGAACCTTATATCATGCATCCACTAGCTGTAGCTGATATTTTGGCACACTTACAAATCGACCATATTACGCTTATGGCAGCGCTTATGCATGATGTGGTTGAAGATACATCCTACTCCAAGGAAGATTTAGAGGAAATGTTTGGCTCTGAAGTAGCATTCCTTGTTGATGGGGTAACAAAGTTAAACCAATTCCAATATGAAACAAAAGAAGATCGCCAAATGGAAAATTATCGGAAGATGATTTTAGCGATGGCAAAGGACGTGCGCGTCGTTGTTATCAAATTGGGTGACCGCTTACATAATATGCGTACCTTAAAGCATATGCGCAGTGATAAACAAAAACGCATTGCTAAGGAAACGCTCGAAATCTTTGCTCCACTTGCGCATCGTCTCGGTATTTTCAATGTGAAATGGGAGTTAGAGGATTTATCCTTCCGCTATTTAGAACCGGAAAAATATTATGATCTCGTAGATCAAATGAAGCAAAAACGCCAAGTCCGTGAAGATATCGTTAATGATACGATGAGTCAACTCACTAAGGCTTTAGGTGAGGCTCATATTAAGGCAGATATCAAAGGCCGTCCTAAACACTTCTACAGTATTTACAAGAAGATGAAAAAGGACAATCGCGATTTGTCACAAATCTATGATTTGCTTGCAGTTCGCGTAATCGTTGATAGTATCCCTGATTGTTATGCGGTACTCGGTATTGCTCATAGCTTGTGGAAACCATTGCCATATCGATTTAAAGATTATATTTCCATGCCGAAATCCAATATGTATCAATCCTTGCATACTACTGTTATCGGTACCATGGGACAACCTGTAGAAATCCAAATTCGTACTTGGGAAATGCATCGTGTATCCGAATACGGTGTTGCTGCTCACTGGCGGTATAAAGAAGGTAATAAAAACGGCGATAAAGAGTTCGACCAAAAGGTTGCTTGGTTGCGCCAAGTTCTAGAATGGCAAGATACAAGCAATCCAACAGAGCTCGTTAATGCTTTGAAATTAGATGTATTCTCCGGTGAAGTATTCGTATTTACACCGAAGGGGGATGTAGTTAAGCTACCAATTGGTTCTGTACCATTAGACTTTGCCTATCGTGTTCATACCGATGTAGGTCATCGCTGTGTAGGTGCTAAGGTAAATGGCAAAATTGTACCGCTCGATTACACCTTGCAAAATGGTGATATCGTCGATATTATTACGTCTAAAACGAGTAAACCAAGCCTTGATTGGCTTAACATTGTAGGTTCCTCTGAAAGTAAGAGCAAAATACGCAACTGGTTCAAGCGCGAAAATAAAGCTGAAAATATTGAAAAAGGCTTAGAGGCTCTTGAAAAAGAAGCGAAACGATTAAATTATACGTGGAAAGAGTTGATTGCAGATAATCGACTCCAACAAGTAACTAAACAACTAAAAGCCGGTACTGAAGAGGAAATGTTTGCTGCTTGTGGCTATGGTGGTATTCCTGTAAGCACTGTTCTCTTGCGTTTAATTGAACTCTATAAAAAATCTAAAGAAGCAGAGGAATCTAAGCACAGTACTGAACAAATTATTGAGAAATTAAAATCGCAAGGCCAAAAGAAAACTAAAAATGGTACTGGCGTCCTTGTAAAAGGCGAAGCTGGTGTTATGGTGCGGATGGCAAAATGCTGTAACCCTGTACCTGGTGACGATATTATTGGGTATATTACCCGTGGTCGTGGCGTTTCTGTCCATCGCTGCGATTGTTCTAGTATGGGCCATACACCGGAAGATCTTGAGCGGATGATTGAA
This sequence comes from uncultured Veillonella sp., assembly GCF_963524655.1. Classification (GTDB taxonomy): domain Bacteria; phylum Bacillota; class Negativicutes; order Veillonellales; family Veillonellaceae; genus Veillonella. The sequence goes on from NZ_CAURHA010000011.1 coordinate 19,820, forward strand.
GTTTCTTGGGATGGTTCCTCTGGTGAATCCTTCCACGTAGGCATCGATATTCAAGCGTACGATCGAAATGGTTTGCTCATGGAGGTTATGGCTGTACTTTCAGAATTGAAAATTACCATCACCAACATCAATGCCAAGGTACAAGAGGATACTAAAAATGTAAGTATCAATGTTACAGTTGATATCCGTGATATTTCACAACTCGATTTTGTAATGACTAAGTTGCGTCGTATCCGTGAAGTCTATACGGTACAACGTAGTTAAGGAGGGGCTTAATGAGCGAACAACAATTAGTGCTTATGCGCATGCCTTTAGGTCCACTAGGAACGAATTGCTATGTCATAGGCGATAAAGCGGTTGGTGAGGCTTTCATCATCGACCCTGCTACATCGGAAGTATTAGATGCGTTAAAGAAACATGACTTGAAGCCAAAAGCTGTTTTGCTAACTCATGGTCACGGCGACCATATCGGGGGCGTTCAAGACATTGTAAATACTCATCATGTACCTGTATATGTGCATAAGGGTGATGTGCCGTATCTATCTGATCCTGAGCTTAATCTCAGTGCCTATAGTAATCCAACACTTATTAAGGTACAGGCTGATCTTATTGAGGTTAAACAAGGTGACCATATTACCTGTGGTGATATTGACCTAGAGGTCTTAGAAACACCAGGTCATACGCCAGGTGGTGTGTGCTATTACATGGAAGGTCTCGTATTTGTAGGGGATACTCTATTTAGAGATTCCGTAGGACGTACAGATTTTCCAAATGGCTCCTATGAGACCTTGATGGAATCCATCAAAACTCAGCTTTATAAATTGCCTAATAATACAATGGTTTACCCTGGTCATGGACCAGAAACCAATATAGAGTATGAAAAACAATACAACCCATTCGTGGGTCAGTAGGTTTGAATGAAGTATTTTTACAAATTGTAGAGGGGATAATTATTATGAACACAACATTAGAAAAATTAAAAGAACGCATTAAAGACAAAAAGTACAAATTGACTACGCAACGTCAAACGATTTTGCAAGCTTTCATCGACGCTGATGAAAACCATTTGAGCGCAGAGGACGTATATGTACTCGTAAAAGAAGTGGCTCCAGATATCGGTTTGGCTACTATCTACAGAACACTTGATCTGTTCACAGAGTTAGATTTATTAAAACGCCTTGATTTTGGTGACGGACGTAATCGCTACGAATTGAACGACGAAGAGTTCGCTCATTTCCATCATCATTTGATTTGTGTAAAATGTGGTAAAGTATCCGAGTTTGAAGATGATATGCTTGAAACATTAGAGTCCATCATCGCTAAAAAATTGAACTTCCGTACTATTGACCATCAATTGAAAGTATATGGTTACTGCAGTGATTGTCAAAATCACATGTCTGAAGCAGAACTTGAAAAATTAGAGCGTATGGCTCATCATCATGGTTAATACATATCTATATACGGGGCCATTACCACTTGGCTCCGTAGTAGCTCATAATTGTGGTGCGGCGGGACTCTTTTCTGACAAGGTAAATCCAGACGTACTCCTTGAAGCTCATGAAGTGGATGGGAATTATGCACTAACGGTTACCATTGGCGATATAGTTCAAAATTTTGAAGGCCCTGTTTCCTCTCTAGGACGACGTCAAATTGGTCAAGCTTTATTGCGCTACTTGCGTGAATATCAAGGTCTACCAGCTGAGGCTCCTTGGGGGACTATGGTAGGGGTGCGCCCTACAAAGCTACTACATAAATATATAGATACATATGGCTCTATCCACGCAGCAACTCGTCACATTAGGGACGAGTTTTCTGTGTCTATGGAAAAGCTTGCTACGTTGGGTACTATCGGTGAGTATCAGCGGCCATTTTTAACTGATACAGACGATAAAAAGGTGAGTCTCTATTGTGGCATTCCTTTCTGTGACACTCGCTGTGTGTACTGCTCTTTTCCATATGGACTTTACCAAGATTACAATGGTAAAAGCCAATTTTTAACAGCTTTAGGTCGTGACATAGAGGATATGAAAGCTATTATTCAGTCTTATGGCTTAACGGTAGATACCCTCTATATGGGAGGCGGAACGCCAACGGTATTAGGCGATGAAGACTTTTACCAAGTTCTAAAACAGTTGTCTATACTTGTGCCAGACGGTCATGAATTTACTGTAGAAGCGGGGCGTCCAGATTCTGTGAATCCCGCAAAAATACGGTCTATGTTAGAACTAGGCGTAAATCGTATCAGCATTAATCCGCAAACCATGCAAGACGATATTTTGAGACGCATTGGTCGCGGGCATAGTGCACGTGATATTGACGAACTGTTACAATATGTAAAAGCAAATACATCTCTAGCGGTAAATATGGATTTTATTGCAGGCTTACCGCATCAAACGATGCAAAATATGATAGAGAATATGGATTACGTATGTCAAAATCTACCGGAAAATGTTACAATTCATACGTTAGCATTAAAACGTGGTAGCCCATTGTATGATTTACATATGCAAGATGATATTCCTGAGGAACATCTCGTAGCAGAAATGGTACAATATGGTAAAGAGCGTCTTGAGGCGGCTGGTTATGTGCCATATTATTTATATCGCCAACAATATATGAGAGGGCAGTTAGAAAATATTGGCTACACTTTGCCAGGTAAAGCGTGCGAATACAATATTCAGATTATGGAGGAACGGCAAAGTATTCTATCCATGGGCCCAGGAAGTTCATCTAAGTGGATGCGCGCCCCTGAATATCGTCAATTGAAACAGCACATGCCAAAGGATGTAGATGTTTACCACGCAACGATAGATGCACTATTAGAGAAACGACATAGAATTTGTGAAAAATTTTGGGAGGTTGTGTAATGGCTATTAGAAAACCAAGAGGTACACAAGACTTTTTGCCAGAACAAATGATAAATTGGCACTATATTGAACAACGTATGCGCGAGATTTGCAAAGTTTACGGGTTCAATGAAATTCGCACACCTGCCTTTGAAGATACTAAATTATTCTTGCGCGGCATCGGTGAAACTACAGATGTAGTACAAAAAGAAATGTACACCTTTACTACTGGCGATGAAGGTGGTTCTAGCTTCACATTGCGCCCAGAAAATACAGCATCCGCTGTGCGCGCATACTTAGAAAACAAAGTATATGGTAAAGAAGGCCTTACAAAATGGTATTACATGGGACCTATGTTCCGACATGATAAACCACAAGCAGGCCGCTACCGTCAATTCCACCAATTTGGTGCAGAGGTATTAGGCTCTCAATCTCCAGTTGTAGATAGTGAAGTTATCTGCATGGTTGTACAATTGTTGAAAGACTTTGGCCTTAAAGATCTCAATGTAGAGGTAAACTCTGTAGGCTGTCCAACATGCCGCCCTGTATACCGGGAAAAATTAATCGCTTTCTTTGAACCTAAAAAAGAACAATTATGTAGCGATTGCCAAGAGCGTTTGTACAAAAACCCGTTGCGTATCTTGGACTGCAAAAATGAAACATGTAAATCCTTGTCCGTAGGTGCTCCTGAAATTCACGAACATTTATGTGGCGAGTGTCATGATCACTTCGAAGAATTGAAAACCTATTTAACGGCTGCTAATGTGCAATATACATTAAACCCTCGTCTCGTACGCGGTCTTGATTATTACACTAAAACAGCATTTGAAGTACAATATACTCCACTAGGCGCTCAAAGTGCCGTAGCCGGTGGTGGCCGTTACGATGGTCTAGTAGAGGAACTTGATGGTCCTCATACGCCAGCCATTGGTTTTGCCATGGGTATGGAACGTTTGCTTTTAGCCCTTGAAAAACAAAACTTATTACCAGAGCCAACTGTAGAACCATCTGCGTTCGTAGTAGCCCTTGGTGATGCGGCTAAGGTAGAGGCTTTCAAAATCTGCCAAGCATTACATGATGCATATGTAACCGTTGAAATGGACGGACAGGGCAAGAGTATGAAGGCACAATTAAAATATGCTAACAAAATTAATGCAAAATATGTTATCATATTGGGTGATGATGAATTGGCTCGTGGGGAAGCCATAATCCGATTCATGGAAACTAGTGAACAAGAAACTGTACCACTTGATACAGTTTCTGAACGTATAACTTCTTTGGTGAAAGGATGACAATTAGAATGGAAACAATGCAAGGCTTACACCGTACGCACGGTTGTGGCACCATCTCTGAACAAGAGGTAGGTAAAGAGGTCGTATTATGTGGTTGGGTTGAACGCCGTCGTGACCACGGTGGTTTGATTTTCTTGGATCTACGCGATCGTTCTGGCGTAGTACAAATCGTAGCGTCCCCAGATCATAACGTAGAATCTTTCCACAAAGCAGAGGATGTTCGTAACGAATATGTACTTTGTGTACGTGGTAAAATTACAAAACGTGATGAAGCAGCTATTAATCCAAACCTTCCTACAGGTGCATACGAAATGTTCTGTGAAGAGTTGCGCGTATTGAACTCCGCTAAAACTCCTCCATTCTATATCCAAGATGATATCGATGTAGATGAAAATATTCGTTTGAAATACCGTTACCTTGACTTGCGTCGTCCAGAAATGCAACGCAACTTGATTTTACGTCATAAAGTAACAAAAGCTATGCGTGACTTCTTCGATAGCCGCGATTTCTTGGAAATTGAAACTCCAATGCTTACTAAATCTACACCTGAAGGTGCTCGTGACTATCTAGTTCCTTCCCGTGTAAATGCTGGTACATTCTACGCATTGCCTCAATCTCCACAAATCTTCAAACAAATCTTGATGGTTGCTGGTTATGAAAAATACTTCCAAATCGCTCGTTGCTTCCGCGATGAAGATTTGCGTGCAGACCGTCAACCTGAGTTTACTCAGCTCGACTTGGAAATGTCCTTCGTAGACGAAGAGGACATCTACTCCATGCTTGAAGAAATGGTTGCTCATGTATTCAAAACTGCATTGGGCAAAGAAATTACATTGCCTATGCCTCGTATTACATGGGACGAAGCAATGGATAAATACGGTTCTGATAAACCAGATCTTCGTTTCGATATGGCCTTTACTGATGTAACTGATCTTGTAAAAGATACAGAATTTAAAGTATTCCGCTCTGTTATCGACAATGGTGGCGTAGTTAAAGGTATCGTAGTACCTGGCGACGCTGGCATTCCTCGCCGTGAACTTGATGACCTCGTTGAATATGTAAACCGTTATGGTGCAAAAGGCCTTGCATGGGCTTGCTTCAACGAAGATGGTTCCATCAAGTCTCAAATCATGAAGTTCTTAGGTGAAGATACAATCCGCAACATCGGTGAAAAAATGGGCGCTAAAGGTGGCGACCTAGTATTGATGATTGCTGATAAACCTGCTACTGTGGCACGTGCATTAGGCGAATTGCGTCTTGAAATGGCACGCCGCATGAACATGATTGACCCTGATAAATTGGCATTCACATGGGTAACTGATTTCCCTATGTTTGAATATAATGAAGACGAAAAACGTTATGTTGCAATGCATCATCCGTTCACAATGCCACGCCATGCGGATCTTGATAAATTAGAATCCGATCCTGGCAGTGTAAAAGCGATTGCTTATGACATGGTATTGAATGGCGTAGAAATCGGTGGCGGTTCTTTGCGTATTTACCAAGCTGACGTACAAGAAAAAGTATTTAAAGCAATTGGTTTATCCATCGAAGAAGCAAGATCCAAATTCGGCTTCATGCTTGATGCATTCCAATATGGTGCACCTCCTCATGCAGGTTGTGCATTCGGCTTAGATCGCCTTGTTATGTTAATGGCAAAACGTCAATCTATCCGCGACGTAATCGCATTCCCTAAAACACAATCTGCTTCTGACATCATGAGCCAAGCTCCATCTGAAGTAGAACCTAAGCAATTAAAAGAATTGCATATTAAACCAGATATTGAGGAAGAAGAAGAGCAATCTTTAGTGTAAAAACATAGGCAAGAGTTGGTTAAATTTGAAATGTCAAGTCTTGTTAATTACTAATCTTTCTGATACTATTTATGTATAAGATATCCCTGCCATGTGCGTGTGATATCGCAGTTTTGAGCCAACACATTTACTTCGGGAGTCCGGACTCTCGTCTGAACGTTACGCCCTTACGGGACAACCGCAGGATGAGGAGGGCACCCACCTGCCCTAAGCAGGATCAAAACGCGGTACATTACGGCATGGTGGGGCTTTTTTGCGTGCAAAATATAAAACTTTAGAGTTAATAGTTAAGATGTTATGGATTGAGGTGATAGAATGGATAGTTTATTTGATTTGGCGCCTACAAATACATATGAGCCGCTTCCTGTGCGGATGCGTCCTACTAAATTAGACCATTTATATGGTCAGGAGAAGGCTGTAGGAAAGGGAACTTTCTTGCGTGCCATGGTAGAGAAGGATACCATACCATCCATGCTTTTTTATGGACCTTGTGGAACGGGCAAAACTACGTTAGCGGGCATTATTGCTAAGATGAGTAATAGTCATTTTGTAAATTTAAATGCTACTAATGCAGGTATTGGTGAATTGCGCACCATCATTGAAGATGCGCGCAAGCGTGTTCGTTCTCTGCAACAGCGAACTATTCTATTCCTCGATGAAATTCATCGCTTTAATAAAAGCCAACAAGATGTGCTGTTACCTTGTGTAGAGGATGGCACGATTATCCTTATTGGAGCGACCACAGAAAATCCATTTTTTGAGGTTAATAGACCACTTTTATCTCGATTGAGACTGATCACATTAGAGGCCCTTACACCAAAGGCTATCGGTCAAATTTTGCGTCGTGCTATTACGGATGAAGAGGTAGGCCTTGGTAAACGGCATCTACAGGTAACCGATGAGGTACTGGAGGATGTAGGCATCTTCGTCAACGGTGATGGTCGTATGGCCCTCAATATTTTAGAGCAAGCAGCGGCCATGGTTCCCGATGAGGGGACCATATCCATTGAGGTTCTTGAAAAGGTTGTAGGCCGTCGTATTTATACATACGACAAAAAAGGTGATAGCCATTATGATACGATTTCTGCTTTCATTAAAAGTATGCGCGGCTCCGATGTGCAAGCAACAGTTCATTATCTAGCGCGCATGATTGAAGCCGGGGAGGATCCTAATTTTATCGCTCGCCGTATCGTCATTTGTGCTGCTGAAGATGTAGGGCTTGCTGATCCACAAGCGTTGATACTGGCAAATGCAGCCGCTCAAGCGGCCCATATGGTAGGCTTCCCAGAGGCGCGTATCATATTGTCGGAGGCTGCATGTTATGTGGCGTTAGCACCAAAGAGTAATTCTGCTTATATGGCAATCGATGCAGCTATATCCGACGTGCGTCATAAAGATTGTGGGCAGGTACCTGATCATTTGAAGGATAGTCATTACAGTGGGGCTAGCAAACTAGGTCATGGGAAAGCCTATAAGTATGCTCATAACTATCCGAATGGCTATGTAAAACAACAATATTTACCGACACCTCTAGTAGATGCTACATATTATAATGGCATAAAAAGAGGTAGAGAAGAACAGTTGCTTCACGACTGGGAAGAACGTCGTAAAAGTTAACTAAATACTTCGATATATGCTATAATATAATGATTAGTTAATTTACTGTAATGTTATAAGTAAGGGGTTTGTATAGATTTATGGCAGAAGAAAATACTTCCACCAAAAAACGCAACACACGCCGGAAGCGAACAAGTACAAAACAGCAATCAAAGTCTCAAGGCTTCTCTTTGCGAAGCGAAGTTAAAGGGCTTATTGTCATTGCCTTTGCCGTGATTTCTTTGCTTGGTTTCTTTGGTTTTGAGCTCGGTCTTGTCGGTGAAATCTTAACAGGTATATTCCGCTACGGCTTCGGCCTAGGTGGGATTATTCCTTGTTTGTGTGTTTTCTGGGTAGGTTGGAGATTATTATATAAGGGGACATTTATTTCCATTACAAAACGAGGCATTGTAATGACCTTGTTTTTCTTATTCTTGTTAGCTCTCGTTCCGTTGTGGCGCGTTCCTGAGGGGCAGGAACTCATTACTACACAACTAGCTAATCAAGGCGGTGTTGTAGGTGGTGCTATTGCAACATTCATGCGCACTTTATTAGGTAATTTAGGTGCTATTATTCTTGATGTATTCTTATTGTTAGCCTTTGGTCTTCTTATTACTCGATTATCTTTGCGCAGTGGGTTGCAAAAGGCAGCTGATAAAACTCAAGTAGGTTTAGATGTAGCAAAAGAGGTAGCTGCTGAGAAGGTAGCCGTGGCGAAAGAGGTCTTTGAGGACTGGAATGAGCAACGTAAAGAGGCGGTGGCACAGCGTAAAGCCTATAATCGGGAAAAAGATACGCGCTTTGAAGATGCTGCAGACCAAGCATTAGATACTTTAGAAAAACGCGGTATTACTACCGATAGAGATAGCTTTGAAACTGATACCCCTGTAGATGTGGAACCGATAGCGGATACAGTTACAACTGTAGAGCCACCAAAAGCGCCAACATCTTGGAAGGAACTAGCTGAATTAGAAGCGCGTAATCGTGCAGCGGAACAATTGGCTAATATTTCTGAAACATCTGGCGATGCTAAGACTTATGAAGCTGATGATTTTGATCAATTTTCTGATGCTAGTAGATCTACAGGCGATGATTATGTATATGTTCCAGATGAGGATTATACTTATACACCAGACGAAGGCTATACTGATGAGTCTGAAGCCGCAAGAAATACTGAAGAGGAAGAACCTGAATTTTCCTATCAAGATACAACTATTGGTCCACTAGAGACTAATCATGGAGCTATTGCGTCCGCCGTACCAGGTACGGGTGCTGCCGCTAGTTCTGTAAGTGCTGGTGCTGGAATGGGTGGCATGGGCTTACAAGTGCCATCGATTATTAGTACCACAGAGGATACAGCTCAAGTAGCAGTATCTAAAGACGGTCAAATTCACCGTACCTATGATAGACCTTACCATTTCCCTAGCCTTGATATTTTGGCGAAAGGGAAGGGGAGTCAAAATAATGGCGAAGAAGTAGCGCAAAATGCGATGATGCTTGAAAATGTATTGAGCAACTTTGGTATTACTGCTAAGGTTGTAAATGCTACACAAGGCCCGACTGTTACGCGTTATGAAATTGAGCCTGCTCCAGGCGTAAAGGTTAGCCGTATCGTTAATTTAACAGATGATATTGCCCTAAATTTAGCGGCTCAACATATTCGTATGGAGGCTCCAATCCCTGGTAAATCTGCTATCGGTATCGAGGTACCTAATAAGACCACAGAGGCCGTACATTTACGCGATGTCCTCGATTGTAGCGACTTTAAGGATGCTCGAGGTGGTATTCCTGTAGGTCTTGGTAAGGATATTGCAGGGAAACCTGTGATTACTGACCTTGCAAAAATGCCTCACTTGCTCGTAGCAGGTACTACGGGTTCTGGTAAATCCGTATGTGTAAATACTTTGATTTCCAGTATTCTCTTTAGTCGTAAACCAGAAGAAGTTAAGCTTTTATTAATCGACCCTAAGATGGTTGAATTGTCTATTTATAACGGCATTCCTCATTTGATGGCGCCAGTTGTAACAGATATGAAAAAAGCCGCAGCTGTATTGCGTTGGGCCGTTCGTGAAATGGAGGCTCGCTATAAAGCCTTTGCAGCGTCTGGTAAACGAGATATTAAGAGTTATAACGAAGCGCACCCTAAGGCGGCTATGCCGTTGATCGTACTGATTATCGACGAGTTAGCTGACCTTATGATGACAGCTCCAGATGATATTGAAGAATCTATTAGCCGTTTGGCACAAATGGCGCGTGCTGCAGGTATCCATATGGTACTTGCTACACAACGTCCATCTGTTAATGTTATTACTGGCTCTATTAAGGCAAATGTACCGAGCCGTATTTCCTTTGCTGTAGGCTCTCAAATTGATTCCCGTACTATCCTTGATATGGCGGGGGCTGAGAAATTACTTGGTAAAGGTGATATGTTATTTGCTCCAATTGGGGCGAATAAACCAATTCGTGTACAAGGTGCATTTATCTCTGATGATGAGGTAGAAAAACTTGTGGAATTTGTAAAAGCTCAACGTGAACCAGAGTATGATAATACGGTAACGCAAGAGGCTGAAAAGGAAGCTGAAAAAGAGTCTGCTGAGGACAATGATGTATATCGCGATGAACTGCTAGAACGAGCTGTAAATCTCGTTATGGAATCTGGTCAAGCCTCTGTATCTATGTTACAGCGTCGTTTCCGCATTGGTTATACTCGTGCGGCACGCCTTGTCGATACCATGGAAGATCTTAAAATCGTGGGTCCTAGCATGGGTAGTAAGGCTCGCGAAATTTTGATGAGTCCTGAACAAGCAAAAGCTAGATATTTCCCTGATACCAATGATGAGCAATAATTGAATGATTATACTATTACGTAGATTTAGAAAGGAACGAAAATGGCTGAATTAGGCGAAGAATTACGACGTGAACGGGTAAGACGTAATTTAACCTTTAAAGATGTGGAGCAAGTGCTTCATATTAAAACAACCTACTTAGAGGCTATCGAAGATGGCAACTATGACATCATTCCTGGACAGGTCTACGTAAAAGGCTTTATTCGTAACTATGGCAATTACTTAGATCTCGATGGGGATCGTTTGGTGAAAGCCTACCAAAGCCAAGTAGGGGATATTGATACCTTTTCTTTGCGCTCTGTAACGAGACAGAAAGCTCAAGTTACTCCTAATTTGGTGCAAAGCGAGTTCGTTGAATACCAAACCTCTAAGAAACGAATGTCCTTAGAAACTCGTCAACGAAAACGCCAACGTTCTATCGTTCAAGAACGTATTATTTTAGGCATTATCTTATTCTGTATGGCATTATTTTTACTGTGGTTATTCCTTGTCTAATAGTTGATTAGGAATGATAGAAAGGCATTTACACAATCAATGGATAGATTTTTAGTAACAGAACCTTCGGATATGAAGGAACGAGGTTGGGCCGAATTAGATTTCGAGCTCATCAGTGGGGACGCCTATCTGGACCATCCGTCCTTTGCTCCAGCGGGTATCGGCAGATACCTAGAATCAAAAGGCTATCGTGTAGGCATTATAGATCAACCAGATTGGAATGATGTAGAGGCTTTCAAAAAACTAGGTAAACCGCGTCTAGCATCCCTTGTTACAGCAGGGAATCTAGATTCAATGCTCAATAAATTTACGGCGGCAAAGAAAATTCGTCGTCAAGATGATTATTCTCCAGGCGGTGAAGCTGGTCATCGTCCAGATCGTGCTACCTTGGTCTATGCGAACCGTATGAAGGAGGCTTACAGTGATGTGCCGCTCATTATCGGGGGCATAGAGGCGTCCTTGCGCCGCTTTGGTCATTATGATTACTGGTCGGATACGGTACGTCGCTCTATCTTAGTTGATTCTAAGGCAGATGTACTTGTATATGGTATGGGTGAACTTCAAATTGTCGAATTAGCTGATGCGTTAGACCAAGGCAGATTTAAAGAGTCCTTGCCGTCTATTCGAGGTATTTGCTATATGGCAAAGGACATTCCTACCATTGATTATGTAGAGTGTCCTTCTTATGAAGCGATTAAAGCGGACAAAATGGACTTTGCTGATGCGTTCCGCATCCAATATGATGAACAAGATCCTTTCTATGGCCGCATAGTAGTACAAAAACATGGGGATAGATATCTTATCCAAAATACGCCTGCTTTGCCTTTGACACAGGAGGAAATGGATGGTGTATATAACTTGCCATATACCCGTAAGTGGCATCCTAAATACGATGACAAAGGTGGCGTACCAGCATTAAGTGAAGTACAATTCAGCCTTGTTAGCCAACGTGGTTGTTTTGGTAGTTGTTCCTTCTGTGCTATTACAAATCATCAAGGGCGTATCATCCAAAATCGTAGTCATGAGTCGTTAATCGACGAAGCTCAGATGATGATTAATATGGATAACTTCAAGGGTTATATTCACGATGTAGGCGGTCCTACAGCGAATTTCCGTCATTTAGCCTGTGATAAACAAGCTGTATACGGTGCTTGTAAAGGTCGTACTTGTGCGGCCCCTGAGCCTTGTGAAAACTTGAATACAAATCATGATGATTATATTGCTTTACTTCGTAAGTTGCGCAAGTTAAAAGGTGTGAAAAAGGTATTTGTTCGTTCTGGCTTGCGTTATGACTATGTGCTAGCAGATAACAATAAAGACTTTGTGCGAGAGCTCTGTGAGTTCCACGTCAGTGGTCAGTTAAAAGTAGCTCCAGAACATGTGTCTAAGCGTGTAACTAACATGATGGGCAAGGCTGGGAAGGAAGAGTTCCTTACCTTTAAATCTTGGTTTGAAGAGGCCAACAAAAAACTTGGTAAGAAACAATATTTAGTACCATACTTTATGAGCTCTCATCCAGGTTGTGCCTTGGAGGATGCCATCGAATTAGCGGAGTTTTTGCGTGATCACCATATGTACCCTGAACAAGTACAAGACTTTATTCCAACTCCAGGAAGCTTATCCACTTGTATGTACTATACAGGTATTAATCCCTTAGATGGAAAACCTGTCTATGTAGCCAAAAAGGGTAGAGATAAAGCAAAGCAACGCGCTTTGATGCAGTTTAAAAATATTGAAAACTATGACCTTGTTAAAGAGGCGCTTATAGAGGCTAATCGACGTGACTTAATTGGTTTTGGCCCAGAATGTTTAATTCCACCACGTCCAATTGGTCGCAATGCTAGTGAACAGCGTAGTAAGTGGAATACACGCTCTAAATCTGAAAGCTCAAGACGTACGTCAAATAGCAAATCTAATGCACGAGGATCGTCTAATAGTCAATCTAGTTTTAGTAAGGGGAGACCATCTCGTAGTGGTATGACTAAAGGTCGTCCATCTAATAAAAGCCGTGGTGGTCGTTAATTATAGAGATTAGTTTAACTAGTTTCATTTGGGAATCTTTATGTCTTATAGGAGGCATATATGAAACGGTGGATTGCTCCGGGCGTTTTAGCCCTTTTTGTGGTAGGGATGTTAACCTACGGCATAAACTTTTACCATCAAGAACAAATCGAACTGGCAAAGGAGCCAGTTCGCGGTGAAATTACAGTCTATACAGACTTGCCAAATAATTTAACTACCATGCTTGCTGATCGTTATGAAGCGGAACAAAATGTAAAGGTTACAATAATGCCTCTTACAGAAGATCAAATGGCACAACGGTCAGCATCAAATGTGGCTGATACATCTGGCGATTTAGTTCTTACCTCTGAGGATAATCTCGTTGTAGGTGCTAATACTGGTAAATATGCACCAATCGTTAATGAACGAATTGATGAAGTGCGAGATACATTTAAGGATCCTAATGGCTACTGGGTTGGCCTTTGGTATGATCCTATCGTATTTGTTCAAAATGATACTTTCCACAATGGTATTGGCAAGTATATTACTACTTGGGAAACCTTGGGAAAACAAGGGGACTGGTCTATTATTATGACCGATTTTGTAGCATCTCAAAATGCGGCAAATTTACTATATAATATGGTGGAGTACAAAGGGGAACCAGAGGCTCTTGAATATTTGTATACCTTGAAGCCACATGTAGTACAACATGCTAAATTTTTGTCTACTCCAGTACGCTTAACGGCATTAGGAGAAACAAATATTGGGATTGGAAACTTATCTGATGCAGCTCAGTATAATCGTCATGGATATCCAATTAAGTTCATTTATCCTAAAGATGGCACATCTTATTATGTAACTGGTGCTGCGGTATTAAAAAATTCAAAGCACAAAGCGGATAGTGTTGAATTTATTAATTGGTTGTTATCTACAAAAACGGCGAAATATATGGTAGAAAATAATTTTACCTATATGTTCACCAATCCTGAAATGGATGAGCCGAAGGATTCTATGGGACAAGATTTAGTGCTATGGCCTGTGAATGGTGGCTATACTATGGAAGGTAAAAAGTTATTGTTAAATCACTGGGTTAGTCAAGTACGATTCCGTAAAGACTAAGTCCGTTGAATAGATCCTAGCAATAGGAAAAGAGATAGAATCGAGTGAAGAAAGGATATAGAATGGGTAAGAAATTAGGGTATGTTAGCCTAGGTTGTGCTAAAAATTTAGTAGATACTGAAGTAATGTTAGGTTTGTTGAGAGACAATGGCTATACCATTACTGAAGACCTAAGCGAAGCAGACCTTATCGTTGTTAATACCTGCACTTTTATTGAGAAAGCCAAGGCTGAGTCTATTAATACCATCCTTGAGGTTGCTCAATATAAGGAAAATGGCCTTTGTAAGGGTCTTATTGTAGCAGGTTGTCTTAGCCAACAATATCAGGATGAATTATTCCAAGAAATTCCTGAAATTGATGCATTAATCGGTACTGGTGCATGGGACCAAATTATGGTAGCCGTTGATGCTATTGAGCATGGCAATCGAAGTTGTATTATGGAGAATATTACGAACATCTATGATGAACGTATGCCTCGCATTCAGACTACACCTCGTTACAGTGCATATGTAAAGATTGCAGAAGGCTGTAATAATGGTTGTACTTTCTGTATTATTCCAAAGGTGCGTGGTGCATTCCGTAGCCGTACAATTGAGTCTATTAAAGCCGAAGTAGAACGCTTAGCAGCATCTGGTGTTAAAGAGGTCGTTCTTATCGCTCAAGATACGACTAGCTATGGTATTGACCTCAACGATGGTACGCCATTGTTGACTACGTTGTTAAAAGAATTAACTACTGTAGAAGGCATCGAATGGATTCGTATGCTTTACTTATATCCAACATTCTTCTCTGATGAATTGTTAGATATTATCGTTAATGAGCCAAAACTTTGCAAATATGTAGACATTCCGTTGCAACATGTTAATAACGATATTTTGAAGCAAATGAATCGTCGCGATGATCGTAGTGATATTGAGCGTTTGCTTAAGAAAATTAGAAATGCTCCTACACATATTACATTGCGTACATCTATCATCGTTGGTTTCCCTGGTGAAACAGACGAGCAATTTGAGGAACTTTGCGACTTTGTAAAAGAAATCAAATTCGATAATATGGGTGTGTTTACCTACTCTCAAGAGGAAGGTACACCTGCAGGTGCTCGTGAAGACCAAGTCCCAGAAGAGATTAAAGAAGAACGTTACCACGTTCTTATGTCCATCCAAGCTGCTATCTCTGAAGAGAATAATCGCGACTTAGAAGGTACCATTGATTATGCGATGGTCGAAGAAATTGAAGAAGGCGATAATAATACATTGCTTGCAAAAGGTCGTTTGAAATCTCAAGCTCCTGATGTAGACGGCAATATGTACATCGAAGACTGCGGCGAAGATATTAAACCTGGTGACATTCTCAAGGTACAAGTAGAACAAGGTTTTGCGTACGACGTTGTAGCTACTGTTGTAGAATAATACACTTCGATATATTCGAGTGTGGAGGTGATCTGATGATTGTAGAACTTATTTCTACAGGCTCAGAATTATTGCTAGGTGATACAGTAAATACGAATGTATCTTGGCTAGCACAAGAGTTAAATAAATTAGGCTATACTATTGCTCATCAATCCGTAGTTGGCGATAATCCTAAGCGAATGGCAGAGGTTTTTCAGCTAGCTAGCACACGGGCTGATATTGTGATTAGTACTGGTGGGCTAGGTCCAACACAAGGTGATATTACGCGTAATGTATTAGCCGACTCTATTGGACGACCTATTGTATTTAATCAAGAGGCAATGGATGAGGTTAAACGTTTCTTTGAAAGTGTAAAACGAACTGTACCTGATGCAAGTCGTCGGGAAGCGGAGTTGCCTGAAGGTGCAAAGATTCTTAAAAATCCTGTAGGCGTAGCTCCTGGTGTTGTCGTAGAGGATGGGGACACTACATATATACTTTTACCTGGACCTCCTGGAGAAATGAAGGGCATGTTCCAAGAGGGAGTAGTACCTTATTTAGATAGTCGATTCGGTTCGCAAGGTGTTGTTACATCCTATCGATATGGCGTATATGATATCCGTGAAATCGACCTAGAGAACACTTTGATGGACCTCATTAAGAATCAATCAAATCCGACTATAGCTTTGCTCATTAAAAAGGGCTATATCGAGGTTCGTATCACCGCTAAGGCTGATACCTTAGCGGCAGCACAAGCGCTTCTCAATCCTTGGGATACTATTATTCGAGAACGATTAGGCTCTCGGGTAGGCCGTGATTTGACGATTTCTATGGAGGAAACCCTCGGTTGTGCTCTACTGGAGGAGCACAGTACGATTAGTACTGCTGAATCTTGTACTTCCGGTTTAGTTGGTAAATTACTTACTAATGTGAGTGGCAGTAGTGAGTACTACATGGGTGGCGTTATTTCGTATAGCAACGACATAAAACATCGTGTACTAAGTGTACCTCAAGACATGCTCGATACGTATGGTGCCGTAAGTGAACAAGTCGCTAAGGCTATGGCGGAAGGGGCAAGAGCTATTGGACAAACGACCTATGCCGTTTCTACGACGGGCATAGCTGGTCCTGGCGGAGGTAGCCCTGAAAAACCAGTTGGTCTTGTGTGGTTTGGTGTTACTGGCCCACATGGCACTGTAGCTCATAAGGCAAATCTAATTGGCAATCGAGATGATATTAGACAAAGTGCAGCAGAGCTAGCACTATATTATGTGTATACTTATATAACAGAAAAGGGGAAATAAAATAATGGCTGTAGATGGCAGACAAGCAGCGTTGGATAACGCGTTAAAACAAATTGAAAAAGACTTTGGTAAAGGTGCTATTATGCGTCTTGGTGAAGCGGCTGATCGCATGAACGTAGAGGTTATCTCTTCCGGTTCTCTTGCTATCGATATCGCTGTTGGCGTAGGTGGTTTCCCTCGGGGTCGTGTTATTGAAATTTACGGTCCAGAATCCTCTGGTAAAACAACAGTAGCACTTCATGCTGTAGCAGAAGCACAAAAACAAGGTGGCATTGCAGCATTTATTGATGCGGAGCATGCTATGGATCCAGTATATGCTCGTAACTTGGGCGTAGATATCAATAATTTATTGATTTCTCAACCAGACAATGGTGAGCAAGCTCTTGAAATTACAGAAGCTCTTGTTCGCAGTGGCGCTGTAGATATTGTCGTAGTTGACTCCGTTGCAGCTTTAGTGCCTAAAGCTGAAATCGAAGGCGAAATGGGCGATGCTCACGTAGGTTTACAAGCTCGTTTGATGAGTAAAGCATTGCGTAAATTGACTGGTATCATCAGCAAATCTAAAACGGTTGTTATCTTTATCAACCAATTGCGTGAAAAAGTAGGCGTAATGTTTGGTAACCCTGAAACGACAACCGGTGGTCGTGCGTTGAAATTCTATTCTTCTGTACGCCTCGATGTTCGTAAAGGTGAGTTAATTAAAGCTAATAACGAAAACGTTGGTGCCCGCACTAAAGTTAAAGTTGTTAAAAACAAAGTAGCACCTCCATTCAAAACAGCTGAATTCGATTTGATGTACGGCGAAGGTATCTCCAAAGCAGGTACGCTTATCGATATCGGTACAAATATGGAAATTATTAATAAATCTGGCGCATGGTATTCCTACAATGGGGAGCGTATGGGCCAAGGTAAAGAATCTGCTAAACAGTACTTACTTGATAACCCACAAATAGCAGATGAAATCGATCGTATTATTCGCGATACATTGGCAGTAGGTACAGAAGAAATCGACGTAATCGGTGAAGAAGTAACTGAAGAAGTATAATTATGAGTGAAGAAACGATGCAAGCTGCTATGGATCAAGCGTATCGCTTCCTAGCTCAACGATTTCTTAGTTCCTATGAACTAACACAAAAAATGAGACGTAAACAATTCGAGGACCCAATCATTGAGCGGGTCCTTGAACGCCTTAGAGAGTATGATTATATCAACGATGAGCGCTTATCTGAGCAGGTATTAGCATACTTGATGAAAGAACAAAAATATGGGGCCTACATGATTAAACAAAAGATGAAACTTCGGGGGCTTGAGATTCCCCAAGAAATTTCTTCTTATGATGAAGTAAAAGCGGCCTATCGAGTGGTGGAGAAAAAATTTGGCTCCATTCTCAATGAGGACCGCACTCCTCGTGTAAAAGTATTCAACTTTCTCAAATACAGAGGGTTCTCAACAAGCACGATTCAAGTCGTATGTAATGATTTTTATGAATAAAGTATGCTTTTTGAGAGTCCTTGCTAGGCTTGTAAAATCTTGACAGAAAGGGCTTTCAAGTCTAAAATTAAAAATAGCTTTATTTATTTATATGATGATAAGGCTAATTGATAATTTAATGCATGAAGGGCATAAAAAGGAGCATGAAAGCTCGATTTTGAGAATTTAAGAGGAGGTGAGACAGATTTTAGAGTATAGTCTAATTGCAGTGGTAATGGTACTGATTGGACTAGGGGTAGGCTATTTTTTAAGAAAAAATATTGCTGAAGGAAAACTGAATCAAGCTGAACAAGAGGCTGCACGCATCATCGCTAACGGTGAGCGCACAGCTGAGTCTAAAAAGAAAGAAGCTTTATTAGAAGCGAAAGAAGAAATTCATAAGCTCCGTTCCGATGTGGAACGAGAAAATAAAGATCGTCGTTCTGAACTTCAACGTATGGAACGCCGTATTCTTCAAAAAGAAGAATCTTTGGATAAAAAATTAGACAATATTGAGCACAAAGAGGAAGCTTTACATCGCAAAGAAGCTGAATTAGCCCAAAGCCGTGAAAAGGTAGAAGCTTTGTATGAAAAACAAATGGCAGAATTGGAACGCATTTCTGGCATGACTTTCGAAGAAGCGAAAAATATCTTGTTAACGAATGTAGAACAAGAAATCCGTCATGAAACGGCGATTATGGTTAAGGAAATGGAACAGCAAGCTAAGGATGACGCGGAGAAAAAAGCGAAAGAAATTATCTCCTCTGCAATCCAACGTTGCGCAGCTGACCATGTAGCGGAAACTACCGTATCCGTAGTGGCATTGCCTAATGATGAAATGAAAGGTCGCATTATCGGTCGTGAAGGTCGCAATATTCGCGCACTTGAAACATTAACAGGTATTGACTTGATTATCGATGATACACCAGAAGCAGTTATTCTTTCCGGTTTCGATCCAATTCGTCGTGAAGTGGCTCGTATCGCATTGGAAAAATTGATTGTAGACGGTCGTATCCATCCAGCTCGTATTGAAGAAATGGTTGGTAAGGCTCGTAAAGAGGTTGACCAAACTATTAAAGAGGCTGGTGAACAAGCGACATTTGAAGCTGATGTTCACGGCTTACATCCTGAAATCGTTAAGATTTTAGGTCGTTTGAAATATCGTACTAGTTACGGTCAAAACGTATTGAAACATTCCATCGAAGTATCTCATTTAGCAGGTTTAATGGCAGCTGAACTTGGCTGTGATGTAACATTGGCTAAACGAGGTGGCTTAATTCATGATATCGGTAAAGCATTGGACCGCGAACTTGAGGGCTCTCATGTTCAAATCGGTGTTGATGTAGCTCGTAAATATCGTGAAAGCGCAGCGGTAATCAACTGTATTGGTGCTCATCATGGTGATGAAGAATTCCAAAGTGTTGAGGCTGTATTAGTAGCTGCTGCTGATGCTATCTCCGCAGCTCGTCCTGGAGCGCGTCGAGAAACATTAGAAAACTACTTGAAACGTTTATCTAAATTGGAAGAAATCGCTGAATCCTTCGAAGGCGTTGAAAAATGCTTTGCTATTCAAGCAGGTCGTGAGATTCGCGTTGTAGTAAAACCGGATAAGATTGATGAAGCTGAGTCTACATTACTCGTTCGGAATATCGTAAAACGCATCGAGTCTGAACTCGAATATCCAGGCCAAATCAAGGTCGTAATTATTCGTGAAACTCGCGTTGTGGATTACGCAAAATAATATGCAATAAGCGATAAGTATAGGCTGCAATGTTATCATTGCAGCCTATTGTTATCAAAATATTGGTAATGGTATCGTTTAATACGGCGTATAGGAATCCTTATGTATTTAGTTTCATAGATAAGGATTCCTATGATTCGTATTTGATTTTTGTATTATTTTAATAATTTAACTAATTAAAATCTTTTACAAATAGAGGATTTTTTATTTGTATATCGAATTAATATATATATGGGGAAGGAGGCGTTGGCTATGAGCCGATATTTTGAAAATGAATTGATTGAACAAATCAAAGATGCTAATGATATCGTATCAGTTATATCCGAGCATGTAGCCTTAAAGAAACGCGGCAAGAACTATTGGGGTTGTTGTCCTTTCCATAATGAAAAAACGCCATCCTTTAGCGTTGCCCCTGAAAAGGGTTTTTATTATTGTTTTGGTTGCCATGCATCGGGGAATGTTATTAAATTCCTTATGGAGTTAGAACATTTAACCTTTGTAGAGGTACTAGAGCGGCTAGCTAATCGAGCGAATATTCCATTGCCAGAGGCGAAGCTTTCACCTGAGCAGCGAGCTCGAGATGAAAGGCGTAAAAAACTATATGAAGCTTGTGATTTAGCAGCCACATTTTTCCATAACTGTCTCACACAAACCTCTATGGGAAAGGTGGGGCTTGATTATTTGAAGAAGCGGGGACTTACGAAGGAAACCATAGAACAGTTCAAGCTTGGATTTGCCCCTGATGGTTGGGATAAGTTATATCGTGCCTTCCATGAGCGCGGTATTGACGATTCAATTTTATTAGAGTTGAATCTAGTACGTAAAAACCAAAAGGGACAATTCTATGATTTCTTTAGAAATCGTATTATGTTTCCTATAATGGATGGTAAAGGGCGAGTAGTTGCCTTCGGTGGTCGTGTCATGGATGACAGCACACCAAAATATTTAAACTCCCCAGAGTCATCTATCTTCGAAAAGGGTAAAATACTATTTGCTTTTGATAAGGCGTACAAATCGATTCGTCAGGAGAGACAAGCCATTCTCGTAGAAGGGTATATGGATGTTATATCAGCTCATAACCATGGCGTTACGAATGTGGTGGCCTCTTTAGGGACTGCTTATACAAGAGATCATGGTCATATCTTGATGAGACAGGCTGATGAAATTGTATTAGCCTATGATATGGATGGTGCCGGGCGCCAAGCGGCTGCTAGGGCCATTGAATTATTACAAAATACAGATTTTAAGGTGCGTGTTCTCGCTATGCCAGATGGAAAGGATCCTGATGATTATGTACGTAATCATGGTGGGCAGGCATTTAAAGACTTAGTCGCAAAGGCTGTGAAGCCCCTCGATTATTTATTGAGTGAGTCTTTAATTAAGCACGATACTAACGATACTGAAGGAAAACAAGCCGTTATGGCTGACGTGTTCCCATATATTGCAAATATAGATAGTCAAACACAGCGAGATGACGCATTAAAAACATTGGCACTGCCATTATGGCTTGATAATAGCAGCATATTTAGATACTTCCGAGATTATGTGAAAAAAGGACAAATTGAATTAGTGGATACTGCATCAGCACCTTTGCCAACACAGGATTTACCTAAGGGGGATGCGGAAAAATTATTGTCCTTAGCTTTTACTGATGGGGAAATATTATCTCATATGATGAGCTATTTGCCGATAGAAGACTTTCAAAAAAGCGAATATCGATGTATAATAGAAAAGATATTCTCCTTGTACAAGACAGAAGGTCACCTGGATGAAACAGCAATTCAGTCTGTGTTAACCCCATCAGAGTATGATATTTACTCTAGATTGGTTGTGATGAGTGACGATGAATATAAGGTACAAGTGCCTGGATTAATCCGCAAGATAAGACTCCATTCATTGCGTGAACAGTATAAAGCGCATTCAATTATGGCGGATCAACTAAAACGGGCAGGAGATTCGACGTTTATTAGCGAATTACATAAATGTCAGGAAATACAGAATTTAATTAGAGAATGGTCTAAGTAAACAATACTATAAAGGAGAGCGCTGTGGCTAAGAAAGTACAAAAAAGTCAAATAGAGGAGATTGTGGAACAACTTCTTGAAAAAGGCCGTAAGACCGGTGTGTTGACACAATCCGAGATTTCAGATGCTCTTCATGAGCAGGCGGAAATTACTGCAGAACAATTAGATGACATTTATACTACGTTAGGTAAATTAAATATTGAGGTTGTAGCTGACATCGATGCAGAAGATGTAGAAGAACATCCAATCGAGCCAGAAGAAGATGCTGAAGAGGTTGTTAGTGAGAAGAGTATCTCCATCGACTTAAGCGTAGACTCTGGTGTTAATATCGATGATCCAGTGCGTATGTACCTCAAAGAGATTGGTCGTGTTCCTTTGCTTTCTGCGGACGAAGAAATCGTTTTAGCAAAGCAAATTGAAGCTGGCGCAACAGATGATGCTACATATAAAGATATTCAACTTGCCAAAAAGGCTAAGAAAAAATTGGTAGATGCTAACTTGCGCTTAGTTGTCAGTATCGCAAAACGCTATGTAGGTCGTGGTATGTTATTCTTGGATTTGATTCAAGAAGGTAACCTTGGTCTTATTAAAGCGGTTGATAAATTCGACTATACAAAAGGTTACAAATTCTCCACATATGCTACATGGTGGATTCGTCAAGCGATTACGCGTGCTATTGCAGACCAAGCTCGTACGATTCGTATTCCTGTACATATGGTAGAAACGATTAATAAATTGATTCGTATTTCTCGTCAGTTGTTGCAAGATAAAGGTCGCGAACCATTGCCTGAGGAAATTGCGGAAGGCATGGGAATCACTGTGGAGCGTGTGCGTGAAATTCAAAAAATCGCACAAGAGCCAGTATCCTTGGAAACTCCGATTGGTGAAGAAGAAGATTCCCATTTAGGGGACTTCATCGAAGACCAAGACGCAATTGCTCCAGATGATGCAGCTAGTTACATCTTGTTGCAAGAGCAAATTGAAGATGTATTTACATGCTTAACTGATCGTGAGCAACAAGTATTGATCTTGCGCTTTGGGTTGAAGGATGGTAAACCTCGTACATTAGAAGAAGTGGGTCAACACTTCAATGTTACTCGTGAACGTATCCGCCAAATCGAAGGTAAGGCGCTTACTAAATTGCGTAACCGCGGTAAACGCGATAAAATCAAAGACTTCTTATAAGATAAAGAATCTCGTAAGGGTTGTAATGCAGTGTTCTCTAGCACTGTGTTACAGCCCTTTTGTGTTAAAATAAAGATATGATTCATCGTTTTATGCTCATGAAACAGTCATAGAAATACGGTGTACCTTGACTTAGTGCTAGCCTATTCGGTATAATTAATAAGCTAGAAACTAACTGTGGGCCTATAGCTCAGGGGTAGAGCAACCGGCTCATAACCGGTCGGTCCCTGGTTCGAACCCAGGTGGGCCCACCAATTATGTTGATATCTACCGTCCTTGAGAATTCAAGGGCGGTTATTTTTATATACTAATAGTAGAGGATATTATGGAACCTAGACCTATGATGGACCGCTTGGAAGCGGTGTTTTCAATCGTGCCAAAGGCTCATGCTATTGCAGATATCGGTACTGATCATGGCTACTTAGCGGTAGAACTCATTAATCGTGGTCGTGCTGAATTTGTCATCGCTGGGGATGTGCATAAAGGACCGTTAGAGTCAGCAAGAGAATATGTTAAGTCCCGTGGACTTGAGTCTAAGGTAGATTGCCGTTTAGGGGATGGTTTAAAGGTAACTGAGAAAGGCGAGCTAAATGGTGCCATCTGCTGTGGTATGGGCGGCTTTTTGATGCGCGATATTGTAGACGCAGGACCTGAACCATTAGAGTTCTACGTGTTACAACCACAAAATGGGCAAAAAGAATTGCGTCAGTATATGGTGCAAAAGGGCTATGTTATCGTTCTTGAAATTATCGTTGAAGATGCAGGTAAATTATATACTGCATTTTTAGCGATTCGCGAAGATTGTATAGAAAAGTATACTGGTACACCAATTCAAGAAAATGTGTATGCCGCATTGCCTGAAGAATCCTTATTGTGGTCTGTGGGGGCTCTTCTTGAACAGGAACGTCCACCTCTTTGGAAGAAATACATTGACTATTTGATTTACCAACGCCAATGTGCACTAGATGGTATGACTGATAAATTGAGTCATACCGATAAATATAAGGAACTAGATGCTGAAGTGGCATTTCTTTGTAGTCTTTTAGAAAATAGATAAAAGGAAGTGAGTTATATGACAACGATTCAACATGTTATTTCATTGATGGAACAATTGGCACCGCGTTCCTATGCTGAATCATGGGATAATGTAGGTCTTATGGTAGGTGATCGTAATACAGTGGTCACAGGTGTATTAACGACCTTAGATGTTACAGAGGAAGCTATAGTCTATGCTATTGAGCATAACTACAATATGATTGTTAGCCACCACCCATTAATCTTTAAAGGTTTAAAACAGTTATCATGCGATACGGTGCAAGGTCGTATGATTAATCAGTTGATTCAGCATAAGATTGCCGTTTATAGTGCTCATACAAATCTCGATATCGCACCAGGTGGTCTTAATGATATGTTGGCAAATCAATTAGGTCTTATTGACATAAAAGGTTTTGTTAAAACTGGTGAAGAAGTGCTATATAAGGTGACTACCTT
This sequence comes from uncultured Veillonella sp., assembly GCF_963524655.1. Taxonomy (GTDB): domain Bacteria; phylum Bacillota; class Negativicutes; order Veillonellales; family Veillonellaceae; genus Veillonella. The sequence continues at coordinate 44,432 of NZ_CAURHA010000011.1, forward strand.
TGTACCTGAAAGCTCTGCTGATGCGGTTCGTTATGCTATGGGGGCCGCAGGGGCAGGAAAAATTGGCAACTATGAGCACTGTAGCTTTAGTCTTCACGGTGAAGGTCGCTTCATAGGTAATGAAGCGTCTCATCCTGTCATCGGTGAAGCAGGTGCTTTAACGGTGGCACCTGAGGTACAAGTGAATGCTATCGTTGATGGTACTCATTTAAGCCAAGTGATTGAGTCTATGAAAGCAGCACATCCATATGAAGAAGTGGCTTATGAAGTTGTGTCCTTAGTATCTCCTACAGCGTCTACTCAGTATTTAGGTAGAGTTGGTCGCTTGCCAAATGCATTAAATTTAGATACCTTCCGTGAATGGGTACAAGAAGCTTTACCATTGGCAAATATTCGCTTTGCAGGTATTGCACTTAAGGAGATTCAATCTATTGCGTTATGCTCCGGAGCTGGTGCTGAATTTATTAAAGATGCGGCTCGTTTGCATGTGGATGCATATATTACAGGTGACGTGAAGTATCATGAGGCCCAAATGGCTAAGGAATTAGGACTCCTTGTAGTTGATGCAGGGCATTTTGGTACAGAATCTATTGTAGCTGATGGTTTGCGAGATTATTTAATCGGAACAGGCCTTTCTATTCCTGTTCAAGCTTTCACAGAGCAAAATGATTTCTTCTTTTTATAATGTTGCATTTTCTTGCAACAAATAGCTTAGCTATGATAAACTGAATTGAAGCAAGTATGAAAGACGGTTGCGAGTCCATAGGACTCGAGGAAAGTCCGAGCTCCATAGGGCAGGATGCCAGATAACGTCTGGCGAGGGTGACCTTAGGGAAAGTGCCATAGAAAAGGAAACCGCCACGTCAGTGGTAAGGGTGGAAAGGTGAGGTAAGAGCTCACCAGCAGTCTGGTAACAGGCTGGCTCGGTAAACCCCATCCGGAGCAAGACCGAATAGGGAAGGGTTAAGGGTGGTCCCGCCTACCTTCCGGGTTGTGTCGCTCGAGCGTGCAGGCGACTGTACGCCTAGAAAGATAATCGTCACCGCGCAAGCGGAACAGAACTCGGCTTATTGATTGCTTGCTTCCATATGTAGGATATAATTTATAGTAGTATATAAGATTGTAGATCTTTGTTAGGAGAACTTCATGGCAATTACAGCAATTACTAGTGTACAAGAATTTGATGAAAAAGTACTTGGCTCTAAAGGTTTAGCTATTGTTGATTTTTGGGCTGCTTGGTGCGAACCTTGCACTGTTATGCGTCCAGAGGTAGAAGCAGTGGCAGAACGCTTCGAAGGGCAAGTAGAATTCTTTAGCGTTGATGCAGAAGATAAAAATCTTCGTGGTATTTTATTGAAAGAAGACATCGATGGCATTCCATCCATGGTATTCTTCCGTGATGGCAAAATGCTTGATTCCCTTGTAGGTTACAAAAAAGCTGACGTGCTTGAGGCCCTAATTAAGGAAATCATGTAACAGACTAATAACTGTTAAAAAATTACAAAAACATAGCATACAGAGCTGTATATAAGAGAAATTACCTCTTATATACAGCTTTTTTGCTTAAATTCTATAGTTATTAGTTTTATAAAGTGTTATAATAAAGTAGTAAGAATGTGATTGTTATCATGAATTTTAAACTTTATCGTCTGATAAATTAAGCTTATAAAAATGATTGCTATCATATCGTTGTAGTTTATTAAGTAATATACATATATTGCGCAAAGTTGTTGTAAGGAGGCTATATTCCGTGAAGAATCGTGTAAACAGTCTATGGACACTCTTCCAAGAGCGCCGTTTGAGTCGACGCACATTTATGAAATCCTGTGTAGCACTCACCGCCATTTTAGGTCTACCACCAACGATGTTAGACACCGTTGTTAAGGCTGCTGAAACAACTGAATTGCCTACGGTAATTTGGTTACATGGTCATGAATGTACTGGTTGTAGTGAATCTTTTATCCGTTCATCCTCTCCATTTACCTCTGATGTTATTTTGAACATGATTTCTCTTGAATATGATGATACTTTGTCTGCTGCCTCTGGTGCACCGTTAGAGGAACATCTAGAAAAAATCATCAAAGAAAAAGCTGGTAAATACATCTTGGCGGTTGAAGGTGGCGTGCCACTTGACGAAGATGGTGTTTACTGCACTGTAGGTGGTCGTACATTTAAACAATCCTTGTTAGAAGCGGCTAAAGGTGCTGCAGCGATCATCGAATATGGTTCTTGTGCTTCTTGGGGTGGTATCCAAGCGGCTAAACCAAATCCAACAAATACAGTATCTGTATCTTCTGTTGTATCTGGTAAACCAATTATTAAAGTTCCTGGCTGTCCTCCGATTCCAGAGGTTATGACTGGTGTAGTAATGCATTATGCATTGTTCGGTCAAATTCCACCTCTTGATGCACAAGGTCGTCCTAAACAATTTTATGGCAATCGTATTCATGATACATGCTACCGTCGTGCCTTCTTTGACTCTGGTCTATTCGTTGAGAAATTTGACGATGATGCATCCAAATCTGGTTGGTGCTTGTACAAAGTAGGTTGTCGTGGACCTCAAACATATAATTCTTGTGGTAACTTGCGTTGGTGGAATGGTTTGTCCTATCCAATTCAATCCGGTCACGGCTGTATTGGTTGCTCTGAAAAGGGCTTCTGGGATAATGACGTATTCTATAAACGCTTACCTGACATTCCATTAGCAAATACCATTACAACTGCTGATACAATTGGTACTGTAGCTGCCGTTGGCGCTACTACAGCGGTTATTGCTCATGGTGCTGCAACCCTTATTCGCAATAAATATCTTGATATTCAAGAGGAAAAACGCTTGAAAGAACAAGGTTTATGGGATGAAACGAAGCATAATAATGGAGGAGGTCACTAATGAAACGCGTAGTAGTAGATCCGATTTCCCGTATTGAAGGTCATTTACGGGTAGAAATAAAAGTTGATGAAGCAAGTGGTAAGGTAGAGGACGCATTGTCTTCTGGTACTGCTTGGCGTGGTATCGAGCTCGTTGCAAAAAACCGTGACCCTCGTGATTTATGGGCCTTTGTACAACGTATTTGTGGCGTATGTACAACAACACATGCTTTAGCATCTTTACGCGCTGTAGAGGATGCATTAGGTATTACGATTCCTAAGAATGCGAACTATATCCGCAATATTATGCATAGCTCTTTAGATGTACATGACCATATCGTGCATTTCTATCACTTACATGCTCTTGACTGGGTTAGCCCTGTAGCAGCTCTTAGTGCAGATCCAGCTAAAACAGCACAATTACAAAATGACGTACTAGCTACTTATAATATTAGTGGTTTAGCTCCGGCAGAAACAGCATCTAAAGATTCTGCATATCCTAAGGAGTTCCCTAAAGCAACTACTGCGTATTTTGCAGCAGTACAACAAAAGGTTAAGAAAATTGTTGAATCTGGCCAATTAGGTATTTTCTCTGCTCAATGGTGGGATCATCCAGACTATAATTTATTACCACCTGAGGTTCATTTGATGGCTGTATCCCATTATTTGAATATTCTTGACCGTCAACGTGATATCGTAATTCCTCACGTTGTATTTGGTGGTAAAAACCCTCATCCACATTACATCATTGGTGGTATGCCATGCGCTATCTCCATGAATGATATGAATGCGCCTATCAATACGCAACGTCTTGCTGCAGTAGAACAATCTATTGCATTGACTAAAGACTTGGTAGATAACTTCTATGTACCAGATCTTTTGGCTATCGGCAAAATGTACGTAGAAAAAGGCATGATTGATGGCGGTGGTCTTGCGAAAAAACGCGTTATGTCTTATGGTGATTATCCTGACGATACTTATACAGGTATTTCTGATGGTGATTATCATAAAAAATGTATCGTTCGCTCTAATGGTGTAGTAGAAAACTTTGCATTAGGCGTAGATAAAGCTACATTTATCCCTCTGGAAGGTAAGGACTTCATGGATCCTCAATACCTTAGTGAAGAGGTTGACCACTCTTGGTTCACATATCCAGATGGTACGAAAACACTTCATCCTATTGATGGTGTTACAGATCCTAAATTCACAGGTCCTAAATCTGGTACTAAAGAGAAATGGGAGTATCTTGACGAAGATAAAAAATACTCTTGGATTAAATCCCCAACTTTCAAAGGTAAAACTGCAGAGGTTGGTCCATTAGCAAAATATATCGTTGTATATACAAAAGTAAAACAAGGTATTATTAAAGAACCTACTTGGGCAGAAGCTATGATTGTTCGTCAAATCGATACAGTATCCCAAGTATTGGGCGTACCTGCACATGTATGGATGACAACTATGGTCGGTCGTACAGCATGTCGTGGTCTTGATGCACAAGTAGCGGCAAATATTAGCCAATACTTCTTTAATAAACTTGTATCCAATATCAAAAATGGTGATACTGCAGTAGCAGATATGACTAAGTTTGAACCAAATACATGGGAAAAAGATGCAAAAGGCGTTGGCCTTGTAGATGCGCCTCGTGGTGGTTTGGGTCACTGGATTCACATCAAAGATGGTCGCTCTGCAAACTATCAATGTATCGTACCGTCCACATGGAATGCATGTCCTAAGACTGCAGCTAATGAACATGGTGCCTACGAAGATTCCATGATTGATACAAAAGTAAAAATTGCAGATAAACCTCTTGAGATTTTGAAGGTTATTCACTCCTTCGACCCATGTCTTGCCTGTGCAACCCATTTATACAATAAAAAAGGCGAAAAAATCGTTTCCGTCAATACTGATGCATTGTGTAAATAAAGGGTGGTGGACTTATGTTAATACATACTGACAAAAAGGCGTATGTTGTATTTAGTTTATGGCTGCGCATCTTCCACTGGACTATGGTACTTAGTGTAACAGCTTTGTTCTGGACGGGTCTATATATTGGTGACCCAGGTTTTGCTGCCATAACAGGTAATCCGGAGCCAACCTTTGCAATTGATGGTTGGTTTTCTATGGAAACTATGCGCCGAATTCATTTCGGTGCAGGGGCAATTTTAACATTCTCCTTTATTTTCCGTATTGCGGCAGGTTTCTTTAATCGTGGTGATAGATTATTACCTAAATTCAGTCAAAAACGATATTGGTATGGTCTTAAAGAAGCGGTATTACACTATTTAATGATCCCTCAAAAACATGAACATCATTGGATTCGTAACTCTTTAGCGAGAACGGCCTATATGATGGTGTATATTATGTTCTTCTTTGAAATCGTTACAGGTGCTACTATGTACTCCATGATCGATCCAAATGGCTTCTTAGGCACTCTGTTGTCTCCTTTAGTTGGCCTATTTGGTGGGGAATATAATATTCATATGATTCATCACTACATTGCTTGGTGCTTCTTATTCTTTACTATTGTGCACGTGTACATGGCGTTCCGAGAAGACGTTATGGAGGAATCTGGTGAGGTATCCTCTATGGTTTCTGGTATGAAATACTATGCTCATGATCCAATCGATATTGAGGATCTCAATGGTAAACGCCGTCGTGGCGAACGTATTGAGAAACCATCCTTTACTACATATCGTCCAAGCAACCCTGACGATCCTAGAGAAAGAGAATTAAAGAATGATGACTGATACAAGTACTGAGTTCATCAGTGGCTTGGAACAATACGCGGACTCTGAGGGTCCGCGTATTGATTTAAGTAGCCTTTATGATGATGGAAATAATGAAATTGTTCTGCTTGGAGTAGGGAATATATTACTTACCGATGAAGGGCTTGGAGTACATGTTGTAAAAGACCTAAAAGAGTCTTTTGCTTTTACACCTGCCATTACCATTATTGATGGTGGCACTATGGGGATGGAATTACTGACCTATATGAGAGGTATGAAGAAAATCCTTCTCGTAGATGCAATTAATGGAGGGGAACCGCCTGGAACAGTTTATGAGTTCCCTCATAAAGAGTTAGAACAATATTTTACTGAGCATATTTCTGTGCATGAAGTAGGTATGCAAGATATTTTACGTATCCGCGCCATTCAAGAGGAGCCTCTAGAGGATGCTGTAGTCATTGGTGTAGAGCCAGAATCCCTTGAGATTGGTTTTGAACCAAGCGAGGTTGTTCAACGGGCCTTACCAGAGGTAAAAGACCGTGTCCTTAATGTACTTCGACAATGGGGCGTACAAGTAGAACCGAAATTATAGGAGTATATATGATTGAAAATTACAACAATGTAAGGGCTGTATTAAATGAATTGCGTTTAGCTCTTAAAAACTTGCGTGAGACTGGTGAAACCTATTCTATTTATATTGAAAAAACAGGCCTTACAGAGGAAGAACAAGTGGAAGTATTAGAAACCCTTGGACGTGGTCATATTACAATTAGTTTTAATGAAACTGATCAACCTGTAGAGTGGTATGAATCTCAATTCTCAGGGATTTGGATTGGTACCTTTAAAAATGGTCGCGACGACTCAATTTTGCACACTGTAGAGGTAGCAAAATATCCTATTGTTGCTGGTGCGTACGAAGAAGATATGGAAATGGCAGAAGAGGATTTACAATCCTGGATTGATGCTGCAGGATTATAACAGAAAAGGACCTTTGAAGTGGATTCCCAAATTAAACATGATTTGGGAATCCATTTTATGTTGGACTTCCTTTTCATTTGTGGCTTTTTGATATAAGTGAAACTTGTATTTTTATATAAGTGAAACATGTATCATTGTAAAAGTTATGAAATTGTATTATTATATAAAGCCTCTTTTCTTTTAAGAGAGTTTTGTGGAATAAAAATTTTAATTCATAATAGTGGGGCTAAATTAATAAAATAACTAAATTTTATATGAATATAAAATGAATTAGGGGTGTTTTGATGTGTTTGTTATCAAAAATCTATCTGATATTTTGATTAACACTTTATAAAATTAGTAATAATCATTATTCCTTAGTTCGGTAGAGAAATAAAATTATTTTATAATTACCCGCATTGAGTAAAATTTCAAATAAATAAATGTTTTATTAATTTGTTGTACTTATATATAAGCTAAATGAAGCGTGTTTTTAGTGATTTTTTAAAAAGTAGCTTATTTACTGGGTTTACAAGAGGAATTTTACCTATTGTTAACCTTAGTGATTTGCCTTAATTTACTAATTAACATAAAATATGTGAGTAAAATACTTTGGAGGATTTATGTTACTTTCTATTGTAGTACCTGTATATAACGAAGAGGAAAACATAGCAATTTTCTATGAAGCTGTCACTGATGTTATGTCAGGTCTCACGTACGATTATGAACTAATCTACGTAGATGATGGATCTAGTGATTCGTCAGCTATGATATTACGTGAAATTGCATACAATGATAAACATGTAAAAGTGTTATTGCTTGCTCGTAATTTTGGGCATCAGACAGCACTTACGTGTGGTCTTGATTATGCTCATGGCGATGCAGTTATTACAATGGACGGTGATATGCAGCATCCACCGGCATTGATTCCTGAACTCGTTCGGTTATGGGAATCGGGGTACGATGTGGTGCGCACCATTCGAGATTCAACTGAGGACGCTAGTTGGGCCAAATCTTTCACGTCTAAGTATTATTACAAGCTAATGAACAAGATGGCTGATGTTCCTATTGTGGAAGGTGGATCTGATTTCCGCCTCATGAATAGTAAAGCATTAGGCACGTTGAAACGGTTTAGAGAACATGGTCGTTTCTTGCGCGGTATTGTTGGAGCCTTAGGGTATAGACAAGCTGAGTTGCACTTTGTAGCTCCACCTCGATTTGCAGGGGTTTCAAAGTTTAGTGTGCGCAAAATGATTCGTTTTGCTCTCGATGGGGTAACAGCCTTTTCAAGGGTTCCTTTACGGGCCGCTTTATATGTAGGTGTACTCTGTGGTGGTATGAGCTTCTTGCTTATCTTACATCTGTTGTATGTATACATTACAGGACAAGCCTTGAATGGGTGGACTACGTTAGGCGTATCCATTTTGTTTATTGGGGGGATTCAACTCGTCGGACTGGGAATTATTGGCGAGTATGTAGGTCGTATTTTTGAAGAGGTGAAGCAACGGCCTTTGTATTGGGTTAAGTCAGCTATAAATTTTGAAGAGCATGAAGAGGCTCCGTTACTCGGACCTAGTAGTGCAGATGTATTTATGGCATCAGAGACTTATACTCACAAACGCAAAGAAGACTAGCTGTATTTGTAGATGCAAATAAATAGACGGTTAGTATATTTTGAATAAATAACTTACTTTAAAAGTTTGGAAAGGAAGCATATGAAGTCAAAATATAGTAAGGTTAAAATAACGGCATTAACATTAACTTTTGTGTGTGCCACAACAGCCATGGTTGGCGCAACAACATTACAATATGGTGATAAAGGCAAAAGTGTTACAGCGGTTCAACAACAACTAATTAAGCACGGTTATAATGCTACAGACAAAAATGGTGTTTATGGTAAGGAAACGAAATGGGCAGTTCGTCTGTTCCAACAAGATCGTGGCCTTCCAGTGGACGGTATCGTAGGTCCTGCTACGTATAACGCATTGATGGGTGCTCCTCGTTCTACGAAGGCAGTATTGACTCAAAATGCAGCGACTAAAGCAGTAGCAACGAAATCCGCTTTCACAAACAATAATGCGACATCTCGTCGTATTGCTGGTCAATCCATTAATGGCAAAAACGTTAAACTAAACAATATTGCGAAAAATGAAACACCTAGCAGCATTCACGCTATCTTGGCAGAAGCTGACAAATACCGTGGTGTACCATATGTATTTGGCGGTACGACTCCAAGTGGTTTCGACTGCTCTGGTTACGTTAAATATGTATTCGAAAAACAAGGTATTTCCTTACCTCGTTTGGCGGACGAACAATATAACGTAGGTGTTGAGGTTTCTCGTGCGAACTTGAAAGCAGGGGATTTGGTATTCTTCGAAACATATGAGCCAGGTCCATCTCATTCCGGTATCTATATTGGCGATGGCAAGTTCATCAGCGCCACTTCCAGTCGTGGTGTTGCAGTAGCAGACCTTGATACAGGATATTGGGGCGAACGCTACATCGGCGCGAAACGCGTTGTGCGCTAATTTAATAACTAGCTATAAAAGAGGCTATACGAATCAATTATGTTCTGTTGATTTGTATAACCTCTTTTTCTCATTTCTAGAAATATTGAATTTTATCCTTGTATTTGCTATTGTGAAAGTCCGTAAATTCCGCATAATCTCAATGTTTTTAATAGATTTTATGTCGTTTTTACGATATAATGAAGAGTAAATAATTTTAGGAGGAATATACACATGAAGGGTAATGAGCTGCGTCAAGCATATTTGCAGTTTTTTGAAAGTAAAGGACATTTAAAATTAGATACTTTTTCTCTTATACCAGAAAATGATCCATCTTTATTATTGATCGGGGCAGGTATGGCGCCATTAAAGCCTTTCTTTACAGGTAAATTGGTACCTCCTTGTCATCGTATTACAACAAGCCAAACATGTATGCGTACAGGTGACCTTGAGAACGTAGGTCGCACAGCGCGTCACCATACATTCTTTGAAATGCTTGGTAACTTCTCTTTTGGTGATTACTTCAAAAAAGAAGCTATCCATTGGGCATGGGAGTTCTTAACTGAGGTTATTAAACTCGATAAAAATAGATTATACGTTACTGTATATCCAGATGACCAAGAGGCATATGACACTTGGCATAAAGAGTGTGGTGTAGAAGAAAGCCACATTTCTCGCTTAGAAGACAACTTCTGGGAAATCGGTGAAGGCCCATGTGGTCCAGATAGCGAAATCTTCTTTGACCAAGGTCCTGAACATGGTTGTGATGATCCTAACTGTGCACCAGGCTGTGATTGCGATCGCTACCTTGAAATCTGGAACCTTGTATTTACTCAATTCAATAAAATGCCAGATGGTTCCTATGAGCCATTACAACATAAAAACATCGATACAGGCGCCGGTCTTGAGCGATTGGCTTCCGTATTGCAAGGTTGCAGAACTAACTTCGAAACAGATTTGATTTATCCAATTATCGAAGCTACTGCAAAACGTGCTGGTGTTACTTATAACGATAATCCTAATACTGATGTATCTTTGAAAGTTATCGCTGACCACGCTCGTGCTGTAACGGCATTGATTTCCGATGGTGTATTGCCATCTAACGAAGGTCGCGGTTATGTATTGCGCCGTATCTTGCGCCGTGCTGTACGTCATGGTCGCTTATTAGGCATTGAGGGTATCTTCTTAACACCGCTAGTTGATGTAGTAGTAGATATTCTTGGCCCTGGTATTAAATCCATTGCTGAGAAGAAAGACTTCGTTAAACGGGTAGTTCAAAACGAAGAAGAACGCTTTAACCAAACATTGGAACAAGGTCTTGAGTTATTGAACTCCTTGATCGACACATTGGCTGCTGAAAAAGCAACTGTAGTTCCTGGTTCTGAAGTATTCAAATTATATGATACTTATGGATTCCCTTGGGAATTAACAGAGGAAATCGCATCTGAACGTGGTTTTACAATCGACCATGAGGGCTTCGAAGCTGCTATGAAAGAGCAACGTGAACGCGCTCGTGAAGCTCGTGTTAAAGAAGATGCGAAGGTAGCAACACCAGA
>NZ_CAURHA010000012.1:0-49258 GCF_963524655.1 uncultured Veillonella sp.
CCCTTGCGGCATTTGGCCATTTTGATGCATATACTGACCATTATTTCGTCCCATACCATCTTGAGGCATCATTTGGTTTTGACAATTTTGGTACATATGTTGACCATTATTTGGCCCCATACCATTTTGAGGCATCATTTGATTATTTCTATCCATCATATGTTGGTCCATATGCATATTAGAACCATCATGTCTATGTGGCTTTCTAAACTGTTGTTCATTGGTTTTCATCCATTCACCAAAATTTGGTAAATCATTTACAGCAAATGATGTACCTACCCCTACAGCACTGATTACAGTTAGAATTGCTGCAATTATAATTCGTCTCATAGGTCCTCCTTAATCTACATTGCTGAAATAACGTTCGCGTACACCACGAAGTTCAATACCAATAAAGATACATGTAAGGCCCCCAAAGAGACCTACACCACCAAGTGCAACTAAAGTTACCAATGATAATGCAGGAAATGCCGTTACATTCTCAAACGGTTGCCATGAGCTTCCAAGTAAATATAGGATAGCTGGCGTAATAATGAATATTAAAACTCCTACGATATATGACAAAGCACTTCCAATAGATAACAATGTTTTGGATGCTTTTTTAGCCATACCTGGTAATTGTGGTAATAAACGTTCTTTATAATCATCAAATCTTGCATAGATTGCTTGCATATTAACAGATTTACTTTCACCACCATCTTGGCCTAACGTATCTGTAATAATACCTGCATCTACATAAGATGCATAGATTTCCTCTGGGGTTCCCAAAGATTTAATGATTTCACTATCTGTAAGGCCTTTTTCATAACCTACAGCAAAATGTTCTTCATAAACCTCGATAATACTTTCTACATCAGCAACACGGGCCTTTTTAAATATATTGCGCAGTGCTTCTAAAAAGCTATTTTTGTTCATTATAGTCGACTCCTTTCAATAGGATATTGATGACACCAGAAAATTCATCCCATTCTTGGCGCATCTTGTTATATGCGGCACGTCCATCTTCTGTGATGTGATAATATTTCCGAGATGGTCCTGTAGAGGACTCTTTTAAATATGTTTCAACATACTTTTCTTTTTTCAATCTATTAAATAATGGATATATCGTTCCTTCAGAAATCTCAATATATTCTGAAATAGTGCTTACAATTTCATACCCATATCGATCAGTTTGTGTTAGTAATGCTAGCACTAGCATATCCATAACACCTTTTTTTAATTGAACTTGCATAGTTCCTCCCTTTTAGACTGTGCTTGCCTGCCAATGTGAAAGCTCTCTTACGGTCACTATCATGTACTGACAAATACATAATAACACAAGGTACCTCGGAATGCAAGGTACCTTGTTAAAAATATATTTTTATAATTCAAACAACCTATAAACACTGATAATATCTATTTTTATAAGGTGAAACTATCATATTTTTCTAATTTTATTTATGTCACCCTATATGTATCGTACATACCTCGGCTATAACATAAAAATCCCCATCCAACGGATGAGGATTTTTCATTGATTTTAGAATAATCTATTTACTCTAACATCAGTTATTTATTTTGAAGTTGCTTGGCCTAATTTAATCTGTGTGCTTTTCATTTTTCCATTATGAGTATAAGATACTAAAACTGTATCACCAGGGCTCTTAGCGTCAATTTGCTCTTTTAATTCTAACAATGTGCTAATATCCTTACCATCAACTTGAGCAATTGTATCTCCTTCCACTAAACCAGCCTGTGCAGCAGGACCATTCGCATCAAGTTGAACAATAAGAAGACCTTCGCCCTCATAATTTACATTGTTACGCGCTGCTGTTTGACGATCTACGGCCCACACACCGATATACGGGCGAATGACCTTACCATTTTTAATAATAGAATCAACGATAGTCATAGCAGAGTTAATTGGAATGGCAAAGCCCATGCCTTCAATACCTTCTTTAGAGATTTTAGAACTATTAATACCGATTAATTCACCATCCGCATTGATGAGAGCTCCACCAGAGTTACCTGGGTTAATCGCTGCATCAGTTTGAATCAATGGGAAACGTTGACCTTGTTCATCGATAGTACGTGCTAAAGCACTGATAACGCCAGATGTAACAGAACCTTTAAATTCAAGGCCTAGTGGATTACCAATAGCAATGGCAGGCTCACCAACTTGTACTGAATCAGAGTCACCGATTTTAATTGGCTTAATATCTTTAGGAGGTTTAATTTTAACAACAGCCAAATCTGTTTGTGAATCTGTACCAATAACGGTGCCTGTTACAGTAGATCCGTCAGATAATGATACGGTAACTTCACCATTTTTAGCACCTGCTACAACATGGTTATTCGTTACAATATGTCCTTCATTATCTATAAGTACACCAGATCCAACACCTTCACCAGCATAGATGGTACGGTTAAAGATATCCTTTTGGAACACCTTTGTAGTAATCCCTACTACCGCTGGACCAGATTCTTTAACGGCTTGCACTACGTAAGTATTGCGGGTTTCAGTAATTGGTTTAGTTTGTTTTGTTTGTTCTCTTACCGCCGTTTGTTGTGTGCCAGCAGGGCTACCAAAGAAATAATATCCACCGCCTACACCAATGCCCAAAGCAAGGATACAAGCAATGACGGTTTTCTTATATTTTGAAAATTCCATATATCTCCTTTTTCTATTGTCTTACATTATTTTACAAAGTATCTCAAGAATCAATTTTATAAAATTGATTTTGATGAACCTATTATAGTCCTCTAGCATTCACAATGCAAGCTAACAATTTAATATACTCAAAAAAACATAAAGGGCATTCACTAGCCGTCGCTAACGAATGCCCTTTATGCATATAGTTTGAGAGTGTAAGGACTGTTGAGAGAGAGAGTATATATGACCCAGAAAAGTTTGAGAGAGAACTTATTAAGAGAGAGAAGTTTAGTTTGTACTTTTCCGGAATCAAACTTCAGCCTTACTAGAATTAGTATACATTGTATATCTAAATTATCAAAGTAACATTATAAAATATTGTTAAAACTTTGATTATATCTATATAATAACCCTCTGTAAATTCATACTTAATCAACCGCCACGAATAACGTGAATATAGTATGAATATCCTTTTCAGTTATCAAACAAATTTATAACCCACACCCCATACAGTAATAATATGTTTACTATCAGATGGATTATCTTCAATTTCTTCACGTAAACGGTTGATATGTACAGCTACTGTTGCATAATCACCATAGGAGTCTAACCCCCAAACGCGAGAGTATAATTCTTCTTTACTAAATACGATATCACGATTACGCATTAAGAATTCTAATAACTGGAATTCTTTCTTTTTAAGATGAACTTCTTTTTCGTTTACCCAAACTTTCATCATCTTAGGATCAAGACGGATTTCTCCGGATTGAATAGCATTGGTTTCCATAGCATCACGCTCTGTTAAACGCTTATATTGTGCTAACATAGCTTTGATTTTTGCAATCAATACAGATGGAGAGAATGGTTTTTCAATGTAGTCATCAGCGCCTACACCTAAACCACGGATTTTGTCAATATCATCAAGTCGAGCTGTTACCATAACAATTGGCACACGAACTTTGTCACGAATTTGTCGACAAACTTCAAAACCATCCATTTCTGGTAACATAACATCAAGGATGATAAGGTCTACAGGAGTATTCAAAGCTGCTTCGATACCATCGGTACCATTAGTCATAATAGTTACATCGTAGCCTGCCACCATTAAATAATCACGTTCAATATTGGCAATATCCAAATCGTCTTCAATAATTAAGATATGTTCACTCATGATTCTTCTCCTTGTTTAGGAAATTCTAATATAATACGTAGACCATGTGGTCTTACATTTTCAATCACAACTCGGCCTTCAAAGATTTCCATAATTCGACGAATAATAGATAATCCTAGGCCACTACCTTCTTGCGGGTTCGTACGAGACGAATCTACACGGTAGAACGGGCGCATCAGACGTTCTAAAGATTCTGGTGGTACCCCCGGACCATCATCACTGATGACACAGTATACAAAATCATCATCACTAGTTACATCGATGATACAATGACCAAGGTCGGCTATTTTGTACTTAGTACTATTGTTCAGTACATTTTGTAACACCCGTTGTAACAATTGTGGATTTGCATTGATGAAAGCAGTTTCCGTAGCAATGCGAGCCTTAATTTCAAGGCCTCTCGATTGATACGGAGCTAAATGATCCTCTACAAAGTCCCGCACATACTGACCTAGTTCAATTCGCTCAGATGGACGAGATTCTTTTTTGTAGTTCAATGTAGTAATGAGGAATAATTCCTCTAACATTGAGTCTAAATCATTGGCGCGTTTCAAAATAATACCCATGTATCGTTTTTGCTGCTCTTCCGTTGGTGCAATACCATCACGAACACCTTCTGCATAGGCTTTTATAGCCGTCAGTGGCGTTCGAATATCGTGAGAGATACCCGCCAGCAATTCTTTTTGCTGCTCTTGTTCCATTTCAATCTGACGATTTGCCATTTCTAATGATTTTGTCATGTTCTTAACGTGAATCATGATAAACCGTGTAACAAATCGATTGATTGCAAAGAATGTAACAATAAAGAGCAATATAGAAACTATAATAATATAGAAGGATACAGATTCCATTAAGCTATCACTACCATGAGTAGCACGCTTAATAGCAATATGATATACGTAGGCATGACGCCCATCGTATTTTCGCATTTCATACACAAAAGTATTATTAGACTGATATACGATGCCCTGTAATTCAGGGTTTACATCGATAAGACCAACGATTGCAGATGCACTGTAGATTTGTGGATTACCATAGCTATACACCATGTTCCCTTGATCTAGTACTTCTACATATACTTCCTTTGGATCGAGTAGACTATAGCTAGGTTTAACCAAGCTATCTATTAAGTTGTTTTCCAACCCATAAAAGGTAATTGTTTCAGTGATTCGACTGACACTTTTAAACTGTTGTTCCTGCTCAATACGCAAATAGTAACCGGCATTAGCCAATATGCGCAAACCTGTAAAATATAGCAAAAATAAGATTATTGCTATTAAGATAGGTACAACAAAGAGCACAACATTGGATATCCAAATCCGTATTTGTAAATTCACAGGGTTACCTCAATATCATAAATAGTAGATACTTCTTATAGTTTACGCTATTTTTAATAGTTAAAGCAAGTAAAATAGGCAAAAATACAATATAATTTTCACCTTTCTTTCATCGTCAGTTTATAATTGGTAGATTATACAAGGGTTCCTCACTCCTTTTAATATCTAATATTTTTCACACACTATATATTTTCACACGCATCCGGGTATCTTATATTATACTAAATCTCAGTATTTACTTATATTAATAACTTGAGAATTAAGTACAATTAATAGAATATTCTCTGTACTTTTTATAAAAACTCTAAATTATAAAATATAAAATAACTATTGAAATTTTTCACTTTATAAATCTAAGCGCAAAAAGGAGATTCCTAAATTTAAACGCAAAAAAAGAGGATTCCTAAGAATCCTCTTTTATAGTTTGGATTAACGACGGTTAGCTTCGAAGAAGTTAATAGCAACTTCTGGGAACATAGCGTAAGTCAATACGTCTTCGTCAGTGATACCATTGTAGCCTTTGGAAGCTAAATCTTGACGGTAACCTTCCAATTCAGGTTCGATAAGATCTGCTGGACGGCAAGTGATAGGTTGTTCATCACCGATGATAGTTTGACGGATTTCGTCAGAAATAGTACCAGGCAACGCACCATATTTACCGCGTACAAGGTCTTTAACTTCGTTAGGAACCATTTTATAACGGTCGCCCATCATAACGTTCATCATAGCCATTGTACCAACGATTTGGGATGTTGGAGTTACCAATGGAGGGAAGCCTAAGTCTTCACGAACGCGTGGCATTTCATCCATAACGTCGAAGAAGCGGTCGCCCATACCCATTTCGTTCAATTGGTTTTGAGTATTGGACAACATACCGCCAGGAATTTGGTAACGACGAACAGCTGGGATTACATCACTAGCTGGTTTCAAGTTAAATTCTTCAGCGATTTGTTGTTTAACTTTACGGAAGTGGTCAACTAATGGGATGAATTTATCAAGGTCAAGACCAAGATCATATTCAGTACCTTTGAACATTTCGATCATAGTTTCAGTAGCTGGTTGGCTAGTTGCATGAGCGAATGGGGAGATAGCAGTATCGATGATATCTACGCCAGCTTTAGCAGCTTCCCAGTATGCTGTGCTTGCAAGACCGCAAGTGAAATGGCTGTGCAAGTCGATTGGCAATTCGCCGAAACGGTTTTTGAAAGTGGAAACCAAATCATATGCATCAGCAGGGCCCAACAAACCGGACATATCTTTGATACAAAGAGAATCAGTACCCATTTCTACCAAAGTTTCAGCTACTTTCAAGAAGCTTTCAGTTGTGTGAACTGGAGAAATTGTGTATACCATAGCGGATTGAACGTGTGCACCAGCTTTTTTGGAGTACTTAATAGCAGCTTCCATGTTGCGTGGGTCATTCAATGCGTCGAAGATACGGATACGGTCGATACCGTTTTTAACAGCTGCACTACAGAATGCTTCTACTACATCATCAGAGTAGTGTTTGTAGCCCAATAAGTTTTGGCCACGAAGTAACATTTGTAATGGAGTGTTTTTCAAATTGGATTTCAATTTGCGAAGGCGTTCCCATGGATCTTCATTCAAAAAACGAAGACAGCTATCATAAGTAGCGCCGCCCCAACACTCAAGAGCTTCGTAACCGATTTCGTCTAAAAGACCAAGTACTGGTTCCATTTGCTCATAACGCATGCGTGTTGCCAAAATAGATTGATGACCGTCGCGAAGAACGGTTTCGCAAATTCTTAATTTTTTAGCCATGTTAATCCTCCAAATCGAAATAGTCTGAGTATGTAAATTTATACATACATCAAACAACTATCTCATACCTATTTTTTTACGATTTTTTTGATGTCTGCTCACACAAGCCAAACACTCTATAAATCGTTAAGACATACTTATATTAGACTACTTATAAAATTCTTTGTCAACAACTATATTATGCTATTTACTCATAAATTCATGTATTTGAAGATGATTTTTTCGTGATAAAAATCACACAAAACTACAGAAGAGCTGAAGTTTAGCGTGTATGTTTAATCAAATCAATTTCTCTGTAATTGCTCTTTTTAATGAGAAACCAAAAATTATACCGTAATAATTTTTAGTTATTATTAAAAAGCTGTCAAACTATATCGGTATTTATAAATGTAGTAATTCGATAAACATCGGTACACTTATAAGCTTATCAATTTTATTGATAATATACCCCACTACAACAATTACATAAATATACAAAAGAACCTGTCCATTTATGGACAGGTTCAGGTTTATTCTTAATTTTTAATATTACTTATTATACAAATTATTTTTCAGGTTTAACCTTTTTAGGAGCCGTTTCAAGAACGATATTCTTACCATCTCTTTTAACTTGAATAGAGAAGGCACCTTCACCTTCTTTGAAGTACTCCATCTTGATGTCGAGAAGCATTTTACCAATCATAGTCTCCACTTTTTCAGTTAAGAACTCACGATAAAAAGCATCTTCCTTTTGCTTTGGACTTTGATGAACTACAGGCTTTTTAGCGGCCCGTTCCATATCAAGCATAGTATCTTCAAAATTATCTGTATCTTTAAGGTTTTTCAACATATCCGCATCGGATAAACCTTTTTGAATTTTAAACTTTGCCATTTCTATCTCCTATCAACTCGAAAATTGCCTTTTTAACACGTACTGGTTCAATGCCAGACATACAATATTGGGCGGGCTTAGGACAGCGTCGTTTACGACAACCCAAACAATCTAATTCATCATTTACTAGTACTTTAAAATTACCCGTCAGCGGTCCCCACAGTTTTGGATCTGTAGGACCAAATAGTGCTACTACAGGTTTATTCAGAGCCAACGCAATGTGTAATGAACCTGTATCAGCTGTAACTATTGCGTCGCAGCTTTCAATTAAGGCACCTACCTCTTGAAGTGTCGTTTTACCTAGCATATTCAGTATGATATTATCAATGCCCTCTGCTGCCAAGGTATCCATCAACGGTTTATATTGAGTAGCCTCTTTAGGCCCCCCTAAACAAACAAAATTTGCTCTGTACTGAAGGGATTTAATAAGAGAATACCATTTCTCCTGCGGCCATTCTTTCGTCGCCCACGACGTACCCAAGACCAATGCTACACGTAGAGGCTTTTCTACCTCTCCACGATTTAAAGAAGTATGATTATCAATGGTTTCCCACTTTTCTTCTGCCCAAGCATGTAGCTTCGATGGTACATAGAAATCCATATGATACAGTTTCTTAGCACTACCACTATTTAATGTTTTATGTTCCAGAGCACTATCAACAGATTTAAGAGGTGTATCTAAATCAGCCTGTTTAGCAACAGCCTCTTTTAAAAGTTGTGCCACCTCTACATATCGCTTAATAACATGGTCTGTACTTGGCTTTGTTTTAAAGTTTGTAAACAGCCAATTTAACTCTTTTGTACCACCTAGTCCTAAGCGAATAGGCGCACCAGAAGCCAATAGAACAAGACCGGTTATCAGTCGACCTTGCACATCAACTGCTACATCAAATTTGTAGGGCTCTAACTTAGCCTTCAATTCCCACCACATGCGCCACATCGTCGGGATATGCAGTTTTTTAGAATGTGCCTCGTATTCATCCCGTTCCCAAGGAATGATTTCATCTACATAGGGATTTCCTTCTAACAGCTCTACCATACTAGGCGTTACAATCCAATGTAGCTTGGCATCTGGATACTGTTCTTTGATCCAGCGCGCCGCAGGTGTAGCATGCAGTATATCCCCAATGTAACTAAGGCGTACAAATAATATATTCATAGATATCCTTATGGTACATACTTTAATAGGAATAAAGCCTTTATAATGAAGCATTATAAAGGCTTTTTCTTAAGATTTCTTTTTACTATCACTAGTGTCAGATGATTTAGAAGATGTGTCGTCTTCTGTCACCTTTTTAGTTTCTTCACTACCATTCTTGATAATGTCTTTTACTTCAGACAATTTTAATTCATTGAAAGTAGTAGGATGATTGTATTTATAAACTGGTTTGAAACCTACACCTAATTTGCCAGTGTAAACAGTCAATGCATTATTGTCCTCATCAACACGAGCAATGTAGATTGTCTTATCTGTATCAACACCAATTAAGCGGAAACGCCCTGGTGGGTTGATAACACGCCAGCCACCTTCGATACCATTAAACATAAAGATATCGCCAGTTTTAACATTATCGTAGAAGAAGTTATCTTCATCGTAGAAGACACCGATATGACCGATATCCGTAGCTTGCATATACACTCGACGCGTATCGTAGTTAGCATCTGTACGATAAATACGATATACATGTTCTTGAACTTTTACCTTCATGTATACTACATTTGTCGCTTCAGAATACGCAGCATCTACGATTTTACTACCTTTCGGTAAGTCTTCAAGCTTTGTATCAACTTCGTGTTCCGGATCATCTGCATTGAGACGAGCCATAACAACATCGCGAGAGTCATATAGGCCCATGATGGCATAGTTACGGTCCGGCATCCAGTTGAAGTAACTAATAGAACGGCCCTTCAAATCTATCGTTGTAGGCTTAATTTCATTAGCCTTGTAGATTTTCAAAGAATTTTCTGTAACAACCGCCATAAATTGACGGTCATAGGATACATATTTAGTGCCTTCCTTTACATCAGGGAAGTTTTTCGTATCATCTTTTGATGCACCTGCTACGTTAAATTCCGTAGTCGGTGCAAACATATATTGATCAAGGTATAAGTATATACCACCTTGCAGAAGAATACCTACCGCAAAGGCGCTCAGTACACGCGTAAAAGGTTTCATGTGTCCTCCTATTTCACGATAAACGCCGTTGGGATCATGCGTTCCCCTAACAAATCGGCTGGTTTGTTCACAACTTTACCATTGAGGTAAAGAGTAGAACTAGAACCACCATCTAAATTCGCTGCAATGTAGCAACCTTTTTCAAAGAGAATATCTTGAACGTCACGCAAGGTAGCACCAATGGAGTAACCCGGTTGACGACCATCGATTACGAGGAATAGTACTGTACCATCTTTCTTTTGACCGATAGCAGTACGGGGGCCTACGCCCCAACCACCATCACCTTCAGTAATCATCTTCTTACCATCCACGATAAGAGGGGGACCAAAGGTAATCCCTTCCATGGCTTTCATGTCAGCTAGTTGAGTTTTATCATAGTTACCAGCAATAAGGTTACCAGATTTAGAGAAGCCCACAAAGTCTACATCTTCATCAGGGCCTACATCCTTACCGATAATGTACTCCCCTTCATGCAAGATAAAGCCATACGGTAAACGACCTGTACCTGTACCATTTGGATCATGGAAACCACCGCCGTTAATAGCAGCTACCGCATTATTCATTTTAGCAATATTACTTGTAGTATCGCCTTTTTCTTGAATGTTAGCTGCTGTGCCTACTTGAATACGGCGAGGGTCTGGAATTTCTAAAATATAGCCTACATAACGAGCAGACTGAATTTTTTCAAGGTTTAAAGACTTGTCTTCACGAGCATTAAACTTGAACAAATCTTGGCTTTTAACAACCCCAACAGTCCCCAAAATAGATTGCAATTCTTCTTCATTGAACAGCCATGTAATGTAATGAGGATGACGAGATTGTAAGATCGCACCAATAACGGCACGCTTTACATTATTAAATGGTCCAAAGAGCACCACGAATGGTGAGGTTACAACGGTAAATAAGAACACCATGATGATGAACTTTACCCAATTCTTTTTGAACAATGTATTTCTCCTTATAAATCAGTGAAATGCTCGGTGCTAATGCGTTCTTCAAAATGCTTGATATCTACCGCATTACCTACCCAAACACGCAAAATATTATATGGATTATCACCGGTATGAGCCCAGCCAGATTTCATAGCCATACCCATTTTTATACCAGCCTTTTTAGATGCTGAGTCGGTGAATTCATTTTTATCTCCATATGGATAGCAGAACCAAGGATTATCCTTGATGCCTATCTCTTTAGCCAGTGCTTCTTGAGCCTTTTTGATATTTTCAATTTGTTTCTCTTCGGATAATTGGCCCATTTCTACATGTTGGAAACCATGGTTAGAAATAGTGATGCCATTTTTGTGCATTTCACGCACTTGATCCCAAGTTAAACGCGTTCCAATATCGCCAGGGTTGATAAACACAGTGGCTGGGAATCCATACTCTTTCATGAGTGGATATACGATTGTATATGTATCTGCATAACCGTCATCAAAGGTTAAAACAACTGGCTTTTCAGGTACTGCAGCACCATTTACAACGTATTCATACAATTGGTCCATCGTCAATGGATTATAGCCATTATCTTTGAGGAACTTCATTTGCTCTCTGAATAGATCCTCACGAATAACCGCATCATTATCTTTATCGTCGCCGATTTTATGATACATAAGGACAGGAATGCCCGATGGATGTACCATCTTAACTTCTTTTACTTCTTTTACAGGTGGCGCTGAGCTAGTAGGCTCTGTTTTTTGTGAAAGCAATCCACAACCTGCCATAACCATTGCCAATGCCACAACTAATAGTGTTACCAACGGAATCCGTTTCATAG
Organism: uncultured Veillonella sp.; assembly: GCF_963524655.1. Taxonomy (GTDB): domain Bacteria; phylum Bacillota; class Negativicutes; order Veillonellales; family Veillonellaceae; genus Veillonella. The sequence goes on from NZ_CAURHA010000012.1 coordinate 11,743, forward strand.
GTCCTCCTCTATCAGAACACAATTATATACAGAATATTATAACATTTCTATGAAGATTAGTAAAAAACTAACGCTTTACTAGTACCTCATCAATCGATTTTCTAGGTCTAGGATACATAGGCTCATCTGGAACACCTATGGCAATGATAGCCTGTACATCATGAGAAATATTCAAAAAGGCTTTACTTTCACATTGCATAAAATACACATCATTCATCCAAAGTGTACCTAACCCAATCGCTTTTGCGCCCAATAAAATATGTTCCACAAAAGCACCTATGGCTTGCAAATCACTTTTCTCCCACACTCGACTATAGTCAGGTAGGTGATCATAAGGGTTAAACACAAAGAGTAAATCGCTAGCTATTTTCATAGCCTTAAGACTAATTTCCAAACTACCAAAATGTTCTTTACGTTCTTTATATTGATCTAGCACTTGAAAGCCGAGATTTACAAAATATTCCTTCTCCACGCCAGTCACATGAATAACCTGCCAAGGCTGCCGATTTTTAGGCGAAGGGGCTCGCATGCCAAGTTCTACTAAACTTTGAATTATGTCATCTCCCAGTGACGGTGATGCTTTATACTTGCGCACGCTAGTTCGTGCTTGTATAACCTCTGTTAATTCCATACTTTCTCCAAACCATCTAATGTTATCTAAATTATGTATTGTCATATTGTAATACACTAAAGAATGCTTTAATATTCTAATTATAATACAAATTACTAACATTATACGCTTCTAATCGATAAAGGATTTGCCATGAAAAAACGCTTAACCCTCTTACAAATGGACGTTCACGTAAATGACGTAGAATACAATTACAATCGTGTTCAAGAGTTACTCACTCAATCACTTGCAGAAAATCCTGATATTATTGTTTTACCTGAAACTTGGAATACAGGCTTTCACCCATCAGATGATTTAATTACGATTGCCGACAGAAATGGGGAAAGGACAAAATCTTTGCTCAGCGCCTTTGCAAAAGAGCACAACGTGAATATCGTAGGAGGCTCTGTCGCTGTGGCAAAAGATGATCTTGTATTCAATACCTCCTATGCTTACAACCGTGAAGGTACCCTCGTAGGTGAGTATTCCAAAATGCACGGCTTTAGCCCTGCTAAAGAAGACAAATACTTTGCTAGTGGCACTCATACGACCCATTTTGAACTCGATGGGATCCCTTGTAGCACAGTTATCTGTTACGACATTCGTTTTCCTGAGCTAGTGAGAATGGCTGCATTACCAGGTACTGAACTCTTATTCGTACCCGCCCAATGGCCTACGATGCGACTACGCCACTGGCAAGTACTAAACGAAGTACGAGCAATTGAAAACCAATTGTTCCTTTGCGCAGTCAACGGATGCGGTACTATTAGTCGCGTTCAAAGCACAGGTCACTCCGCCGTTTATGATCCGTGGGGCACGAACCTCCTCGAAATGGATACGAACGAAGGCATTGCTTCCGTAGATATCGACCTTACCGTAGTCGAAGACATTCGCAACAAAATTAATATCTTTAGGGACCGTAAACCAGAACTCTACAACTTATAAAATAAAGGCACATTGTTATTGAATTTCTCCTTATATTAGGAAAAGCATTCAACAATGTGCCTTTTGTTTTGCTTTATTTTAATTTTATTGTACTGTATTGAGGAAATAAATTACTCTAGTTTGCTCTGGATTAACGGACACACCTGCAACAGGATTTATGCCGTAGTTAAAACTCAATTAGTTTCCACATATCTTCTGGAACTTGTTCTAGAGGTTTATTTTTTGCCATAGCTTCTTTTAGGATATCAATAGTATCTTGTACTTCTTGTTTATCCTTCGTATCTGGATCGTGTAGAACAACACGGTTCAACGAGTCTTGTCCAAATTGTTTTAAGTATTCTTTTTCCACTTGATTAAGTTCACGACGTAAGTATTTCATAATATATCCTCTATTTGTAAATGTCTTTTCGATGACCAACTTCTAAGGCTAAAATGATGCATCTATGGTCATTAATGTCAGCGATGACTCTATAATTACCAATGCGATAACGCCACAGACCGGTTTTATTACCCGTCAATGATTTGCCTGAGTACCTAGGGTTTTCTACATTATCTACATTCTTTATGAGCCAATTAAAAAGATAGCGTTGCGTTGATTTATCTAATTTAGAAAATTGCTTGTCAAACCGTTTAGAAAATTCAAGCTTATAAGCCATATTTTGCACGCATTTCCGCCACAGAATAGGTAACTGGATCTTGCTCGTATTCTGCTAATGCTTTTTGACCTACCTTAAGATCAAATTCGTCTTCAATCTTTTCTAGTAAAGCCTTCTTAAAGAGGGTAGAAAGTGTTTCATCCATAAACTCAGCATAGGTTTTAAATAACTCTTCTTCTTGTTCATTTAGTCGGACTGAAATATTTGCCATATAAAAGCACCTCCTTATGTAATACATTGTATTACATAAGGAGGTCTGAGTCCATATTTTAAACTCGTAACCACCATTATTTTAATAAAATTTTATATTTATAATATTAATAATTTACATTGCTTATTAGATTGTAAAAAACAAGCTACATCGTATGTTACATACAAAAAAGGCATACCGCCCTTCTCTCGTCTCTCAGCGGTACGCCTTCTTATGTATATAGTTACTCTCGAACTATATCAGATGTAAGTCTGGCTAAACTCTCTCACAGTCCCTTAACGACACGCCAGTATGTCACCTATAATATACATTTTTAAACGAAATATGTCAACAGTTTATAGAAATTTTATCTTTAAGTTTTTGAAAAATATAAAATTTTCAAGATTATCCGCCAAAAGCCAAGTAATCACGAGTTAATTCTTGTTGTGGATCAGAGAATATTTGCGCTGTAGCGCCCCACTCTACAACTCGGCCATCATTCATAAAGACAGTGTAGTCTGCAATGCGTCTAGCTTGTTGTAAATTATGAGTAACAATGACAATCGTTTGTTTTACTTTTAACTCTGTTAGCAATGCCTCAATATGCAAGCTGTTTTTTATATCAAGGGCAGAGCACGGCTCATCAAAGAGCATTACTCGAGGATCTACGGTCAAGCTTCGCGCAATACACAGGCGCTGTTGTTGACCACCAGATAAAGAACTTGCCAAGCGCTTCATGTCGCCATTAATTTCGCTATATAATCCAGCCTGCTCTAAACATTGTATCGCTTTAGCCTTTCTGTCTGCAGAGGATAACTCTTTATAATAATTTAGAGCAAATACCATATTATCTTCAATGGTGCCAGGAAATACAGTCGGTTGTTGTCCGATAAGACCGATTTGGCGACGTAACATTTGCGGATCCATTGAGTCTACCGATAGGCCATCGTAAATAATTTGTCCATTAGTGACTTTTTTCGGTGCCTGTAAGCTACCGTTAAGCGTAGCTAACAATGTACTTTTACCACAACCAGACGGCCCAATAACAGCCGTAATAGCATATTCTGTAATAGGCAAGGTTATGTGTTGCAAAATAGAATGCTCATCAATGGACACCTCTATATTTTTAATATCTAATATGATGCTCATCAAGACCGCCCTCCTATCCAGCGACAAATGATATTAATACAAAGTAATATAACCATCAGTACAAAGGCTGTAGCATAGGCTAAATCTACTGAATAACCTTCGTTTACCAAAATGTACAAATGATATGGCAATGCCATAAATGGATCCGTTATATTCGGTATGGACCGAGTATATAATACGGCACCAGTATACATAATCGGTGCGGTGGCCCCCATCGCATAGGCCGCTCCAAGGGCTATAGCGCTCAATCCGTCGCGCATGGCACTCGGTATGACCATATGTATCCATATATAACTTGGTGAAAGCCCCATATTGAGAGCCGCCTCATACGTTTCACGAGGAAACTCATGGAATACTTTCACAAGGCGCAACGTAATAAAAGGTATAACCATTACCGTTAACGTAATCGACGCAGATAATAAGCTTTTATCGATACCTAAATATAAAATCAGCACACTATAACCGAACAAGCCAATTAATACAGATGGTAATCCGGACATACAGCGTAGAGTGAATAAAAAGCATTCTGATTTCCAACGAGAAATATTGCCATATACCATGTAAAGGGCACAAGGAATACTTACAACAGCCGCCATAGAAGCCGTTAATAAGCCCTCTAAAATACTACCGATTATGGCAGGGAATATGCCCCCTTCTACACCGAGAGGCATGCCCGCTGGGTAGAGCCAGAGGAAATCAACAGTTATTAATGGCCCCCCATGATACACAATATAAGTACAAGCAGCGATGAGTATTGCCATAACGAGGATTAGACTGCCATAAGCCCAAGTAGCTAATGCAAGATTAGATAGCTTCATGATGACCGTCCTTTCTAGTTTTCCAAGAATACATATAGACTAGAACATTAGTCAGTATCAAAATCATTAGCAATACTAAAGCTGCTACATATAAACCGCTATAATGCAAGCTATTATACTCTACACTACCCATTTCAAGCGCAATAAGAGATGGAATTGGCTCAGCCTTACCCAGTAAATTAGGCAAGATGGGAGCATTACCGACAACCATCATAACGGCCATGGTCTCTCCCATAGCCCGGGAGAAGGCTAGCACAGAACTAAGAATGATCGAACCTTTAGCACTAGGTAGTACGATAGCTTTCATAGTATGCCACGGCGATATGCCAAGGCCCAAAGCCGTTTCTTCATAGCGCTGACGATAGGTTTCGATAGATTCCGTACAGTGAGTCACAATATAAGGCAAAATCATAAAGGCTAATACGAGACTAGCCGATAAAATAGACTCACCGGTAGACAAAGAAAACATCGATTGAATGGCCGGAACCACTACGGCAAGCCCGATAAAACCAACAATAACAGAAGGTATACCGGCGATCATATCTATAGTAGATAAGCAAAATTGACGAATACGTGGCGATACGCCTAGACTCAAACCTACAGAGGTACCAATCCCCAAGGGCAACGCCCATATCAAAGATAACAGAGATACATAGAGGCTAGCAGAAATAATATAGGCCAGACCTAATACAGGACTTTGTGCCATAGGCTTCCAGACTGCACCGGTTACAATATCCGTCCAAGACATATGTATCAAAGCGGGCCACGCCTCTATCGCCATATAGAGCATGAGCCCTATATATAAGGCGAGAACAGATACCGCCATAATCGGTACTATGCCAGATGTAAAACGATCTGATAAATGCATAGACTCTCCTTTCATAAGAAAAAAGCAAGGCCGCAGCCTTGCTTTTATTCTATCTGATTAGTTTACAGGAACAAAGCCCATTTTATGAATAACTTTACGACCTTCTTCAGACTTCAAGTATTTTGTGAAAGCGTCTGCTACGCCGCCCATATTACCTTTACCTACGATAAGAAGTGGACGTTGAATCATGTAAGAACCATCCGTAATCGTTTCATCTGTTGGTGCTACACCATTAACTTTGAAAGCAACGATTTGGCCTTTGTTTTGACCCAACATGCCATAAGATGCGTAACCAATAGCATATGGATTTTCTTTAACTTTAGTTACAAGAGCACCCATGGATGGAGCTTGAATAGCGTCTTTAGTTACTTCTACAGAACCCATAATTTTTTGTTGGAATACTTCATGAGCACCGCCACCAAGGTCACGTGTTACTACGATGATTTCTTGATTTGGCAAGGAAGGATCTACTTGATTCCAAGTTTTGTACTCACCAGAGAAGATTTTAATAATTTCTTCTTTAGTAAGATTATCTTTTACAGCATATAAAGGATTTTCAGGATTTACTGCAATTGTTAAGGCATCAATACCTACTTTAATTTCATTGTAATCTTTGATTTTTGCTTTTTCGCTGTCTTTCACTTCACGAGCTACTAAACCGAAGTCCGCAGTGCCATCGATAACCGCTTTAATACCAGTGCCAGAACCACCAGAAGATACATAAATAGTAATATCTTTATCTGGCAAAGAACTATCTGCATGATTCCAAGTTTTATTTTTCTCTGTGAAATCTGTAGCGATCTTAGAAATAACTGGTGCCAATGTGGAGGAACCATTATATGTCAATTGTGTATTTTGTGCATTTTGGTTGGAACCACAACCTGCAGAAATAAGCATTGCTGCACCAACACAAGCAGCAAGAATTGCACGTTTAGTAAAACCTTTCATAGCAAAACTCCTTAATAACGAATAATAATTTTTAAATAACAGTATGATTATAACAAAATAAATCTATTAATTTCAATACAACTCTAACACTATAGACTGCTGTATTTATGTAGTTTAAAAATCCTTATCATACTGAAAGTCATATTTATACTATATACATTTTACTGCAACATAACTATGTTATAAATTATTTTTATAACATTAACGCTTAATTTTATCTTATAAATCATTTACATGAATTCTATGAAAATGTTAGTATTATCAATGCAACAGGATTTAGTTATTAATAAAGAAAGGTAATAACTATGTTTTCATTTCTACAACCTAAAGAGGCAAAATCATCTGTACCACAAAGTATGATTATGAATCTATACTATAAATACAGATTCCAATCTCTACTTGGTATTTTTATTGGTTATGCAGCGTACTATATCGTGCGTAACAACTTTGCCTTATCAACTCATTTCTTATCAGATATCCTCCACATGAGCAAAACAGAAATCGGTTTGCTATCTAGTGGTATGCTTATCGCCTACGGTTTAAGTAAAGGCTTTATGAGTAGTCTTGCAGACAAAGCAAGTCCTGCAAAATTTATGGCTTTCGGTCTTATTTGCTGTGCAATTATCAACATTTTTATGAGCTTTGCCGACAGCCTCGCCTTCTTCTTAGTATTAGTAGTTCTTAATGGTTTCTTCCAAGGTTTTGGTGTAGGTCCATCCTTCATTACTCTAGCGAAATGGTATCCAAAACAAGAACGCGGCCGTTATGGTGCAATTTGGAATATCTCACACAATCTTGGTGGCGGTATCGTAGCGCCAATCGTTGCAGCTGCACTATATTTCACTACAACAGATCATTGGCAATTAGGTAGCTATGGTATCCCTGCAATTATTGCCATAGTTGTGGCTATCGCTATTTTCTTCTTAATTAAAGAAAGCCCTGAGCGTGAAGGCTTACCACCAACAAGTGAAATCATTGCAGATACAGCTCATAAAGCACATAGAAGCTCTGAAGCACCGCACATGAATACACGAGAAATTTTTGTAAAATATGTATTGAAAAACAAAAATGCTTGGTACGTATCATTAGTAGATACATTTGTTTACATGATTCGTTTCGGTATGCTTACTTGGCTTCCAATTTACCTATTACAAGTAAAAGGTTTCTCCAAAGCAGAGATGTCTGTAGCATTCTTATTCTTTGAATGGGCTGCTATACCTTCTACTATTTTTGCAGGTTACATTTCCGATAAATTCTTTAAAGGTTATCGTATGCCACCAGCAATTATCGCCGTAAGCATTATCTTCTTCTGTATCTTCGGCTATTGGCAAAGTGAATCCCTCTTATGGGTTACATTCTTTGCTGCTATCGTAGGTTGTCTAATCTACATTCCTCAATTCCTAGCCTCTGTTCAAACTATGGATATTGTACCTCCATTTGCTGTAGGCTCCGCCGTTGGTCTTCGCGGTTTCATGAGCTACATTGTAGGTGCCAACCTTGGTACAACATTATTCGGTGTATTAGCCGACAAATTTGGGTGGAACGCAGGTTTCTATCTCTTATTGGTAGCATGTATTCTTTGTGTTACATTCTGTGTACTGGCTCACTTTGGTGCAAAAGAATTAGATGCTAAAGAAGCAGAACTCGAACAACTTCAACTAGCTGAAGCTAACTAATAATAACAAAATCCTAAGCAAACTAAAAAGGTAGTAACGTAGATATGTTACTACCTTTTGTTTTAATATAGTATATCCCTGATTTTCTAGATGCTATCTTTTAAAGAGGACAAAAGCCACAATGATACCAATGATTATATTCCCACCTACTATATAAGGCCAGGTAAGAAAATTATGTATATCATGCAGGATTTGAATATCAAACCTTGGCATAAAAATTAGCACATTCGCCAAAATCCAAACGATAGGTCCTACGAACTTCATTATCTTAACCGTATCCATTCTATCTTTAATGGTATCGGTCATCTCTACATCTTTCTCCACAGATACATATTCTTTATTAATGTAAAAGCCTTTTGAATAGTCCGTTTCAAAAGCCCATGCTTCAACAGAAAACGTAGCCGTACCATCAGCATTTTCATACTCTTTACATTTAGCAGTATCAGTAGTACCTACGTCCACCTCACCCCAAGTGCCCGTTACCATCTTATAACCACTATCTACGGGTTTCATATCTGCTGGCTGTGCTTTACCACACAACTTGGAAAACTGGTACGCATCTCGCTTCTTATCCCAACGAAGCCAAAATGCTGCGTTATTACTATGTTTAACTAGCTTATACTCATACCATATATGCCCATGAGTATCAATGTAGCGTATCTTGCCTAAGATCGTATATAAATCACTTCGGATACGCAACGTCTCGCCATAATTAAATTCCATACTCTTCTCTCATATATAAACTTACACACATACATGTATTATTAATTACTATGATTGTACACATAATCTAAATGTCTGCCAATACAGATATAACAAAAAGGTAGTACCATATATATGTTACTACCTTTTTGTTCATTATAATCAACCTTGTTGTAAGAAATAAATTATATAGTTTTTATCAGGACTGACCGCAGCACCTAAAGAATATGGATGATTCCGACTTCCACCAAAATCAAATACATACAATACATAATTATCCGGTATTTCTACCGAATCTTCATTAAATGACAATCTATGCAAGTACTGTTTCTGAAGTTTTCGATTCTCCTCCTCTGTATAGGTTGGATAGATTTTATCTTTAGACAATGTATTTCTATTTGTTTCGCTAGATTTTAATTTATCTCCCTCTGCTTCTACTCTTTTACGAGTCTCAAAATATCTATTATACTTCGAATTCATATTTTCATCTACAATCTGTACCTTATTAAATTCTGCTAGTACTTGATTTTCTAACTCATATATTTCATCTACAGATTTATCAATAGGATTATCTGATTGGTCTTGTATAAATTTCCCCATCGGCACGGTTGTATTCTTTACAATCAGCATTGCCCTTGGAATTAATGCAAACAGAGAATCTGCATAGGCCATATTCGAATCAATATATCGTTTAACATACACATTAGATATATCAGATTTTGAAACAACTACTTTAGAGTTAGAAATAGCTTCTTCAATATATGGTTTTAATTGTTCCGGTGTACCGCCAAATGCAAGTTGTACATAAGCCCTACCTTGTAAAAAACTGGGATTACCATGCATATGAATATTTTTAGCAAAACTTGGTATTTTCTTTGGAAATCCTGATGCAGTAGAAATTTCTTTGTAATCCTTTGGATTATTAATAGGATACTGAATCAATGCTATAGGTTTAAAAAAGCTTTCCAAAGATTCTCTAATCTCAGCTTTAGTTCTAGCCGTATATAGGTCGTGTCCTTTCCCCTTATTATTATCTAAATATTCTCGAAGTTCCTTTTCATTTGCTTCATCCCGATCAGCACGAGTTCGATAATCTTTAGTATTAACAGGATTAGTTAGCTTAATTTCTCCTTTTCCATTCTTTTTCATATAGGGACTCACAATACGTAAGGGTTTATTTCTGCCTCCAATAAAATAACCTTGATTACGTGTTGATTCAGTATTATAATTTTTGATCTCTTTTAGCGCTTTTTCATCCTTATCATCGTAAAGTGGATCAAACGTTTTGTATTCACTTCCAAAATCGGGATTTCCTGATGTTTTTAATCGTTGAGAACCGTGCTCCTTCTCCATCCGCTCTAGTATAATTTCATCGCCAATTGAAAGTGCTTTCGTATCTATCGATTTATCTTTTATAACAGCTTTAAAAGCACCAGGAATAATCTCAACAAAATTTAGTTTTACCGGAGCTACTGTTTGTACAGACTGTTTTGATTTTGCATTATTTTTTTGTTCAATACTTATATTTTGATTCTGGCTATCTATTATTGCTGCCAAACCAGACTGACTAAATAATGTCAGTGAAAGTATCATTAGCACAAAATATTTCTTATTCATTTCTCTCTCCCATATACCCTCACAACTTTTAATGCGATAGCAAAAAGGACCTACAGTGAACTGTAGGTCCTTTTAATCTTGTGGTGCGGTTGGAGGGACTTGAACCCTCACGAGCGTACGCTCACCACCCCCTCAAGATGGCGTGTCTGCCATTCCACCACAACCGCATGGAATACAAAATGGTGCCTCAGGACAGAATCGAACTGTCGACACACGGATTTTCAGTCCGTTGCTCTACCAACTGAGCTACCGAGGCATGATTTTTTGTAAAAAAAAAGTGGCGACCCCGATCAGATTTGAACTGACGATCTTCGCCGTGACAGGGCGACATGTTAACCGCTACACCACGGGGCCGCGTATCAACTCTCGTTGACTACTTGTACATAATACCATGGATTTTAGACCAATGCAACTATTTTTTTTGAACTTTTTTATGAAAATTCTATTAAAAACATGGGTTATAAGGAATAATGCTTATTTTAAGGCTTTTACAACGGAAAATAATAGCTAAATTACATCTATACACCCTTTATCACTATCTTTCATCAGTTTTCTGTATAAGTGTAAATTATCACACTATACTTTACTGGATATGCTACAATATGTATATATTCGCTATGAAAAATTACGATACAAAGTAAATGAAAGGATTCACCGTGAATAAAAGTAGTTCTAAAGGCGTCATTATCGCCCTCATCATCGCTGTTGTAGGTGCTTTAGCTGCCGCATGGTATTTCTTATGGTATGTACCACATAGCCCAGCCTATACATTAAAAATCATCCATCAAGCGGTTCAGGAAAAAAACGCAGATGAAGTTTTGCGCCATGTAGATGTAAAATCCATCGTAAAAAACATCGTAGACCGTGAAGGAAATAAATATATTGATACATCTAATCCATTTGGCAAGGCTGCAGTCGCTGCTACAAAGACTTTCGGTCCTGCCCTCATCGAAGATGTGATGAGAAAATATATTGAAGATCCAGATAGCTTTAAATCTGAACCACCTGCTAACAATAGTCAAACAGCAAATCAAAATGATGATAATAAATCTATGGTGGACCGTCTCGTAGAAGGTCGCCTATTTAAAGAGCACGATGTAGAGATTAAAAATCTAAAGACTGAAGACAACGGCGAAACTGCAACGGTTATAGCAACCATTCAAAACAACAAAAAGAATATGACTAAAGACATAAAGATTTTGATGCGTCATCTAGGTGACGGCACATGGGTTATTTACGATATTCCAGATATCGAAGACTTATATACAATCACTCGTAAGTAAGTAACTAACTAGCTAAGTGATCAATAATCTATATATTTAGCATAAACGTTAAAAGGACAGCATATACCAAAATAGTATATGCTGTCCTTTTTGCCTTTCACAACTATGTACGTTAACGATTAAAATCTACTATCGCCAAGGTCACTGTTACTTGTGAGATGAGGCGCTCCGCATCGTCTATCATATCAAAGCGCCATACATGGGATGTCTTCCCTTTTACAAGTAAGGAGCCATAAGCCGTTAAGGTCCCTTCACATCTTACAGGGCGCAAATGGTTGGCTGTAACAGATTGACCTACGCCAAATTTCTCTGGACCAATGAGTTCGTTACTCATCATGCCTGAGATGATTTCAGCAAATGCTAAGGTGGCACCACCGTTTAGATAGCCTTGAGGCTGTTTGTGGAATTCTCCTAAGTTCATTTTTGCAATGCATGTAGTATCGCTCGTCATACGAGGCGGTTCAATTTGTAAGGATTCTATTAAATTCATAGTCTTCGTTTCTCCACACAATACGCTTCTAATCTATCATCAAAGACGGTTACACCTAGTCCATCTCCGTCAGGAACTTGCATAATACCATCCTTAAAGGTTAAATCTGGATAGATGAGATCTCGTTCAAAATATCTATTAGAATCAGATAGGTCTCCTGCCATATAGGAATCACCTAGAGCCGCTAGTTGAGCGTGCATCATTTTAGAAATACCCGACTCTACCATGCTGCCAACCCAATAGGGAATATGACACTCTCTACAAAGATTAATAGCGGCCTTGGTCGGCACAAGGCCACCCATACGCCCTACCTTTATGTTGAGTACATCGATTAAGCCGTGCTCGATAGCATAAGATAAATCATCATAACCCAATATGGATTCATCTAAACAGATAGGCGTTTCAATATGCCAATCGTTGTTATTGAGTCGTTCCCACTTCCACTCCTTATAGGATTGAAGTGTCGTTATAGCAAAAGGTTCTTCAATACAAGCTAGATTCAAATCGTTAAATTGGCGAACCTTATGGATATCACCATAAGAATAGCTTTGATTTGCATCGGCCGCCAAGACTAAATCAGGGTAATGCTTACGTATTAAGGATACTCGTTCATAGCCGTCTGTAGGATTCACCTTTAACTTGATGCGCTTACAACCATTCGCCACATGAGTTTCTACGGCATCCAACAATCGTTCCATCGGTACATCCCCGATAACAATGCCGCTTTCAATGGTATCTTGTAAAGGCTGCCCTATAATATAGGAAACGGAATTTACACCTAATCGCTCGCAATGAAGGTTAATCAATGCATTTTCTAAGGCGGCAATGGTCATAGGCATATGATCTCGATTGAGCCAAAACTGTAACTGACGCACATAGGTCATGAGCGGTTTAGGCCGCATCAAGCGGAGATTGAAAATATAGTCATCAACTAATTTTTGCCAGCATGTCTCTACAGTTTCTGCTGTATAAAAGGGCTCCGTGAAAGCCACACATTCCCCATAACCTACATAACCTTGTTGGTCCTCGATGCGAATGACGATAGTTTCTCGTTCTTTTACTTCACCTTTAGCGGTTTTAAAATTGAACTTTAATGGCAATTTAAGGCGATATGTAGTTATACTTTTAAAGTTTAAAATATCATTCATAGGCGCCTCAATCTTCTAAACGCAATTCATTGCGCACGATTTTACCTGTACCATTACGAGGCAATGCAGGCAGTATCTTTACGTATTTAGGAACTTTATATTTCGCCAAGGACTTGGTCATAAACGACAGAATATCATCTGCAGTCATACTTTCACCATCGTGAAAGGCCACAAAAAGCGCCGGCACTTGTCCCCATTTATCATCAGGCACAGGTACAACGGCACATTCCTTAACGGATGGCACTGTATAGACTAGATCCTCTAATTCCTTAGGATAAATATTTTCACCACCGGAAATGATAAGGTCCTTGCGACGGTTCAAAATATATACAAATCCCTCTTCATCGACGTAACCGATATCGTCTGTATTAAGGTCCCCATCGATAGGTTCCTTGTTAATGTAACCAGTCATAACCATAGGACCTGTTAAGTGAATCTCACCTACCCCGTCTGTATCAGGATTATCAATGCGAACCTGCATGCCAGGTAATGGTCTGCCTACGGAATCTCGTTTATGTGGATAATCCAATACGGAGAAGGTCACGCTTTGACTAAAGGTTTCCGTCATGCCATAGGTCTTGTAAATAGGTAAGGATTTCTTTTCACAAGCATCGATGAGCGCCATGGGAATGAACTCACCACCGAGCAAGATAACACGCAATTTATGATATGTAATACTGGGCTCTAATTGAGTCAAAATAGTAGGTACTAAAGACATCATATTGATGTTTTCAGACTCTATGAGTTTGAGAACTTGAGCTTCATCATATTTAGGCAATATAGTAACAGCCGTACCATTATAAAGAGAGCGCATCAAGATAGATAGACCACTTACATGGAATAGGGGCAATACCATGAGCCAATTATCTTGTTCAGTTTTACCTAGTACCGCTTTAGACGCTTGTACATGAGCTCTAATTTGCCCCCATCGAAGAGGAACAGACTTAAACTGCCCCGTAGTGGCACTGGTATTCATGATGGCCGCCACATCACTATCTTTGAAGGTCCAATCAAAGGTATCCTCTGGCTCTAGGTCTGATAAAATACTTTCTAGCGATTCAAAAACAATGGTAGAAATGGAATTAGGTAATTGATCTCGTCGCTCAATGCTATGCAATACGGTAGTAACATCTAGCTGAGCTAATTGGTTTTCTATTTCCTTAGGCTTAAGATGTACGTTTAGCAGTAGTACCTCTTTATGCACGAGCATAGCTGCCAATACGTAAATCGCCATCGTTACAGAGTTATCCGATAAGATGGCTACGCGAGATGCTTTTAGAGGTTCTAATGTACGAGCTACATGGACTACGCCACGGTATATATCGTTATAGGTATATTCATTTATGCATATACGATTAGGATAGTGCTCTGCACCATAACGTAACCATTCCATCGTCTCACCTCATATCTAAACCTAATAGCTAATCACTAACGACTAATTACCAATAAATAATCGAGATATCATAAATATAGAGATATTACAAGAAAGGCGCCTCATATAGAGGCGCCCTTGTTATTTTAACAGTTAATCAGTCCTCAGTTTAGGACTAGTAACTCTCCCTATTAAGGGAATTTAGGGAATTGTTTGAAGTTAGGTTTGCGTTTTTCTTTGAACGCGTCACGACCTTCTTTAGCTTCATCAATTGTGTAGTACATCAATGTTGCATCGCCTGCAAATTGTTGTAAGCCTGCAAGACCGTCTGTATCAGCATTGAAGGAGCCTTTCAACATGCGCAATGCCATTGGGGACAATTCAAGGATTTCGCTACACCATTGAACTGTTTCTTCTTCCAATTTGTCGAATGGTACAACCGTATTAACCATGCCCATTTCATACGCTTGAGCAGCAGTGTATTGACGGCACAAGAACCATACTTCACGAGCACGTTTGTGACCGATCATACGAGCCAAGTAACCTGCACCGTAACCAGCATCGAAAGAACCTACGCGAGGACCTGTTTGACCGAATTTAGCATTTTCAGAAGCGATAGTAAGGTCACATACTATGTGCAATACATGACCGCCACCGATAGCATAACCATTAACCATGGCGATAACAGGTTTAGGAATAACACGGATCAAACGTTGTAAATCAAGAACGTTCAAGCGAGGTACATTATCATCACCTACATAACCACCGTGACCGCGTACACTTTGGTCGCCACCAGAGCAGAACGCTTCTTTATCTTCACCTTTGCCGTGGTTAGCACCAGTCAATACGATTACGCCTACTTCGTTATCTTCACGAGCCACTGTGAAAGCGTCGATTAACTCCATAACTGTTTTAGGACGGAACGCGTTGCGCACCTCTGGACGGTTAATAGTAATTTTTGCAATGCCATTATATGTTTCGTAAATTACATCTTCATAATTACGATCCAATACTTTCCAATCAAATTTACTCATGGACTTAACCTTTCTTCTGTAAAAAATCTAACACCGCTTGTTCAAATATTTGCGGTTTTTCTATATGCACATTATGCCCCGCCCCTTCGACGATGACATGCTTAAAGTTTGGCAACTTGCCAAATACATCTCTTCCTATTGTAGTATATTTTGTATCTAATGCGCCACTCACATATAAGCCTTCAACAGAGAATTTTTCTAATCTATCTCCTACATAAGGCATGACACCCTGTCCCGAGCCACGCAATGTACATGCTAAGGCGTACGTACTATTATTGGAACGACGTAGATAGATTAATTCCTCTACGCCCTCTGAAAGTTGTTTTTGACTTTCAAAAATAGGAATCTCCGCCCAACGCGAGGCAAACCAAGCACCATCATGATTTTCAATGCGAACGGCTAAGTCTTCATCAGCCTTACGGCGTTCTGCTCGTTCATCCTCAGAGGCGATGCCTACAGATCCACTTTCAAGAATAAGCCCTTTAATTTCACTTTCATATTCCAAAGCATAGGAAAGCGCAATACGGGCCCCCATGGAATAGCCCATGAGGTAATAGCTATCGCCAACCATATGATAAATAACCGTATGCAAGTCCTCTATCATTTGAGGAATTGTATAGGCCTGTTCCTCATCAGGAATATCTGAATCACCATGACCTATCAAATCGATACGGACCAAGCGATATCCAGGCAGATTAATAGCATCCCAAGTGTAGCTCGATTCAGAGAAGCCGTGAAAACACACGATAGGTTCCCCGTCGCCAACTACAGTCAAACCGTAGCGGTATTCCCCTAAGTCAAAGTACATGCGCTGAGCTGGATTACACAAAGCATTATCTACAATACTGCAAAAATACTGACTCATAGTAATGCCTCCATATCAACTGAAACTTTTGTATATTTTTTATGTAGCTGTCGGCTATATTCCCGATTTGTAGGAATCTCAATGATATGAACGCCTAATTCAGCACTTGCCTTATCTAATACCGATCTTAATTCAGCAGGACTTGAGATTTTAGTGTAACCACAGCCGTAGAGTTTGGCAGCCCCACTATAATCTAGCCCCTGTGATGTAGAGAACAAGTAACCAAAGTGCTTCGTCCCCTTTTGCGGTAAGTACTCAAAAATACCGCCTCCATCGTTATTATGCAAAATAATCGTCAAATTGAGATTATGTGTTTTGGCGACTGCCAATCCATTTAAATCGTGGAACAACGACAAGTCACCAGTTACAAGATATGTAGGCACACCATTTGTGGCAAGGCCTAGAGCAGTAGAAATGGTACCGTCGATACCATTAACACCGCGGTTGCCATAAATAACGGCAGTGGATTCTCCACCAAACCAGAAGTAATCAAAGTCTCGAATACTCATACTATTGGCCACAAGTACTTGTGCATTATCGGAAATATACTGTTGTAACTCGCGTATCGTACGACCTTCAAAACAACTTGGCTCCTCTAATGCTGTACCTAGTTGAGCTTTGCCAGCTTCTTCTAAACTTTGCCATTTTTTTAGATATGCATTAGAGTCGTTTACTGCACTATACAGATTCGTAAACACATCTACACTTGCTTGCATATGTACTGTGGTCTTGCCCGTTGGATTCAAGGAATCCATCGTAGGGTTGACCTCGATGTACTCTACATTATCCCAACTCGCTACCATCTGTTGCACTCGTTTAGACACAACGATTCGGCCGAACTGAATGATA
This sequence comes from uncultured Veillonella sp., assembly GCF_963524655.1. Classification (GTDB taxonomy): domain Bacteria; phylum Bacillota; class Negativicutes; order Veillonellales; family Veillonellaceae; genus Veillonella. The sequence goes on from NZ_CAURHA010000012.1 coordinate 28,963, forward strand.
CAATCTGGGTTTAACACAGACCATAGCTCTTTATCAGCTAAAAATGCATCATATGTAGAAATAACAACATTACTAGCATCGATGCAGTCCTTATCACTGTGACTATCAACAGAGTTATAACCTCGTCTTACATTAGATAATGGATCTGCCAAGATAGGTGCTTGTAGTGCAGCAGCAAAAGAAAGAATACTGTTAGATTCCGCAATATCTACCTGTGGTCCAGCTAGTATAAGAATATTCTTATACTGTGCAAGGAAGCCTTCATTATTACCGTTACGAATATCGCTTACACGACTTGTACTACTTTTATGGTCATAGTTATATCCGCCGCTATAATTTGGCTTAACCACGTTAAAGGGACTACGTCCTGCTTCAAAGTGTTTACGGTCCAGTTCAGGCACCAATGGCTCAAAGAGCGGCACATTGATATGTACTGGTCCTTTTTTAGTATCCATCGCTTTCATATACGCCTTACGCGCTACTTGGCGTGAATATGTATAGTAATGAGCCTCTTGAGGCACTGCTAATTCTTCATAATAATTTACAGCAGTACCAAAGATTTTCTGTTGGTCCACTGTTTGCGGAGCCCCTACGTGTAACAGTGTATGCGGTCTATCAGCAGATAGTACAATGAGAGGCACACCGCTATATTGAGCCTCTAAAATAGCGGGCAAATAATGAGCCACTGCCGAACCAGAGGTACAAACGAGTACGGTTGGTTCCTTATGAGCCTTTGCAATACCAAGAGCCATAAAACTAGCAGAGCGCTCATCTATATTCATATATGTTTCAAATCCTTCATGCTCCGTGAAAAGCATGGCCATCGTCGTAGAACGAGAGCCGGGGCTAAACACGGCATGACGGATGCCGAGTTGATAGAACTCGTCTACCAAGGCAGCAATATATTCGTTCATTATATTCCCTTTCAACAACCCCTAAGGGTTTGGAAATGTATTAGAGCGCCTCCAAAATGGTGCGCATTTTATTATTAGTTTCTGTGTATTCTTCATCCGCATCAGAGTCGGCCACAACGCCACACCCTGCATAGGCATAGAGTACATTATCCATGATGAGAGCAGAGCGAATGGCAACGACAACGATGCCATCCCCCATATCCTTCATAAAGCCAAATGGAGCCGCGTACATGCCGCGCTCATGGGCTTCGTACTGTTGCAACAGTGCCAATGCCTTTTCTCGCGGTTCCCCACCGAGAGCAGGTGTAGGATGTAACAATTTCGCCCACTCTACAAGGGACTTCGTACTATCCTTTGCGGTAATAATGGTCCGCAAATGATAGAGGTGAGCTAGCTCCATAATACCCGTTTCACCTATAGTCACATCTGGAGTAATCGCTTTCATAGTATTTACAATGCGATCGCGGACGATGTTATGTTCAAAAAGATTTTTCTTATCTGTTAACAATTGCTCCTTAGTCCACGCGTTAGAACCGTGCTTAGGAGCTGTGCCAGCCAAGGCATAACTAAGGATTTCACTGCCACGATGACGTACTAGAATTTCTGGAGAGGCACCCACGAAGGTACGTCCATCCTTTTCGTAACCAAAGATAAAGCAATTAGGATTGTTATCTACTAAATTGGCTAAAATACTAGCCACATTATACGGGGTATCGCTGGTAAACTGGACTTCACGAGAGGAAACGACCTTAGTCATTTCACCACTGCTAATCCCCTCAGCAATAGCATTCATCAAGCTATCCCAAGCCGCCTTATCATCACTAGTTTCCTTGTAGTTATGGCGTACGCGAGGCACTTCAAAATCCTCGATAGGCACGCTTTCACCAGCATGAAGGTAGAAAGATTCCCCATTTTCTACGATGTAATAATGGGTAAAAGCAATCATTTCATGGCCCATACCAGACCATTTAGGATCCTTGGAGGTCTCAAAAAAAGTATCCCCATAAAATACGTAAGCGTAATTATGACGGTCCTCATCATCTTTGACCGTCGCCAGACGTTTAGCGCCTACAACGATACGGTCACTCTGACGATCCACCCAAAACACGCGTTCTTCATTGGGGAAGTTCAGCCAAAAGGCCACCGGACTATTCAGTTCTAACGGTTCTTTGTTATATTTCATAGTTGTACGTCGCTATACGAAAAATAGACTATAGTAAAAACACCTAACGTGTAGAAGGTTTCTTCTACACGTCAGGCGTCATCCATAAGTTTCCAAATTTTGAGATGAGCCTAACGCCATCACACGTCGATGGGCCCTCTTTATATCTAATTTATTATATCATAGGTAACCGTTAAAAGGTAGAAAATAAAACCTCTACACCACATGCGCTATACATAAATGTAGAGGTTTTTATATTTTGAAATGCTATTGTACTATTTAAATACATGTTTTCATGATTTAAAAGATCTTTAGTTTATTTGAAAGCTTTCGCCCCAATATCTGTACGATATTGCATGCCCTCAAAATCGATGTGTTCTATACGTCCATAAGCTCTATCGAGCGCGGTTCTAAGGTCTTTACCAAGGCCTACAACGCCAAGCACGCGACCGCCATTTGTGACATACTCTTCACCCACTAGTTTAGTGCCTGAGTGGAATACGATGGTTGTATCATGTTGTTTAATATCACCATGAATCACATCACCCTTGGAAGATGTTTCAGGATATCCTTTAGAGGCAAGGATAACACAAGCCGCAGAGGAATCTTTCCATCTCACCATATGAGCTGTCAAATTGCCGGTGGCACAAGCCATCATGATTTGACCTAAGTCACTATCTAGTAAGGGCAATACAACTTGTGTTTCAGGATCACCAAATCGAGCATTGAATTCTACCACCTTAGGACCTTCAGCAGTAATCATTAGCCCTGCATAGAGGCAACCTACATAAGGCATGCCCTCTTTTTGCATGGCAGCCACCATAGGTTCTAAAATTGTTTTCATCGCTTCATCACGCAATGCATCAGTAAGTACTGGCGCCGGTGCATAGGTGCCCATGCCACCTGTATTAGGACCTTTATCACCATCAAAGATACGTTTATGATCTTGAGAGGCAATCATAGGAACTACTGTTTTGCCATCGACAAAAGCAAGTAAGCTCGCTTCTTCACCTTCCATGAATTCCTCGATAACAACGGTGCTACCTGCCTCACCAAAACGATTACCGCTAAGCATGTCTTCCACAGCTGCATTCGCTTCTTCAATGGTCATAGCTACTACAACGCCCTTACCAGCCGCTAAACCGTCAGCTTTCACCACGATAGGTGCACCCGTTTGAGCGATAAATTCTTTTGCTTCATCGACCTTGTGGAATACACCATACGCAGCGGTCGGTATGTTGTATTTTTTCATAAGATCCTTGGCAAACACCTTTGAGCCTTCTAATTGAGCAGCTGCTTTAGATGGGCCAAAGACAGGAATTCCTGCCTTATTCAGTACATCTGCCAAGCCTGCTACAAGAGGTGCCTCAGGACCGACAACGACTAAATCAACTTGGTTGTCCTTCAAAAAGCTAATCAAAAGGTCGCTTTGTTGCCAGTCGATACCAACTAACTCAGCACAGTCTGACATAGCCGCGCTGCCAGGAATGGCGTATACCTTTGTTACGCTAGGGCTGATGGACAAGCGCCATGCTAAGGCATGTTCGCGGCCGCCGTTACCGATTACACATACTTTCATAAGTCCTCCATCGACGCCTAAACGCCATCAATACATCATTTTATGTAAGCACTTATATCCTCTACAATCATTATTACGCATCAATGATTAAATATGAACTAGTGCTCAACTGTAAATCTCAATTATGCTAAACGAATTAATGTTTAAAATGACGAATACTTGTAAATACCATAGCAATGCCTGCTTCGTCAGCAGCTTTGATAGATTCTTCATCGCGAATGGACCCACCTGGTTGAATAATAGCTGCAATACCATGTTTTGCCGCTGTTTCTACAGTATCACCGAATGGGAAGAATGCATCAGATGCTAATACAGCGCCTTTAGCAGCTTCACCAGCTTGTTCAAGAGCAATTTTTGCAGAACCAACGCGATTCATTTGACCAGCCCCCACACCGAGTGTACGTTTTTCGTTAGAAATCAAAATGGCATTGGATTTCACGTGTTTTACGAGCTTCCAAGCAAATTCAAGGGCTTTCCATTGTTCCTCTATTGGTTGCACCTTTGTAACGACTTTATAGTGAGCGCGGTCTTCTTGGATATCATCCTCTGTTTGCACCAATAGACCACCAGAAACCTTTTTCACTGTCACTTGGCCAGACTCAGGTTTAGATAATTCTATGAGGCGAATATTTTTCTTAGCTTCGAGAATGTGTAATGCTTCTTTTGTGAAAGCAGGTGCCATAATGACTTCTAAGAAAATTTTGCTCATTTCTCCGGCAGTAGCAGCATCGACTTCACGGTTTAAAGCCACGATACCACCAAAGGCAGATACGGAGTCTGCTTCGTAAGCATTTACATAAGCATCATGCAATGTGGCTGCTGTAGCTGCACCACATGGATTTGTATGCTTAATAATACATGCTGCAGGATCTGTAAACTCCCACACCATATTCCAAGCCGCTTCCATATCTACGATGTTGTTATAAGAAAGCTCTTTACCATGGAGTTGTTTCAAGGCCCCCATGCCATGAGCTGTACCAATTTCTTTGTAGAATGCCGCCTTTTGATGCGGATTTTCCCCATAGCGAAGGTCTGTTACCTTTTCATAAGCACTTAAATATTCTGGAGGTGTAGGACCTTCGTTCAAGATACCGCTCATGTAGTTAGCAATAGCTACATCATACGCAGCTGTATGAGCAAAGGCCTCTTTCGCTAGACCAAAGCGATAGTCTTTAGTCAATTCGCCACGTTCTTTAAGCATTGCTAAGATTTCGGCATAATGATCTGGATTTACCACAATACCCACATACGCATGGTTCTTCGCCGCAGAGCGCACCATGGTAGGACCGCCGATATCGATATTTTCAATAGCTTCCTCTAAGGATACATTTGGTTTAGCAATGGTTTCACGGAATGGATAGAGATTGACAACTACTAAATCAATTGGTTCAATACCATGATCCGCCATAGCTTGTTGATGCTCCCCGTTATCACGGATTGCCAAAATACCACCATGAACCTTTGGATGCAATGTCTTTACACGACCGTCCATCATTTCAGGAAAACCCGTCAAAGACTCTACGGCTTTTGCTGCAATGCCCGCATCAGTTATGGCTTTAAGGGTTCCACCTGTGGAATAAATAGTTACACCTAATTCAACTAAACCTTTCGCAAAGTCTACAATACCTGTTTTATCTGAAACACTAAGAAGTGCATTTTTAATCATGTAACCTCTCCATTTGCTTTCTCATTAATCTTCAATATATACAATGCGACCTTTTATAGTGAGCTTATCCTCACAAAATAGTCGCAACGCCTCTTTATACGTTTTATGCTCAATAGGTAATAATCTATCACTCAAAGTATCCTCTGTATCATCGGGTAGTACAGGAACCGTATTCTGCATAATGATTGGGCCCGTATCCATTCCCGCATCAACAAAGTGTACCGTACAGCCCGTAATCTTTACGCCTCCGTCAATAGCTTGTTGATGACCATGAAGGCCTGGGAAGGATGGCAATAATGCAGGATGAATATTTAAAATCTTATGCTCATAACGTTCAATGAGCTTAGCCCCAACTATGCGCATATAGCCCGCCAATACAATACCATCTACCTTATAAGGCTCTAAGGCATCTAACTGAGCTTGTTCAAAGCCAGCTTTAGAATCATAGTCGCTACGATTGATAACAATAAGTGGAATATTCCAAGATTTAGAGCGTTCTACAATACCGGCATCGCCGTGATCTGTAATGATGACAACAAATTCACCATTAATATAGCCTTCTTCCATAGCCTTATACAGTGCTTCCCCATTAGAGCCACGGCCACTGGCAAAGAGGGCTAATCGCTTTTTAAAATTACGCATCAAACTCAGCCCCTTTAAGGACAACAGGACCATCACCACTTACGATACGGCCAATTTCATATACAGCTTCACCACGACTGCCAAGATTTTCTTTAACCTTTTCTACATCATTTTGATCAACGATGAGGATCATGCCAATACCCATGTTGAAAGTTCGGTACATTTCAGGCCATGCTACATTGCCCCATTCTTGTAGTTTTGTAAATATAGAAAGTCGTGGCCATGTAGTAACGTCTACCTCTGCAGTCACACCCTTTGGCAATACGCGAGGAATGTTTTCATAGAAACCACCACCTGTAATATGAACCATGCCTTTTACTAGCTCTTGTTCAATCAACGGCAATACAGCTTTTGGATATAAACGTGTAGGTGTCAATAATTCTTCACCTAAGGTTTTACCAAACTCTGGGATGTCTGTATCGATAGACAATTGTTTATGGTCGAATACGATTTTACGAACCAATGAGAAACCATTGGAATGAACGCCGGAAGATGGCAAGCCTAAAATTACATCGCCCACTTTGATACTTTCACCAGTAATCAATTTAGGACGATCAACAATACCAACGGCAAAACCAGCCACATCGTAGTCATCGTTATCATAAAATCCTGCCATTTCAGCAGTTTCACCGCCTAGTAAAGCGCAGCCCGACTCTTCACAAGCCTCAGCTACACCGCGCACGATATCTGCTACTTTCACAGGATCAAGTTTACCTACTGCAATGTAATCGAGGAAGAATAGAGGTGTAGCACCTTGCACAAGAATATCGTTAACACTCATAGCTACGCAATCTTGGCCGATTGTATCATGTTTATCCATCATGATAGCGAGGCGCAATTTGGTGCCTACACCATCCGTACCAGATACGAGCATAGGGTCAGACATAGAGTGACCAGCTAAGGAATAGAGTCCTCCAAAACCACCTAAATCACCTACAACACCAGGAGTATAAGTGCGTTTTACGGACTCTTTCATCAACTCTACAGCGCGATTGCCTGCATCGATGTCAACACCTGCATCGCGATAAGTTAAACTAGTTTTATTCGAGCACATATTTGACCCCTTCCTCTTGGTCCGCAGGAACCGCTACGCTATAATCACCATTGAAGCAGGCAAAGCATAAATCATTTGGTGCTACATCAGATATAGCGCGGCATAAACCTTCACGAGACAAGTAATGTAATTTATCAGCATGAATATAATCTCTAATTTCATCTACTGTATGAGTAGCTGCAATGAGCTCTTTTCGTACGGATGTATCAATACCATAGTGACAAGAATACTCTATCGTTGGAGAACTTACGCACATGTAAACCTCTTTGGCGCCCGCTTCTTTTAGCATTTTAACGATAATACCACTCGTAGTACCACGTACGATAGAATCATCGATGAGGACAATCCGTTTGCCACCTACAATATTAGGCAATGCATTAAGCTTCATGCGAACAGCTAATTCCCGTTCCTCTTGATTAGGCTTGATAAAGGTACGTCCACTATAACGGTTTTTAACAAGACCTTCTGCAAAAGGGATGCCCGATGCACGGGCATAACCTAGTGCAGCTGTTGTGCCAGAGTCTGGAATGGACATAACAATATCCGCATCATATTTAGTTTCGTTATATAGTTCGCACCCCATGTTAAGCCGAGATTGGTAAACTGATTGACCATCGATATGGCTATCGCCACGAGCAAAATAAATATATTCAAAGACACAAAGCTTTTTGTCGATTTTTTCTGGTTCTGCATAAATGGTGCTACGCACACCAGAGTCATCGATGATAACCATTTCGCCTGGATCTATGTGGCGAATGAACTCAGCCTTAATGGCGTCAAAAGCACAGCTTTCACTAGAGAGAACATAACCATTTTCAGTTTTACCTAAACACAGGGGTCTAAAACCTTGAGGGTCGCGCACCCCTACCAAGGAGTCGTTCGTAGTAATAACGAGAGAAAAGGCCCCTTCAATTTGACGGGCTGCATCAGCAATGCGTTCCACCTGAGTTCCGGCTTTAGAACGAGCAATGAGGTTTACGATAACCTCGGAATCCATAGTCGTTTGGAAAATGGAACCATCTGCTTCAAGGCGTTTACGAATGGCTAAAGCATTCGTTAAATTACCATTATGAGCCACTGCAATTTGGCCACCTTGATAATGAATAACTAACGGTTGAATATTACGTGGATTATTGGACCCTGTTGTAGAGTACCGCACATGGCCTGTACCCATATGGCTAGACAAAGATGGTAATTCTTTGATAGCTTCAGTCAACAAGCCCATGCCTTTTTTTAGTTCTACATCATGACCATCTGTAACGGCAATACCCGCACTTTCTTGGCCACGGTGTTGGAGCGCAAAAAGGCCCCAATATACATAGCGTGCTACATCAACGGTTCTATCATAGACACCGAATACACCACACTCTTCATGCCATTTATCAAAAACAGGATCGTAGTTCATTGTGCCCCCTTAGGCGCGTTCGCCAGTAAGACGGAATAACATTTCTTTGTACGCTTCTTCGATATTGCCAAGGTCTCGACGGAAACGGTCTTTATCGAGTTTTTCACCTGTTGTAGCATCCCAGAAACGGCATGTATCAGGAGAGATTTCATCGCCTAATAGTACTTCACCATTGTGTGTACCAAATTCTAATTTAAAGTCTACAAGGGTTACATTTTTTGTAGCCAAGAATTTTTTCAAAATATCGTTTACTTTTAAAGTAATAGTAGAGATTACATCTAATTGTTCTTGAGTCGCCCAGCCAAGTGCTGTGATTTGGGATTCATTGGCAAATGGATCGCCTAATTCATCATTTTTGTAGCAGAATTCAAGGATTGGATGTTTAAGAGATGTACCTTCTTCAATGCCAAAGCGTTTAGCCATAGAGCCGGCTGCAATGTTACGAACAATAACTTCTAGAGGAATGATATCCAAAGTAAGTACTGTTTGATTGCGATCATCTTCGCGGCGAACAAAGTGAGTTGGTACACCTTCCTTTTTCAACAATTCAAAGAAGAAAGAAGAAATTTTATTGTTCAATACGCCTTTGCCAAGGATAGTATCATGTTTTTCTCCGTTGAATGCAGTAGCATCATCTTTGTAATGAACGATGTACTCATCTTTGTTATCTGTTTGATATACTTGTTTTGCTTTACCTTCGTACAATAATGTTAATTTTTCCAAGTCGATGTTAGCCATGATATGTCTCCTTTTACTCTTTTCTATTCGAAGATGTATAAATGATGATGTAAACGCTTCAAACGATTATAGTTTAATAGCGCCTTGTAGCTCTGCATTATCTGCTAAGACTTTTTCAGCCATATCTTTACGATATTGTACATATTGTTCTTTCAATTCTTTGTTGAAAGCTGCTCCAATTTGGACTGCAAAGAGTGCTCCGTTTTTAGCACCATCTACAGCCATAGTTGCTACAGGCATGCCAGATGGCATTTGAACGATAGCAAGCAAGGAATCAATGCCCTTCAATGCCGTTGCATTAAGAGGAATACCGATTACAGGTAATGTGGTAAAGCTGGCTACTACGCCAGGTAAGTGGGCCGCTGCACCAGCACCAGCGATAAAAGCAATAGCCCCTTCATCTTCAAGTCGTGTAACAAAATCCTTTACAGCCTCTGGCGTACGATGTGCAGAAGCAATAACCATTTCATAAGGAATGTTAAATTCATCAAGTACAGCAGATGCCTTTTTCATTGTGTCTAGGTCAGACTTGCTGCCCATAATAATACCGACCTTCATAGATCCTCCTAATAAAAAAGCCCAGCCTAAATAGACCGGGAAAAATGCGCACAAATAGCCTCCGTAGACTTGCCTTGAGTTTGTTGATTTGCATAGTTCACGGTGCTACCTCCTTCTTGTACACAAATTGTAACACCTAACCTTTTCAAAAGCAACATTATTTTCGAATGTTTTTTAATTAATTATTTTTATTATTCGTTATATTCCGAACTTTATAAAGAATTCTTATTTTGTTATATAGATATATATCAAAATAGTTTAGTAAAATAGAGAAATAACTAAAACTTACTAAGAATAACTTAGATATATTATATTAATTAGTATTAATATAATTTCTTTAAGAATACAAAAAAGAGGATAACCCGTTTTAAAACAGGTTATCCTCTTTTATACGTTTCCGAACATTAGACCACTTAATTTGTAGTTACTATTAATTAGTGAGTACCACTTTCAAAAGCAGCTTTTAATTCACCTACAGATTCAGGGATGTAATCTACGATAGAAGACATCAACGCATACATTAATGCAGGTTCAAACGCATCGTCACCACACATGTATACGCAATCTAAATATAAACTGGAGTCTTGTTCATCAATATAGAGTTTATAGTTTTTGTAAGTCGCATTGTCACGGTTGATTAACGCATTTAAGGCAGCCATGTTTTGTGCTGTTACCTTTTCAGGGCCCAATACTAAACGAATGACACTATAAATACTGTTATCAAGAATAACGAATAAAGGCATATCCCATAATGGGGATTTGATGTAAGAACGATATACTACTGTACCGTCTTCATCATCAAAATCCTTACGTTCAAAGGATGTAATTTCTTCTTCTTTCAAAAACTTATCAAATAATAATGCTTTAGGATTCATAACAACCTCTATTAAGCTAAACCAGCTACTTTAAGAATGCCTTTATGTACAGCATCTAAATGTGGTTGGACTACTTCAAGCAAAAGATTTACTACTACAGTAGGATCGAATTGTTCAGTCAAGCCAGGAACAGATACGTCCATGTAGATATTGTTATCTTCAGTGCTTACATAATATTTGGATACTTTGTAATCTTGGTTTAAGGTGTTGAGCTCTTTTAATACAGCAGGAATTACTTTTTCATCAATAGATGTTGTTGTGATAGCTATACGCGCATAGGAGAATGCAGAATCATCCACAACGATGAATACAGGCAAGCTATGATTATGAACATCCAAACGGCCGTGGTACACAACAGTATGAAGGTCGTCTGCCATTTCTTCCTTTGTAAACCAAGAGTTGCCACCTTTATTCAGATCAGCAACAAGTAAGTCGAATTTTTCTGCTTTTTGATTCATAATTCCCTCTACAAATAATCAGACTATTAGTCTTCGATAAATACACATCCATTGTCTTTAAATTCTTTAATGCGAACTAAAGACTCTACACGGTAACCTGCATTTTCAAGGCGTTCACGACCAGGTTGGAAGGATTTTTCAATAGCAATGGCCATACCTACTACTTCATCACCAGCATCTTGAACTAATTTAGCAAGGCCCATAGCTGCTTCACCAGATGCCAAGAAGTCATCGATGATCAATACTTTTTCGCCAGCTGGCAAGAATTTTTTGGAAATAGTAATATCGTAGTTTTCTTCTTTTGTATAAGAGTACACAACACTATGATATACGTCATCTACCATAAGGATAGATTTTTTCTTACGCGCAAATACCAATGGCACGTCGAGCTCAAGAGCAGCCATCAATGCCAACGCAATACCAGATGCTTCAATGGTAACAATACGTTGCACACCTGCATCACGGTAACGATCCGCGATTTCTTTACCGATTGCTTTAAACAATTGTGGATCGATTTGATGGTTCAAGAAGCCATCTACTTTTAGCACGCGATTATTGAGGACAATACCCTCTTCACGAATGCGCTTTTTTAATAATTCCATGTGCTTATACCTCCGCATAACTATCTTTAAATTTTAACGTAAATAGCCCCTCAGGGTCAACCTATATGTAGTAAAAGTCTTATAATACGACTAGTAAAAATCGCAAGAGATGGGTTGCCAAAAATTATTACATACAAGACTTAAAAAACTTTTTCTTCTGAACCGTAGGATTCAACAGGTTTATAACAATATAATATAGCACAGAAAGACCTAGCCTAAAATATAAAAAGACACACTTTATGAAAATTCATAAAGTGTGTTATCTTTTTATAAAATTTTATCGCGGTTACTTTCACGGTTAACGAGCAAGGATGTAAATCTAGCAGCCCCTTCAGATTGAGGTACCAATCGAGAACGTACAAGCACAATATCGCGAGTCGGCACAGGAATGTCTGTATCGATACGAACAATAGTCCCTTCTTGCATTTTTTGTTGTACCACGTGGTTAGGCAACATAGAAATGCCCATATTGATTTCCACAAGGTCTAGCAATACATCGACACTACCAAGTTCAAAACGAGGTTTACGGCATGCGCCATGAGTAACTTCATCGAAGAAGGTGCGGCTCGCAGAACCTTTATGCAAGAGCAAAATAGGCTCATTAAGCAAACGACCTTGATCGAAGAACCCTGCTCCTTTATAGTCAGGCCCCCCAACGAAGACGTCTTGAATCGTAGCAAGCGTAGTCACTTCTAATTGTGGATTATCTCGCAAACCTTCATAATCATTAACCACTGCTAATTGCGCTTCTTTGTTAAGTACTAACTCTACACAATCAGGAGATGGACGATTGATGATATGTAGACCGATTTCACTTTCTTGCAATTGCCATTTATGGAAATAAGGCAATAAGAAATGGCGACATAATGTATCTGTAGCAGCTAAATTCAAGCTTTCATAAGCTTGACTAACACGTTCTTGTAATTGGGTAACACCATTATCAAGAATAGAAAATGCTTTAGCTACTGTATCAAACAATTCTTTACCTTCTGGCGTGAACCCTACAGATTTTGTAGTGCGCACGAAAAGAGGCATATTGAGTTCCCCTTCTAATTGTTTAATGCTTTGGCTGATGGCGGATTGGGACACACCTAATTCTTTTGCGGCACGAGAAAAGGATAAATATAAGCCTACCCCTAAAAAGGTTCTATATAAATCTGCAGATACTGCCATTTTAGTCACCTCTGTTATATACTAATAGTAACGTCTTACTTTTAACTATACATATCATTTACTATATTATAACTATGAACTCTCAATATATAATGAATATGTAGAAATTTTCATGAATATTAGGTCTTATGACCTTCATGAATTTTTCATATTTATTAGTATTTCTAATCTTTTCATTAGTAAGATTATCTTTACTTATAAGTCTAGACCGACTATACTTAATTTGTCAATATCCCATAGGGAATTATATACATTACAGGAGGCTACAATGGCTATACAACGATTATTCGTAACAAAACGAGAATCTTTCAACCAAGAAGCACAACGCATGTTACATACCTTACAACAGGAATTATCTATGCCTGCTACAGGGGTAACCATCTACGAGCGCTATGATATTGAAAATTTAGATGCAAAAGATTTAGAAGCTGCAAAAAATCTAATTTTCTCCGAACCTCCTGTGGACACAGTATTAGAAGAAATCCCAACAGTACAAGGTTTTGTGTTTGCCGTTGAATATGTGCCAGGTCAATATGATCAACGTGCCGACAGCGCAGAACAATGTATTTCTATGCTCACTCTCACCTCCGGTCACATCGTGAGATGTGCTCGTGTATTTGCTATCGAAGGCACTTTCACAAAAGAACAAGAAAATGCCATCAAAGCATACTATATTAACCCTGTTGATTCCCGTGAAGCAAGCCTTGAATTACCTAACACTTTGGCGCTCGATTTAGAGGATCCAAAACCAGTAGAAACAATTGATGGCTTTACGGCAATGAGCGATGCGGAGTTAGAAGAACTTATCAAAAATTATGGCCTCGCTATGACATTGGCAGACCTTCAAATGATTCGACAACAGTATGCAGAGGTAGAACACCGCAATCCTACGATTACAGAAATTCGCCTCTTCGATACATATTGGTCCGACCACTGCCGCCATACCACATTTATGACGGAGTTAACAGATATCTCCATCGAAGCCAGTCGCTTCACAGGCCCTATTGAAGAAGCCCTCGAAGAATACATGGAAGGCCGTGCTGAGCTCTATACAACTAAGAAAAAAGCTCGTTCCCTCATGGACATGGCTACATTAGCTGTAAAAGAATTGCGCCATGCTGGTGGTTTAACAAATCTTGATGAATCCGATGAAATCAATGCATGTACTATCATCGTTCCTGTCGATGTAGACGGCAAAACGGAAGAATGGTTGTTATTGTTCAAAAACGAAACTCATAACCACCCTACTGAAATCGAACCATTCGGCGGTGCTGCTACTTGTTTAGGAGGCTGTATCCGCGACCCATTGAGCGGCCGTGCTTACGTGTACCAAGCTATGCACGTCACTGGCTCTGGCGATCCACATACTAGCCTCGAAGATACATTAGAAGGGAAATTACCACAAAAGAAAATTACTCAAGAAGCAGCTCGTGGCTATTCCTCTTACGGCAACCAAATCGGCCTAGCTACAGGTGAGGTTAAAGAGTATTACCATCCTGGCTACGTAGCAAAACGCATGGAAATTGGCGCCGTTATCGGTGCTGCTCCACGCAATCAAGTACGCCGTGAAACGCCTGTTGCTGGTGATGTTGTGGTATTACTCGGTGGTAAAACTGGTCGCGATGGCTGTGGCGGTGCTACCGGTTCCTCTAAAGAACACACAGTAGAATCTCTTTCCACATGTGGGGCAGAGGTTCAAAAAGGCAATGCCCTTACAGAACGTAAAATTCAACGTCTCTTCCGTCGCGGTGAAGTAACTACCCTTATCAAACGTTGTAATGACTTTGGCGCAGGTGGCGTATCCGTTGCTATCGGTGAGTTAACAGATGGCGTAACTATCAATCTTGATTTAGTTCCTAAAAAATATGCTGGCCTTGATGGTACAGAGCTAGCCATCTCTGAATCTCAAGAGCGCATGGCTTGTGTTATCGCCGCTTCTGATGTAGATACATTCAAAGCTTATTGCGATGAAGAAAACTTAGAATGTACAGTCGTAGCAGATGTGACCGATACCAATCGCCTCATCATGAACTGGAATGGGGAAACAATCGTCGACATTAGCCGTGACTTCTTAAATACAAACGGCGCCAGCCAACAACAAGAGGTTATTGTAAAAGCTCCAGCAGATCGTTCTTACTTCTTACGCGGTTCTGCTAGTGCAGATAACTTCAAAGAAAAATGGCTCGCTGCTGTATCCGATTTAAACACCGCTTCCCAACAGGGCTTAGCAGAACGCTTTGACAGCACTGTGGGTGCTAATACTGTGCTCATGCCATTTGGTGGCAAATTCCAGAAAACACCGACTCAAGGCATGGTAGCAAAATTACCTGTATTAAATGGTGAAACTACAACTGCTAGCATCATGACACACGGCTTTGTACCTGAGTTATCCGACTGGAGCCCATACCATGGCGCACAATATGCTGTACTTTTATCTGTCGCTAAATTAGTAGCTCTCGGCGGTCGTCGTGAAGATGCGTACTTAACGTTACAAGAGTACTTTGAACGCCTTAACTCTAAAGAATCTTGGGGTAAACCTGTAGCAGCTCTTCTCGGTGCTTATAAAGCACAAAAAGAACTTGAAATTGGCGCTATTGGTGGCAAAGATTCTATGAGCGGTACATTTATGGACCTTACAGTTCCTCCTACCCTTGTATCCTTTGCGGTTGGTACAGCTCATGTGGATAACATTGTGAGCCAAGATCTTAAAGGCGTAGACCATCGCCTCGTATTCTTCGATGTACCTCGCATGTACGATGACACTCCTGATTGGGATCGATTCAAAGAAAACTGTGACGTCTTACAAGAACAAATTGAAAAAGGTCGTGTTTACTCCGCTTATGTAGTTGAACAAGGCGGCATCCCTGAAGCTGTCACAAAAATGGCCCTCGGCAATAATATTGGTGTTAAATTCGATAAATATGCTGAACGTGCAATTTTCCAACCTGCTCTTGGTGCATTTATCGTAGAGGTAGACATTAAAGCTGTTAACTATCTCTTAGAGTTACCAGGTTTAAAAGTAATCGGTGTAACACAAGCAAATCCAGTTATTGAATGGGCGGATCAATCCGTATCACTCAAGGAGATCCAAGCAACTTATGAAGCTCCACTCAACGATATATTCCCTATGCACGCCCCAAATGGCGTTGGTGAAGCGGTGGCGTACATTCACGACCAACATACTAAACCACGCAGCACATCCTTAGGCGCCAAACCTAAAGTGCTCATTCCTGTATTCCCAGGTACAAACTGTGAATTCGATTCAGCTCGTGCCTTTGAGCGTGCCGGTGCAGAAGCAGATATCGTTGTCATCCGCAATCAAACGCCAGAACAATTAAAAGAATCCATCGACGTAATCAAAGCTAAATTAGCAGAGTCTCAAATTCTTATGTTCCCAGGTGGTTTCAGTGCTGGTGATGAACCAGATGGTTCTGGTAAGTTTATGGCTACACTATTCCGCAATCCATACCTAGCAGAAGGTTTAGAAAATCTCTTGTATAAACAAGATGGTCTAGTTCTTGGTATCTGTAATGGTTTCCAAGCTCTTATCAAATTAGGTTTATTGCCTGGCGGTCACATTGAAACATTGACTGCAGATCATCCTACATTGACGTACAATACAATTGGTCGTCACTTATCTCGCATGGTCAATACCAAGGTAATCTCCACTAAATCCCCTTGGATGTGTGATGCTAAAGCAGGCGAAATCTACACTGTACCTATCTCTCACGGTGAAGGTCGCTTCATCGCATCCCCTCAACAAGTATTGGAATTCAATAAAACTGGTCAAATCGCTACACAATATGTAGACTTTGATGGCATCGCCTCCATGGACAGCCGATTCAATCCAAACCAATCTGTCGCTGCTATCGAAGGTATTTATAGTCCTGATGGTCGCGTATTTGGTAAAATGGCCCACTCCGAACGCTGTGGTACTAGTATTAGTAAAAATATTCCTGGCCAATTAGAAATGCCAATCTTTACATCTGGTGTAAAATACTTTAAATAATTTCTATACTTTCATGTGAAAGCCTACTCCTAAGAGTAGGCTTTTCCATATTGATTTTTTTAGAAAATATTAGTATTATAAGTTGATGACATATTTACAAAAATAATTTCATTTAAATCGATACATATATACGTAAGTGAGTTAAGAAAGGATTTTATTATGCATTGTGCTCAGAAAATGACCCATAATATCTACTGGATTGGTAGTAATGACTGGACTACTGAACGTTTTGAAAACTTATTCCCTATTCCAAATGGTGTTAGCTATAATAGCTATTTCATTGATGATGAGAAAACTTGTGTTGTTGACTCTGTAGATGCTGAAATTCGCGAAGAATACTTTGACAACTTAACTCATCTTTTAAATGGTCGCGATCTTGACTACATCATCGTAAATCACATGGAGCCAGATCATTGCCAAACATTGTTGGACACTTTAGAGCGCTATCCAAACTGTAAAATGGTAGGTAATGCTACAACATTCCGCATGTTCGAGCAATTCTACAATTCTCCAAAACCAGACCAATATTACACTGTAAAAGAAGGCGACGAAATTTGCTTAGGTAAACATACTCTTGTTTCCTACACTATGCCTATGGTTCACTGGCCAGAAGTAACTTGTACATTTGAAAAATCTACTGGTACATTGTTCTCTGCAGATGCTTTCGGTACATTCGGTACGGTTAACGGTAATATCTTTGCAGACCAAACTGATTACGTTGCTACCTACGAAGATGAAGCTCGTCGTTACTATACAAATATAGTTGGTAAATACGGTCCTCAAGTACAAAATGCGATTCGTAAAGTTTCTGGTCTTGACATCAAGCGTATTGCTCCACTTCATGGTCCTATCTGGCGTACACCTGAAACTATCGATTATATCTTGCAAAAATACTTGCACTGGTCCAGCTACACAGCTTGTAAAAAAGGTGTTGTTATCGCCTTCGGTTCTATGTACGGTAACACTCGTGCTATTGC
Source organism: uncultured Veillonella sp. (assembly GCF_963524655.1). Lineage (GTDB taxonomy): Bacteria > Bacillota > Negativicutes > Veillonellales > Veillonellaceae > Veillonella. Next base: position 46,775 of record NZ_CAURHA010000012.1, read on the forward strand.
ACAACAATTGGCTAAGCAATTGTCCAAACGCGGCATTACAGATATCAAAATCTACGATGTTTCCAAAACTAATGCTTCCTACATTATCGCTGATGCTTGGAAATACACTAATTTGGTAACAATTGCACCTACATACAATTTGAACCTATACCTTACTATGGAAAACTTCATTCATGAATTGAAAGCACTTAACTTCCAAAACCATAAGGTATCCATCATTGGTAACCACTCTTGGGCATCTGCGGCCATGAAAATCATGGTATCCCACTTTGAAAACGACTTCAAAGACATTGAAATCATATCCGAACCACTTGATATCAAATCCTCTTTAAAACCAGAAGATCTTCCAAAAATCGAAAAAATGGCAGACGATATTAAAGCATCCATTGATGCTGCTGAAATCAAAGAAGTATTATAATACTCAAACTAAAAGCCGCCTGAAAAGGCGGCTTTTTCTTATACTTTAAAAGTCTTATGAAAGTCTAAGATTTTCACTATTTTTCGCTTGACATAAATCTAACTTTTTCATATACTATACAAGTACCTGTTACACAACAGAATACATGGAGAGGTGTCCGAGCGGCTGAAGGAGCATGATTGGAAATCATGTGTGCGGTTATCCCGTACCCAGGGTTCAAATCCCTGTCTCTCCGCCATAGTAAAAGCAGTGCTTAGGCACTGCTTTTTTATTTATCTAAAAAGAGGCGATACTTGTATCGCCTCTTTTATACTTTCAAAATAGCATATATTATCTCTTATCTCATATTTTATGTATTATCTCTATATAACAAAAGGCTATTCGACTTTAATTCGAATAGCCTTTTGTTATTATATGTATTTAACCATATTAATTATGGATTTTCTTTGCAATATTACCGATGATTTCAGGTGTCGTTCTACAGCAGCCACCAATAATTTCAGCCCCCGCTTCGCGCCATACATCTACGTAGTCTACAAAGGATGCTGGATCACCATACCAAGTCTTAGTTTTACTATCATAGCTTTCACCAAGATTTGGATATACTGCAATAGGCTTGTCCGTAACAGTACGAATATCCTTAATCAAGGACTCTACATATTCAGGTTTAGTACAATTGATACCAATACCTGTTATAGGACGAACCTTATCAATCATTTCAGCGCATTTAATAATAGTTTCGCCACTAGCTACATGATGACCATCCTTACAAGCAAAGGCAATCCACGCAGGAATACCTTTTGATGTAAAGGGATCAGACATAGCACGAGCAATAGCAATAGCCTCAGCATAAGATGGTATCGTCTCAAAGGATAATATATCTGGATTCTCTTCCGCAAACAATGCTAACCGAGGGATATGGAACACCTCAAGGTATTCTGTTTGCACATCAGGATATCCACGGTATTCAGATCCATCAGCCAAGAAAGCCCCATAAGGACCTACAGAGGCCGCTACCAACGGTTTAGGCAATGCACCTTCTGAAAAATACTTAACTCCCTCTGGAGTCTCTTCACCGAGAGTAATGCCCCGTAACATAAGTGCTCCACTCGCTTTTGCCTCTAAGAACTCATTACGCGCTTGCACTGCTAGGCGAACAGATAATTTAACGAGCTCTATCGCCTCTTCTGTACCATAGCCTAAGCCTTTAAAGCCCGCTACAGTAGCTTGATAACCAGAACTTTGAATGATGTCTGCTCCAACAGCTAAGTACGCAATGTGTATTTTTTTGATAACATCAGGTTGTTCCATGAGAACTTTTGCGGACCACAGCTTATGCTGAATATTACAACCACAACTCTCTAATTCAGTCCCTAAAGCCCCATCTAAGACGAGGGCCCCCTTATCCTTAATAATATCTAAAAATGCACTTCGTTTAGCCATCATATCACCCATTCTAAAGCCTCTTACAACTTGAGGCTTACCAAGCGTATTATATCAAATAATACGTTTTGGTACTATCTACAAACTATTTTAACACCTCTGCTGGTGGTTCTTTACCAAACCATTTTTTATAAATCTCAGCATATTTACCATTCGCTTTAATCTTAGCTAGACCATCGTTAATTTTAGTAAGGACCTCTGTATTACCTTTTTTCACAGCAATACCAAGTGGTGCCGCATCATAGTCCTCTCCAGTGACTTTTGCGATACCTTTTCCCTTCCCATTAACATAATATTCATTTACCGGTGTATCGTTAATAACTACATCGACACCTTTATTTTGTAGTTCTAAAAAGGCATCAACGATGATATTAAACTGGCGTACATCAGCATTTTGAATCTTGCTAGCAATCTCTGCACCCGTAGAACCAATAGATACACCAATGCGCTTGCCTTCTAGATCCTTAAAGCTATTAATATTTGTGTTATCTATATTAACAACGAGACCATTACCTGCAATATAGTATGGTTTACTAAAATCAACAGATTTTGCTCTATCTTCAGAAATGGTCATATCAGAAATAGCAATGTCGATGGTATTACTTTGTAATGCTGGTAACAGT
>NZ_CAURHA010000013.1:0-43162 GCF_963524655.1 uncultured Veillonella sp.
GAGCGCCTGCCTTACAAGCAGGATGTCGGCAGTTCGATCCTGTCATCGTCCACCAGACCAAAGGAGCAAGCATACTGCTTGCTTCTTTTTTTTGTATATGTGATATAATAGTACCAGTTGTTTTGTTTGTAATTTTAAATTGTGATTTTAAAAGAGTTTTATTAAGAGGAGGAATTATGTTTCGTAACTTCGGACTCTGTAAACGTCCCCTACTTTCAGTACTAGGTGTACTACTTGCATCTACATTAGCAACAGCTAATGCTGCTACAATTGATATGAGTCAATTGATTTCTAATGGAGCTAAACCTGTCATAATTAGTTCTACGACAGCCAACCAAAATAGTGCTGCACCTATCGTAAATATCGAAACCAATACACAGCCTACTACAAAGGTGGCAAATACACCTGTATCTACACCAATTTCTGTCACTCCAGAAAAGGCGACTATTAATCCATCTAACGCTAATTATGATGGCCATTTAGAGAACTTCCCGAGCCGTAAAGTAACGATTGTTGTACCGGCTAAATTACGCAATGAAAATACAGCACAATTTGGTCATTATATGACAGATCGCTTGTCTAATACGCTTAAATATCCGTATTATGATACTGCTATTGTAAGTACTAATACACCAACTGCACAAATCAGAGCTGTTGATCTTGCTCAAATTGCAGCGGCCCAAAATTCTGAAATTGTTATTATGCCAGTACCATTACAAGACATCTATGTACAAGTTAATGGTGTTAATAGTCCATATGCATATAACGATGAAGATCGTGAAATCTACATTACTGCAAAAGTGAATGCATTATTGTACTACTACGATGTAAACGACAAAGTTGTTCACACTGTTCGTACAGGCTTCAACCAAACTGATGATTCTTTGACTATGCCAACACATAAGGCTGTTTGGAACAAAGTTATGACCGTATTACTTGATAAACTGCCATACAAACGCATTCCGACAGACCGTGACCGTTACCAAGCACCTGGTATTAACTCTGAAACACCAGTTGTACTTGATTTCCAAGTAGAACAACCTAGAAATACAGCGTACTCCTTAAAAGGCGTTAGCGTATTATAATGAACAAATAATTTAATAACACCTAAATACGCACTAACACGTAAAATACGTACAACAAAAGGCTAGCCCCTCGGCTAGCCTTTTGTCTTATAGTTGTTTAGTTACATGCAAACGCAATAAGGCACGTTGCAATGCCGCTTCTGCTCGCTCTACATCAATATCAGGTGTAGGATTAGCCAAACGGCCTTCAGCACGCTCTTTGGCACGCTGAGCACGTTCCACATCAATAGATTCTGGATCTTGGCAATCTGGTGTTACAATACTCACCTTATTATGTTCGATCTCACAGAAGCCACCAAATACAGCAAGTTCACGAGATGTTCCATCTGGTTGATCAATGCGTAAAGGCGCTAAGTCTAATGCAATAATCATAGGTGCATGATTTGGCAAGATACCAAAAGCACCATCGATAGCCTTACCTACGAAAAAAGTAGACTGACCTTCGAATACGACTGCATCAGGTGTAATTATTTGTAGGGTCATAGGTTCCGCCATGGATTATTCCCCCTTCTCTTGCATTTCCTTTGCTTTTTGAACGGCTTCATCAATGGTACCAACCATGTAGAATGCGCCTTCTGGCAATTCATCATGTTTACCATCTAAGATTTCTCTAAAGCCTCTCAATGTTTCGGACAATGGTACGTATTTACCAGGAGAACCTGTAAATACTTCAGCTACGAAGAACGGTTGACTCAAGAAACGTTGAATCTTACGCGCACGAGATACTGTGAGTTTATCTTCGTCAGACAATTCTTCCATACCAAGGATTGCGATAATATCTTGAAGATCTTTATATTTTTGCAATACTTCTTGCACGCCACGCGCTACAGCGTAGTGTTCTTCACCAAGTACATGTGGGTCCAAAATACGGCTTGTAGAATCTAACGGATCCACCGCTGGATAGATACCAAGTTCCGCAATGGAACGAGACAATACTGTTGTCGCATCCAAGTGAGCGAATGTCGCCGCTGGAGCAGGGTCAGTTAAGTCATCGGCAGGTACGTATACAGCTTGTACAGAAGTAATAGAACCTTCTTTTGTAGATGTAATACGTTCTTGTAATGCCCCTACGTCATTAGCCAATGTAGGTTGGTAACCTACGGCGGATGGCATACGACCTAAGAGGGCAGATACTTCAGAACCCGCTTGGATAAAGCGGAAAATGTTATCGATGAACAAGAGCACGTCTTGTTTCTTCACATCACGGAAGTATTCAGCCATTGTAAGGCCTGTAAGGCCTACGCGCATACGAGCCCCTGGTGGCTCATTCATTTGGCCATATACGAGGGCTGTTTTGTTGATAACGCCGGACTCTTTCATTTCATTCCACAAGTCATTACCTTCACGAGTCCGTTCGCCTACACCGGAGAATACGGAGTAACCACCGTGCTCTGTAGCGACATTGTGAATCAATTCCATGATCAATACGGTTTTACCTACACCGGCACCACCGAAAAGACCGATTTTACCACCTTTTACGTATGGAGCAATAAGGTCAACGACCTTAATACCTGTTTCCAAGATTTGTGTATCTGGAGAAAGGTCATCAAATTTAGGTGCTGGACGGTGAATCGGCCATTTTTCATCAGCTGCAACTGGAGCTGGATCATGGTCTACAGTTTCACCAAGTACGTTAAAGATACGGCCCAACACGCCTTCCCCTACAGGGACGGAAATAGGATTGCCAGTATCTTCCGCTTCCATATTACGTGTCATACCGTCAGTAGAGCTCATCGCAACGCAACGAACTGTGTCGTCACCTAAATGTTGCATAACCTCTACTACGATTTTTTGTCTATCGTGTGCTTTATGGTCATGGTAGACGTGGATGGCGTTGTAGATGGCTGGCAAATGACCAGCATCGAAGCGCACGTCTACAACTGGGCCGATGACCTGCACAACTTTACCAATATTATTACTCATCGACAGATGTCTCCTTATTTATTGCAAGGCATTAGCGCCACCAACGATTTCAGAAATTTCGTTTGTAATACTAGATTGACGCAACTTGTTATATTCAAGGCCTAAGGACTCAATGAGTTCCCCTGCATTATCTGTAGCAGATGTCATGGCAGTCATACGAGCACCTAATTCACTAGCTGCAGATTGCAACAATCCATTATAAACAGTAATTTCTAAATATTTTGGTAGCAACGCCTCCAAGACAGATACAGCAGATGGCATGAAATCATACTCTTCGCCCTTTACCTCATCTTGTGGTTGCTCTATCGGCAACAAGCGCTCAGCCTGTGCAATTTGCGTCATAGAATTTACAAAACGTGTATAGATCATGATGACTTCGTCAACTTCATGACGTTCATATAATGAAAGTGCTTCATGCATGATGGCACGAGCATGTTCATAGGAAGGTTTATCGGAGAAGCCCGCATAAGACTTATCGATATGAATCCCTCTGGATTTCATACTGTCTCTAGGTTTTCTACCCGCCGTAATTACACGGTATGTACTAGGATCTTTGCCTTTTAATTCTTCCATAGCAAACTTAAGTACATTAGACGAGAATGCCCCAGCAAGACCTTTATCCGCACCAACTACAATATAGCAAGTACGTTCAACAGGTCGAACATCTAAAAGAGGACTTTCAAAGCCTTCTAAATCACTATTAGACATATGACGCAAGATTTGCCCAATCTTTTCTGCGTAAGGACGGGTAGCTTCCGCTTTTGTTTGTGCCCTACGAAGACGAGCAGAGGCTACCATCTTCATCGCTTTAGTAATTTGTTGCGTATTGGTAACACTTTTTATGCGTTTTCGCAAATCTTGTGCACTAGCCATACATTACGCCTCCTTACGAGACACTAATGTATGAGTAGAACCAAATGCTTCTACACATTCTGGGATTGCTTGTTTCAATAGATTTTCAGTTTCGTCCTCGATTTTCTTGGACGTTTCAATATTTGTGATAATTTCAGGATAGTTAGCTTTCACATAACGCAACAATTCCGCTTCGAATGCCAATACATCCTCAACTTGAATGTCTGCTAAATAGCCTTTTGTACCAGCATAGAGGTTAATAACCATTTCAGCTACGCTCATTGGCTCATATTGGCCTTGTTTCAACATTTCAGTTAAACGTTGACCACGATCAAGTTGAGCACGTGTAGCCGCATCAAGGTCAGAACCGAACTGAGCAAAGGCAGCCAACTCACGATATTGAGCAAGGTCCAAACGCAATTGGCCCGCTACTTGTTTCATCGCTTTAGTTTGCGCACTACCACCTACACGGGATACGGACAAGCCTACGTCAACAGCTGGACGAATACCAGAGTAGAACATATCTGTACCCAAGAAAATTTGACCATCCGTGATGGAGATTACGTTTGTTGGGATGTATGCAGATACGTCACCCGCTTGCGTTTCGATAATAGGCAACGCTGTAATGGAACCGCCACCAAGTTCAGGTGAAAGTTTCGCAGCGCGCTCTAATAGACGGCTGTGTAAGTAGAATACGTCGCCTGGATACGCTTCACGCCCTGGTGGACGGCGTAACAATAGGGACATAGCACGGTATGCAGCCGCTTGTTTTGTTAAGTCATCATATACGCATAATACGTGTTTGCCTTGGTACATGAAGTATTCACCCATGGCAACACCAGCGTAAGGAGCGATATATTGAAGAGGTGCACCAGTAGATGCACTAGCAGATACTACGATTGTATACTCCATAGCGCCTGCTTCTTCAAGCTTTTGTACTACACGAGCAACAGTAGATTCTTTTTGACCAATGGCTACATAAATACAAATAACATCTTTGCCTTTTTGGTTCAAAATAGTATCTAATGCAATCGCAGTTTTACCAGTACCACGGTCACCAATGATAAGTTCACGTTGACCACGTCCGATTGGTACCATCGCATCAATCGCTTTAAGACCTGTTTGTAAAGGTTCGTTTACAGATTGACGATCCGCAATACCAGGTGCTGGATGTTCCACAGGACGGCGTTCTGTAGCTTGGATAGCACCCTTACCATCAAGAGGTTGCCCAAGAGGGTTTACTACGCGGCCAATCAAGGCATCCCCTGCAGGAACGTCCATAATTTTGCCAGTACGGCGTACTTGGTCGCCTTCTTTAATCAAGAAATCATCACCTAATAGTACGGCACCAACATTATCTAATTCTAAGTTCAAAACCAAGCCATATACGCCGTGAGGCAATTCTAACAACTCACCGGCCATGGCTCTTTCAAGACCATAAATATGGGCGATGCCATCCCCTACGTCGAGAACAGTACCCACGTCATCGACATTGAGGTCAACATCATAGTCCTGAATCTGCTGTTTGATTATAGCAGTGATTTCTTCAGGCTTCATTTTCATATATACCCATTCACCCCTATCTAATAGAGTTCGTTCTTAATAAAGATTTTTCTAATTCTTCTAAACGGCGAGCTACAGAGCCATCGATGCGTTTATCCCCTACTTGGATAATGATACCACCCATAATAGATGGATCTTGACGTACGGATAAGATGACATCTTTTCCTGTAACCTCTCTTAGTTTAGCTTGTACAGATGCTTCTACATCAGCTGTGATTGGTTCTGCCACAGTTACAGTAGCTTCCAAAATACCACGAGCTTCACGTGATTTTTGAATAAACGCTGCAATAGCTTCCGCTATATAACGATGACGTCCACGTTTAATCATCACATAGATAAAGTGTAGAGCTACTTTGTCGATACTAGATTCAAAGATTCTACCAACAAGTTTAATCTTCGCATCTTCAGTAACGATTGGATTTTCAAGGAATGAACGAAGTTCAGGCTGTTCTGCCATAACGGAAGCTACATAGCCTAATTGCTCCTCCATGAGTTCCAAATTATTTTGTTCTTGAGCTAATTCAAACATAGCCGAACCATATTTATCTGCTACAATTTCTATGCTCATCGTATCACAACCCTATCGTTTTACTATCAAGTTGACGAATAGCGTCTTCGATCAATTTTGTATTAGTTTCGCTGTTCATATCTTTAGCAACAACTTTACCAGCCATAGCTACAGATAAGGAAACAACTTCATTGCGCAAGCTGTTCATAGCGCGATCGCGTTCAATAGCGATATCTTGACGAGCACGATTTTTTTCTTGTTCAATTTGTTCACGTGCTGTCGCTAATTGTTCGCGTGTTGTATGTTCTGCTTCTTGAACTGCTTTTTCAACAATTTGTTGTGCTTCTTGACGTGCTTTAGCAATTTGAGCAGCATAATCAGCTTTAAAGCCCTCTGCCTCTACACGAGCTTTTTCTGCAGCTTCTAAGTCTTTAGCAATTCGTTCTTTACGTTCTGTCATCATAGCCAATAATGGTTTATATGCAAAACGAGCTAATAGCCAAACTAATATAAAAAAGTTCAACATTTGAGCAAGAATCGTTCCAAGGCTTAAGTCAACCAAGGTTATTCCTCCTCGTTATTATCTGAATAACAAAATAAATGCTACTACTACACCGATGATAGGCATCGCTTCGATCAAACCAATCGCTACGAACATAGTAGACATCAATTGACCACGCAATTCAGGTTGACGCGTAATACCTTCAATTACTTTGCTAGATACAAGACCGTCACCGATACCTGCACCAATGGCACCACAACCTACTGCGATTGCTGCTGCTAATGCGAATAAACCTTGAGCTTCCATAATATACCCTCCATAAAAAATTAATGATCCTCACTAAGAGCCATCCCCAAGTAGGAGGCAGTAAGAACGGTAAAAATAAAGGCTTGAATAATACCAATGAATAAACTAAAAGCAATCCATATCCATGGTACCGGTACAAACCAAGGCAAATTGTACAATACTTCTAACAGAATTTCACCAGCTACGATATTGCCGAATAGACGGAAAGCAAGTGTAACTGGTTTTGCAATTTCTTCAAAGATATTAAGGATTAACAAAGCCTTATATGGTTGAACAAAATGATTGAAATAGGATAAGCCTTTAACTTTAATCCCCATAACCCATACCACTAATGTGCTACATAGAGCTAATGCAATTGTAGTATTAATATCGGATGTTGGTGATGTTAAAGCCTTAAACGTTGGCAGTAAGCCCAGTTCGTTTCCTACAAAAATAAATAAGAAAAACGTAAATAACAAGGAACTCACCATTGGCCAATGACGACCTAAGTTCGGAGCTAATTGCCCCTCTAAGCCTTCCAATATAGATTCAACTATATTTTGCAAGCCTACAGGCACCAATTTTCGTCCCCGGGTGGCTAGTACTGTTATCAGTATTACAATAGCCATAGTAACCCATGTAGCAATTAAAGTATCCAAATTAAATGTCAACCCTAACCACTGCACGACTTCATGGTGTCCCGCATGTAATTCCACGTTCTCAACCCCTTCCATAGACATAATAAAGAACTAATATATTTACAATAAATATAAATATAATATATATGTATCATCATACATCGTTATAGATATATAATCAACAGTCGAAAGGTAAACAATTCGAATTACTCATAAATGTATTGTGTATAATGCATTATTGGAATATATCTATAATTTAACACACATAAGATTAGAAATTTCGACTAAGCCACCAGTAAACAGCATATAATGCGGGCTGAATAAGTGCCACACCAACAAACATGCTAATAGCCTCTACACCGGGAATCTTTAATCCTAAGACTACTAATGAACCTACTAACATAAGACGCCATATCATCTGTCTACGAGCTTTACGAACGGCTTTGTAAGGATCCCCTGATACAATGGATTGACCATGCAAAGCTAAACTTAGCAAGTAAAGTACCATTATAAAAATCCCCCAAAACCATCCCCATAGATACTGTTCTAGGCCACATAAAACTTGTATTATACCGCCTAAAAAGGCAATAAAAAAACAAGTCAGCAGCACACGCACTATGAATTTTACATATTGATTCATATATACCTCACTACTTAACTTGTTTGTATAACATATAAAAACCTGCTATAGCTCCAATAAGACCAAATATAACCATACAGAGTGGCTCCGTTTGAAGCCATCCATCTAGTTTATATCCTATCCAAATAAAGCCGCCTATACAGGAGACCAGTGTGACCCCCGCCGATGTTGCCATAGCGAGGGCTTTCACAAGATCCTTATCCATATTATTTACCAAATCGTTCAGGACGATTAGGATCGCCTAAGAACTCATGGCGCAACGCTTGGATGATGCGTTCAGATGCTTTGCCGTCACCGTAAGGGTTAACGGAGTTAGACATCAATTTATAAGCTGCTGTATTGCTCAACAATTCATGAGCCGCTGCATGTACTGCATCTTTATCAGTACCGACAAGGCGAACCGTACCAGCTTCAACAGCTTCAGGGCGTTCTGTTGTATCGCGCAATACGAGAACCGGTTTACCAAGGGCTGGTGCTTCCTCTTGAATCCCACCAGAATCAGTAAGAATCAAATAAGATTTAGCCATTAAGTTCGCAAATGGTTCATAATCAAGTGGATCGATTAAGGTAACACGTTCTACAGAACCGAGTTCCTCTTGTACAACTTGGCGAACCTTAGGATTCTTATGTACAGGGAAGACCACTTGAATATCTTCAAATTCATTGATTAAATCGCGAATAGCTTGATATACGTGGCGCATTGGCTCACCCAAGTTTTCCCGGCGATGTGTGGTAACAAGAACTGTGCGTTTTTCAGGATCTAGGCCATTAATAGCCGCATCGTCGAATACATAATTATCTTGTACCGTTGTATCAAGGGCATCTATAACAGTATTGCCTGTTACATATAGATGATCTGTATTGATATTTTCTTTCTTGAGATTGCTTTCAGAGCTAGAAGTCGGTGCAAAATGATAGGTCGCAATAGAGCCCGTCAATTTACGGTTCATTTCTTCTGGGAACGGAGAGTAAATATCACCGGTACGAAGGCCCGCTTCTACATGGCCTACAGGAATCTCTTGATAGAAAGCTGCCAAAGCACCTGCAAAGGTAGTTGTAGTATCACCATGAACGAGTACTACATCAGGTTTTGCTTCTTCTAGTACATCCTTAAGACCTAACAAGGCACGATTTGTCACATCGTACAAGGTTTGGCCTTGGCTCATAATATTTAAGTCGTAATCTGGGGTAATATTAAACAAGTTTAGTACTTGGTCGAGCATATCGCGATGTTGCGCCGTAACGGTTACAATCGGTTCCATATCTGATGCTGCTTCTAATGCTTTTACAAGAGGAGCCATCTTGATAGCCTCAGGTCTTGTACCAAAGATTGTCATAACTTTTAACATAGTTGCCTCCAACATAGTAGGATAGAAAAAATGGGGCGCCAAGCGCCCCACATATGGTTATTCCTTATGGGAACCCTCTGATTCCTCTAAAGCTTTCGCCAATTCTTCACGATCAAAGGAAATAGTTTCATCTGAATCGCTGCGTTCAATTGTAGGACGCGGTAGTGGATGTCCAGCCGCATCACTATGAGTAATAACCCCAAGGCGACGAGCCACAAAAATACTACCTAAGAAGATAACGAGTACCAATGCGATGCCAATCCATGCATTGACCTCAGCTACGATGACGGATACGCCACCAAACAGAGCTGTTACAGCATACATCATCAGTACAGCTTGCTTTTGAGTTAAACCTTGCGCTAATAAACGATGATGCACGTGACCTTTATCAGGTTTGAAAATTGGACGACCGCTAATTTTACGTCGTACGATAGCAAATAATGTATCCAGAATTGGTAAGCCAAGTACGATTGCAGGAACGACTAATGCAATAGTGGCTGCCGTTTTAACAGCACCCATTACAGAAATAGCTGCTAAAGTATAACCGAGGAGCATAGAGCCCGTATCACCCATAAAGATTTTTGCAGGGTTAAAGTTATACCGCAAGAACCCTACTGTTGCACCTGCAAGTGCAAGAGATATACATGCTAAGTCAGTTTGGCCAAGTTGTAATGTCATCGCACATACAGCAATGCATGCAATAAAGGAAATACCTGCTGCCAACCCATCAAGGCCATCAATAAGGTTTACGATATTCGTAAAACCTACAATCCAGAAGATCGTCAATGGAGCTGCCCAATATTTAAGGTATACTACACCACCCCAAGGAAGGTTGATGAAATCTACACGAATATCATAAGCTACCAAAATAGCGGCTGCTATGATTTGGCCCATTAACTTAGTTTTTGGCTCAATCTGTTTAATATCATCCCAAATGCCTACAAGCACCAGAATAACAGTACCAAGTACAAAGCCAAATAGTTTATGATCATGCGGGATAGATCCATTAAAGAGGACCGATCCTACATAACCGAGAAAGATTGCTAACCCACCAAGTCGTGGAATAGCACCATGATGCACCTTACGGGCATCAGGTTTATCTATTGCCCCTACAGCAACGGCAAAGCGTTTTACCAAAGGGGTTAGTGCAAAGGTTATGATGAGCGCTAGAGCAAAGGCCCATACATAATCGAGCACATAATCACTCATAAGATACCTCCAACAACTAGGTTGAAAAACGAGATTAGTTCGTTAAGCTACGAATAGGTGCAGGAATACGACCACCGCGAGCGATGAACTCAGCTGCACTATACGGACTCACTTCAATAATTGGGGCATAACCTAATAGCCCACCAAACTCAACAACCTCTCCAACAGTTTTTCCTGGTACAGGAATTACCCGAACTGCAGTTGTCTTATTATTAATCATACCGATAGCTGATTCATCTGCAATAATAGCAGAAATTGTATCAGCCGTTGTATCGCCAGGAATCGCGATCATATCAAGGCCTACAGAACATACACATGTCATAGCCTCTAATTTATCAAGTGTTAAACTACCACAAGATACGGCATCAATCATACCCGCATCTTCAGATACAGGGATAAATGCACCACTGAGACCACCAACGTGAGAGGATGCCATAAGGCCGCCTTTTTTCACTGCATCATTCAATAATGCAAGTGCTGCCGTAGTACCGTGACAACCACAAGAGGACAAGCCCATTTCTTCAAGAACATGAGCTACCGAGTCACCTACAGCTGGCGTTGGAGCCAAAGATAAATCGATAATACCAAACGGTTTACCAAGACGGCGAGATGCCTCTTGTGCTACTAATTGGCCTACACGAGTAATTTTGAAAGCAGTACGTTTAATAGTTTCTGCTACAACGTCAAAGGATTGACCACGAACGGATTCAAGGGCATGTTTAACAACACCTGGGCCAGATACGCCTACAGAAATGGCGCTATCCCCTTCAGTGACACCGAAGAAGGCACCCGCCATAAATGGATTATCCTCAACAGGATTACAGAAAATAACTAGCTTGGCACAGCCAAGAGCATCATTATCCTTTGTAAGTTCAGCGGTTTTCTTAACAATGATACCCATGTCGCGCACTGCATCCATGTTGATACCAGTTTTAGTGGAACCCACCGCAACAGAGCTACATACGATATCCGTAGTTGCCAATGCTTCAGGAATAGAGTCAATTAAAATGCGGTCAGCTCGTGTAGTTCCCTTTGTTACAAGGGCAGAGAAACCGCCGATAAAGTTAACCCCTACAGCCTTCGCAGCGCGATCCATAGCTTCTGCTACAGGCACATAAGATGTTAAATCACTACCACCAGCCACTAGAGAAATTGGCGTTACAGAAATACGCTTGTTTATGATAGGAATACCAAGCTCGCGTTCAATATCTTCACCTGTAGATACAAGGTGTTCTGCTTCTTTTGTAATGCGATCATAAATGCGATCACATAGCTCTTTGCCAGAGCTAGATGCGCATTCTAACAAGCTGATCCCCATCGTAATAGTACGAACATCAAGCTTGTTATCATGAATCATCTGATTCGTTTCCAAAATATTGTCGATAGATAACATAGTGCCTCCTATCCTACACGGTGCATGCTCAAGAAAATATCTGCATGCTGTGCACGGATTTCAACACCAAGTTCTTTACCTTGTGCATTCAAAGCCTCTTGGATAGATGTAAGGTTTTTCATATCTTCAGACTTTGTTTCACACATCATAATCATATTGAAAACGCCATCAAGAATGGTTTGATTAATAGACATAATATTTACACCGTGGTCAGCAAGTACTGTACTGACCCCAGCTATGATACCAACGCGGTCAACGCCGACAACGGTAACAACTAATTTCATAACATCACCTTTTCTAAGCACTACAAACTATATAGCCAATATAGGGTATTCAATAAACTATATTAATATATTATATCACATTTATTACTTTTAGACGGTGAAATCTTTATGAGATTACACTTCGTCAGATAATGCGGCTGTAACAATTTCTTCACCCGCCGTTAAGAGTGCGATAAGACCTTTATCCCCTTTATAGCTTTCACCATAAATTTTATATAAGTCTTCCGTGCCAGAAGGACGAGCCACAAACCAACCGGTTTCGGTTTCTACACGAACACCATCAATAGGCATATCCTTGTACAAGGACGTAGTGCGTACATTCGTAATAGCATCTCCATCGACCTCTGTAGCCGTAATAGAGCTTGCATTTAACTGTTTCAACTTAGCCTTAGCTGCCTTCGTACAAGCCGCATCAATACGACCAAAACGAGGGTCTCCACAACCTTCGACAATATTGTTATACAGTCTATCTACAGTAGCGCCCATTACAGCGTACATTTCCATGGCCAATAGAGCCATTACCATACCATCTTTATCGGTAGTCCATACGGTACCGTCTTTTTTGAGGAATGATGCACCAGCAGATTCTTCGCCACCGATTCCAATTTCGCCATCAAATAATAAAGAGCTGAAATATTTAAAACCTACAGGTACTTCATAAACAGGAATATCTTTTACGGCCGCCCATTTATCTATCATTGTAGTACAAACAACGGTTTTACCTACCCCTTTATCCTTCCAACCACGCGTTGTAAATAGATAATCCGCAGCAGTTACAAGGAATGCATTTGGAGAGGTAAGACCATCCGCACTAACGATACCATAGCGGTCATAGTCAGGATCATTACCTACGGCCAAATCATAGTTACCGATTTGCTTGATAACATCGGCCATGGCATATTCAGAGGAGCAATCCATGCGAACCTTGCCATCATGGTCATACGTCATAAAGCTAAAGGTTGGATCGTACTCATCATTGATAATATCCATATTGAGATTATAACGCTCTTTAATAGCGCGCCAATAACCAAGACCACTACCACCAAGAGCGTTTACAAGAACCTTCGGTTTAGCACATTGAATAGCTTCCATATTAATGATAGAAGATAATTCTTCAACATATAAACCTTTATAATCATATGGAACTTGTCGGTCTGGTTCAATATTATCGATACTAATCCGTTTAAATCCTTCTAATTCACAATATGCACGTACATACTCATTAGCGCGAGTTTCAATCCACTTTGTAACAAGAGTATCCGCAGGACCACCATTCGTCGCATTATACTTGATACCACCATTATCTGGAGGATTATGGGACGGTGTAATCACAATGCCATCCGCCTTATGATCGTGGCTTTCATTATAGCGAATAATCGCGCGAGACACAGATGGAGTCGGTACGAAATCCATATCCGCATCAACCATAGCCATCACGCCATTTCCAGCGAGCACCTCTAGCACAGTTATTAGGGCAGGCTGAGACAATGCATGTGTATCTTGCCCAACAAAGAGCGGACCAGTAGCGCCAAATTGGCCACGGCCATCACAGATTGCCTGCGTAATAGCCGCTACATGTAAATCCGTGAAAGTACCATTTAAGGATGTACCACGATGGCCAGATGTACCAAAGGATACTAATTGTGTCGGATCTGTAATATCCGGTGCATTATCAAAATAAGCATCCACAAGGGTTTGCACATCAATAATATCTTGTTCTTGTACAGGCGTACCTGCTAATTTGTGAGCCATAGGAACCTCCTAACCTCATCATGAGAGAATCTCTCTCGAATTATTAATTTTATATTTTTACAATCAGATACAAGTAATCTACAAAATGTATATAACATTCACTAAAACATTATATTTACACATAATTAATATAAGATGACAAAGAACAACAATTTCCATAAAAATATTATTTATATTTGTTATTTTTTTCTTCTTATAGCTATTTTATTTGTTATCCGTTACAACAGCAGTAGCATCTTGAGCTATTGTACCTTGTGCTTTCAACTGATTGGTTACCTCAGTAGGCAAAATAGGACGAGTAAAACCTTGTCCAATAACCTCTTGAGCATCGGTAATCAAGATAAATACATTTGGATCTGCTTCTTCAATAACCTCTTTCAATTTGTTAACTTGTAACAGGTTAACCGCTACCATAACAATATTTTTTGGCGTTCGAGTATAGGCACCAACACCTTCGATGATCGTTGCGCCACGACCTACCTTGTTGATGATACATTCGCAAACATCATCGGTACGATAGGTGATGATGAAAGCAACCTTTCGTTGGTTGAAACCGATTACAACCTTATTGGTTATAATAGTATATACATACACACTAATAAGTGTTACCGCTACTGCTTCAAGACCGACAACGCCTACAGCAGCTAATAGAATGGCACAGTTGATGGCACTATTAATAGATCCCATTTGAAGGCCATAATATTTTCGAACGATAAGAGCAATTGGATCAAGACCACCTGTATTACCGCCTACACGGTAGACAATACCAAGACCTACACCAGTCGTAATACCGGCCATCATGGAACTCAGCAAAGGATCCTTAATAATCATGTCATACTGCAGGAAATCAAAGAGATCGATCATCCAAGATAACATGAGTGTCCCGTATAGCGTCTTTACTACGACACGCGTTCCAAGCCATTTCCAAGCAGCCCAGAATATAGGAATATTTAAAATCATATTCCAAGAACCCACGGATAAGCCAGTTACATAATATAAAATCAAACCGACCCCACTAATACCAGTACTAACTAGTTTATGGGGCAATACAAAAGCATCAATACCGGCACCAAATATGGCACATCCAACGGCGACCATAAGGCATTGATACACAACATCTTTATACTTGGCGAACATAGCTCCCTCCAAATTGCCATTTCACTATAAATATTCTATAATGAACTAACTAAACTATACGCTATTTACAATACTGTTAAGAATTGAACAACATGTGTATACAAAATCATCATAAACCACTTAATGGTTATTTTCAATCACTTTATAACAGTATAAAATAAACATATAAACTGCATATATTATGTACATTATGAACGAGGCTATTATGAGTAAAAGTTTTGAGCAACTCGGTTGCAGTAAAATCAACATCGGTCTGGCTATTACGGGTAAGCGTGACGACGGCTACCACGATATCGATTCCATTTTCCAATCCATTCGTCTTAGCGACTCTATTTATTTTGCTAAACACCATTCCGTAGTGTTTTCTGGAGGTGCTCCAGAGTTGCCGGACTACATGCAACAACTGGTAACCTACGACGAAGACAATTTAGCGCTCAAAGCGTTACGCGCAGTACAAACCTATACAGGTTGTAAGGCAGGTGCGGCTATTCATTTATTAAAACGCATTCCTATTCAAGCAGGCCTCGGCGGTGGCAGTGCAGATGCAGCAGCCATGCTATTAGGTCTCAATCGCTTCTGGGACTTACGCCTCACCCAAGAGGAGCTGTTAAAAATCGGTGCCACTCTCGGCTCTGACATACCATTTCTATTGCAAGGTGGTACAGCACGCGGCACAGGTCGCGGCGAAATACTAACCTATAAACAATCGCCAGAACCGCACTGGTTATTACTCGTTAAACCAAAGGTATCTGTTTCTACAGCAGTTGCTTATGGTCGCTTTAACGGCAAATCAGAAGCTACTAAGAAAACAATTGATACTGTATTAAGCCACGTTGAAAATAACGACTTGAAATCTGCTTTCACAAGCAGTGCTAATACCTTTGAAGAGCTATTATTCCCAGATCACGAAGAACTTGTAATCTGTAAAGAGTTCTTTACAAGCCGTGGATACCCAACCATCATGACTGGCAGCGGTCCAACGATGGTAGTATTACTCGATAAACCAATGGAGGCATTGCAGCTTCAAGAGGAAATTAAAGCAGCTGGCCACGATTGGCTCTCCCTCATTACTAAAACGTGTACACAGGAGGACTTACCATGACAAAACGGTTACAACCTATACGACTCGATGCGTATAAACCACTGAGAGAAGTTGTAAGTGAAACATTGCGTCAAGCCATCCAAGATGGAATATTAAAGCCTGGTGAACGTCTCATGGAAATCCCTCTCGCTGAAGAGTTGGGCGTGAGCCGCACACCGATTCGCGAAGCCATTCGTAAATTAGAACTAGAAGGCTTTGTCGTTATGGTTCCTCGTCGTGGTACTTACGTTGCCAATATTTCTTTAAAAGATATTACCCAAGTATTTGAAATTCGATCGGCCCTCGAAGAATTAGCCGCAGGTCTTGCAGCAGAACGCATCACCGAAGAAGAAATCGAAACCTTAGAACGAATGCTTGTAGAAATCGGCGACCACATGGAAAATAAAGACATGGATTCCGTCGTAGCTGCGGATGTAGAGTTCCACGAAGTGCTGTACCGTGCATCTCGTAACGAACGATTAGCGGACATCGTCCATAACTTGCGTGAACAAACCTACCGCTTCCGTAGTTTCTCTATGAACCAACCTGGTCGACTTAGAAAAACTTGGGAAGAACATCGTCAACTTGTAGAAGCCATTGCTACTCATAATGCCCCACAAGCTCGTAAACTTGCAAGAATTCATATGGAACATTCTGAGCAAACCCTATTACAAGGTATGGAAGAGTCCCAAGAATTCGGCCATTCACAGAAGTAATACACAACTATATACGAAAAACATAAAATCACAGCTCTTTGGGCTGTGATTTTGTTTTTTGTATCCAGTATTATGCATTTCTCTCATATAGCTCTAACTCACATGTTAATTGAACTTTTAAAGTTTTCCTGCCTAATTTATAAAAATTTTATGCCATGCTAGTACTGAATTAGCATAGCTTTTAGTCATAATACCATGTCTTTTTTACATACATTCGTTGTATAATTTATTCTAAAGGCGTGCGATTTATATGGCTTTATTTAGAGAAAGGACTGATACTCAATGCAAGCCCAGTTAAACGCTACAATATCTTTGATCAATGGATATTTGTGGGATTATCTTATTATCTTCATCCTCATCGGTGCAGGTCTTTATTTCACATTTACAACTAAATTCGTACAAATTCGATACTTAGGTGAAATGATTCGACTCATTGCAAGTAGTGCTGGTGAGAAAACTGAAAAGAATCACATTTCTTCATTCCAAGCGTTCTGCGTAACCACAGCATCTCGTGTAGGTGTTGGTAACATCGCAGGTATCGCGATTGCCGTAGTAATCGGTGGTCCTGGTGCTATCTTCTGGATGTGGGTTATCGCACTTCTTGGTGCCTCCACAGGCTTCGTAGAATGTACATTGGCCCAAATCTACAAAAAACCTCTAGCTAATGGTGGTTTCTATGGCGGTCCAGCTTACTACATCCGTCAAGGTTTAAATAGCCCTGGCTTCTCCGTTTTATTCGCAGTACTTATTACTATCACATTTGGTTGGATCTACAACTCCGTACAAGCTAATACATTAGCAGCATCCTTGGTAACTCTCGATGTTCCTGCTCATATTACTGGCGGTATCGTAGCTGTCTTAATTTTATTCATCGTATTCGGTGGCTTAAGTGCAGTTGCAAAAGTTGCAGAAATTCTAGTTCCTGTAATGGCATTTGCTTACATCGGCACAGCATTATACGTTATGATTACTAACATTACACAATTGCCGCATGTATTCTACTCCATCTTCTCTCATGCATTCACACTTGATGCAGCTGGTGGCGGTCTCTTCGGTGCCGTTATGATGACTGGTATCAAACGTGGTCTATTCTCAAACGAAGCTGGTCAAGGTTCCGTTCCTAACGCAGCGGCTACAGCTACTGCAAATCACCCAGTTGAACAAGGTTTAATCCAAGCGTTCGGCGTATACTTAACAACATTCATCATCTGTACAGCATCTGCGTTCATCGTTCTTATCATTGGCGATTACACGACTACAGGTCTTACAGGCGTTGCATTGGTACAACATAACTTAGCACAAGAACTTGGTCCATGGGCTCCATACGCAATGGCATTGTTCATCGTTATGTTCTCTTTCAGTTCCCTAGTTGGTAACTACTACTATGGCGAAATCAACATCACTCACCTTACAGATAAAAAGATTTACCTAAATCTCTTCCGTCTTGGTGTAGTAGCAATGTCTTACATTGGTTCCGTTGCATCCCTTGAACTTGTATGGAATGCTGCCGATTTATTCATGGCACTTCTAGTTCTTACAAACGTTACAGCTATCGTGCTTCTTAACAAACAAGCAGTTGCTGCACTTGCTGACTACGTAGATCAAAAACGCCGTGGCATCAAAGTCCCTGTATTCAACAAAAAAGTACTACCTACTCAAGAAGGTTTAGTATGGTGGGGCGATGGCCAAACTACAGACAGCTCTGCTGCTGAAAAACATTAATCAATCGATTAATTAAATCATTACACACATAAGGGTCCTTATTCCTCCGAATAAGGGCTCTTATTTTTTTGTAAAAGCTTTTAATTTACATACTAATCTCGGTCAACTAAAAGAAATTTATACACTACGCCAAAACTACTAAAGCAAATTTATACATTAAATCGAAATAACTGAGCAATTTTATACACTAGCCGTGGAAGGCTAAAGCAATTTTTTCTCCTTTAATAGCAGTGAGTAAAATCACAGTATTTATCTATATTTTTACTTACTTTCAACGATTTAAAACTATAGAATATATTTATAAAAACGAAAAGGGTATTATGTATACAACGTCGAATACATAAGTATGTGAAAATTTAGCACAATTAATAAATTTACTCTGATATTCAGGAGGCAATTATGAGCGGTTACAACCCATATGAAAACATGCTAAACACTTTAGACGTAGCAGCTGAGAAACTCGGCTACTCTCGTAGCGATTACGAAGTATTACGTCATCCAGAACGCGAATTAAAGGTAGCAGTACCTCTTCAACTAGACAATGGTGATGTTCGCGTATACGAAGGCTATCGTTGCCAACACTCCACATTACGCGGCAGTGCTAAAGGTGGTCTTCGCTTCCATCCAGATTCCGATGAAAACGAAGTTCGTGCATTGGCAGCTTGGATGACTATTAAAAACGCGATTGCTAACATCCCTTACGGTGGTGGTAAAGGCGGTATCAAAGTTGATCCTAAAACTTTAAACCCTCGCGAATTAGAACGCTTAACTCGTAACTTCGTACGTCGTATTGCTCCAATCATCGGTGTTAATACTGACGTTCCAGCGCCAGACGTAAATACAAACTCCCAAATCATGAGCTGGATTGCTGACGAATACAGCACATTAAAAGGCGAATGGAGCCCTGGTATCGTTACTGGTAAACCTATCGAAGTAGGCGGTTCCTTAGGTCGTAATGAAGCGACTGGTCGCGGCTGTCTCATCGCATTACAAAGTTACTTAGCTAAGAAAAACCTAGACATCAAAAACCTTACTGTAGCAGTTCAAGGCTTCGGTAACGTAGGTTCCGTAGGTGCTCGTCTTATCGCTCAAGCAGGCGCTAAAGTTGTTGCTATCGGCGACGTAAGCGTTAACATCTACAACCCTAACGGTATTGATGTGGAAAAAGCGTACGAATATGCTAACTCCCATGGTCGTTCTCTTGAAGGTTACAGCGAACCAGGTATGACTACAATTGGCGCTCAAGAATTATTGGCTCAACCAGTTGATGTATTGTACATGGCAGCTCTTGAAAACCAATTGAACAAAGACAACATGGAAAACATCCAAGCTAAAATCATCTTGGAAGGTGCTAATGGCCCTACTACTAATGATGCAGATAAATACTTCTATGAAAAAGGTATCGACATCATCCCTGACGTTCTTGCTAACGGCGGCGGCGTAGTTGTATCCTACTATGAATGGGTACAAAACAAAGCAAGCTTCTACTGGACTGAAGAAGAAGTTAACGAAAGATTAACTAAAAACATGCAAAATAGCTTCGAAGCTGTTTGGGAAATGCAACATAAATACAATGTACCACCTCGTCAAGCAGCGTACATGGTTGCTCTTGAACGTCTCGTAGTTGAAACTAGATGGCGCGGTTATAACTGCTAATCCATTCTACCTCCATAACATTTAGCCATAAAAAAGGCGTAAGCTCATTTGAGCTTACGCCTTTTTGTTTGCCTATAAACCTTTTTATTTACTTGAAAGCACCTACCAAAGCTGCCACACTAGGACGGCTGATCAATGCTTTCACTAAAACAGAGCCAAGAACGGCTGGGATTGTTTGACCTACTATAAGGTTCAATACTAATGGCCAGTATGGAAGGCCAAGCAACGGGCTGAGCCATAACGGTACGCATAATGCAGGTACAAAGATAATAGGAAGCATCGCCCACCAAGCGCTGAGACCAAGCTTACGCATACCTACGATAATACCTGTTGTTAAAATACCAACGCCAAAGCCGCCTACCATATCGAGGATACCAAGACCCCCGAACAGGAAGTTAGAAATGAGGTTGCCAATCCCCATTGGAATTACCAAGAACGGAAAGGCATAAGCAAGTGCATATAATGATGTTGCTATACGAATTTGATACGCCCCGAAAGAAACGCTTTGCGTTAAATACAATACAACGATGTACAATGCCACAACCATAGCAGAAATAGTCAATTTACGTGTAGTAATCATAACACTCACCTCCTCAAAATAAAAAAAGCATGGCAAAACTACCATGCTATAAATGCTTATGAATTTCCGTAGTTTTGTTTAGAGACAGGATGGTTTCAAACTGTCTTATTTAGTTGTGCACTTATAATATCATATATTTTCGATATTTACAAGTCGAGAGAAGTTTAAAGCGGCCTATTACAGTAACTACTATCTATGTAATATTGGCAAGGACGGGGTGGTGGCAGATACCTTTCCTCATCGCTCCACTGGCTATACGGTCATCGGCCTAGGGCCTCGACCTGCCAAAGTCGCTCTTTGAAAAGGTATCTACCACCACTGCGAATTTAGAAAATCAATGTTACGGATATTAGTAATTCTAAAGGCCGTTTTGACTCAGCATCCTCCAAATGATAAATAATATGAAGTATATTACTCATCAAAGCGCCTCAACTAGTCTAAGCCAGTTGAGGCGAGCTAGTGACATATAAGTCCACCTAATCCCCAATATACTATCTTATCTATTAGAACATATAGCAAAGTAGCCACCTAAAAGGCGGCTACTAATATAATCCAGTTTTAGTAGATGTAGAGAAGTTCTATTATTGTGCTGGGTCTTCGACGCCGTTGGCTTGGAAGGCGGCTTGTCTGTCGATGCAGGTACCGCAGTGTCCGCATGGTTTGTCGCCGCCTTCGTAGCAGGACCAGGTTAGGTGGTACGGAACGCCTAGGCGTAGACCTTCTTTTACGATGTCTGCTTTGTTGGAGTTGATAAATGGTGCTTCTAGGGAGCATTCTTTACCAGATCCTTCGAAGATGGCGTCACCCATGGATTTGTAGAAGTGTTCTGTACAGTCTGGGTATGCATTGCCAGCCGCATCATCGCTATGGGCACCGTAGTAGATATAGCCGCAGTCTAGAGATAAGGCTAAGGAAGCAGCCGCAGATAGGAATAGACCATTTCTAAATGGCACATAGGTGCTAACCGTACCTTCCCCTTCTGTTTCTTGTTGTTCCTTGTATGAACCTTGAGGTATTTCCTCTGTGGATTGGGTCAATAAAGAGCAATTGCTGAAGGCAAACAATTTAGTGACATCCATCGTTTTACCTTCAATTCCATAATAAGCGAGAATAGATGCAGCAGCCTCTAGTTCTTTACTATGTTTTTGACCGTATTGAATGGATAAAGGCACTACATTGTCTTTGCCAAATCTTTCAATAGCTAGCGCTAAACATGTAGTACTATCTACACCACCGCTGAATAAGACAACAGCCTTTTGTTTTTGTGCCATAAGGTCTCCTTTCACCTATTACAACAGCCCCATCCTAAGATGAGGCTGTAGATTATACTTTCAATATATTATAAATCGATATCTAATTCTACTGGGCAGTGATCAGAGCCAAAGATTTGTTGGTGAATTTTAGCTTCTTGAATTTTGTCATCAAGACGTTTAGAGGTGATGAAGTAGTCAATTCTCCATCCTGTATTCCGCTCACGAGCTTTGCCCATGTAGGACCACCAACTATATTGCTCAATTGCATCTGGATAGAGGTGACGGAATGTATCTGTGAAACCAGCACCTAACAGTTCTGTCATTTTTGCACGCTCTTCATCAGAGAAGCCTGCATTTTTACGGTTTGTCTTAGGATTTTTAAGATCGATTTCTTGATGCGCTACATTGAGGTCACCACAGAGAATGACTGGTTTTTTCTTATCTAATTCAAGCAAATAGTTGCGGAATGCATCTTCCCAAGTCATACGGTACTCAAGACGAGCCAATTCACGTTGGCTATTTGGTGTATAGCAGCATACTAAATAGAAATTGTCATATTCAGCAGTAATAACACGGCCCTCTTGATCGTGTTCTTCAATGCCGATACCATTAGTTACGGACAACGGTTTAATACGCGTGAATACAGCAGTACCACTGTAGCCTTTTTTCACAGCGCTATTCCAATATTGCTCATAACCTGGCAACTCCAAAGAAATTTGTTCTGGTTGCAATTTCGTTTCTTGCAAACAGAAAATATCTGCGTCTAATTCGTTAAAGGATTCCATAAAACCCTTTGTGACAGCGGCGCGTAGACCGTTTACATTCCAAGAAATTAATTTCAATTCTTACTCCTTTCCGATACTTCGCATCAATCTAATACGTTTCACCTTATTCAACTTGGTGAAAGTCTCGTTTACAAAAAATAAGGTTTTACTTGATTTGCACTTAATCTATGCTAAATATAAGCTAATCTAAGGGTTATATTATGACTATATTACTGCTTTTTATGTTTTTTTGCATGTCTAGCTTCAGCACGAGCCTTGCGCGCATTTTCGTTGGCTTTAAGGTCACTTTCACGTTTCTCACGGAAATAATTAGCTACCGTAGACAAAATAAGAACAACCAACACAGTAACATTAAACATACCTGGTCCAAAGTTATAAATGTGATAACACATATAGGCAAAGGCAACAACCGTTAACAAATGCTTTAAAAGATTCATTTGACCTCCTATATTAGTTTAATGTTTCTACACCTGTATTAAGTGGGAACCCATCATAAGTTACCCAATCACTAGAGCTACCAACATATAATGCGGACTCCAAGCCGACTTCGCTCATAGTTAACAATGCATTACAAGCTGTAACGCCAGAACCGCAATAGGTTACAACAGGTCGATTTTGATAAATTTCATTATAATACTCAGCCTCTAAGTCTTTTACAGACTTCGGACCATCGACTGTATAGCCACTTTCATAGAAATGATTAACAGCACCAGGAATATGTCCTGTCATGCCATCCATCGTATCTACTTGTGATCCATCGTAACGGAAAGGCGCACGAGCATCGATGATAACATGGTCACCACTTTCACTAGCCTTGAGTACCTCATCACGACTCATAACCATATGCGTTTGCAATTCATAGTTAAAAACAGACGGTTCTGCAGGTAACGGAGTTGGTTCTTTAGTTAGACTATGACCTTCCTTAACCCAACGTTCAACACCACCAGACAATACGCGCACATCCGTTAAGCCCATGTAACGCAACATCCACCAAAGGCGTCCCGCCAAGAAAAGCCAAGAGTCATACACAACAACCTTGGAATCACGAGTGATACCATAAGACTCAAAGGTATGAGCCAAACGCTCCATATCTGGCAATGGATGTCGGCCACCATGCTCGCCCAAAGGACCTGTTAAATCCTTATTTAAATCCACCGCGTAAGAACCTTTAATATGACCTTTTTTATAATCTTGATAGCCTCGAGCATCTAAAATAATGACTTCGTCGAGACAAGCTAACAATTCATTAGGAGTGATAAAATTTGACATAGGTACTCCTTTCATATAATTATATCGAAAAATACAAATCTGATAATATTATTATATACGAGTACAAGAGGATATACAATTTATTTTGGTATAGTGAAAGTTATTTAATACCTTAAGATGTAAAGCAAACACGAAAAGCCCCTATCTAAGATAGGGGCTTAAACGTAATTAAATATTAGGCTTATAGACATTTATATATGGCATCTACCGCATCAATATCAGCAGGAAGCCAATCCACAGAATATAAAGTATCTTTTGATAACCATTTAGCTGCTTCATGTTCTACTAACGTAATATTAGAATCTTTTACTAAGGAACATAAATAGCAATGCATTGTTAAATCAAACTTTTCATAACCAGTATATTCAATAGTAATAATATGCTCTTGAACATTAATATCAGCTTCTAGCTCTTCTTTGATTTCTCTAATAAGAGCTACATCATGAGCTTCACCTGGTTCAATTTTACCACCTGGAAACTCCCATCCATCCTTTAGATCACCATAACCACGTTGCGTTGCTAATACGGTATTGCCCTTTTTTATAATAGCAGCTACAACTTCAATATGTTTTCGTTGTTCACTCATATATATCCTTATCCATTAACAATATAATCATAAATATCATCCCGTACAGGTACTTCAAGCACATATTCTAATTCTACTGCCGCAGTACCATTGGCCATTGAAATTTCTTTAGCATTCTCCTGACCGGTAGAATGAATGGGTCCTAAATAATAAAACTCTTTAGACTCCTCATCATCTTTGTTCTTCCTTACAAATAAATGCATTGCAACACCTAATGCATCAGCATTAAATGCAGTTTGTACATCATCAGAGGTAAAGGTTCGTTTATTCTTAGATATAGCTTTTAGTAATCCTGGATTTTCAAATCTATCCTCATACTTAATAGTATCTTGAATATCATCAGCTTTATGATAGTTGATAAACACAGGATATGTTTTTGTTTCCTTATGAAATTTATATCCTCCAATATTGAGAGGTACTTCATTTTGAGGCCACTCTAATAATTGGCAAACTTGTTCATATGTATATTTTTCATATAAAGCAAATGGTGTATTGCCATAAATATTATCTTTATACCTTTCATTAAACTGCTTGAAACCATATGTAACAAGTTCTTGAACTTGTTCTTTAAAATTATTATCTTCTAAAGCCTGTTTAAAAATTGGAGATATACCATACTTACCATTAGAGAACTCAATAAACTCACTATCTTCAAAAGTCTTTTGTGCTACTTGAACGCCAAATCGATTTGTCATCATATTGATAAGATTAATTCGTCCATATTCAGATAAATCTACATTGTAATTATTATAAAGTTCTTCAGATACATAGTTAATGATATCGTCACGACCATCTAATAATGCCTGTAAAACTATAAGCTCTCGGGCACGCATCCCTACCGTTAATTTTTGAGATATAAAATGCAACATTCGCTCCTGAACAGGCGTAAAGGATATATCATAGTCCTTATCCTTAATCTTTATCAAGAAATGATGATAGGACTTAAATTTACTAAAAATTCTACTTACATCAATGGAGCCATGATCGGCAAAATCAGCAATTTTAGGAATACGCCCCAATTTAAAACGTAAATTAAAATACGCTTCCTTTATTAATTTCATATCTGAAAATCGAGCAGTATCAATAGACTCATAAATACGCTGTTTAGCTATTTTATCAAAGTGCACCGTCGAGGTACCTGGAATAATACGATTACCAGCCTGTACATAACGACGTAAAGTGTCTTTGTTATAACTCCTATCACCAGATAATGCTATAGGAATCATAAAGTTATTGGTATAGTTACCGATAAAATCTAAAATAACAACATATTCCTTGTCTTCAAATTTACGCAAACCACGTCCGAGTTGTTGAATAAAAATGATTGGACTTTCAGTTTGACGTAACATAATAACTTGATTAATCTCAGGGATATCAACACCTTCATTGAATATATCAACCGTAAATATATAGTCAAGTTGCTCATCTATACGACCTTGGTATTCTCCTGTACCAGTTAAACGAGCAATTGCTTTCTCCCTAACTTCTTGACTATCTTCACCAGTTAAACAAATCGTACGATAAGCACCACGTTCGTTAAATGCATCAGATAACTCTTTGGCTTCAATTCTATTAGCACAGAAAACAAGCCCTTTTACACGACTGCCACTATGTCCAAAGTAGCGAATCTTTTCTATAATTTTATCTACTCGCTCCTTTGTAGATAAATTCGAGAAAGATACGTCCATATCGGATATATCTTCTTGAGTATCCACCCATAAGTCACTAATCCCAAAGTAGTGGAATGGGCAGAGTAAATCCTCTTCTAAAGCCTGTTGTAAACGAATTTCGTAAATAATATTGTGGTCAAATAATTCATATAGATCATAACCATCAGTTCGTTCTGGACTTGCAGTCATCCCCAATAAAAACTGTGGTTCAAAGTATTCAATTATGCGTTGATAACTATCTGAACCTGCACGATGTACTTCGTCAATAATAATACAATCAAATTCCTTCGGATCATACTGTTTCATTACATCATCTCGACCCATCATTTGCATGGTTGAAAATACATGTGTTGCATTATAGTGTTTCGCATTTCCTGATACGAGTCCAAACTGAATTGAACTGTCGTTATAAATTCGTTCAAAACTTGCAATCGCTTGCTTTGCAATTTGTTCACGATGGACTAAGAATAAAATTCTTTTAGGCTTCATCTCTCGCATAGCAAAAGCGGCTGCATAAGTTTTACCAGTACCCGTAGCAGATATCAAAAGGCCTCTTCTTGCATTATTAGCTCTTAGCTCATTGAAGTTAGCAATAAACTGTTGTTGCATGCTATTTGCTTCTAAATGAACCAAATCTATAGCTCTAAATTGTTCTGCTACAGTTTTTTGAGAGGCTCGCTCAGGCCGTACCCATCTAGGTTTATACCACGGAATAAACTCTTCATAAGGAATGGCAAACTCGGAATTCCAATATAGATCAAACTCTTCTGTAATTTCCCGGGCATATGTATCACTACAATGCGCTTCAGACCGAGTATTCCATTCACGATTTTTCTTTAATGCATTAATAGTTAAGTTAGAGCTGCCGACAATAATTTGATAAGATTCATCTTTTCTAAAGATATACCCTTTTGTATGAAAGCCATGACCACTACCATTTGTAGTGCAATAGACTTTTAAATCAATATTCTTTAAATTTCCTAAGTCTTCTAAAACTTCTGGACTATTAAAGCCAAGATAGTCTGTCGTTAATATACGACCTCGAACACCACGATCTTCTAATTCCTTAAGAATTGGCTTTAATGTTAGTAAACCTTCTGGTGTTATAAATGCTACAGATATTAAAAACTCAACACAACTGCGTAAGCCATCTTCAATAGCTGATAAAACATTACGACCTTCCCCATTAGCAATAAGTTCTGAAGATGTAGCAAAATTGATTAAACGATTCGATTCTGACATAACGAACTCCCCATATAATTAATACTATACTTGCTATTATACCAGCCGCAGCAGCAGCGTCTAGGGTATATATATTTTTATACCCAAAACCTTATATATTCATTTGATATGCACCCTGTTTCATCTGTAAATCGCAATATATAAATATTAATATATGTTCACATCGAATAATTTCATCAATCCCTTATGATTATTACTGGCATACGTCTTTTTTGTCGCTTAGAGTTGTGATATAATGTAACTAATTACTCTTAGGGGCGTAGTGCGCCCAAATGGATCCAAAAGAGTTAGTGTGTTTGCAAGGAGCGTACGCAGTTGAAAAAGGGGTACATCAAGTTAATAGCGGCCATCGTACTCGGTGCAGCTATTATCGGTGGTGGGATTTATGGAGTGTATACACTTCTGTCATCCAATACAACGACAATTTTATATCGATCAACGGTTGACGATAAGATCAACGCAATTCGTCCTTATATTGTTGCATTAGACACATATAACTCGTACAGCGTAGCTTATGCTAACCAATTACAACCAACTCTTGAAGAGTTGCGTAATAGTTCCCATAACACGACGATTACCTTGCCAAAATATAAGGATCTCAAAACTGCTTTAGAAGCAGCAAAACAAGATAGTTCTACTCCATATGAAGACGTAAACCAAGCAACAAATGACGTACTCGCCGTACTTGATCAAATTATTCCGATTGCAGATCAGTTGCAAGCTTACTATGTAGAACGTCGATTTGAAAAAGATAATTTCAAAGGCAGCGATGAGCTAGCTGCACAATATGTACCATTAGCTGAACAATTCTATGCTACGTATAATGCATTAGATTTAGCTTTAGATAATCGTAACAATGAACTCTACACTGAGCGCATGAACGAGTATCAAGGCGAAAAACGGGAAAATGCGGTTAATTTTATTGAATTAAACCTCATGACAGCACAAACTATCGACCTTATTGATCCAGATGGAAATACGGATACGCAAAAGGTTGAAGCTAACTTACAGCAAATTTCACAACGCATTAACAAATTACAACCTGGTACTACTTCAGAAACACAAAATGCTGTGCGAGAGTATCAAGATGCTGTAAAAGAGTTTGTTGCAGAAGCCCGCAACTATATTATTATTAACTCATCTTATGGCGAAGCCTATACGCAATTATTTATTAAGTATAATAAGATGATTAGCAAAGCCAATGCCATAAATATGGCAGACTTAGATGTAACAGAGAAAAATAAAAAATAAAGATATACAAAAAGAGGACCAAATGGTCCTCTTCTATTTTGTCTATTTAAGTTTAAGGTCTTTTGTAATGATGTAGTATTCAGACGGTGTCATCTTAATACCATCAATCTTCTTATTACCTACGATATTGGTTTTAGGATAGCCTAAGAATAATGCTACAGCGTTATCTAGCATGAGTTGTTGTGCGTTGATAACAGCATTACGGCGTGCCACAGGATCGTTAGCGCTTTCACCAAGGGCTAACAATTCATCAAAACGTGGATCGGAGAAGCCTGAGCCATTAGTTTCAACGCCTGTACCCCAATATTGTTTCAAGAACCATACTGGTTCACCTGTATTAGCAGTTACTACACTAGAGATAATCATGTCATAATCCCCAGATTGAGATAAGGTGTCAATCACAGCATAGTCAACGATTTTAATTTGTAAATCTACACCGATTTTTTTGTAGTCTGCTTGTAATGCTTCTGCATATAATGGCAATTCAGGACGAGATGTATAAGCATAGAAATCGAGTACTAGGTTTTCACCATCTTTATCTACAATGCCGTCGCCATTCGTATCTTCATAGCCTGCACGTTTAAGTAATTCTTTAGCACGTGCTACATTGTATTTATTAGGATCGCGCAATTGGTCAAAGCCATAATCAATGGATGGTGGCAATGGAGCCTTACCCGCTACAAATGTGTCCTTCATGAGATTCTTCGCATAAGACTCACGGTCTGCAGCGGCAATAAGGGCCGCACGCAAATCAGGATTTTGTAGCTTACCTTTTTGCCCCATACGAACAAATACATCACGCAAGGAAGCTACTTCATAGATAGTAAAGTTCTTATCATTTTGGAATATACCGTATTCGCCAGGACCAATGCTAACGGCCATATCTACATCGCCCGCTTGTAATGCCAAGGCACGTGTGTTGGCATCGTTAATAGATGGAATTTCAACCTTAGCAAAGCCTACCTTACCATCCCAGTAATTATCGTTACGTTTGAGTTCTGCACGCTCTTTTGTGAAAGAGGATACTACATATGGACCCGTACCGATAGGACCTTCCTTAGCAATATCACGACCATCAGCCTCTGCGGTGACATCCATAATTAGGAACAATGGATCTCCAAGCAAGTTTGGCAAGTTATAGTATTCCTTGTCAGTCTTAATCGTAAGCTCCTGCCCCTTAGCGGTGATTTCTGTATAGTTAAAGAACGTTTTTGCTCGTTTACTCTTCGCAAAGGTTCTTTCTAGAGATGCTTTTACAGCCTCTGCTGTCAAACTTTTACCATTTGAGAATTTTACTTTATCGTTGATGGTGAAAGTCCAAGTCAGCTTATCATCACTTTGTTTCCAAGAGGATGCTAACCAGGGTTTAGCATTCATGTGATCATCAAATTTTATTAGTGTTTCCCCTACACCATATCGTACAACAGCCCAGCTAAAATAGTTTTCTGTTGGTTCTAATGTACCTGCAAAGCTAATGGCCCCTACCTTTAATACATCATTAGACGGAGCAGCGTTTTGATTCATACAACCAACAGTGCCTAGCACAGTCATACCTAAGGTCATACCAATTAATAAAGCCTTGCGTAAACCTTTCATTTACACACCTAACCTTTCTACATTCATTAACTATTATGTATGCTCAGACACTCACTATGTTGTGCGTTAACATAACCTAGTAATCCTAACTCAATTTTACAACAGTTAATATAGAGAGAATCTATGTATATCACTTCATATGAGCATATTTTGTTATACCCATATGGGTATATTTCATATAGTCAACTATACTATATATTCGGTGTTAACACAATAATTATTTACGAAAGATTTCGATATATCTATTTTAGAACGCTTATATCTATATTTCATAAAAAAATAGCAGTTAGCTTACAAGCTAACTGCTATTGTAATGTACCTACAGGATTTAAAATTCTATATTTTAAATCTATACACTCAAAGTTTAATTTTTAAAATCTATATACGCTTAAATGTATTTCTTATACTATGCTTCTAATGCAGCCTCTTCCATTGTAAGTGGCTTATGATCTTCACCAATTTCAAAGATGGAGCTCAATAGAACCTTTGTATAAGGATGCTTTGCGTCAGCTAAGTGGATTGCATCTAATTCTTCAACGATATCGCCTTTGTACATTACGACCACCTTGTGGCACATAGTACGAATGAACGCAATATCATGAGCGATAAATAGGTATGTTAAGTTTTTCTTTTTTTGTAAACGCGCCAATAGGTACGCAATGGAGTCTTGTACAGATACGTCTAAGGCACTAGTAGCCTCGTCTAGAACAAGAATTTCTGGCTCTAATACGATAGCACGAGCAATGGCCACACGTTGACGTTGACCACCAGACATTTCATGAGGATAGCGATGCATAAACTCGCGAGGTAAATCTACCATTTCAAGATAATCACCAGCAATCTGTTCTTCTTTTCCTTTTTCTAGAAGGCCAAAATTGTATAGTGGCTCAAGAATAATATCCTTTACCTTCATACGCGGATTAAAGGCTGCCGACGGATCTTGGAATACCATTTGAATTTTCTTGCGGTATTCTTTCGTTTGCTCAGAGTTCATATGTTGAATCTCTACACCATCTACATAAATCTCGCCTTCCGTGATAGGAAGCATCTTCATGATCATACGAACCAAAGTCGTTTTACCAGAACCAGATTCCCCTACAATCCCAAGGGACTGGCCTTTTTCTAAGGTGATATTAATATTCTTACACGCTTCGAGCTCACCACCAGTGGGAAGTGGGAATCGTTTATACACATTTTTAATTTCTACTGCGTATTTAGTCAATGTAACGACCTCCTCCCAATGTTGGTACCGCATCTTTTAATTGCTTCGTATATTCATTAGATGGATTTTCCAAAATGTCTTGTGGGGTACCTGCATCTACAACACGGCCTTTTTTCATAACAATGATATAGTCGGACATGTAGGCTGCTACACCAAGGTTATGCGTTACCATAACAATTGCAGAATTATGTTCTTTAGCAAGTTCAAGCATTTGCATAACTACTTGAGACTGCGTCGTTACATCTAGTGCCGACGTCGGTTCATCACCAATGAGTAATGCCGGGTCTAAGGCTAATGCCATGGCAATGCCCACACGTTGTCGCTGACCACCGGATAGCTCATGAGGATAACGGCGCAATATATCAGCACCATTAGGCAAGGATACAGCTTCTAGTAAGGCAATAGCACGGCGATCACATTCGTCATTATCGATTTCAATATGAGCCTTAAATAGTTCTCTAAATTGTTTACCAATGCGAACGATTGGATCCAGTGCACTACCACTATCTTGGAAAATCATGGCCATATCTTTACCACGTATAGCTCTCCACTCTGACTTAGATAGGGTGCGAAGGTCTTGACCATTAAAGATCATTGTACCATCTGTGACCTCACCACCTACAGGTAATAAACCCATGAGGGCCCGGATCACGGTAGTTTTACCGGATCCAGACTCACCTACGATGGTTAATACCTTGCCGCGTTCCAAGGTAAAATTCACATCCATAACAGCAGGCACACCTTGGTACGCGATGTTAAGGTTCTCTACAGTTAGTATGTTTTCTGCCATTATAGCTCCTTATTATTTTGTAATTTTATTAGTAATCCAGTAGTAGTCACTTGGGTACATTACAGCACCTTTCAAGTAAGAACCAGTAACGATATTAGTTTTAGGGTAACCTAAGAACAATGCAGCACCATCATTCATCAATATTTGTTGAATTTGAATTGCATATTCACGACGTTTTGCAGGATCGAATTCAGTTTCAGCTGCGTCGAGTAATTGGTCAACTTGTGGGTTGGAGTAACCAGAACCGTTTTGAGGGTTGGAACCATCCACATTAGTATGCCAGTAGTTAGCTAAGAACCAGATTGGATCGCCTGTATTAGCAGTTACGATGTTGGAGATAAGCATATCATAGTCGCCATCTTGACCCATTTTATCAATCAAGTTATAGTCAACTGTTTTGATTTTCATGTCGATGCCCACTTTTTTGAGGTCAGCTTGTACTGCTTCTGCATAAAGTGGCAATTCTGCACGAGAGTTATATACTACGAAGTCAAATGTTAATGGTTTACCATCTTTATCTAGGATGCCGTCACCATCAGTATCTTTCCAACCATCTTCAGCTAACAATTGTTTAGAGCGTTCAGGATTATACGCATTAGGATCTTTCAAGTCCTTGAAACCGTAGTCCATGGATGGCGGAATTGGAGCAGAACCAGGAATAAATGTACCTTTTAACAATACATCGGCATAGCTCTTACGGTCTGCTGCAGAAATAACAGCAGCGCGAACCTTGTCGTCACCAAGAATACCTTTTTGGTTAATACGAGCCAACACTACACGAAGAGATGCAATTTCATCTACTTTAAATTTATTGTTGCCTTGGAATAAACCAATTTCACCAGGACCGATGTTAACGGCCATATCTACGTCGCCAGATTGCAAGCTCAATGCACGCGTATTAGGATCATCGATGGAAGGAATCTCAACAGTTTTGAATGGTACTGCACCATCCCAGTATTTTTCGTTCGCTGCCATTTCAGCACGTTCTTTAGTGAAGGATTTAACTACATATGGGCCTGTACCGATAGGGCCTTCTTTAGCGAAGTTACGACCATCTTTTTCAGATTGTACGTCAACGATGAGGAACAGTGGATCCGCCAAAAGACCTGGCATATTAGGATATTCTTTTGTTGTATGAATAACTAATTGTTGACCATTAGCTTCCATAGAGTCATATTCGAAGAATGTTTTCGCACGGTTAGACTTTTCAAATGCACGTTCAATAGATGCTTTTACTGCAGCTGCATCTACTTTTTTACCATTAGAGAATGTTACTTTATCGTTAATTGTGAAAGTCCACGTTTTATGGTCTGGGGATACTTCCCATTTAGATGCGATCCAAGGTTGCGGTTTCATTTGCTCGTCGAATTTAGCCAATGTTTCGCCTACACCATAGCGCATTACAACCCAAGCGAAGAAGTTTTCCGTAGGTTCTAAAGTAGAAGCGAAGTTAGTTACGCCTACTTTCAATACGTCTTTATTTGCAGAGCCGTTGTTATCGGAGCCACAACCTGCGATGAAGGAACCCATCATTACAATGCTAAGACCTGCTAAGAGGGCTTTTTTCCAAGATTTTTTCATGTAAAATCTCCTTGTACCACTACATACAAAACATAAAAACATTTAACATCATGACTATGACAATCCTACATAATCAGTGATGGAAAAAACATACATTATAATCTATCCACCTAGACACTTTCATAAAAGACAGTTCTAGAAAATGAATACATCTCATAGATTACCCTTGGTTCTTCGGATCCACTACGTCACGCAAGGAATCAGACCAAAGGTTAAAGATCGCTACTACGATAAGGATAGATATACCAGGGAATGCCATGAGCCAAGGACTCGTCTGCAAGTACTGGCGACCTTCATTGAGCATAAGGCCCCATTCTGGTGTTGGCGGCTGAGCACCAAAACCTAGGAAGGATAGACCTGCTACTTCGATCATGATGGCCCCAATATCTAAAGCGCCTGTGGTAATAACGAGAGGCATGATATTAGGAATAATATGACGTCTAAGAATTGTAGATGTATTAGCACCCATCATGACAGCTGCCGTTACATACTCCTCACCACGCACCTTAAGTGTCATAGAACGTACAATACGAGCATATTTTGCCCAACCAACAACGGACAAGGCTAAAATCGTATTCACAATACTACCACCCAAAATACCAGCAATAGCAATGGCCAATACGATACCAGGGAAGGATAGCATAATGTCAGTGATACGCATGAGTACCATTTCAACTTTACCGCCAAAATAGCCTGCTGCTGCACCAATGATAGTGCCTACGCTAACCATAATGACAACAATGGTAACACCCATGAACAAGGATAATTGAGTACCATAAATGATGCGAGACAATACATCACGACCAAGCTTATCTGTACCAAACCAATGTTGACTACTTGGCGCTTGTAATGCTTGACTCAGATTTGAGGAAAAAGCATCACCCGGAGCAAGCCATGGTGCAAATATAGCTATAAGAACTACAACAATCATTAAGGTGCTATAGAAAGAGAACAATTTATGTTTTTGAATGAATTCTGCCATTATGCTCTCTCCCTTTTCAGTCTAGGGTCTAATAGTACATATGACGCATCAATTAATGCATTGATGCACATATAGGCTAAAGCAACCCACAATACAAAGCCTTCGATCAAGGGATAGTCGCGCATGGTAATAGCGTAAACTGCCATGTTCCCTAGGCCAGGCCAAGAGAATACCATTTCTACAACTGCTACACCACCTAATAGCCAGCCCATGACAACACCAAGAATAGTGATGAGCGGCAAGACGGCATTTGGCAAAATATGACCAAATAAAATCTTCATCTCACTGACACCACGAGCACGAGCACCGATAACGTAATCCTTTTCCATTTCTTCAAGGATAACGAGTCGGACTTGGCGCATATACTTAGAACCAATTACGACAGCTAATGTAGCAGCTGGCAAAATTACACCTATTGGCGTTATACGAGATGTAGCAATTGGTACAAGACCTAGTTTAAGACCGAAGATATAAATAAGTACAAGACCTAACCAAAATGATGGCATAGATACGCCTACAAAGGATAAAGATCTCAACACATAGTCTACCCATTTATTACGATTTACGGCGCTTATAATCCCTGCTGGCAATGCATAAAGCAGAGTAAATACTAAAGCAGTACCTGCTAACATTACTGTCCCCGGTAAAGCCTCCAACATACGATCTACTACTGGCTTTTTAGCAGAGTAACTCATCCCTAAATCACCTTGTGCAGCATTCACAACCCAGTTTGCATATTGCACTATAAACGGTTTATCTAACCCAAGCTGAGCTCGAGTCTCATCGATGAGCTCCTGAGACACGATAGTGTCTGCCGTTTCTAGTAGCATCGTTACTGGATCGCCTGGTGCTAAATAGGTGAGACAAAATGTCAAAAATGTAATGCCAAACAAGGTCACAAGAAATTGCCCCAACTGTTTGACAAAGCGTTTGCCCATAGGCGCCTCCTAAACTCTCTAAACACTAACAACAAATCAAACGAACAACTAATGTTACCCTCTGCTTAACGCAGCAGTAATACGTCAAAACAAAGGAAAATAAGTCACCTGAGAAACTCAAAAAGGTTAGTCGCCTGACTAACCTAAATTAAGCACAGTATATGCTACCATGCATTTAGAGCAGGCTTTCTGACTCAGATTCATCGCAACATTTCGGCCTTCCCAGTTTCCCAGTGACCCTATAATGAAATCTTGCTCCTCATTACAGCTATTTGCATAGTATGGGATTTACACCCATTTTCCTCTTTTACGCTCGGTGAATACCGACACTCATTAGTTCATTCATTTTTATCGATTATAAATATACTATATTAATATCCTATTTACAATACGCATACCCCTTATGGGTATACGTACATCGTAGATTTTCAATATAATTTTTATACTAATAAAAATTATCGATTACTGATTAAGTCTCTATTTATGTATAAACCTATACAAATCACTTTATATATGTGACTTTTTACCGTATTAACTGTATGCAACTGTATATATATTAATTATTATTATAACGGTAATTTTCTCATGAATTTTTTTTATACATACCGAAAAAACTTTTAATCACTTTAGCAACTATCAATTATTTATAATTAATAAAACCATAATTAATAAGTTTGATTAATATACCAAAAAGAGGCTGTTACTTAGTAACAGCCTCTAATAAGACGAGAGATATTCAGTTAATCGATACTTTGTTGTAAGCGGTGCGCTCTGCGTGTATCCCACGCTTTACGCAAAACATAGATCACGAAACCGATGCTTACCGCTACTGCACTACCTACCATAGCATCAAATCCACATGCGTAGATTGCATATAAACAGTAGATAACGCCTGCGCCGAACAGGTAGTTGGAACGTTTAATGCGGCTTTCAGCTACACCAGCCATACGCATCATTGTAGGTACTGCCAAGATGCACAATACATACGGTAC
The DNA here is from genome assembly GCF_963524655.1 of uncultured Veillonella sp. GTDB lineage: Bacteria > Bacillota > Negativicutes > Veillonellales > Veillonellaceae > Veillonella. Next base: position 37,033 of record NZ_CAURHA010000013.1, read on the forward strand.
TACGTTAGTTACAACCGCTAAGTTTACTAAGATTTCAAATTGCTCACGCAAGGAGTCGCTTGCAGTGAACAAAGTAAGTAATGTTTCAACAGCGAGTAAAATGAATACGCCACGAACAGGAGCGTCTTTGCTATTTACACGAGCGAATACTTTAGGGAAGTAACCGTGTTCCGCTGCGCTTTTGAATACGCGAGACAATGTGAATTGCCAGCAAAGTAAAGCGCCAAAGCAAGAAATAACCATAGCAGCCATAACGATGTTTGCAATTGTATCATTGAACATGTATACGAATGTCAAACCGAATGGTGCGTTAGAATTTAATAAGTCAACGTTAGGAACGATACCGGCCATAACGTTTGTGGACAAGATGTAAACCACCGCCACTGCTAATGTACCTGCTACAGTTGCAATAGGTACGTTTTTCTTTGGATTCTCAACAGCATCAGCATTAGCCGCTGCGGACTCAAACCCTAGGAAGCCCCATAATGTTAGGGAAATAGATTGTTTTACCGCATCATAAAGCGGAAGATCATTTGGGTTCCATGCCGCCCAATAGATAGACGGATCAAACCAATACCAGCCGATTGTACCGATTAAAAGAACCGGAACAATAGAGCCCCAAATAGTCATGTTGCTGAGTCGACCTGTGAAGCGATTGCCTCGGAAGTTCAAAATCGCTGCAAACCACAAGAGCACAATTGTTACTTGGCTTGTTTGTGTTGCATTAAGGTCAACACCAAAGAAAGCTGCGCCATAACCTACGGCAGAAACCGCGATGGCGATATTAGCAATGATGAGAGATATGCTGTAAGCATAGCTCGCCATAAAATGTCCAGTTTTACCGAAGCGGTGTTCTGCATAACCGCCCATGCCCCCTTTATTTTGGGAGAACATACCCGCTTGAGCAAAAATATACGCTAGTAAAAGCGCACCCACAGCTGTCACGAGCCAAGATAAAACTGAAATAGTACCAACTTGAGCCAAATTAGTTGGTAACATAATGATCCCAGCTCCTAGCATATTGGCTGCTACCATTGTGGTTAGCTGGAATACAGACATTTTTTTAGCGGTCGTTTTCATGTATCAATCCCCTTTCATAAGGTGAATTTTTTCTCGTCCATAATTCACTTAAATATAATATACCGCTAAGTAAATCCAGTTCGTGCTGTGATGGGCTTGAATGTGGATTTACCGTTGTTATTCTTATTACGAATTACATAATAACACCTATGAAACCAAAATGAAAGTACTTTATTGGCGGACAAGCCATATTACACGAATTGAATAAATTATAGGTAATTTATTATCTAAAACGAACAGAACCCATTTTAACAATGACAGTGTATATTTTTACCCTATTTTATTCTGTGTATATATGTAATTTTTCCTATCTATCACGGTTATAGTGTCCTAGTACAAGACTATTATTTTCTCGTAGTCTACTGTATACGTACACAATTTTATACTTTTTTAATAGTACATTATCAATTAGAAACGCCTTTTTATAGGTATTATCTGACTTTTAAACGAAAAAAATCGATATACACATGAGCTTTGAGCTCTATATAGAGCTTCTAAAACAGACTTATATGTATATCGATCTTAAGTTTTCAATAGAAAGTTAAAATGTAAAACACTTATTCTTGTGCAGATTCAACAATAGCTTTCCATTCTGCAATTTGTTTTTCTTCTCCGGCGATAACAGCTTTACCATTATTACGTTGTCTTTCCACACATTCTGGAGCAGTACCAGAGTAGTTGTTACGACCTGCTACGCAAGCTTCGATAGAAATAGCATCACGGATATCTGCATCAAAATGATGTGAGATGGCTTTGAAGTCCTCAACGGATAAATCAAGCAATACGCAACCTTTTTCAATACAATGATGTACAGCATTACCTACGATTTCGTGAGCTTCACGGAATGGAACGCCTTTTTTCGCAAGGTAATCGGCCATATCTGTAGCATTAGAGAAGTCATCATCGAGGACAGCTTTCATATGCGCCCCATTGACCTTCATACCGCGAATCATTGCCGCATTGATGGACAAGGCAAAATGTACTGTATCAATAGCATCGAAGATGCCCTCTTTATCCTCTTGCATATCTTTGTTATAGGTAAGCGGCAACCCTTTTAAGGTAGTTAAAAGACCTAGTAAGTGACCATAGGTGCGACCAGTTTTACCACGAACAAGTTCACATACGTCAGGATTTTTCTTTTGTGGCATAATGCTAGAGCCTGTGCAATGAGCATCATCAAGTTCAATAAAATTAAACTCATTGGTAGACCACAAAATCAATTCTTCGCTAAGACGGCTCAAATGCATCATCACAAGAGACGCAAAGGACAAGAATTCAACTACATAATCACGGTCGGATACAGCATCCATACTATTTTCGTAAATACGAGAGAAGCCCAATAGCTTTTGTGTATAGGTTTGATCAATACCGTATGTAGAACCTGCTAAGGCCCCTGCACCAAGTGGCATGATGTCTGCGTGTTTGAAGACCATCAACAAACGGTCAAAGTCGCGTTCTAGCATAGAGAAGTATGCCATCATATGATGACCAAATAATACAGGTTGTGCCCGTTGTAAATGCGTATAACCAGGCATGATAACATCACTGTTTTTTTCAGCCGTTTCGATGAGCGCTTTTTGCATATCTACGATAAGCTCGCCCATTTCTACAACAGCTTTACGCACGTACATGTGCAAATCTACTGCACATTGGTCATTACGGCTACGGCCGGTATGTAAGCGGCCACCTGCTTCGCCAATATCATCTGTTAGGCGCTTTTCAATATTCATATGAATATCTTCAAGAGCTACGGAGAATGGGAAGTCCCCTTTATCGATTTGGCCTTTTATCTTTGTTAAGCCCTCAACAATAGCGTCCCGATCTGCGTCGGAGATAATATTTTGTTTTGCCAGCATTGTAGCATGTGCTTTACTGCCTGCAATATCTTCGGCGTACATCCGCGCATCAAAAGCGATAGAGGATGTAAAATCCTCTACCGCTTTATCAGTGCCTTTTGTGAAACGCCCGCCCCACAATTTAGCCATTATTTACCTGCCTTTTCTTTCATCAATGCATTAATTTTGAGAGGTAAACCGAACAAGTTGATGAAACCAGCCGCATCAGCTTGGTTGTATACATCATCTTCTTCGAATGTTACGAAATCTTCGCTGTACAAGGAGTATGGAGATGTAGCACCAGCAGAAATGATGTTGCCTTTGTACAATTTAAGTTTTACATCGCCAGTTACAGTTTTTTGAGTTTCATCAACGAACGCTTGCAAAGCATACATCAATGGTGCAAACCACATGCCATCGTATACGAGTTCAGCATATTTGTTAGCAATGAGTTCTTTATAGTGGTATGTAGCTCTGTCTAGGCAAAGATATTCAAGTTCTCTGTGAGCATACATGATGATGGAACCACCTGGGTTTTCGTAAACGCCACGGGATTTCATGCCTACTAATCTATTTTCAACGATATCTACAACGCCTACGCCATAGTGTGCGCCAATTTCGTTGAGTTTTTCTAACAATTGTAATGGAGTACCTTCTTGGCCATCTACCGCTACAGGTACGCCATCTTTGAAGGATACAGTTACATAACCAGCTTCATCTGGAGCTTGCTCAGGAGTATGTGTTACCAAGTACACATCATCTTTAGGAGCATTTGCTGGGTTTTCAAGATCGCCGCCTTCATGGGACAAATGCCATACGTTTTGGTCCATGGAGTACGGATGTTTTTTAGTCGCTACTACTGGAATGTCGTGCTTAGCAGCATATTCCATGCAGTCAGTTCTAGATTTCAAATCCCACTCTCTCCAAGGAGCGATAATTTTCATATTAGGAGCCAATGCTTTAATAGCCAACTCAAAACGAACTTGGTCATTACCTTTACCAGTCGCACCGTGAGCGATAGCATCAGCACCTTCTTTTTCGGCAATATCTACGAGGATTTTACCAATCAAAGGTCTTGCGAAGGATGTACCTAATAAATATTTACCTTCGTAAACGGCACCCGCTTTTACTGTAGGCCACACATAGTCTTTTACGAACTCTTCTTTAGCATCTACAATGTACGCTTTAGATGCACCAGATTTGATCGCTTTTTTCTCAACTGCATCATAATCCTCAGGTTGGCCCAAGTCTACGCATACGGCGATAACTTCAGAACCATAATTTTCTTTTAACCAAGGAATAATAACGGATGTGTCCAAACCGCCAGAATATGCGAGTACTACTTTATTTGCTTTACCCATGATAACACCTCATAAAAAACTTACACTCTATTTAGACTCATATAATCTATATTATATCAGACCATTGTGAAAGCACCGTGGTTGTATCTGCTACCAACGGTCACCTTCTCCTTCTGACAAAAAATAGTATACACCTGTATAATTATAAATGCAAGCATAATTTTTATTCATTTTGATAATATATTTCGGAACGTAACTATCCGGATATAAAATAAGCTATACTATGTATTCGCCTACACAATATAGCTTATTTAGGTATGTTATTTAGGTATGTATTAGTTATATATTATTAAATACTTTAATTATATACCAAGTTTATATTACATTACTCTTCCACAAGCCCTAATTCTTGTTGGTATGCATAGTCTGCCTCAGCTTGTGTAATCATGCCTTGGTCTACCATTTGTTCTAGGACAAGTTTTTGTCGCGCCTTTGCCCCTTTATAGTTCGTATACGGATCCAAGTAGGATGGCGCATTAGGTAATGCTGCGAGGAGTGCACTTTGGGCCAAGGTCAATCGACTCGGACTTGTTCCAAAATAGCCATGGGATGCCTCATAGATCCCGTAGTAGCCATGACCATAATATACAGTATTCAAATACATCGTTAGGATTTCTTCTTTTGAGTAATAATGTTCCATTTCACTAGCGAGAATGGCCTCTTCCACTTTACGACTCATAATTCGTTTGGATGAAAGGAAGAGATTTTTCACGAGTTGTTGTGTAATGGTACTGCCACCTTCGACGGTTTCCCCAGCGATAGTATTCGTATAAAAGGCACGTATGATGCCGAGCACATCAATGGCGCCATGGTTATAATATCGCTTGTCCTCAATGGCAACAAGGGCATTTTTAGTATATTCAGGAATCACGTCACCCTTAACCCAGTGATCTTTTTTAATACGTTGATTCAGTGCTATTTCTACCTTTTCCTTAAAGGTAAATAGGCGGATAATCCGGTCCGTACGGCTAAGCGTATCTTCACTTTCTTCTATTCGTTTTTCAACAGTTGTATGAGCGTTACTTTCACGATCTGAACCTTGATAACTATGGTATCCATCGTATATAAACATAGCCAATATGATGACTACCACAAACACCAGTAAGTTTCGAAGGTAATGAAATACTTTCATTGCTTTCACCTATTTCATAAAGGCCTGTAGCTAAACGCATATAATATAGAGATAATTATGCAACAATAGATCTACAGCGCCTAATACATATACAAACACAATGTGTATTAAAAGTATTGTATCACATCAATCAAGAAGAAGATATGAGTCATACTAGGTTTTATGGATGCCCATCGTGCAAAATATATTTGATAATTTAGATACTGTATGTAAAAGCCTACCTAAAAATATACGTTCCATACAATCATAAATCTATATATGTAGATTTAATGCATATTAGGTTTACTTATTAAGTTGTATTACAGTCTTTAGATAGAGTATAATTAATGAGATGATAAAAAACATGCCCATTGGAGGAGTAATATGAAACAGTGTATGGATTCAGAAAATCTGCATCGCCGATTGCGTAAAATCTTAGGTCAAGTGCAAGCTATTGATCGAATGATTGAAGAAGACATTCCTTGCGAAGATGTGTTGAGCCAAATTAATGCAGCTAAGTCTGCACTACACAAGGTGGGACAAGTAGTTCTTGAAGGTCACATCAACCACTGCGTACGTGATGGTATCGAGCATGGCGACGTAGACAAAACTATTAGCGACTTTACAAAAGCTGTAGAACGTTTTGCTAATATGGGAAAATAGAGAAGAGGCTAAATCGCCTCTTCTTTGGCTTATAGGACAAAAAGTGTGTGTAAAAACCCTTATAACACTAGATATTTACT
>NZ_CAURHA010000014.1:0-41694 GCF_963524655.1 uncultured Veillonella sp.
CTGCCAAATATTCAAACCCTGTCAAAATAAATAAACTGCAAAACTTTCAAAAAAAAGAGATGTCATCAGATGATGACACCTCTTTTTTTTCTTAATTTAATCATATATTGTTATAAAACCTTCAGTCCATCCCCTTAAATTAAGAGTGATAGTAGCTATTCCTAAACACTCTATACCGTGTACTTTAAATATATCCCAAGTTTTATACCACTCTATTGCTTTCTCTGCATATTTTAAAGTACTAAATAAACCTATGTATCCTGAACATGTATAATAATCATCTATATCATAATCATACCAAACACCATAAATTTTGTTGTTTATGATTTCAAAACTAATATCATCACCTATATGCGCACAATCATTTAAATAATGAGTTGTTATCGAAAATGAATCATCAGCCAAATCAGAAAAACCTATCAAATTTTTTGACTCAGTTAATGCCTTTTCTGCTAATGATAATTTAGAAAAAAAGCCTAGGCCAAAATACTCTGTATAAGGTAATTCATTATTCTTTTTATAATGAGCTACAGCTTCATATATTGGAACTCTCATAATTAACCAACTCGTTACAAAATAAAAACAATATAAATATGACACTCTAATAATTTCTATCTATAATAATCGTCCTCGTAATCATCTTTATATCGTATTGCATCGAGATCTGATGGTGATAGCACATTTCCTTCTTCATCAACATATTCTCGGAATTCGTTAAAGTATACACCTGGAATATCTGATTCTTCTAACTCAGGTACATCCTCTGGCTCAATGTCCCAAAATTCTATTTCTACAGATTGACTTTTATGCTTATTTATCATGTCCGAACACTCCCTTTATCAGAAAAATCTACTTAAATACAAGAAAATTAACAAAAGTGTTGAATACAATAATAAAGATAATTCGACTATAGATGTTTAATCTACTAATAACATCAGTTAATTTATAAGGCATATTGGTTTCTTTATTAATCTCTTTATTTACAATCTTCTTCAAATAAACCAATTTAAGCATTTCGGATATAGATACTAAGAATAGAACTATAGCAAATATTTTATTACTATAATCAGCAAAAATTAAACCTAAATAAATTACTAAAACTTGGAAGATTTGTATAAGTAAAAAAGATTTACTTCTTTTAAAAGAAGCAGATACAAAATATATTTCTTTTGATTTAGCTAGAACTACTACTGTAATAACAGCCATTAATGTTAAAAAAAGAAAAATCATTTTCTCCTCGTAGTATAGTTATAGTAGGTAACATTATTAATTATTAATTGTATTTTAGCAAAATATAGAAAAATAAGCACTATATCCCACTTTGGATATAGTGCCTACTTTGTATTTAATCCTAATCTTGTATTTTATTATGCTCCAAAGAGTGACATTTGTTCGTCTTCAGGTAGTTCACCACAGCATTTGAGTTCTTTCATAAGATCAATGATGGTGTTAGATACCTTACAACGACGTTGCAAGTCTTTTAGAGATGTAAACGGACGTTCTTCTCGTTCAGCTACGATCGCATCTGCTACTGTTTCACCTAAGGAGTCAATAGCTAGGAATGGCGGTAATAAAGCACCATCTTTAATACTAAAGCGTCTAGCTTCAGAGTGTTGAATATCTACATTAACAAAACGATAACCCCGTTGGTACATTTCCATAGATACTTCTAAGGCACTCATAAGGTCCTTATCTTTAGGACTAGCACCACGATCAAGAGCTTTAATACGATTGAACTCAGTCATTTGCGTTTTAAGGTCTCCCGTCATAATGCGCAAATCAAAGGCCTTGGCCCGAATGGAGAAGTATGCTGCATAGAATGCCAATGGATGGTATACCTTAAACCAGGCTATACGGAATGCCATCATTACATAAGCTACCGCATGGGCCCGTGGGAACAGATAGGAAATCTTCTTACAAGATTCAATAAACCATTCAGGAATATTGTTTTCCCGCATTTCTGCTTCAAACTCAGTCGTCGCTTGACCTTGTTTATTGCGTTTTTCAATGCCCTTCCCTTTACGTACGTTCTCCATAACGAAGAAGCTATGCTTTCGATCCATGCCACGATGAATCAAGAAGTTCATTACGTCATCACGGGTAGAAATGGCTTCGTTCAATTTACAAGTACCATTTTTAATGAGATCTTGCGCATTATCGAGCCATACGTTAGTACCATGAGAGAAACCAGAGATACGTACTAAGTCGGAGAACGTTTGAGGACGAGAGTCTTCAAGCATGCCCCGTACGAACTTCGTACCACATTCTGGCACAGCCAAACTAGCTACTTGATCACCTTGTAATTGCTCAGGTGTTAAGCCAATACCCTCTGTAGAGGAGAATAGACTTAAAGTACGAGGATCATCGAACGGTATAGTTTTAGCATCTATACCTGTCAAATCCTCTAGCATACGAATGATAGTCGGATCATCATGGCCCAGAATATCGAGCTTAGTCATACGGCCTTCGATGGAGTGATAGTCAAAGTGTGTTGTTAATACACCACTTTCCTTTTTATTCGCAGGATGCTGTATAGGCGTAAAGTGATGCACATCCATATCGCGAGGACATACCATGATACCGCCTGGATGTTGGCCAGTAGTATTCTTTACATTTGTAAAGCCTTTTGCTAAATGTTCAAAGAAACCACTGCGAGCTTGAATATCTCGAACTTCGGCGTATTTTTTAACATAGCCAAAGGCTGTTTTATCCGCAATAGTACCGATTGTTCCCGCTTTAAATACATTGTCACGTCCAAATAGTTCTTCCGTATACTTGTGTGCCTTTGCTTGATAGTCACCGGAGAAGTTAAGGTCGATATCTGGAACCTTATCACCTTCGAAACCAAGGAAGATCGCAAACGGAATATCATGGCCATTTGTTTGTAGCGCATGACCACACTCTGGACAATCTTTACGTGGTAAGTCAAAGCCACCTGCGTATTCGCCCTTTTCAAAGAATTCAGAATGCTTACAATTAGGGCATACATAATGTGGCGGTAATGGATTTACCTCTGTAATTTCAGACATGGTTGCTGCAAAGGAAGAACCTACAGAACCACGAGAACCAACAAGATACCCATCATCAAGAGATTTTTTTACTAGTTTATGCGCGATGTAATACAATACACCATAACCATTGGAGATAATACAATCTAGTTCATAATCGAGTCGCTCTTGTACTACGCGAGGTAATGGATCACCATAAATGGCTTTTGCATTTCTATAACACATTTCTGTGAAAGCTTCATCGGCGCCTTCAATCTTAGGGGAATAGGTACCATCAGGAACTGGCTTAATATCTTCAATACTATCATTAATTGCACGAGTATTAGTAACAACTATTTCATAAGCTTTTTCTTCACTTAAGTAAGGGAAGGATGCCAACATTTCATCGGTGGTACGTAAATGTAAATCTGGTTGTTCATCTGCATCTGGATAGCCACAGGCAGTCAACATGATTTCACGATAAATCTTTTCTTCTGGCGTTAAATAGTGAACGTCACACGTTGCACAAACAGGTTTGTTTAAGGCCTCACCTAATTCGATTACTGTTTTGTTCATATCGATAAGGGCTTGCTCATCTGGCATAAGGCCTTTACGAACTAAGAACATATTATTCGTATGTGGCTGAACTTCTAAATAATCATAGAAGGATGCAACCTCTAATAGTTCTTCCTTTGTAGCGCCACGAACAATAGATTGCATAAGTTCACCAGCTTCACAAGCAGAACCGATAATAATGCCTTCACGATGTTCTTCAATAACGGAACGTGGTAAGCGTGGGCGAACCTTGTAATGTTCTAGGTGAGAAATAGATATCATCTTGTACAGATTGCGCAAACCTACCATATTTTTAGCTAATAAGATAATATGGTAACGTTTATCTTTTTCTTTTTTCTTCTTCTTATCTACTACAGGCTCTTCATCACGAGCAACAATTTCATCATCAATGAGATAACCTTCTACACCATAAATAACCTTAACGCCCAACTCCTTACCAAGAGCTTGCGCCTCTGGAAAGGCTTGAACAACGCCATGGTCAGTAATAGCTACTGCTGGATGACCCCATTTTTTTATTGTTTTGAATAAATCTTTAACAGATACAAGGGCATCCTTATCGCTCATCTTAGTGTGTAAATGAAGCTCTACACGAGAATCTGGACGGTTTTCAGTGCGTTCTACACTAGTCGTTTCCAAAGCTTCAATACTGCGAATAGATAGGATATAGTCTTTATCAAAGCGATCATCAAAGTTTACGCTGCCTTGTACGCGAACGCGTTGCAAACCTTTTAACTGTTTAAGTAGTGCATCTCCTTCTTCAGGACTATTCGCAAACTTGATGAACTTAATACTATTCGTATCATCAACAATGCTGCCGTTAACGATACTTTTACCAGTCTTAGTATCACGTTTATCTAAGCCTACTAATACGCCTTCAAAGATGACACTAGGTGTATCTAAGGTCCCCATAATTTTAGAAGTGACCCCTTCAATTTTAGGGCCTACAATCATACCCTCATCTGTAGGAGCATCCTTCGGTGCACGACGAGGATATTTTCCATCTCCATCACTGCCTTTAGCTGTAGATTTGGTAGTGCTCTTAGGAGCAAAACCTTTACTTGTTTTAGGTGCGCTACTAACAGATGCTACGGTATCATTACCACTAGATGCTGCAGCTGTTTGATGAGGTCGAGAAAGGACGACTGGACTATTATTGAAATAACCAAGTTCCACAGCTTCTACGAACGGTGCAAAATCATCAAACTCGGCATAGTCATCTTCATAATCATAGCCAGCAAAGGATTTACCTCTAGGAGCTTGGTTTTTAGCCTCTTCAGCCTCCCGTTGCGCCTCTGCAGCCTCGATCCATTCTCCAGCACCACAGCCACCACCATAATAATAGGTATCTAACCCTTCCCCAGTTTCAGTATCTACTTTCCAAGCAAAACAGCATGCTGTATCAGTATTTGTTGGAATATCATCAAAAGATATATTCTTCTCCTTATACCATGCAGATAATCTGTCACGTAGGCTCAGCAGAGTAGAAAATGCAGAGTCTGCAGCTTGTATCGTCACATGTTGGCTATGACAGTTCACATAGAAGGATGATTTCTTATTCTGTTTTGGTACAACACGATAACGTACTTTCATTTTTATCCCTTATACCCACAATAGGTAATACATAAATCTCTAAATCTCCAAATATCGCCCTTACTGCTACGACTATCTAGGATAATCTCATACAAACCTTTTAATAAAGCTCGTAATGCTTTCGTAGAAATCCGAGAGCTCGCTTCATAAGCAAGTTTGATCGGATACGGTTTAAATGACGAATCATGATCCTTACATAAGTTTTGTATGGCTTGAACAGACATTCCCGCTTGTCGACATTCATTAACCAGTAGCTGTAAACGTAATTGCCCCTCAATATAGCTCATAGCACGGTCTAATTCTTTATAGCCAAACATAAACGGAAATAGTTCAAGCAATGTATCAATATCTCGCTTTAACAGAGCCTCTTTAAAGGTGAAAATATTTTTAGCACCATAGTTACTGCCATTTTCTTCTAGGAATTCTTTGGTAATGACTTTTTCCCCTGTAATTTGCAAGAAATAACGGTCAAATTCGGTTCTCATGAAAGAAACTGGTACATCTTGCCACAAATCGATGAGATGCGCTACATATTCCTGTGCATCCGGTGTCATTTTAAACCCATTAGATGTACAGTACTGACGTATCCACATCACAAGGTCTGCCCCTTCAAGGCGCTTGCATTGATGATTTGGTATTTTATCTAGAATCTCTTTATTCTGTTTAATCCGTTTGTCAATCATATCATGATAAATCAAAAGAATAGGATTATCCCCATTATATTCCATGATGAGATCATACAATGGAATCCAAGAATCGCTATTTTTGCCGCTTTTACGAATGATAGGCAAGTTAACTAAACAGAATACCTTTTGATCCCCAAATAGTGAATCTTCACATAGCTTTTCACTAATCTTCTGTGGGCCAGCTTCATCATCTAATACGGTCACTGGAAGGTCTGGATAGGCACTTAAAAATTTGCGTTTTTCTTCTTCAATTAATTGTGGCTCATCACCATAAATAAGCTGAATATATGCCATAGTTCCTCCTTTCACAGATACATATCCTCAATATAGCTGTACCCCATTATATACATGTGTTCTGATGAAGGATCCACATCGCGTAACGCACCGTGGGGACTTCCAAATAGAACCGTACTAGTAGGTGAAATACGTCCAATTTCAGCCATTACACGAGATCGACTCGTTATATATAATGAATTAGTCTTATCATTTAATTTTAGATTTTTTTCTCTACTTTGTCCATTATATACTACGATTTGATTCATACTATTTTTATATACCACCTTTGCAGAACCGTTACTGTAAAAGTACTCAACTGTTACGCTTTTAGGATGTACGCCATAGGCTCTAATGGCTTGATTAATAAGCCTTTCATTAGGTGCCGTCTTAATATGATCTGGCGCATCGATTAATAGATGTGCCCCTTCATGATTTGGTTCTATACAAAGTAAAACATTGCATTGCTTCATTGGAATATAATGAACTAATGTCTCCTTGTGATGATGCGTAACATAATAGGAAGTGCCAAAGGTTAAAACCATTAAAGATAATGATAATAGTACATGTACAGTATACCTTTTTCTATGCGTCAAAAAATACGTAAACAAGCCTAATAGCACATAATATATATACGCACAATAAGGATGCATCATACCAAGCCAAAGTAGATTACCACTACGCCCTAGTACATGATTTAAATATAAGGATATTCGCAATAGTACATCTACTAAAGACCACATTAACGATATAGGGAGTACGTAACTGACTAAAGTACTTACAAATATTAAAACTATGGATATATCTAATAAGGGCGCTACTATACAGGCTGCTAACAAACTAGCAATGCTAATATAGTGAAAGTAATAGAGCTGTAACGGTAAAATCAACAACTGGGCCGACACACATAATACTAACGGTGTTTTTATCCATCTAGGTAGCCACTGTATTCGTTCATATAATACCTTTCCCCATATGAGTAAACCATAAGTCGCCCCAAAGGATAGTTGAAAGCTTACATCAAATAAGGAGAACGGATCATATATGACACATAAAATAGCGCATATACATAACGCTTGTTTGGCCTGATATAGCCGTCCCTTTATAAAAGCGATACACATGAGTATGCTCATCATCGTAGCACGTAGAACAGGTCCATCGCCGCCTACAATACCACAATATATACAAGCAACTATAATACCAAAGATTAAACATGTACGCTTCTTTAATTTAATAAATCGTCCAAATCCGTACACAAGGGCTAACAACAAAGCAATATGCGATCCTGATATGGATAAAATATGGATTAGGCCTGTATAGGAGAAAGCCTTCATTTGGTCCTCTCCGAGTTCACTATAATGACCACCTAAAGCTAACGCTTGTGCTAATACTTTTTGCGGTCCTTCTAGATTGTGACCAATATTTTTATCTATAGATTCGCGTAATGCACCAGAAATTATTAGGCCTTTCCTATATAGTTCGGCATAAAATGTATCTTTATAGTGATACATTTGCAAATCTATGTTACTAGCAGCGCGATATATACCATCATAGATACGACCTCTAGTATTAGAGCTAATATATCGACCTCTAAGATTAATACGACCTTCCTCTTCAATGAGAAATAAGGGCTTTGGTGTGCCTTCAACAATTGCATATTCTCCTAGTCGTACGGGATAGTTCGTAGCAGATACCTTTGAGTATACTTGTAAACGCCCTTGTGCTTTAATATAGTCATTTTTTGCAGTATTTTTATAGGGATGTAGGCCATGAATTTCAATAGTATATTTATAATACTCCTGTCCATTTAAATTTACGGTTTCAGGAGCAGCAACAACCGTACAAAGGTATTCCCCTTCTTGCTGTAAATAATATGATGTATAGCTATTAAAATGTATAATCCGTAAATCTGTTTGATAATAAGATAAACCAACTAAAACAAATACTAAGACCATTAACTTGCTAAGTGAATGCCATCTATCAGACGATTGTAATGCTTTGAAAATACCTACAACTATAATAGCTAACCCTATAGCAAAGATGTAGCGCATCTGATTAAGTACTGGATAATACTGACCATAGCCTAATATTGTACCCATAATTATAGAACCTAATATAATATGTGCCCATTGGCTATGGGTTAAAAGATTGTTGTTCCTATTAACATCATTTACATCATTGAAGAAGCCATCATTGTTGCTATCTCGATGACTAAATTGTAATTTTATCTTTAATCTTCTTAAATACGCCGTCACCAATGCCCTTCACCCCCTTGATACCTTCAACAGATGTAAAGGGACCTTTTTGTGAGCGATATTCTTCTATTCTTTTAGCCATAGCAGGACCAATGCCGGGCAACGCATCTAGTTCTTTAGCAGTAGCTGTATTAATATTTATCTTATTACCACGTAATAACGCTTCAGGATTTCCGTGAAAGTTAAATACTACATGAATATGATCTCCTCCAGTAACTGATTTAGCCATATTAATAGACTCAACATCTGCATACGGTAACAGTCCTCCTGCTAGCTTGATAACATCTCCTACTGTTGCTGAGCTTTCAAGCTCATATAGACCAGGTGAAACTACGGCACCTGTAATATAAGCAATCGGTTTATTAGATATTTCTGCTACATTTGATATAGAAGAACTTTCATCTACTCCCCCTTCAACAAGGACAGAATCGCTTTCATCTGTTATAATAGGCCATAGGAAATAAATTCCTACTAAAATACATAGGATTAATATAATTATCATATACGGCTTCAATTTATATTTCATAGTGCACCTCCTACTGAAGGATTTCCCTATGAAAAATAAAACTCCTACCACTGACTCTATTAGTCACACTAGCAGGAGTTTAACAATTGATGTCGAATAAAAGGAGAATTTATGAATCAAGAAACATTAAAAAAATACGCCCATACATTACTAAAGTACGGCGTAAATTTACAACAAGACCAAACATTAGTTATTTCTGTTGATGTAGAAAATAAAGATTTTGCAGTAATTGTTACTGAAGAAGCCTATGAGCTAGGCGCAAAAGAGGTAGTTCTTAACTGGAGATGTTCCCCTATCGCTCGTCAACGCTTATTACATGCTAAAGAATCTGTCTTAGAAAAACCGGCTAACTGGATTCCTGAATTCTACAAGCAATACATCGATGATAAGGCAGCATTTTTATCTTTGATCAGTGCTAATCCTAAAGCATTAGAAGGTATCCCAACAGATCGTATTTCCTTACAGTCTCGCAATTTAAATAAAGCATTATCCTTCTATCACACAGCTATCATGAACTCTTCTGTTACATGGTGTGTAGCATCAGTACCGACCGTTCTATGGGCAAATTTACTTGGCTATGAAGGTACTGACGAAGAAAAAATCGATCAATTGTGGGCAACATTATTAAAACTTTGTCGCATTGAAGGTATTGAACCAAAAGATACATATCGTCATCACATGGCAAAATTGCGTCATCGCTGTGAAGCATTGAATAAATTAGACTTAAAATCATTGCGTTACACTTGTGAAAACGGCACCGACCTTTTATTAGAATTGCCAGAAGGTCATATCTGGCTAGGTGGTGAAGAATCCTCTAAAGATGGTACTATTTTCAACGCTAATATACCTACAGAGGAAGTTTTCTCTGCTCCTCAATATAATGGTGTAAATGGCGTTGTGTACAGCACAAAACCATTAATTTACCATGGCAATACAATTTCTGATTTCTCCTTCACCTTTAAAGATGGTAAAATCGTAGAATACACTGCAAAAGAAGGTTATGAAGTTCTAAAAGAATTAGTAGAAACTGATGAAGGCTCCCACTACCTTGGCGAAGTAGCATTAGTGGATCACTTCAGCCCAATTAGCCAATCTAACCAAATATTCTACGAAACATTATTTGATGAAAATGCGTCCTGCCATTTAGCAATTGGTGCATCTTATCCTACATGCCTTAAAAACAGCGATGGTTTATCTGAAGAGGAATTAAAGGAACGCGGCCTTAACCACTCCTTAACACATGTGGACTTTATGATTGGTCATGAACACATGAATATTAAGGGATATACTCGTGATGGTCAAGCCGTTGATATTATGATTGACGGTCGTTTACAAGTATAATTTAGGTATACAATCTAACATAGTAAAAATATAGCAAAAGCTCTTATCCATTAATTAATAGATAAGAGCTTTTCTTATAATAATATGCTTTTATAGTTTATCATACGGTAATATGTAAAGTCCGTCCTGTAGGTTTATATTCAATAATTTCTACACCTGCTGTTTTTAGCATTCGTTTAGATGCCTTAACCTCTTTTGTATCTTTGTAAAGATCATCGCGGTAGATAACAGCTTTAATGCCACTTTGAATGATGGCTTTTGCACATTCATTACAAGGGAATAGTGTTACATATATTTTAGAACCTTCTAAAGAACCGCCCCGATAATTTAGGATGGCATTGAGTTCGCTATGTACAGTATAGAAATATTTATTATCATCTGCTGTATCGCGTTCCCATGTGAAATCATCATCACTACAATTTAAAGGCATACCATTGTAACCAATAGATAAAATTTTATTGTCATTGCTTACGATGCAGGCACCTACTTGTGTATTAGGATCTTTAGAACGTTGTGCTGCCAAAATGGCAACGCCCATGAAGTATTCATCCCAAGAAATATAATCGCTACGTTTTGCCATAATTACCTCACTTAAAAATAAGCCCCCTTCTACCTATGTAGTTGGGGGCTTACAGTATTAAACGAATAGAATATCGTTATTTAACAACGATATTTACAAGTTTACCAGGAACATAAATAACTTTTACGATATTTTTACCTTCTGTAAACTCTTGAACACGGCTAGATTCTTTAGCCATTGTTTCTAATTCTTCTTTCGTAATATTTACGGAAACAGTAAGTTTATCGCGAACTTTACCATTTACTTGCAATACTACTTCTACTTCGTCTACTACAAGAGCAGATTCTTCGTATACAGGCCAGTTTTCAGTATGGATGGATGTAGTTTCACCTAATTCATGCCACAACTCTTCTGTAATATGAGGAACGAATGGTGCTAAAAGAAGTAATAAGGAACGAGTCAATTCATTAGCCAAAGCGCTATTGATTGTTTCAGCTTTGTCCTTATGAGCATACATAGCATTTACAAGTTCCATGATAGCAGAAATAGCTGTATTGAAGTTAAAGTTGTTATCGAGATCTTCTGTAACTTTTTTGATAACGCGGTGTAACTCACGACGCAATGCGAATTCGTCTTTTGTAAGTTCACCAGTTACATTTTTCTTACCTTCTTCGTTGTACGCATCAACAATACGCCATACACGACCTAAGAAACGATAAGAGCCTTCAACACCTTGGTCGGACCAATCAAGGTCACGATCTACAGGAGCCGCAAATAGAATGAACAAGCGTGCTGTATCTGCACCATATGTATTGATAATTTCTTCAGGAGAAACTACATTACCTTTGGATTTAGACATTTTGCTGCCTTCTTTAAGTACCATACCTTGTGTCAACAAGCCACGGAATGGTTCGTTAGCTTCGATAAGGCCTAAATCGTGAATAACTTTCACAAAGAATCGAGAGTACAGCAAGTGCAAGATAGCATGTTCAATGCCACCGATATATTGGTCTACATTCATCCAGTAATTAGCAATTTTTTTATCGAATGGAGCTTGGTCATTTTTCGCATCTGTATAGCGCAAGAAGTACCAAGAGGAATCGATAAATGTGTCCATTGTATCTGTCTCACGATGTGCTGGACCACCACATTTAGGGCATGTAGTATGCAAGAAACTTTCAGATGTAGCCAATGGAGATACGGCACCAGATTCGAATTTAACATCCTCTGGCAATCGTACTGGCAACTCTTCTTCAGGAACGAGTTGTTCACCACATTTTTCACAGTATACTACAGGAATTGGCACGCCCCAGTAACGTTGACGAGAAATCAACCAGTCACGAAGACGGAAGTTTACTTTACCTTCACCAATGCCTCGCTCATTAAGTGCAGCTGTAATATTTTTACGAGCCTCTTCAGATGTTTGGTCATTAAATTCACCAGAGTTAACTAGGATACCATCTTCATGGTACCATTCTTGCCATTTTTCAAGACTATATTCTTCACCTTCACGAGCAACAACTTGTTTAATAGGCAAATCATATTTATGAGCAAATTCCCAGTCCCGTTCATCATGTGCAGGGGAACCCATTACAGCACCAGTACCATAGTCTACTAATACATAGTTTGCAATCCAAACTGGAACTTGTTCACCAGACATAGGATTTACTGCATAGGAACCAGTAAACATACCTTCTTTAGGTGTATCTGTAGATGTACGATCGATGTCGCTCATATTGCGCATACGCGTAATGAAAGCTTCTAATTCAGCTTTATTAGGGGCATTTTCAATAATGCGTTCTACATATGGATGTTCAGGAGCCAATACAACATAGCTTACGCCATAAATCGTATCCACACGAGTTGTATATACAGCTACGCGTTCATTAATGGATGGTACTTCGAAGGAGAATTCTGTACCTTCAGAGCGGCCAATCCAGTTTTTTTGCATCAATTTAACGCGTTGTGGCCAGTGATCAAGAGTATCCAAATCAGTTAACAAGCGATCCGCATATTCAGTGATGCGCAAGAACCATTGAGACAAATCTTTTTTCTCAACAGTATTGTCACAACGCCAGCAAGCGCCGTCGATTACTTGTTCATTTGCCAATACAGTATGGCACGTTTCACACCAGTTTACTTTAGCTTCTTTTTTGTATGCTAAGCCTTTTTTATAAAACTGTTGGAAGAACCATTGCGTCCATTTATAGTAATCTTCTTTGCAAGTTGCTACTTCGCGGTCCCAGTCGTAGGACAAACCAAGTGCTTTTTGTTGCAATTTCATGTTCTCGATGTTATCAAGAGTCCATGTTTTAGGTGCAATGCCATGTTTGATAGCCGCATTTTCTGCAGGCATACCAAAGGAGTCCCACCCCATTGGATGCAACACGTTGAAGCCCTTCATTTTTTTGAAGCGAGCTACTACGTCACCGATGGAGTAGTTACGCACGTGACCCATGTGTAAATTACCGGATGGGTACGGAAACATTTCTAGTACATAGTATTTTTCTTTAGATTCATCGTATTCTGTTTTAAATGTATGGTTATCTTCCCAATACTGTTGCCACTTTTTCTCAAGATCTTGGGCTACATATTTTTCGTTCATGTAGGAGCCTCCTCATATGGACAACTTCATTAGTTGCCGTTTTATAATCAATATTTTTATTTTACTACTTCAAGTAAAAGCAGTCAAACACTAGCGTTTTACTACTTGTACAGATTTTGATAAGCGTTTTTTCTCTGCCTTAGCTTCTTCAGCTTGACGTTTTTTCTCAGCTTTTGCTCGTTCAGCTTCTTCTTTAGCTTTGCGTTTTGCTGCTTCTTTTTCTTCTTTAGCCTTGCGTTTCGCTTCTGCTTTAGCAGCTTTAGCCTTTTCTTTTTCCTCTAAGCGCAATTTGTATTGTTCAAGCTTAGTTAATGGTTTTGTTTCCTCTACTACAGGTTCAGGAACATCTACGGTAGTGGATTTAGGAATACCACGACCTAAGTCTTTACCTTGAATCATAGCGATGGTAGATTCGTCTTCAAAACCTTTACGCCATGCAGCAAAACCACCGAGTTTTAATTCTTTTACAAGGTCTAATTTTAAGCCTAAAGACGTGTTATCTTCAAACCAAATACGATCAGAGCCAGAACTTGTTGGAATAGATAGATAATATAGTTTCAAGCGATCATCCCAAGTCATTTTATCTTTGTGGTTTGCAAAGTAGGTACCAGTATTCTTCATAGCCAATGTTTCGCCCTTAGCATAGCCATTTGTATCATGCCACAAACGCATGTAGAAAGGTACACCAAGCACTAACTTATGAGATGGAACCTCTGAAAGCATTCTTTCAGTATGGTTACGAACCCAAGGATAACTTGCTACAGGACCAGCTGTAGTACTCTTAGCCCATGTTTCGTCATACGCCATAAGAACCACATAGTCTACGGAATTAGAAAATGCACTGCGGTTATACACCAAAGACCATTCAGGACTATCAGAATACCCCGTTACATCGATAGATGTTTTAATATTATATTGGTGTAAATGGTTAGATAAATACGCTACAAACGCTGTTAAACGATCGCGGTCAGCATAGTCGATATTTTCAAAGTCGAAGTTATAACCATCAAAGCCATAAATATAAGCATATTGAACAAGGTTATGAGCATATTTTTTCCATACTGATTGGTCTGCTAAAATGCCACTTGTAAAGTCTGGATCAAAACGATTCGTAATCAATGGCCATACATGGTAACCCTTACCTTTATAGGCATTCACATAATCAATGTTTACATTTGGGCTAGCCTCAAGACCTAAACTATGTAATTTAAACCAGCTAGGAGAAATGATGTTATCCCCACTCGTATTAAGTTTAGTTTGGTATGGTGCCCCCTCTGTCGGCCATGGGTCAAATGCCCAAGACAATGGAGTTTGCAATGTATAAGGGGCTTTTACCGTTGAAGCTTGCGGTGCAGGACCTAATGTTAATTGTCCATTAATTTTTGTATAACTAACACCAAGCATTGCTGGATCAGACTCGATATCAACATAGGTAATACCATTTTGTTTAGTAATAGGCAATTTAACAGGTTCACCAACGGCTGATGGATTTAATACAACCATATTACCTTGTAATTCTGTTTGAGGCACATACACCGTATATGCTGTTTTATATTGATTTGCTTCGTAATGACGCGTTGTTGTCGCTAGAAATTGTTCTAACGGTACCAATACCTCTGCCTGTACGGCAGTCGTAGATAATGCAGACATTACTAAAGCTGTTAATGATTTTAAAATAGTAGATTTGCGAATCATGTACTCTCCTAACTCTAGTTCCCATACTGGGATACAATATCAATCTCTATATTATACCATATTATATAGAGTTCATCTCTTTTCTTGCATGAAGAGTGTATGTAATTTATAATTTAATTTATGTACTAATAAAAATTATCACATAAGGAGTTTTATATGCATCAATATTTATTTTTTATAGGGGACTTCCCTATTAGAGCCTACGGCGTTATGTTGGCCTTGGCTATCATCTGCGGCGCCTCAGTGGCGTATGTACTGTTAAAGAAAGATGGTCGTGGTTGGCATGAGCACATCATTGATTTCTCCATTACAGTTGCTGTAGCGGGCCTCATCGGTGCTCGCCTATGGGACGTATTCTTCTTTGACTGGGATTATTATGGCAATCATTTATTAGAAATCCCCTTCGTTTGGCAAGGTGGTATGGCTATCCAAGGTGGTGTTGTACTTGGTACAATTGCGGGCTACTGGTATCTTCGTAAAAACAATATCGACTTCTGGGCCTTTGCCGATCTATTTGCGCCAGCATTGATTTTGGCACAATCTGTAGGCCGTATGGCAAATCTTTTAAACGGCGATGCTTTCGGTCATCCTACGGGTGGTAATTATGGTATTATCTATCCTGAAAGTACCCTTGCGTACCGCACCTACGGCAATCAACCACTATGGCCTGCGGAAGTATGGGAAGGTCAGATCGATATTCTTATCTTTGTTGCCCTTTTATTATTTGGTTCCTTCAAACATGCTAAAGGTCAAGTATTTGTCCTATACGCTATTCTCTACTCTACAGCTCGTTTCTTCTTAGAGTTCTTGCGTGGCGATTATGTTAATCTAACATTAGGTTTAAAATCTGCTCAAATGACTAGCCTTGTAGCAATCATTGTGGGCATCTGTGTATTTATCTATCTAGGCTATCTAGAAAAGAAAAATCAAAAAGTAATTGTTGCTACAGAGCCAACAGTTAAAGCCAAAAAGCGTAAATAAAACAGTAAATAATAAAAATCCTTCATTCCTAGGTATGTGAATGAAGGATTTTTTTATGTAAGTTATAATTTACGATTGATCTAACAAGCTAGATTAATACACAAAAACTTTATCTTATAAATTTTCTTTAGCTTTTAATACATCCAGCTCTTCTAATGCTCGATTAGCAATCAATGCATTTTTCTCTTTTTTCTTACGCACTTTTTGAGGCCATGGATCCATGATGCCAAAGTTGACATTCATTGGTTGGAAGTTAGAGCCTTCGTAGTTAGAAATATAGTGGCTGAGAGAGCCGATTGCCGTAGTTTTAGGGAAATCAATAAATGAGCGTTCCTCTAAATACCGTTCTACTTGAATACCTACCATGAGACCACTAGCAGCAGATTCTAAATACCCTTCTACGCCTGTCATTTGACCAGCGAAGAATAGGCGTGGTTCCTTTTTAAGTTGGAACGCATGATTCAATAACTCAGGAGAGTTAATATATGTATTGCGGTGCATGACACCATAACGGATAAATTCAGCATTTTCAAGACCTGGAATCATACCAAATACACGCTTTTGTTCGCCCCACTTTAAATGAGTTTGGAAGCCTACCAAGTTAAACATGGTGCCTTCTTTATTCTCCTTACGCAATTGTACTACTGCATAAGATTCCTCATTAGTCCGTTTATCTACTAAACCAACTGGTTTAAGTGGACCATAGCGCAATGTGTCTTCCCCACGGCTGGCCATGATTTCTACGGGCATGCAACCTTCAAAGTAGATTTCCTTTTCAAAATCCTTCGGTTGCACAGCTTCAGCTGTAGTGAGTTCATGCCAGAATGCTTTATATTCCTCTTCTGTCATAGGACAGTTAAGGTAATCTGCATCACCCTTGTCGTAGCGAGAAGCGGCAAATACTTTGTCGTAATTTAAAGATTCTGCCGTAACAATAGGAGCTGCTGCATCGTAGAAATAAAAACCTGTTTCACCTGTTAAGGCTTTAATCTTATCGCCTAATGCTTCAGACGTAAGTGGCCCAGAAGCAAAAATAACAGTGCCTTCAGCAGGAATCTCAGTTACCTCTTCATTGTGAACTGTAATATTAGGATGTCCCTTTACCTTCTTCGTCACCATTTCACTAAACAAATGACGATCAACGGCCAAGGCACCACCGGCAGGTACAGCAGTTGCATCAGCACATTCCATAATAAGGGAACCTAAACGACGCATTTCTTCTTTTAAAAGACCTACTGCATTTTCAATATTGCCAGCTCGCAAGGAGTTACTACATACGAGCTCTGCAAATTGATCTGTTTGGTGCGCAGGAGAACTCTTCAGGGGGCGCATTTCATATAAGTCTACATGAATGCCTCGATTGGCGAGTTGCCAAGCCGCCTCAGAACCGGCTAGGCCCGCACCAATAACAATAACATTTTTATTATTCAACTGTTGTTTCCTCTTTTTTAGCTTTGCTAGACTTTTTAGATTTTTTAGATTCTTTAGATCCTTTAGATTCTTTTACAGTTTCTTCACTAGCTTCGCTTTTTTTCTTTCTTGTTTTCTTTGGTGGTCTAGTTGGACATGTTTCATTGGAACAGAACTTTTTAGTTGTACCATTTTTATATGTCTTTTCAACCATAATAGAACCACATGTTTCACAGAAATCATGGGTTGGTTTATCCCATAATGTAAAGTCACATTGTGGATATCGATTACAGCCGTAGAATAGACGACCACGACGAGACTTACGCTCTACGATTTCCCCTTCCTTACATTTAGGGCAAGTTACACCTGTACCTACTGTAATAGGTTTAGTATTTTTACATTCTGGGAAGTTAGAACATGCTAGGAACTTACCATAGCGACCAAATTTATATACCATTGGACTATTGCAAAGTTCACAAGTTTCATCACTTTCCATAGATGCAATTTCAATGCGATCTACATCGCTCGCATCTTCTAGTTCTTGCGCAAATACCTCGTAGAAGTCAGATAATACTTTTACATACGTATCCTTGCCAGATGCAATTGCATCAAGCTCTTCTTCAAGGTCTCGCGTAAAGCCAGTATTGATGATCTTTTCGAAGTACGCGATCAAGAAGTCTACCACCACAAAGCCTAGCTCGGTTGGAACGAATTGTTTATTTGTATTCTCTACATAGTTACGGCTAACGATTGTATCTAAAATTGGTGCATACGTACTAGGACGACCAATACCGAGTTCTTCTAGTGTTTTGATAAGACTCGCCTCAGAGTAACGAGGAGGTGGTTGCGTGAAATGTTGTTCAGGCAATACCTCTACTGTATGGGCTGCATCATTCTTTTTAAGGGCAGGCAATTGAGGAGCATCCTCTTTTTTCACATCTTCATAAACGGCGCTAAAGCCAGGGAAGATAACACGAGAGCCCGTTGCTTTAAATGTATAATCATTTTGAACTACCAACTCAATGGTTGTAGATTCATTTTGTTGTGGTGCCATTTGGCTCGCCATAAAACGATTCCAAATCAACGTATACAGCTTAAGTTCATCACGACTCAAGAATGGCTCAACCATCTTAGGCGTTAACTCGAGAGATGTGGGACGAATTGCTTCGTGCGCATCTTGAGCAGAACCCTTAGAACCGTACACATTTGGTTTAGACGGATAATAGTCTTCCCCATAATTGCGAAGGATAAAGTCCTTAGCCGTTTCTTGCATCTCTTTAGAGATACGCGTAGAGTCTGTACGCATATACGTAATCAAACCTACGTGACCATAGGAACCAATTTCAAGACCTTCGTAAAGATGTTGTGCAATCATCATGGTACGCTTCGCACCAAAGTTCAATTTACGCACACCATCTTGTTGCAACGTAGACGTTGTAAACGGAGGTGCTGCTTTACGAGAACGCTTGCGTTTCTCAATATTTCTCACTACTGCATCGGCTCCGCCAATAGCATCTACTACGGCTTGTGCTTCACTTTCAGTAGTAATATCGATTTTTTTACCTTTAATATGAGTCAATTCTGCTGTGAAAGCCTCTTTTTTAGGCGTTTCAAAATTGCCTTCAATAGTCCAGTACTCTTGTGGCACAAAAGCTTGAATTTCTCGCTCTCTTTCACAGATAAGTCGAACTGCAACGGATTGCACACGACCTGCACTGAGGCCTTTACAAACCTTTTTCCATAACAAAGGACTCAATTTATAGCCTACGATACGGTCTAATACACGGCGTGCTTGTTGAGCATCAACCATGTTCATATCGATAGTACGTGGAGATTCTAAGGCCTCTGCTACGGCATTTTTAGTAATCTCATTAAACGTAATACGACATGTAGATGTAGGATCTACATTTAATATGTACGCTAAATGCCAAGAAATAGCTTCCCCTTCGCGGTCAGGGTCAGTTGCGAGCAATACGGCGCTGCTTTCATCGGCATAGGAAACGAGTTCATCGATAACCTTTTTACGAGTTACCAAATTACTATAACGGGGCGTGAAATCATGTTCGATATCGATGCCCATTTGAGACTTTGGCAAATCTCGTAAGTGGCCCATACTCGCCTTTACAACATAGTTAGGACCTAAGAATTTTTCAATTGTTTTAGATTTAGCAGGAGACTCTACGATAACCAATACTTTGCCATCAGGATTATATACGCGTGGTTCCCGTTGCTCTGGTGGCACGGAGGTTTGTACTACAGATTTATCCCGTACAATTCCCATTGGAGTAAGGGCTTCTTTAGCAACCTTACGCTTTATCGTAGTACTCTCTTTTTTAGTACTTTTCTTTTTAGTATCTTTACTAGTACTAGCTGCTTTTGGCTCGCCAATAACGATTGATCGTTTAATGGACAAGTATATCACTCCTAGTCATATTAATATAGCCTCTCGGCGGATGATTCTCTATAGCCCCTTCCATTTCTAACTCTAGTAATAAGGGCTGCAGTTGTTGTAATGGAATAGAGGTCGCTTTCAAAATATCACTAACGGTGATACAACGATCATGAGGTATTTCGCTCAAGATTAGACTCCTATCCACATTAAAGCTTAACATAGAGAGCCCTTGTGTATCAACACCCTGACCATTATTCGCCATTTGATTACTATCTTTTACACCCATAGTGTCTCTTTTATTTAGTGGTAAAAGTTTTTCTTTAGTACTAAACATATCTCGCAAGGTTAAATGATATTCCTTGACGATGTCCTCATAACCAGTTAATACAAAGGCTCCATTACGCATGAGAAATTTATTGCCATCTGCCGTATGGTCTAATAAATTACAAGGCACTACAAATACATCTCGCCCTTCGCTAACAGCCATATCAGCTGTAATCAATGATCCACTACTTGCTTTTGCCTCTACTACGATTACACCTCTACTAAGGCCGCTAATGATACGATTTCGAGCGGGGAAATGTTTAGCAGATGGTGGCGTACCAGGTGGGTATTCAGATACAAGCAAACCATTGTTTTGTAAGATTCTGTCAAATAATTTTGTATTCTCTCGTGGATATACTATATCTAAGCCACAACCCATGACCACAATCCCATACCCCTGACTAGCTAATAGCCCTTCGTGACCATGTGCATCAATACCTCGTGCGCCGCCACTGACGATAATAGTGCTATATTTGCCGAGCTCTTTACCAAGCATTCTCGCCACATTCCGTCCGTATAATGAGCAGCGCCGTGCCCCTACAAGGGCAATCCGATTTAGCCGTTTATCTAAAAGGGCTCTATTACCTCGCATAAACAATATAGCCGGTGGATTATAAATATGGTTCAAAATAGATGGAAAATCTTTATCTAAAAAGGTAGTAACATCCATCTTATATTCGTCAATTTTATGAATTATATAATCTAACTTTTCATCCTTAGCCGATGATGCTATAGCACGTTTATCAGCAGTAGAAATATGTGTATAAGGCTTTAAATTTTCCACCTTCTTAACGGCTTGCCAAGCATCATAGGGCGATCCAAAATCCTCTATGAAACGCCGTACATGTGTGGCTCCCACATTATATAAACTTTGCAAGCCTGCAATATAAATAGTATCATCGTATCTAGTCATCTTTACACCTATTTACCTGTTCTAAACAACATAGCCTCGGAAATGTGATGAGGCTCCACTTGTGGATTTCCCTCAAGGTCTGCTATAGTACGAGCCACCTTTAATATGCGATCAAAGGCACGTCCACTTAAATGAAAGTGATCAAATATATTGCCCAATACACTCCATGCCTTATCAGTAATATGACATAGCTCACTTATGGCCTTATGAGGTACGGCTCCATTAGAATTAAACTCCAAGTGTTCATAACGTTTCTGTTGCAAAGTAGTTGCTAAAATAACTTGTTGTCTCATGCTTTCACTTGTCATAGTAGACGTCGAATTATCTAATAATTGTTCTAGTGTAGGTCTTTCAACGGGAATATGTAAATCAATGCGGTCCATAATAGGCCCTGACAACCGTTGCTGATAGTTTTTAACCATCGTTTCAGAACATATGCATTCCCTATGTGGGTCATGATAATAACCACAGGGACAGGGATTTGCGGCCAATATACAAATAAAATTGGCGGGATACATATAATTGCCTTGAGACCTGTTGATAGTAATTGTACGAGACTCTAAGGGCTGCCTTAGAGCATCAATAACTTGGCGCTGAAACTCTGGTGCTTCATCCATAAATAAAACACCTCCGTGAGCAAGTGTGACTTCCCCAGGGCGTCCCTGTATACCTCCGCCCACCATACTCGCTAAAGTCGCTGTATGATGTGGATGCCTAAAAGGCCTACTTTTAACGAGTCCCTTATCACCGAGTAAACCGATCACATCTTGGATACGACTTACCTCAACCATTTCATTCCAAGTCATCGGTGGCAATATAGTCGGTAATCGTTCAGCCATCATCGTTTTACCACCACCAGGTGGACCTATCATAATACAATGATGATGTCCTGCAGCGCTAATGAGCATGGCGCGTTTACCGAGCTCTTGACCTTGTACATCACCAAAATCTACATCATACGTAGTATTATGGTTTTTATAATCCATCGTATCTGTTAATATCTCATCTTGATTTTTCCCGATTTTTACCTTTTTGGATGTTGAAATAGATTTACCTTGGTCTTCTAAGATGGTAATAATATCTTGTAATGAAGACTCGCCATAGATAGTAAGATTTGGAATAGCTTTTAGATTATTTCCATTTTCTACGCTTGTATATATAGTGTTGTAATTAGCTTCTAACCCTGCCAATGACATCGCCAAGGTGCCAAAGGTCGGTAGCAATGAGCCATCTAAGGCTAGCTCACCCATAAATAGACATCTATTCAATAAAGCTGAAATATTAGCTTTACGCCCCTTTATCTGCCCTGATGCAATGAGGACCCCTAAAGCAATCGCTAAATCGAGTCCTGCGCTACTTTTACGAATTGTAGCAGGTGCTAGGTTTACTACGATACGTCTCATAGGGAAGTCATAGCCACTATTTTTAATAGCCGCCCTCACACGTTCACGAGCTTCCTTTACGGACTGATTAGGCAGACCTACGATATCAAATACAGGTAAACCTTGTGATATATCGACCTCTACCGTAATAATGCATCCGTCTATACCATGTAAGGTGGCTCCATAAAGTTTTGCATACATAAGAAACCTCACTAAAAGCACTGCGGCAAATAATGGATAGAACTTTGAAAGTCCTCGTGAAGATACACCTCTATAACATCAAAGGATATTTCTTTCCAGTGCCGTTTCTTTTGATGTAGATCATATAAAAATAACATGGCCGCCCGTTTAATATGCTTTTGTTTCTTTTTAGTAACCGCCTCACGGGCCAATCCATGTTGCATGCCACGACGAGCTTTAATTTCAATAAAGTGATACACTAAATCACGTTTAGCAATGATATCGATTTCCCCTAACCTAGTTCGATAATTTGTATCTACTACGGTGAGCCCCATCTTTTCAATATACTGGGTGGCAACCCGTTCACCCCATTTACCAAGCTCTTTAGAATCTAGTTCATTAAATGCTTTACCTGTACTAATGGTCTTCATATATACCTCCTATTTAGATGTGTTAGCAACAATAACCTTCTGAATTGTACTATTCAAAGTATCTCTAAACTTTCAACAGGTAATACTTACTTGTAGCGTAGATTATGAATGCTGTAAAAGTAAATACAAAAGAGGTTCCTAATAGTCACATAGGTGACCAATAGGAACCTCTTTACGGTTACGAACTATATGCAACTTGTAATGATACAACTAATACAACTAATACAATTAATACAATTAATACAAATATAGAACTTAATTTACTAGTCGAATCATAAAATAAATGTATTACGAATTACTCTGGCTTAACCCAACGAACGATAGATTTAATAGGTTCAAAGCTCTTACGATGAAGTGGTGTTACCCCTTGTTGTTCTACCGCTTCTTTATGAAGCTCAGTATAGTATCCCTTGTGGATACCAAAACCATAACCAGGGTATTCCTCATCGAGCTGTTTCATATAACGATCTCGCGTAACCTTTGCAATGATGGATGCAGCTGCAATATTAGCACTTTTGCTATCCCCTTTTACAATAGACTCCACAGGAATCGTTAAATCAGGCAATTTCATAGCATCCGCCACTACTGCTTCCGCTGGTACGCTGAGCGTGCGAATCGCCTCATACATAGCTTGACGCGTAGCTTCGTAGATGTTGAGTTCATCAATCTTATCTGGACCGTAGGAAATACAGCTCACGGCTACGGCCTCTTTCATGATGATATCGTAGAGGGCTTCACGCTTTTCTTCGGTCAGCTTTTTAGAGTCATTCAAACCTAGAATTAATGTCATAGGCGGCAATATAACGGCCGCTACCGTTACAGGTCCTGCAATAGGGCCACGACCTACCTCATCAACACCAGCTACGTGATACATACCTTGATCGTAGAACATGCCTTCATAGTCATACATGCTCATGAGGCGTTGCTGTTCTTTTAGCTCTTTTTCTTGACGCTTAATGTAAGAAGCAGCCAACTTTTGTACAGAACTACGATCGTCCTCTCGGGCTAACGGCAAAATCTCTAAGGCTTGTTCAGTTTCAAAAAGAGCTTTTATATCTGCTACTTTCAATTTACTAAATGTATCCTTATCCATTTTGTGTGTCCTCACCGTTTTCAAGATAGTATGGTTCTTCATCAACTTTATCGAGAGTAATTGTACCAAGTTTAGTATTGCGGTAGTCTTGCAAGATAATGCGGCGCGCTTTATCAAAGTCTACTACGCCACCACTAACGAGACAGCCGCGACGACGACCGATACTTTCAAGAATAGTATCCACATCTGTCATCTCTTCTTCTTTTAATTTATAACGTTCTACCAAAATATTTGGCGTATTCGTCAATAAATGATTTAATAACTGTTTCATAACATGCTCTAAGTCATACACATCATCAGAAACAGCACCCGTCATAGCAAGTCGAGCCGCAGCGCGTTGGTCCTCTAGTTTAGGCCACAATACACCTGGTGTATCGAGCAATTCAAGGTTTTTACCGATTTTAACCCATTGTTGACCACGGGTGTGACCAGCTTTGTTAGCTGTACGCGTTGCTGCAGAGCCAGCTAAGGAGTTAATCAACGTAGATTTACCAACATTAGGAATCCCTAAGATGATGGTACGTACAGAACGACTGCGAATACCTTTAGCAACCCAACGGTCGATGATAGGCTTGCTCAAACGCTCTACAGTAGATATTAACTTCTTATTACCCTTGCCAGATTTAGAATCGATAGCTAGTACTGTAATACCTTGTTTAGTAAAGAACTCAGTCCATTCCTTTGTAGCTTTAGGATCTGCTAAATCTACTTTATTTAACAGTACGATATGAGGTTTCTGACCAACGAGTTCAGTGATTACAGGGTTCGCACTAGAACGTGGAATACGAGCGTCTAATAACTCGATAACTACGTCTACCTTTTTGATATACTCCGTAATCATACGTGTGGCTTTCGCCATATGTCCAGGGAACCAATGTACGATAGGTGAATCTGCCATAGTATTTCCTTTCATATCTAAATTTTAGCAAAAATAAAAGGCTGCCAACGGCAGCCTTTTATGAACATTAGCGTTTTTCGCGAATACGAGCAGCTTTACCAGTAAGGTTACGTAAGTAGTACAATTTAGCACGACGAACAACACCACGACGCATAACTTCGATTTTAGCTAAGCGTGGGCTGTGAAGTGGGAATGTACGTTCTACACCTACACCGGATGCAATACGACGAACTGTGAAAGTTTCACGTACGCCACCGTTTTGACGTTTAATTACCAAACCTTCGAATACTTGGATACGTTCACGAGAACCTTCCACTACTTTTACGTGTACGCGAACTGTGTCACCAGCGCGGAAAGTAGGGATGTCTGTACGAAGTTGTTCTTGTTCAAGTACGTTAATAATGTTCATTGTTTCCTCCTGTTTGCAGACATTCAATACCTACACCTTATAGGCAGCGGACTGTCTCAAATTAACAGAAATATATTACCATAAATCACGTACTATTAGCAAGTATTTTCTATATAATTTTGAGAATAAAATTATTTTCGTAAAATAGGCCGTTTTAGCTTGCCTAATAAACGATATAACTCCTCTTGTTCCTCTTCAGATAAGTCGGAGAACAAGACATTCAAAAATTGGTCATACGAATGTAACAGTGATTTGCCTAACCGTTTTCCCTCATCTGTTAAGCCTACCACAGATATGCGTTTATCCATAAAGTCGATATGTTTTGTTACATACCCTAATTGAATGAGAATATCCGTCTGCTCAGATACCGTTGCAGGACGCATATTAAGAGCATCTACTAGCTGTTTCTGTGATGCTCCTTGTGACCGCATATATAATTCAATAATAATTCTATCACGAGACTTTTCTTTGCCACTTGGCACCTTACATAAGGCTTTATATAATTCATCATGATTCATGATCAGTATTCTCCTCATACAACTTTGTATATTATAAGGTATTCGCCATAATAATCAAAAATCCTGCATAAAATTTGTATATTATTCGTAAAAGCAAAAAAGAGGCACCGTAAGGTACCTCTTCTCTTATATATCATGGTAAAAGTCGAATCGTTCTTTTACTAATATATTATTTTAATGCGCTAATATCGCCAATAATAGCCATTACACTGTACGCTAAGCGAACAAGTTGCAAACGGTTAGCTTTAATAGCTTCATCTTTGTCCATAACCATTACATCTTCAAAGAATTGGTTAATTGTTGGCACAAGAGTTGCAGGAACTGCTACTACAGCTGCATAGTCGCCAGCCTCCCATGCTGCAAGGCTAGCTTCAGATGCTTTAGAAGCGGCTTCGAACAATGCTTTTTCAGCATCTTCTTTCAACAAGTCGCTATTAACACCTGTATATTCTACATCTTTTACAAGATTGTACATACGAGTATAGGCTTGAACAAGCTCAACATTTTCATCGATGCGGTTTGCTAACAATGCGTTTACAAGACCTTCTGCATCAGCAACGGACAATTCGTTGTTGGACAACAACAAGTCGATGACATGATGAGGCACTTCGCGATCAAGGAAGATGTTTTTCAAACGAAGTGTGAAGAACTCTTCTACTTTGTTAAGCAATTCCTCTTGTTTATCAGCAGCTACATTCAATAATTCCATAGATGCTTTGAAAATTGGACGCAAGCTGATATTCCAGTCGCTACCAAGCAAGATGTTCAAAATACCAATTGTTTGACGACGCAATGCATATGGATCTTGAGAACCTGTAGGAATTAAGCCACGGCTGAAAGTAGCTACGATGTTATCTACTTTATCGATGATGGACAATACTTTACCTGCTTCTGTTTGAGGCAATACATCACCTGCAAAGCGTGGTAAATATTGTTCGAAAATAGCTTCTGCTACCTCAGGAGATTCACCATCAAGTAAAGCGTACTCTTTACCCATTACACCTTGTAATTCAGTGAACTCTGTAACCATACCTGTAGTAAGGTCAGTTTTAGCAAGCTCTGTAGCGCGTTCCAATACAACAGCTGCATCTTCGTGTAAGCCACATTCTTCGCCAAATACACGGCCCAATTTAAGTAAACGTTCAGTTTTATCTGCTAAGTTGCCAAGACCTTCTTGGAATACGATTTTAGTCAAACCATCTTGACGGTCGATAAGAGGTTGCTTGCGGTCTTCGTTAAAGAAGAATTTAGCATCATCAAGGCGAGCACGCAATACGCGTTCATTACCAGCTTGAACTACTTCGATGGAATGGTCAGAACCATTGCGCACTGTTAAGAACATTGGCAACAATTTACCATCTTGACCAACCAATGGGAAGTAACGTTGATGGTCTTTCATAGGTGTAATGATAGCTGCATCAGGAAGTGCCAAGTAGGACTCTTCAAAGCCACCGCACAATGCTGTAGGCCATTCAACAAGGTAGTTGATTTCTTCTAACAAATCATCATCCCAAACGATGGATGCATTTTTAGAAGCTGCTATATCATGTAATTGTTTGGAGATCAACTCACGTCGAGCATCTTGATCAACCATAACAAAGTTTTCTTTTAATGTGTCTACATAGGATGCTGCATTCTTAATAGTGATTTCATCAGCACCTAAGAAACGATGACCACGTGTTACATTACCAGATTTTACAGTAGCAAACTCTACAGGAATTACTTCTTCATCAAGTAATGCTACAAGCCAACGCACTGGACGTACAAACTTAGCGTCTAAATCGCCCCAATGCATGGATTTAGGGAAATTAAGGCCTGTAATCAATTGAGGCAACATTTCACTTACGATATCTTTTGCAGGTACGCCTGCAGTTTTAGTTTCTGCGTAAATATAGCCGTCTTCTACAACGAGATCAGCTACATCAAGACCTTTACCACGAGCAAAGCCGATAGCCGCTTTTGTTGCATTACCGTCAGCATCGTATGCAATGGACGCAGAAGGACCTTTATGACGTTCGCTGATTTCAGCAGATGCATCAGCAATACCTTTCACGATAAGAGCCAACCGACGTGGTGTACCGTATGTTTCGATGCTTTCAAAAGGAAGATGGGCATCATTTAATTTTGTTTCAGCCAATTGTTTCAATTGACCTAAGATATTTGGCATAAAGCCGGCAGGAATTTCTTCTGCACCGATTTCAAATAATAAATCTTTTGCCATCTTATTTATCTCCTTTCAAAAGTGGGAAACCTAATTCTTCGCGTTTAGCGAGGTATTGTTGTGCACAAATACGAGCTAATGCACGTACGCGGCCGATGAAAGCTGTACGTTCACTAATGGAAATAGCGCCACGGGAATCAAGCAAGTTAAATGTGTGGGAACATTTCAATACATAGTCGTAAGCTGGTAATACATAGCCCGCTTCGCAAACGCGTTTTGCTTCTGCTTCGTACATATCAAACAATTTGAAAAGCATATCTGTATCTGCTAATTCAAAGTTATACACGGATTGTTCTACTTCGTTGGCATGCCAAACGTCGCCGTATGTAACGTTTTCATTCCATTTAAGATCATATACGTTTTCTACGCCTTGAATGTACATAGCCAAACGTTCTAAACCGTATGTAATTTCAACGGACACGGGTTTACAGTCAATAGAACCAACTTGTTGGAAATATGTAAATTGAGTTACTTCCATGCCGTCGAGCCATACTTCCCAACCAAGGCCCCAAGCGCCCAATGTTGGAGACTCCCAGTTATCCTCAACAAAGCGGATATCATGATCTTCAGCGTGAATGCCTAATGCAGCCAAAGATTGTAAGTACAATTCTTGAATATTATCTGGAGATGGCTTCACGATAACTTGGAATTGATGATGTTGGAACAAACGGTTAGGGTTATCACCATAACGACCGTCTGCTGGACGACGAGAAGGCTCTACATAACATACAGACCATGGTTCAGGACCAATTGCATGCAAGAATGTAGCAGGATTCATTGTACCTGCACCCTTTTCGATGTCATATGGATTTTGAACGATACAACCTTGATCGCTCCAGAATTTTTGTAGATTTAAAATAATCTCTTGAAATGTCATTGCTGCCTCCACTTTACACAACCGACATAAAATCAACAATTTCGTTACAAACAAAAAAGTCCCTGTAACGAAAAACGTTACAGGGACGAGTATACCCGCGGTTCCACCCTATTTGGCTTGCGCCCTCTTTTTTCTATGTTGGCCTTTACTAACAGATACCTGCGTTCCTGCCAATGCTCTACAGCGCCTTCAACCAAATGTGAGCTTACACCATCCTCACTCGCTAGAGAG
The DNA here is from genome assembly GCF_963524655.1 of uncultured Veillonella sp. GTDB lineage: Bacteria > Bacillota > Negativicutes > Veillonellales > Veillonellaceae > Veillonella. The sequence goes on from NZ_CAURHA010000014.1 coordinate 29,315, forward strand.
GTTTACTACTCTGCTTCATCGCATATATTATACACAATATTGTAGCAATACAGAGGGATAGATGTCAAACTATTCTTTTATACACGTAAAGCTAATTTTAATACGATAAAAAATATTGAGAAGCAAATAAAAGAAGTTATATAAAAATCATAATGAATTGGACTACCTGTTAATAGATCATCTACTATTCCATATAAGATATTTAGTATAGCTAATACTGCAAATCCATAAACTATTAATCGTCGCATTATATTTTCCTCTCAATAAACTAGTTATAATATAAAATTTAACTTTAAATCAAGAAATATATTTATACTCTTAGAGCAAGTTTTAGTATACCAAAGAATATTAACCAACAAACAAAGAATGCTCCATAAAAATCATAGTGAATTTCGGCACCAGTCATAAAGTCATAAGCAATACTATATATTATTGAAATTAAGATAAATAATGCAAATGCATAGAAAAAAAATCGTTTCATAATATTATCTCCTTTTAATTTTTAAATTGTACAGTAATACTCCCACCTGCACCAACACCATCTACTATATCAAATTTAATTTTACCTTTTCCTTTTTCTCTGTCAATACCTCCCTCAAAGCTTGCACCAAGGCCACCGCCATATACATTTCCTTCGGCGACAATAAGAAAATTACCAAAATCTAATGAATAGCTTGCATTACCATGAGCTAGTGCGGCCACAGCGCCTCCTTTAACATATATATTACCTTGACCAAGTTTTCCATCTACATCCCCAGCCAAATAGAATATGTCACCATTTAGTTCAATTTTAGCAGCATTTTTTTCAACCTCATGATGTACCCTAAAAATACTTATTTCACCATTAGCTCCGACATTTATACCATTAGTAAAGGTTAAGTGTCCCTTATCTCCTTTAGCATGAAAACCAGTGATATTAGATGTATCATCACCAACCAATCTAAAGTTACTACGTTTATCAGGATCTTGGATACCATTTTGGTATGGCATTATATAACTTTCATTGTTATTGGTGGTTTGAGTGGAATTTAAAGATTGCCCCCAATTAGAATTTGAAACAGGATTCCAAATATTTGGAGTATTAAGTTTATATTTATTACTAGATTCACGAGATCGTATTATTTTCTCACTAGCTTCTTGCTTATAAATGTAAAATGAATCCTCCAAGCCATTTAAAGTAACATATTTATATACTAAATTATTCATAACATCCTGAAATGATCCTGATCCAATTATATCAGAACTTAGATTACCATATAACTCCTTAGAAATCTCGTTATTTGTATTATATATGTTTAAATGATTGTATTCATACCACATTAAAGTATCATAGTAAGCTAATTTTCTAACCCATTCATCCAGACTAATTACTCCTTTTTTATAGTTTTCATAATCATTATTTAAACTCATTTGATCATGATGTGTAAGCCAATTATTCTCAATTGCTGAATTTACTAAAGATGGAGCTATATTTTCACTATTAATACTTTTAGCAATAACTATACTAATAATTTTTCGAAGATCAGGATTACCAACTTTTTCTAAAATAGGTTGACTAGCTTCATTAATCGCACTCGTTTTAAATCCTTTTAATCTATTATAACCAGATAAATCTGAAATAACAGCTCCAAATGCTCCATGTAAGGCTACTTTATACATACCACCCTCACCCCACATCTGAGCCTTCTTTCGCAGTTTTGCTACTTCTTCTTTATCACCTATTTCTTCAGCATGTTCAATTTTCTTAATTAGTATATTTTGCTCATGAAGTGCAATATCACCAATTAATTTATATCCATGGTCAGAAATTTTAGATAAAAGAATTTGTTTTTCTTCTACTGTTTTCTTGTCAAAAATTGGTGCTAATTTATTAAGTGCTTGTTCTGTATCATGATTAATCTTTTCTAAAGATTCTTTCTCTGCAATTTCAATGATACCTTCACTTATAGCAGAATGAGTAGTTGATTTAGAATTACCTTTTACAGGAATTCCCATTTTAGGACTACCAGTAATACCTATTGGATTATTTTTAGAGCGTTTAGTCGTAGATAAACTATATCCAGAAGTCTTTGCAGAATAAGATGCTTCATTTTGAATATCATTCATTGTTAAAGAGTTAGAGGATAATTTATTCTTAGATTTATCAGTACTACCTTTAATTATACCACCTGTAAGTGTAGTTGCATTATTTACCTGTACATTATATCCACCATCACCTGCATATATGCCAGCCTGCTCTGTAACACTTGCATAGTGACTGTCTGTAGACCCTCTCGAATTATCAAACCCAACTCTTGCAGAGCCACTCATACCATAGGATACAGATATACCTTTATTTTTACTTATTTTATGGTAGTCATTCGTATCTTGTAAACTTTCAATTTTCAAATCATGTCCAACTTTTGTCGTCACACTGTCACCGATGACCTTAGAACCTATAATTTCTGTATCATTTCCAGAGACAGTATTGACTTGTTTACCACGAATAATAGTTCCAGTATGTGTCTTAGTTTTCTCTAATGCATTTTCTTTACCTTTATACACATTAGCATCTAAACCAATAACACCATTACCATGAGGACTAACTGTAGCACCAACAGACCATCCTGAACTTGTATATGTATCACGTTGTACCGAAGAGTTTGTTCCTGCATCTATGGTTAAGTTATTAGATGCATTTAAATTAACCTCAGGAGCCTCTATAACACTACCTGTAATATGAATATTACCTTTGGCACTATTATCACTGTCTGCAGTAATATTTACTTTATTTTTGCTTCCTATAGAGCTACCTACATAATTCTCTTGATTAAGTTCACTAACCTGTTTAAATTTGCTCGAACCAACACCAACATGTATATTGAGTAAACTATCTTTTTTTGCTCTATTATTTACATTATTTATCGCAGCTTTAACATCTGGATGCATAGCATTTTTCTGTTCAGGATGTTCTGCCTGATATGCTGTATTGAGTTCATCCGCCTTAGTAAGTATAGCTTTTTCTTTTTCTACAAGTTTTTCTATCTTAGCATTATTATAAGTAGCCCCATCATTATAAGCGTGTTTTAACGTATTTGCAGCTTCAAGATACTCTAATGTGGATAAGTTTCTATTTTTTCTAGAGTTAGCACGTTTACCCAGTTGTTGAACATTATTTAATTCATTAACAATCTGACCACCAACACTTACAGTAAGACCGGAACGCTTCTCCTCGTGACTTTGCACTACATGTGCAGTATTATGCTTCCCATCAACAATTACATTTTGAGCAGAAAGGTCTGCAGGTTGATTACTAAAATAGTTTGTCGTAGTACTATGGATTTCATTACCAGCCTTAACCTTAATCTCTCCATCTGAAGAAGCAATGTTACTTGCAACTTGAGTTTTATATCTGCCATCTGTTGTATCAGTCACTTTTTTACTACCAATAGTAAATCCTATACCAGCACCTATTAAGCCAGACTTTTTACTATATTGATATACATCATCACGTTGAGTTTCTTCACCAGAATCTGTACGCACGTCATTACCTGCAGATACGGATACATCTTTTGTTCCTAAAATATTAGAACCGGTTACAGAAACATTACGATTAGCTTTCACATTAATCGTATCTCCACCAATTGTTGAAGATAAAACACCTGTATGTTCGTGATCTGTACGTATGATATTAGTTGTACGAGATAATAAACTTTTTTCTTTGTATTTTAGACCATATTCATCACGACTATAGCTTTTCCCATTAGTGATAGTAACATCATTTCCGGCTTCAACAGATGTGACACCATGTTCACTATTAACAATACCATTGCGGATATTTACATCATTTCCTGCATGTAAATTAACATGACTATCACTTAAAATAGCTGTACCTAATTCAGTACGACGATCAGTGCGATTATAATTATCACTATTAACAGTCATATCCTTTTTAGAAGATAATGCCTCTGTTGTTACATTAATATTATGCCCAGCATCAATCGTTGCTTTAGAATGATCTCCAGTATGAACAATAGCACCTTTAAGGTTAACATCTCGTTTAGCAGATAAACCTAAATCACCATCTTTTGCTACACCAATAGTACCTTGACGACTAACAATATCGTGATGTTCTAGTCTATCTACATGAGCACCCACATTAATATCACGACCAGCATTAATAGTAACCTGTTTATTACCATGAATATTGCCTGTATTCATTACATCTTGTGATGCCTTAATAGTCACTTTACGTCCATCTATACGGCCTGTATTTTGTACATCATGAGCGCCTAATACAATTGTATCCGCAGTCATTATACCTTGATTTAGAATATCTGCATTAGTATTACTAACACTGGCTTTACCACTTATGATTCCACCCATTGCATCAACAGATTTTGCAGGTTGTTTAGCTAAATATACTTTAGGATATAGAACTTGTTGAGCTTTACCGTCTACTACAACTGTTTTGGTTTCTAACCATACCATATCAGTCGTTATAGCTTCCATTTGCTCTTTGGATAAGGCAATTCCTGGAGCTAATTTAAACGCTTTACCAAAGGCTATACCGGCCTCTAATAACGCTTTATATTCAGCCTCATTATCTGTATACCCTTCTAAATATTGTTTGCCTGTAGCTGATACAATTTGCTCATTAATAAGCTGCTGCTCATAGAATCCATCACCTAAACGTTTTAATCTTCTTTCCGGATCATTCGCTAATGCATCAATCATATATTGAGAGGATAGAAAATTCTTTCTATTGGTAAACGCAGAATCAGTCTCTATCAAAGCATTAGCTGTAATATCTGGATGAATTTGATATAGTGCCTCTGTTGGTAAGGATAAACCATCTATAGTATGACTTTCTTTACCTTTGCCACCACCTAAACCATAGGGATCTAAACTATCATTAACCTTTGCAATAGTAGCTTTAGACAATGTATCTTCAGCATGCTCTTGAACTGTACCAATTGGCTTTACATTTGTTTCAGTAATGGTTGGGGTCATATAGACTTCAGGTCTCCACTTTCTACGTTTCTTTTTACGCCCTATGTGATGGCTTTTATCAACTTTTTTTGTATAACTTTCTTGTGTAGTACCTGTTATAAAGGTCTTGTCACTCATAGAGTCAGATATATTTTCTATTCGACCCTTAGTTTGAACCGTCCCCCCAGAAATCACTTTACTATTATCATTATGGAGAATACCTGTTGTTACAACATCACCGCCACTACTAATAACACCTGGATCATCATTAGTAACCTCTTTATGAGTATGCTCTGTTTCGGTACGGATAATAGTAAATTCATTAACACGATTTTCACGCTTATCCATTTCTTTATTATAAGCTTCATCTTCAGCAGTTTTAACAGGTTTTACATGTGGTGTACCATAGCCACTTTTGTCATCAGCATAAGGGAATTCAGACTTATCAAAGACTTGGCCTTCTAATTTATGGTGTGGGTCAGTAACTTTTAACTTATCAGGATTTTTAGTAATACCATCTGAAACACGCTTTACACCTAATGCAACATTTTTATTATTTACTACAGGTGTATCTAGTTCAATAGACTTAACGGCTTTAATAGTCGCTCCCGTATTATTTATACCTTGTTTAGCTGTAAGATCCATAGTGCCACCACTATAGATGAAACCTTTACCCGTATTATTTATAGTATCTGTATTTATATCAACGTGATTACGCCCTGCAATGACACCAGACTTATGCGTATCTAATTCTTTTTTTATAGTAGTAACATTCTCTTGTGCCTCATCATAAGCCTTCGTTAACTCTTTAATACGTTGACGATGTGCTTCTAACTCCGTTTTAGTTTTATATTTTGTGATATCAGCATTCCATTCAGCATCAAGATCATTTTTAGCCTTTTCTAAATCTTTACCAGCCTTATGGTAACGCTGCTCTATTTCAGAATTTGTATGGTTTTTAACTGTATTTGCATCAATAGCTACAGTATCACCATAAATACGTCCACCTTCATGGTTATCTACGGATTTAGCTTTTATAGCCGTAGTTTTTCCTGAGTTAATAAGACCACTATTATTTACTGTTTCTTGGCTATTTACAGTAGTAGATACATCACCTTGAACCACACCATTATTATTAATGGTAACGCCTTGTCCAGCTAACGTAGTATTTCCATTACTCGTAACACCACCATCAACTATGATTTTGCCATCACTAGTAATACTAGATGCTTGTGTAGAGCTGACTACACCTTTCACATTTACACCAATACCAGTATTGGTACCTTTCATAGTGATAGAATTTGCATACATACCACCAATAGCAGAGACATCTAAGCCAACATTGCTAGAATCACCAATTTTTTGAGTGTTTAATGTATTAGCATCTATGGTATTTTTGCCAGTACGTGTTTCAATTGTATTAGCCCACACTCCAGCATTTACATTTGTTGCTTCTGTTAAAATTTGTAGAGCATTAGCATCTTTAGCATTAAGACCATTTCCTTTAATAGAAATACGACCTCGATATAAACGATACGAGTTTAAATTTCAATTTGAATCATATTCTGTTTTACCTGTAGTTAATACTGCTCGATCTGTATTGATAAAGCCACCACCATCTACAGTAATACCATTTGGATTAGCTACAACTACTGAAGCTTTACGACCTGCTACCTCAATAAACCCTTTCATATCAGTTGGATTATGGGATGTAACCTCATTAACAATAACATTAGCAGAACCTCGCATCATATTGGCATTACCAGGTACATAGCCACCTAATTTTGTATTAGACATTTGGTAAGAGTTATTTAGAATTACACCATTTTGCGGTACATTAAAATTAGTGTAATCATTTCTAGATACTCCAGCAGCACTAGGGCCTGCAACATTGACTAATGTAATACCATTACCAGCTTGTCCAACCGTAGCTTGTCTTTCATGTGGTGCATTTGTGTCAACTTCGATAGGATTTGCTGCATAGGCAAACGGTACTACTAATGGGTCTACAATCATTAAGCCCATTGTAAGCCATACGGCAATTTTATATTGTAATCGTTTTTGTTTCATAGTTACTCTCTCTATTAATACTTATACTCAAACTATTTAGAATCGTATACCAGCTTGGAAACCTGTAGTGACAGAGTCTGTTCTATAACCATTTGGTTTATATAAAGGAACGCCAACAAATACATCATAGAACAATCCAGATTTAAACTGCCCTTTCATCCCTAAACTAGTACCAGCGATAAATTTACCTGTTAATACATCTATACTTGGACCATATACAGCGCCAAAATCTACATTGGCATAAATACTTGATTTCCATTTAGGAATGTAGCTAGCAACTTCATTACGCATATACCAACCGCTTTCAGACATCAATGTATTCTCACCATCAAACCCTTGTACTGTATATCGATTACCAAGGCTAATCATATCTCTAGAGAATAAACGTTTATCCCCTAATGTCCATTGTCCATGGAATGATGTAGTAATACTTGCTGGTCTATGTCCCCATGTACGAGGCATTTGATAATCTACATCTACTAAAAGTTGTGTAAATCGAGTACTTGGTGCTCCATTACCATATTCAGGTTGTGAACCAAACCAACCAACACCTTGTTTAATAGCCGCTCTAGAATATAAGGTATTTTGTTTGATATATCTTCGTTCTGATATACCAAGTTCTACAGAAGCTGTATTTGCTCGTTGTACAGCAACCTCTACATCATTAATATAGTTTTTAGCATTACGCTTGCTAATGATAATATCCCAACTACGTTTAGTCGTTCGATCTCGATGGAATACATGATTCCAGGAACCTCTAAATGTCTTAGCATGGCTAGAACTAATAAATGGAGTAGCCATAGAATTAATCGTTTGGTGATATTTCATATCACTATAGGAGATACTAAAGGTATCCTTTCCTCTAGGTATGGAATAAGAAATAGTATGATTTCTAGTACCTTTATGTTCACCGTCTTGAGCTGCATCTCGATTAACACTTAAATTTAAAGAATCGTTAGCATTAAAGACTCGATCAATACCTACCGCTGCAGTCCACTGTAGTTTTCCCGTTTCTTTTAGTCCAGAATCATCTATGGATACCATTCCATGAATAGGTGGCTTTTTTGTGGTTTCAAGCACAATATTGGTAGCCAATGGTTTTGAACCAGGTTCAAGCTCAACAGACACATTTTGAGAGCCTAGACGCTTCATTTGCTCTATACCTTGCTCTATATTACGAATATTTAAGATATCCCCTTCGCGAATAGGAAATGCATTTTCCCATGGCAATGGTTGTACATACGTTTTATATAATACAGACTCAACTCGACCTAGTTGTAAATTGAATTGTAAACTACCTGAAGCTAAGGATTGAGATGGAATGCCAATTCTAGAAGTAACATAACCATGCTCAATAAGTGCACTATTTAATCTAGTAGATAAGTCATTTACATCTTCAACTGTAAGTTTACGATTCATGAATGGTTTAATCGTTTTTCGTAGAAAACCAAACTCTTTCGGTACATCTAATTGGAGTTTCTTTTTCTGTGCCTCATAATACAATGGACCTTTAATCAAGCGTGCACTTGCTGCAGAACTATTATCTACAAATGTAGTCTGATCCATAGTTGAATTTGTCATATCATCATATGTTAATTGTGTAGATTGACTAATAGGCTCTTCAACAATACGTATTTGAGATACAAAAAAAGATGGTCCTACATGTGCTGGCTGTTGTGCCGGTACTGTATAACCACCTTGTGATGATAAAGATCCAGATGTAATATCTATTCCACCTGTTTGTACTGTAATTCGTCCCTCTCCAAGCCGTGCCTCTCTCGCTAATTGCTGTTCTCTTGCTCTATCTAGTTGTGCTTGTGTATCAATTGGTTTAGCACCATAAATATGTAATGGTAGCATACAAGCTAAACTTAGACAGAAAAATAGCTTTCTTTTCTTCATATATCCTCTCTTTAGACAAATAATAAATAAACTCCTAATTTATTATATTTTGTTTTTTTTTAGAAAGTCAATAGAGAGTTTAAACTAAAAACCACCTACAAAAGATAATCAATTCATCTTCAATAGGTGGTTTATTTTATTCACCCTTAGCGATACGGTCTAAGAGTTCAATATAGCTTTGTTTGTTTAATGCTGGCGTAAAGTTATCTAACACATCTTTAGCGCCTGCTGCGTCATCGTATAGTAAGTCTACGATTGTCATAGCCAATGCTTGTGCTGTTTTGATGTATGCTACATCAGGTACAGAGATTTCGTATTCTGCGCTGTGCAGCACACCATTGATACAGCCGACCCAAGGATGGATAACAGGCATCAAGTGAGATACGTCGCCCATATCTGTACTTGCTGTCATGTGATCGCCTTGGAATACATTTTCTTCACCAAATAATGGATTAGAGTTTTGGCGTAACATTTCGTTCATACGAGCATCGTTTCTCATCGGTAAGTAACCTGGCAAATCCTTAATAACGCAAGTGGCCCCTACTGCGTCACCACCAGCCTTTAACGCGCGATTTACACGATGGTTACCATTTACGATGGCCTCAATATTAGAGGCACGAACGTAACTTTCAACTTGAACATAGTCAGGTACACAGTTAACCAATGTACCGCCTTGGTTGATGATTGGATGGAATCTAAAATAGTCACTTTCTTTGAAAGTTTCACGAATGGAGTTCACCCCCATAACACCCATCAAGGCAGCATTAAGTGCATTAATCCCTTCGTGAGGCGCCGCTGCTGCATGTGCTACTTTACCATGGTATTCGATCAATTTAGCAACAAAACCATTAGATGTACTACCTAGGCCCATTTCCCCTGCCGGAGTTTTAGCCGTTTCCACATGCATTTGCATAGCCATGTCGATATCGTCAAACGCACCTTCGTAAATAAGCTGTTGTTTACCGCCCATGTATTTAATCTTGCCTTGTTCACGCAATTTATTGCGGTAATCAACTTCGATCATTTCTTCGGCTGGAACAGCAAATAAAACTACATCGCCAGCGAGTTCATCCATAACAGATTGCAAGCCCATAGCTACGGCAAACATATTGGTAATTTGAATATTATGACCACAGCAATGTGCTGCACCCGTTAAATCATCAGCACGAGGATGGCGCGGACAAAGAATGGCATCTAGTTCACCGATCATAGCAACTGTATATTTGCTATCACGGCCTTTCATACGACCTTTTACGCCAGTAAGAGCGTGTTCAGTAGTATAGGAAATGCCGAGTTCATCAAACATATCTCGTACTTTCTTAGAGGTCTTTACCTCTTTGTAACCGAGTTCAGGCTCAGCCATAATAGACTCAGCTATTTCACGTAAACGTGGTTGTGCCGCAACGATAGCCTCACAAACCCTTTGTTTTACTTCTTCCTTTGTCATACGGCTAATCAGCTCCTAAATTAAACCTTCTAAGTGAAGTACGAATTGTGCTAATGCTGTTGCACAGATGAAAGTACCTGCTGTTACAGCTAATGCAACTGGAATAATACGCCAAGACAAGCGACGGAACGCACCTAGGTCTTTACCTAAGGATAGACCTGCATAAGCAAGTACAGGTGTTGTAGTAGCAAGGAATGTTACTTGGCTAGTTTTAGCGATGATCCATTCTTGACCAGGCATACCTGGTAAGGATGCAAGAACGCCAACTAGAGATACCCAGAATACCATTGGCAATTTATTCGCATATGGCAAGTAAGAAATCATTGCACCAATTGTAGCAAGACCGGCTAATACGGCAACGCCGATTAAGCTATCCCCAAATAGATGTTTACCGTCCATTACGTTACCTACTGCAGTAATGATAGCAGCAATACAGATAACGATGACAAATTGTGTAATTTTTTCGCTTTTACTCATGACGTGCTGCCTCCTCTGCTAAATCTTGTTCACGTGTACGACCAGTAAAGAAGTTATAAGATTTTTCCATTACTGGTAAGGAAATAAATAGACCGAAGTATACGCCTAATACTGTTGTCAACAAGTTTGCGGCCCCAGCGAGAGCCATAATTTGTTGTTCAAACTCAGGGTATACTGCAACGATAGGCGCTGTAGCAGCGGCCATCATACTAGCACTACCTACGCCTGCGCCCATGGCAAGTGCTAAAGGATGGAACCAACCAGATTGTGCCAACATACCTGCTAATACGGAGGACCACATAGCACCGATAAGAACGCCACAGATGTACATGCCCATAACGCCACGGCCCTCTGGAGAGCTAAAGCCGAATTTATCGATGATGATCGCTACGTTTGGCTCACGGTCTACAGAGTAACAAGCACCTACTGCTTCACGGCGCATGCCAACTAACAAAGCTACTGGTAAACCGAAGATGATAGTACCGAAGAAGTGACCAAGTTCTTGTAATAATAATGCCCAACCAGCACTTGTTAGAATACCGAGATTTGGACCGATACCAAGACCTACTTTTACCATCAAGATCATAACGGCAATACCGATATAATCAGCGGATTTTTCCATTTGTTCAATTGTAAGAATCTTGAACTTAGGAATAGAAATTAATAAACCTAGAATCAATGTGTACAATAATGGTAATAGTACAACAGGACCTAGTTTCTTGATGCCCACATATTCAGCGGCTACGGTTAATACGAGCGCTAAAAAGTGGATTTTGAGATTACCCAAAAGCTGCATAATGACCTCCCATAAAACATATAATATAAATATTATTTCATTATAAATAATATATATTTATATAGTCAACTATGAATGTACATTTGTCTATTTCTATTATATTTTTTCAACAATATAAATTCCTTCTTCAACGTCAATTTCCTTAATAATAATATTTTCTATCATTGACGGTTTCACTTTATAAAACCTTTGATCTTGTTCATCATAATAAATGGCCCATTTTGACATAGATGCCGGAACATTGTCACTACCATAATCTTTCCCCATCCAAATAGCATCATCTCTAAAATAACTTAGTCCATCTTTTACTAACTCTGTATCTAAACAAAATTCACCAACTAAGGTTACATGATTATCTAATAGAAGCGCTCTAACAATGATGGCTTCATATTCCCAACTTAGAAAACATAAATATTCAAAGTATCTAAGTGCCATCTTTGGATCCCATCGATTGTTTAAAACCATATTTTGAAATAACTTATTTACTAACGCATACTCAGAGGATATATAATAGTCGTTAGTTAAAAGGAAATCATATATCTGTTGAATTTCTTGTAAGTCTAAAGTTTTATCTTTATTTATTTTTGATACAGGCAAAGAAGAGAATGTTATATCCATAGAGTACCTCATAATATATATTTCAACAAAAGGCAGTTTGATTTTGATATGTACCCATTTTCCTGGACACATATTATTTACTAGCCTAAACACATGGAT
>NZ_CAURHA010000015.1:0-40504 GCF_963524655.1 uncultured Veillonella sp.
TCCACTCTTTAGAATGCCTCTAAGAATACCTGTAATTTTTGCCCGTACTGGTTCATCATCGACATAACCAATAACCTCATTAGCCTGTACAGAATCACCAATATGACGCTTTGCCGTAAATAGACCAGCCTTTGGCGAGTGTATTACACGTTCATGAGTATAGCCACCTACATTGCCAGGAATACCTGTATTCGGCTGAGCAGGGCCATCATAGATACAGCGACCTAAGGAATGACCACGCATTGTTTCGATGACTACATCTACATCGTCCCCTGCGGTAAACCCAGGCCCAACACCGATGACAAGCTCTGCATCATCACGTTTTGTACCTAGATTCTTCTTACTTAAAATACCATCTACTACAACAGCTGGTTTCAGTGTATCTAATAACTCTTCGTATGAACTAGTCACAACGGGAATTATCCCTTGTGCCAAAGTATCTTTCACTTCACTAAGGGCAACATGACGGGCTACAAAGCGTTCCAAAACCATTTCACCACGATGAACGGCATTGCCGTAACATACTTCTCGGCGAATCATAGTAGGAATCGCAATTTCACTAATAACCACGGGATAGCCCGCCCGTTTCAATCTATATACAGCGCCGGAAGCGATATCTCCGCCTCCACGCATGAGCACTAATGGTTTCATAATGCCTCACTTTCACGATGTTTTAAACGCTCAAAATCATCGGGTGTGTCGATATCGTCACCAATATCGTCACGAATCCATAATTTCAAGACATAATCCTTGCCATCACCACGAATGATGGTCTTACCGCCTTGATCCCCTTGGATCTGTTGTAAAAAATCAAACCAATGAGAACCAAAGAGAACGGGATTTCCCGATTGATAGTTCTCCCCATAATGTGGGACAACGATAGCTTTCTGATGAAAGTTTTCACTAAATGCACTAATGACCTCATGTACGACAGTATTCGTCAGAAGAGGTTGATCCCCTACTGAACAAAGAATACCGTCTAACGGTATAGGCGATGTTTCTACTAAATGACGTACCCCCATCGCTATGGACACACCTTGTCCTAGCTCAGGATGCTCATTTCGAATCGCTTCAAAACCATAGGATGTGACAATAGGTTCTAGTTTTTCATGATCATCACCAGTAACCGCCACAAAAGGTAGTTTACATGACATCGCAGGTACTACCGAACCACCCCATCCACATTGAAGAGCCCCACAGACCGCATCTAGAACAGTCTTGCCACGCCAGGGCAAGAGCTGCTTATTACATCCCATGCGTTTGGCTTGTCCTCCTACGAGGAGGACAATGCCAATATGCAAAGGACGACGGTCTATGGGGTCTCTCATTGTACTGAAAGCGGCATTACAATTTGCTTTCACATTAGTCATGAGTACCTACCGACATTGAATGATGCGACGGATTTCGCAACTTGCTTTATATCCATCAGCTAAGATGATAGCAGAAATATCGCTATCCACAATATGATCAATAAAATCATCAATGATACGATGTTGCACCGTTTCATAACCAGTACAGAACAGAATTTTTTTACCTTTACTGTATTGGAATAAACCTTGTTTATGGAGCACAAGATCAGCCAACATGCGTGGCGTTACAATGGCACCCATATCGCGTTTCACAATATCTTGAACGAGCTCGATGTTATGCACGTGCTCATCATCAAGCGGCGCTCCTAACATTTGTAAATTCACAAGACCAATCGTAGTCTTTGTGAGAGATGGGATGACTGGCTCAGTCGTCTTAGGCGCCTTAAGCCATTTTTCCTTTGCCCCATCTGCTTCCACTACAATTTGCCAGTTCGGATGCAATTTTGCTAAACCATCGATAAGATCACAATCTAAGGAGTCCACTTTTGTTCCTGTAATGCCAGAGAACCACGCACCACAATATCCACGCAAAATACGATCAGTACAATATTCATCAGCTTCATTAATATTTCGAGTATAAATCGGTTCATAATGAGCCACTTGAGATTCATAGAGTCGAGTCGTAGTTGTAACTACGATGGGCTGACCTTTCAGCCTTCCATATTCTACTAATTTTGAAAGCACAGTCGTTTTACCGCCTGCCCCAACAAGGGCCACGATTCCCGGCTGAATCAATCGATTCCAATAGGATGTTTGTGATGTCATAAAACCAGGCCTCCTTAGAAAGGAAAAGTAAATAGAAATCTCTATACTTTATATTTCTCGTCCATAGCCACAAATACCTTCTCAGGTGTCATAGGTAATGTACGAACGTCCGCACCAACTGCATTTTTAATAGCATGCTGAATAGCTGGACTAGCCGTATTAATAACAACTTCACCAATAGATTTGGCACCAAATCCGCCTGTCGGCTCATAAGACTCTACAAAGTCTACATGTAACTCGCCAATATCTTGACGGGTTGGAATTTTATAAGTCATAAGGTTATTAGTCTCTAAGCGACCATTATTAGAATAGCGTATATCTTCATACAACGCCATGCCGATAGCTTGTACTACGCCACCTTCAACTTGAACACGAGCCAATTTAGGATTAATAACAGTACCGCAATCGATGCAGGAATATGTATGAAGCGGAATAACCTTGCCAGTTTGTTTGTCTACTTTTACCTCTGCAATAGTTGCCATGAATGGAGGTGGAGACGTATGACTGCCCCATGTAGCGAAACCAGACAATTGTTCTGCATTAACGCCTACTAATAATTTTGGAGCTAATTGATGGATATCCATAGTTTGAGAACCATCTTTTGTGGTAGCTACAACGCCATCAAAGTCGATATTTTCTATATCCGTATCGAAGAATTGAGCAAACTTAGCAATAATCTTAGTGCGTAATTCTTCAGCAGCCATTTTCGCCGCCGTACCAGTTACGTATGTTGTACTAGATGCATAGGAACCTGGATCAAATGGTACGATGTCTGTATCAGATTCAACAACAGTCATGTATTCCATAGGACAGCCAATGATTTCACAAGCCATTTGAGTCAATACAGTATTAGCACCCATACCCATATCGGAAGAGCCAGTATACAATGTGTAGTTACCATCATCGCCAAGACGAATTTCTACAGATGCTACGTCAATGTTAGCAACACCAGAACCTTGTAACGCTAATGCCATGCCAAGGCCGCCGCGATAACGTTCGTCAATATCCCAAGAATGAGGGCGCTCATCCCAACGAGCCATTTCTTTTACGCGGTTTACTGTATCTTGGAATAGACCAGAGTCAAGGTATTCATCTGGAGCGTATACCAAGCTTTGTTCACCTTGAGCAATCAAGTTCTTTTGACGCAATTCAGCAGGGTCAACGCCCATTTTATCCGCCAAATTATTAACAGCACACTCTAATGGCCATAGCGCTTCTGTAGCACCATAACCACGGAATGCACCGCCTGGTGTATGGTTCATGTATACGCCTTCTGTACCGTAGTGGATAGCTGTCGCTTTATTGTATAAAGGAATGGACTTATGCTCACCAGCTGTAGTAGTAGTGAAACAGTGAGTTGCATGAGCACCTGCATCAGTAATGGAGTCCATATCAATTACTTTGATAATTCCATCTTTTGTAGCACCTACACGGATTTTCCATTCACGAGCATGACGTGTAGTAGAGCAAGTTTGAGCTTCCGTACGATCGTATAAGAGGTAACAAGGTTTCTTCAATGTCCACGCCACAAAAGCTGTCATAATTTCTGTACAAGCCGTTTGTTTAGAACCGAAACCACCGCCGATACGAGGTTTGATTACGCGAACCTTTGTAGCTGGAATTCCTAATGCACGCGCAATATGACGGCGTACATGGAATACGATTTGTGTGGAAGATACGATAACTACGCGGCCCAATGCATCAACGTAACCATAACTTTGGAATGGTTCCATTGCTGTTTGGCGTGTAGCCTGGTCAAAGTAAGTGCCATCTACTATATAATCACATTTTGCAAGTTCAGCTTCAATATCGCCTACTCGTTTATGATAAGATACGCAAATATTGCGTTTATAATCTTGACCTACAGGGATATTATTATGAATATCATCTTCAGGATGGACTACTGTTTCATGGTCGATAGCCGTATGCATATCGAGTACAGGTTTTTGTACTTCGTATTCAACCTTGATAAGAGGCATCGCTTTAAGTGCTGTAGCTTCATCTTTTGCAACAACAAGAGCCACTTCATCGCCTACATAGCGAACTACAGGGTCTAAGATAAGCGCATCATAAGCAGATGGCTCTGGATAGGTTTGACCAGCCAATGTAAAACGAGTATTAGGCACATCTTCATGTGTAAAGATTGCTTCTACGCCAGGAATCAATTTAGCTTTAGATGTATCGATTGATTTAATGCGCGCCTGTGCATGAGGACTACGAAGAACCTTAATAACGAGCGCATCTTTTGGAACAAAATCGCCAGTATAAGACGGTTTACCCGTCAAAATACCTTTAGAGTCAACCTTGTCATAAGATTTACCAATGTGCTTATTCATTATTTTAGGCCTCCTTCTAAGAATTTACGAACCCCTCGAAGTTGTGATTCATAGCCAGTACAACGGCACAAGTTACCGATCAGGTATTCACGAATCTCATCATCACTAGCCTTTGGATTTTTACGTTTCAAGTTGATAGCACTCATCATCATGCCAGTTGTACAGAAGCCACATTGGTCAGCGCCTTCGCTAGCAATACAAGCCGCTAATAATTCAGCCTCTTCTTGCAAGCCTTCTAATGTAGTGATTTTATGACCAGGTGCACGGAATGTAGGATATGCACAAGACAAGATAATTTCGTCATCTACCCATACAGTGCAAAGGCCACAGTTTGTTGTGTCACAGCCACAACGTACGCTATAGTAACCAAGATTACGCAATGTATCCAATAACATTTCATCAGTTGGCACATTAACAGTTACATTTTTATTATTAATATTAAGTACGAGTTCCATTATTGTGCCACCTCCTTAGCTAAGCGTTGAACCATTGCTTTCACCATTTCCATGCGGTATTCTTTAGACGCATGGGAGTTAGATTGATAAACTAATTCTTCAGATGCCAATTGACCTGCTTCTTTTGCTGCAGATAATCCTTTTTCTGAAAGCAAAGCACTTGCTTTTTCTGCTAATTGAGGCACGCCAGGTCTTGTACCGATGTACACTTCAACGCCTTTGTCATCACGGCGAAGAGCACCTGTCAACACTGGGAAATCGCCACGAGAAATGCGAAGTGCTTCCACAGCTACAGGCACATCTACTTTAGGAATGCGAATTTCCATGAGAATATCACGTTCTCTATACGTCATATAGTCTTGCATGGACATGCGACCACCTTTAAAGGTAACGATGTCTGCATGGACTGCCAACAATGCAGGAATGATATCGGAGAAGCCGAATCTACTAGCTACAGAGCCGCCCATAGTAGCTGTATTACGGAATTGAACGCCAAGGATTTCCTTAACGCCTTTAACTACGGAACCACCGCAGAATTGTTGTAATGGCTCAAAACGTTCCACATCTCCTTGTGTCGCCATAGCGCCAATTACAAACTCGTTCTCCTCTTCACGAACATAACGCAAATCAAGGCTTGCCATATCGATCACTGATGGCCATGTGCGTCGACCTAAACGCAACCAGCAACCGCCAGCTAGCATTGGAGCAGTTTTGTTTTTTGTGGCTAATTCATAAGCCTCTTCCACCGTCTTCGGTTGTAATACTTTCATAAATGCTAACATAATCTGTCCTCTCAATGGTATACTAATACTAATAGAACTTAGATGATAACCATAAAAATGCAAATATCATCGAACTACAAACCTAGAAGGAACTCATTAAAATCTATAGAAATTCCTCACATTTCTTATACTTTTATTGTACCAATAATTCGCTATGAAATCTACGATGAAATATATAAATTTACAAGAAATCTGCAAAGAACTGAATATTTATGAGTTTGGTATCACATCTTGGCCACTACCTGAGAATGCAAAGTCTATTTTATATGAAAGCAATCCATGCCCCTTTACGGCTGCCAATGTAGAGGAAAGACTATTAGGAACAACTCTTTTTACACCTAAAAGTGCTATTGTCTGTCTTTTTCCATACTATGTAGAGCATAAATCTCCTTCAAATTTATCCCGCTATACATGGGCCACAGATTACCATCTAGTCATCAATGAATATTTAAAAAAGCTTATTGAAAAATTACAAATAATGAATACAGACGCACAGTTCTCTATTCATTGTGACACCTCCCCTTTAGCCGATCGTTACATGGCATACTTAGCGGGCCTTGGCTTTTATGGCAAAAATAATTGCTTCATCAGCCCTAAATGGGGTTCTTATGTGATGATTGGAACGATTTTAACAACCTTAGAACTAGAACCTAATACTCCACTAACTCAATCCTGCATGGAATGTAATCGCTGTATTACTGCCTGTTTAGGTCAATGCTTAGGGCATGATAAGTTTAAATTCGATACCTGTAAAAGTTACTTAACTCAGAAAAAAGGAGAGCTTACTTCGGAGGAGGAGCATATCATAGCTAAAACTCCTCTTGTATTTGGCTGTGACGTGTGCCAAGAAGTGTGCCCGCACAACAAAGATATTCCTACCACACCAATTCCTGAATTCCAATCAGTAGAACCGTACATTGATATAGATGAATTAGATTCACTAACGAACAAAGAATTCAAAGCTAAATACGGACAGCGCGCCTTCTCATGGCGGGGGAAGAAAATATTAATGAGAAACCAAAATATTATTGAAGAAAAATAGATATTATAATTTGTTATGCTTTATAATATCTTTGTAAGCTTTACAGGCTTTGACATCTGTTTAGCAAAAACTTATAATAATATAACAGAGATAGCTAGATGCCTAGGAACGTCCAGCTCATCTCTAAAACTTTATTTGAGATGTAAAATGGCTGTGACGTCTATTAAGATGTTATGGCTATTTTTCGTTTTTACGGCAAATAAGCACTACGAATGCGCCACAAGTGAATAATAAGCTGATGATGCTTACCACTAGGGACAATATTTCAAAATCACTCATAGTCTCACCTCCTCGAACGAGAGAGATGAGCAGAACAACATCTAACTACCTCCTACACTAAAGTATAAATACAAGAAATTACGAAGTATAATGATTATTTGATATGCCACTAATAGTCACACACGTAGGAGATTTGATATTTTTACAGAATAAAAAGAGACGACCAAGGTCGTCTCTTTTTTAATTACTATTTGATTTCGTAATAGTTTAGCTCATCTAAGCTCTTACCAAGGGCTGGCATATAGGTTTCAAGGAACATATCTACCTCGGGCATGTTGAGAGCTTTTAGTTTTACTAATATGGAGTCATGTGCTTCTTTAAACTCGTCGTTTCCTGCCTTCAGTTCGTTCACACACTTCATATACGCTGAAATCGTATCTGCTGCCTTTACGATAGGCCACTCTTCACTTTCTTCAGCATCTACAATGAAAGGCTTATATATCCCTTGTAAACGCTCTGGCAAAGTAGACAACATTTTCTCTTGTGCCAAGGATTCAACTTCACCATAAAGCTCACGTAATTTTGGATCAAAGTACTTAATAGGTGTTGGCATATCGCCTGTAAAGATTTCACTCACCTCATGGTACATGGCAATAACCGCTACTTTATTAATATCTATATTGCCACCGAAGTATTCGTTCTTCAGAGCTGCCAAGTTATGAGCTACCATAGCCACTTCAAGGCTATGCTCTTGAATATTTTCTGTTTCTGTATTGCGCATAAGGCTCCATCGATTAATAAAGCGCATGCGTTTTAAAAAGGCAAAAAACGAACTCATATAACCCCCATTACACAATAGTTCCCCTAAATAACTCCACGAAGTTTAAAACCATAATCAAGGAATTGTACAGCTTCGTCCCAACGATTATCATCATTAAGCAAAACTACAATCATAGTATGACCATTACGCGTAGCAGATGCAATTAAACATTCCCCTGCCGCATTCGTAAAGCCTGTTTTCAAACCATTGGCACCAGGATATTTATTGCGAATGAAGTGATTCGTTGTACGAATTGTTACAGGTGCACGATTTTGGTATGGCACCTTATAGTAATCATTAGCAACCTTATCGCGGAACATTTGGTATTTCATACCATACGCAGCAATCATCGCCAAGTCACGAGCCGTAGAGTGGTGCCCCATTTGAGTTAATCCATGTGGATTTAGGAACACACTATTCTTTGCGCCTGCTTTAGCAGCAATACGAGTCATATCTTTACCAAATTTCTCTACAGAGCCACTTACATTTTCTGCTACTACAACGGCCGCATCATTACCGCTAGCAACCATCATGCCTTCGAGAACAGCTTCTAATGTAATTTGATCGCCTACACGAACGCCTAAATTAGATTCTTCCATGCTCGTTGCATAACTACTAATAGTAGCTAATTCATCAAGTTGAGTACCTTTAAGCTCTAGTGCCGTTAACAAGGTAACCATTTTTGTAGTACTCGCTGGGTGCATCCATTTGTCAGGATTTTTAGCAAATAAAATTTCCTTTGTGTCCGCATCAATGAGGACTACCGCCTCACCGACCGTAGATGGCGGTGCAATATATGCCGCATAGGAGATACTAGACCCCAGTAAAGTAGCCCCTATAAAGGCTATCATGAAAATAATTCTCTTCCACATCGTAAACAAATTCGCTGTTAAAGATATCATATATCTCACTTTCTACATTATATTTAACTTTCTTGACTATCATCAATGGCAACATTCGTTCCTGTTGCTTTTTTCTTAGTTCCCTTAATTTCACCAGTAGAGTTATCTACATTTTGAAGATATACAACACGTTGAGGGTATGGAATATCGATACCATATTTATCGAACGCATCTTTTACATCAGACATAATTCCATATTGCACATCTAAGAAGTCTTTCGACTTAACGCGTGCATAGGCAGCTATGCGTACAGAGTTATCGCCAAATTCAGAAATACCAATTTCCATATTTTTAGGATTGAGTACACGTTTATCAGCAGCAAAAATATTTTTTAAGATTTTAATTGCTTCATGATGATTATTGTTATAACCAATATCAAAGACGAACGGGATAATTCTTTCGTGAGTATAAGCAATATTAGTTATAGCTTGGGAAGTAAGGATAGAGTTTGGTATATACACATTTCTTTGATCTTTAGTAGTGATAATAGTATACATAAATTGAATAGACTTAACACTACCTATAGTATCTCCAACTTGAATAACATGACCTGCTCTAAAAGGCTTAAATATAAGAATTAATAAGCCTGATGCCAAGTTGGATAAGTTGCTTTGTAAGGCCAAACCAATACCTAAACCAAAGGCACCAAAGGCTGCTACAAAGGATGTAGTAGGAACACCAATTTGATTTAAGCAAATCAATATTAGACCTACTAGCAATGTATAATTGATGATCTGCGTAATAAAGCTCATCGCAGCAGAGTCATAAGAGGCCTTAGTCATAATACGTACAGCAAAGGCTTTTACCCATTTAATAGCATAACGACCTACCCAAAATATAATAAGAGCTAATAATATATTGCCAGCTTGAGAAAAGAACCAATCTCGAAATTGAATCAATACATTCGCATCTTTAAACAGTATTTCTGATGCAGAATAAAAAATATTACCCATATTAAACCTCCAATAATAAAACTACATAAATGATTGAACGCATCTATTAATATGGTCATCATAACCATATATGCTATAATTTAATAAATATATTTTACAACGATATAGTAAAGTTATTATATCGTTATATTACACATATAACAATCTAAATCTAGGGAGACTTACATGTTAAACAATCCATATGAAGCACCACAGGAGCTTGCTACAGGTGGCTATATAACCAAGGAGCTACACTCCGTTACAGTGCACTTTGACGATATTCACTATTCTCTGTCTAGCGGACAATTAAACGGTGGTTATCACCACACACTCGCCGTGCGCAACCAACAATTAACATATCAAATCGAAACAGAAAAAGATTTACCAGGTGGCTCGGTAGCCAACTATTTAGCACAAGAGTTCGAGCAAATCGATACGCCAGTCCATTTTAGTACAGCGCTTCTCACATCTGCTACAATGACACTACACGCCTATGCTAAGGTCGAGGAGAAAGATACTATCGTAGAGACTATCGTTACTGCAGGGTACGAAAAAACAGCCCATCGTGCAGGCACAGGGTATTGCTATGAAGAACGGGACGGAGCGTTTGTAACGCCTGGCACAATCAATATCCTCGTCTTTACGAATAAGGCCTTAACTGACAGCGCCATGGTGAAAGCTATGATGACCATTACAGAGGCTAAAACTGCAGCCCTCCAAGATTGGGGCGCTGAAAGTGTGAAACTCTATCCATTTATGAACGAGGATATTCCTGATGCGCTCACAAAAGAACGCAACACCACTGCTACTGGTACCTCTACAGATGGCGTCATTCTCACCATCGATACAAATGGTGACGTCTTAACCGACGCAGGCACCTTCTCCTTGTTTGGGGACACCTTAGCAAAAGCAGTTTATGTAGGCGTACAAAGAGCATTAGAAAATGCTATCGACGCGGAATAAATATATCACAGGCTCTACAAACGATATATTATTGGATGAAACGATATATCATTGGATCCATTGCTCACTTAATATATCATTTAATATACTGCTTATAAGAAAAAAGATAATACTCAAATGAAAACCGCACATCCTAGGCGATCGGGATGTGCGGTTTATTGCATATAAAACTGTTATACACAATATAACAGTTGAAAATGAATATCAAATTAAATTTTGAGATTCTATTTCAATTTCACTAAATAATTATATTAAGGCTAGTTATAGTAGACCATTTCTTCAACTATAAATAGCTACTTTAGATATTCATTTGTCTATTCATCAATCCATTAATATTTATAGAAGAATTGTTGTAACTTTTTAAGATTTTTAGTTCTTGTAAGACCTAACATTAATAGGATACGAGCCTTTTGTGGACTCAAAGTGTCACTTACCAGATACCCTGCCAATGTATCTTGAGGAACCGCAGATACCATACCACTGCCCGTACGAGAAGCACGTACCGTTGGGAATTTCGTATTCTGAGTAATTTGGCGTACATTTTGTGGAATTGTGCCATGACCGAGACCAGTTAAAATCAAACCATCTGGATTTGTAGCAACCACACTCATAGGCACCATATCATCCATACCACCATAGCAAGTTAAAAGCACTACCCGTGGCAATTCTTTTAGATCCCTCACATCAAACTCAGAATCTTTAGTATGACAACGAGTGGAAGCTTTATAGTAATGAGCTATTCCATCTTGTACGATGCCAAGATGTCCTACTAAGGGACTATCAAAGGTCGCTACATTTGTCGTATTACATTTAGACACATCACGTGCACCATCAATATAACCATTTAAAACGACTACTACACCTTTGCCTGCAGTTTCAGGAGTTCTTGCCACTTGAATAGCTTGTAATAGGTTAATAGGACCATCTGCACTAATAGCACCGGCTGGTCTCATAGAACCAGTAACGACAATTGGCTTATCAGTATGTACAGTAAGATTAAGGAAATATGCTGTTTCCTCCATACTATCAGTACCATGAGTAATAACAACACCGCCAATATCATCTTGATCAACTAATTGTTGCACTAGCTTAGACAAGTCTAACCAGTGTTTTACAGTAATATCGGAGCTTTCAATATTACTAAACTGAATATATGTATATGGGCCATATGGTTCTGTGCCAGGTACAGAGGCTAAGATTTCATCGAGTCCAAGTACGCCTGCTGTGTAACCTGTCAAATCTGTATCAGAAGCACCTTGCCCTGCAATCGTTCCACCAGTACCTATCAAAGCGATTTTGTTCTCCATATTACCTCCACTATATAAATATAAAGCAATTAATGTTGTTAAATATTTGGATTAAAGGACGGCATCATTTCTAATTTATGTTTATTGATGCGGTTCAACCGATCAATACGTTCCTTCGTTGCTAAATCTTCAATTTCGCCAGTTCTAATATAGTGGTCCAACATAGCATAAGTAAAGCCTAGTTTATCTTCATCAGACTGACCACTAAGACCATCGCTAGGAATCTTATCTACTAAATATGCGGGAATATCTAAAAGCTTACCAATTTGACGTACCTCTTCTACAACGAGTCGTGCAAGAGGACTAAAATCACCTGCACTATCACCAAATTTTGTAGAATATCCAACGTAATCTTCCGAGCCATTACAAGTATTAGCTACGCGAGCGCCGTTCGGCAAGTTTTGTCCCACTGCATAGAGTGTCGCCATTCGTAATCGAGGCGGCGTATTAATAGCTGCATCTCGAGACAAATCGTTTCTACCCGTTACAACGTCATAGCCTTCACCTTGAACAATAGCTTGCGTTAAGGCTTCGTAAGCAGCACCAATATTAACCGTTATATGAGGAATACCTAAATGCTCTACTACAGCCTTGGCATCGTCGATATCGGATTGAACACCGTTAGGCATGAGCACACCTACTACTCTATCTGCCCCTAAGGCTTCTTTGCAAAGAGCGGCTACAATAGTTGAGTCCTTACCTCCTGAGATACCAACAACGGCACTACAAGTGGGGCCATTTTGACTAAAGTAATCTCGAATCCATTGAATGAGGGCATCCTTTATAGCTTGTGGATTTTCTAACATAAGCCCTCCTATTTTTTCCGATAAATACGGTTCAATAAATCAAGTTTCAATTGATAGTAGCTTGGGCTCATATCAAGGTAATGACGATGAGGATTTTCAAAACGTTGTTCTTCGGGCCAAATTTCATTAGCCAATTGGTCTTTAACATATTGGCGAATTTCCTCAAGGGTTGGTAACTCTTTAATTAATTTACCGTCCTTGATGATGAGCTGTTTCATTTCTTTAAAAGTACAGTTTTCAAAGTATAATTCACGCCAAGGTTGCTCAGGGTTAATATAGCGATATGGCTCCTCTGTATCAGGTACCTCACGCAGCAAAGTCATTAAGTCTGCAATGGCACGACCTTTTTCATTGTATACGCGGTACACCTTTTTAAGACCTGGATTTGTAATTTTTTCAACGGCCTCAGAAATCTTAATACGAGGTTCCCATTTACCATCTTTCTCGATGCTTGCAATCTTATATACAGCGCCAAATACAGGATCACTCTTAGAGGTGATGAGTCTTTCACCTACCCCAAAGATATCGATAGGACCACCTTGAAGGAGGAGAGATTTTATCGTATATTCATCAAGGCTATTGGAAGCCATAATTTTACAATCTTCTAATCCTGCATCATCTAGCATGCGACGTGCTTTTTTAGCCAAATACGCAAGGTCACCAGAGTCAAGGCGAATACCTTTTAAGCGTTTACCCATAGGTTCTAATACATCTTTAGCAACCTGAATAGCATTTGGTACACCAGAATTTAATACATCATAAGTATCTACAAGGAATACAGCATTATCTGGATATACCTCAGCATAAGCCTTGAAAGCATCGTATTCAGAGCCGTAATACATAACCCAACTATGGGCCATAGTGCCGCTCACAGGAATACCAAACTGTTGTCCCGCTAATACCGTTGCAGTAGAGCCTACACCGCCAATATAAGCAGCGCGCGCACCATATACAGCAGCATCCACATTATGAGCTCGACGAGCCCCAAAATCGGCTACCACTCGGCCATCTGCGGCACGAACAATACGGTTAGCTTTTGTAGCAATTAAGGATTGATGGTTCATCATAGTAAGCACTGCAGTTTCTACGATTTGTGCGTCTATGAGAGGTGCTACGATAGTAATAACCGGTTCATTAGGATAAATAATAGAGCCTTCAGGGAATGCGTACACGTCGCCTGTGAAGGAGAAATCTTTTAAATAGGCTAAAAATTCATCGCTAAAAATGCCTTGGTCGCGCAAATAAGCAATGTCACGTTCATCAAAATGTAAATTCAAAATGTACTCAACGATTTGCTCGAGACCACCAAAAATGGCGAAGCCACCCTTGTCTGGATTGCGTCTAAAGAAAACGTCAAATGCGACGCGATCCATTTTTTCTTGTTTCGTAAAGTAGCCGTGTGCCATGGTCATCTCATAAAAATCCATAAGCATACTGATATTGCGACTGTCATGTTGCATTAGTTCACCAACCTTCTAAAATCGAATGGATTTATTAAATCGTTAATCGTATACAATCATTATACAATATAATTCCTATATAGCTAGTCTCTGCATTAGCTATGCTAATAATCATTCTTGTGATATAACTATATATATAAACTAATTATTTATATATTCCCTATGTATGTCTGTGAAAATCGTTACTATAAGAGGCTAAAACAAGCAATCTAAGTGAAGTAATCATTCACTTAAGCCCTTCTTGTATAGCACTTGTTATAAAGGCTTTTATTAGATAATACATATATGATTTACAAGAGAATGAAAGGTACCATTATGGAAACAATCGTTCAAGCAAAACGCGTATTAGAAATTTTTAAAGAAATGAGCCAAATTCCTCGCGAATCTGGCAATGAAAAAGGCATTAGTGATTACATCGTAAACTTTGCTAAAAATCTAGGTCTTGAAGCTCATCAAGACGAGATCTTAAATGTAGTTATCAAGAAGGATGCATCCCCAGGCTACGAAAGCCGCCCAAGTATCATCATTCAAGGTCATATTGACATGGTATGTGTAAAAGATCATGCTTCTAACCATGACTTCTCTAAAGATCCAATTGCTAATATCATCGAAGGCGAATGGATGCGTGCTGATCACACCACTTTAGGTGCCGACAATGGTATGGGCGCTGCTATGATGCTCGCTATCCTCGAGGATGAAAGCCAACAACATGGCCCTATGCAATTATTGTTCACCACTAATGAAGAAACAGGTATGGACGGTGCTTTTGCCCTTAAACAAGGTCAAGTAACTGGTGATTACCTCCTCAATCTTGATACAGAGGTTGAACATGATTTTACTGTTAGCTGCGCTGGCGGTTGCCACGTACATGTAAACATTCCATTGTTACGCGATAACAACCAACCAGGCTATGATGCGGGCTTGTCCATCACTGTAACTGGCCTTAAAGGTGGTCACTCTGGTATCGAAATCAACGAGCAGCGAGCAAACTCCAACCAAGTATTAACTCGCGTACTCTATGATATTCAACAACAATATCCTGTAAGCTTGGCATCTTTCGAAGGTGGCATTAAGCATAATGCTATTCCATCTAAATCTGTAGCTGTTTTATCTGTGCGCTCCGAAGATGTGGCAGCCATTAAAGCATTACTTGCATACCAAGAAAAACAATACCAACATGAATATGAAGTCGCAGACCCAGATCTCAAATTCGTAGTGGAAGATGTAGCGACTCCAGAAGTAGTATACGCAGATGACACAACAGAAGCACTCATCACGTATATCTATCTTGCACAAGATGGGGTTCACTCTGTAAGTAAATCCATTCCAAACCTTGTAGAAACATCTAACAATATCGCTATTGTTCGTGAAAATGCACATACACTAGAAATACTAATTTCTATCCGCAGCTCCAACAGCAATAGCCTTGAATTCTTGGCTAAGAAAATGATGCTTCTTGCTAAAGCTCTTGGTGTATCTGCAGAGCGCACAGGAGGCTACCCTGCATGGGAATACGACAAAGGCTCTAAATTAGAAGAGCAAGCGATTTCCTTACATAACGAAATGTTTGAGACACCAGCCAATGTTAATGCTGTTCACGCTGGTCTTGAATGTGGTTTATTGAAAGGCATATTGCCAAATACACAAATGATCAGCTTTGGTCCTACAATCGTAAGCCCACATACGCCAACAGAACGCGTCCACTTACCATCTGTAGAGAATGTGTATATATACCTCAAAGCATTGTTAGAAAAATTACAATAATATAGTCTCTCTCCATCCCTCCTATAGGACATCCAGTTGAGCTCCCCTCACTGAATAATCTATAGGAGGGATTTTTATAAATTTATCAAAATATGTAAATAAATATTTATCCAAATAGGAGTATGTTTTCATATATATTACATAAGGCATATGCCTTTTATTTACAAATAATTATGAATATCAACTATACTTGCCAGTATACTCATATAAAGTATATATCCCATAAATTATAAAAAAGTCAGTTAATTCCTGATATATGCGTAATTTTATATATACCCCAGGGAGTATTTTCTGTGTTATCCTATGGGTGTATACTGTGTTTACATTACTCAGGAGGTGTATATGATTCCAATAGTTATCATATCCGGATTTCTCGGATCTGGGAAAACAACATTCCTACAACATATACTAAAAGAACATAAATCTACAGATAAAATTCTCATCATAGAAAATGATTTTGGCGAAACCAGCCTCGATGCGGTAAATCTCGCTAAATCAGGTGCTACCGTTCGTGAAGTTACATCTGGCTGTATTTGTTGCAGCTTGCAAGGCAACTTTCAACAAGCATTGCTCGATATTCTACAAAATTACGAAATTGATGTTATCTATATCGAGCCATCTGGTGTCAGCAAATTAAGTGAAATCATCCATACTTGTAAGGATGAAGAAATTGCAAAATCCGCCTATGTACACGCTTCAGTTACGACCGTTGATGCAATGCAGGCACCTATGTTTATCAAAAACTTTGGGCTCTTCTTTAAAGATCAAATTACCCATAGCGATGCGATCTTCTTGAGCCATACAGAGGATATTCAACAAACAAGTATTACAAAACGTATGATTCGTGACCTTGCACCTAATACGCCAATCCATGAAGAAGCATGGGATACCCTTTCCCTGCGGGACTACATCAAACGACTCTATCATTGTCACGACGACAACTGCTTGCATGATGAACATCTATTTATGAGTCATACCTTTAAAGATTTGCGCACTCTCAGCCTCGTACAATGGAAAACCATATTAGAAGGCATGCCAGATACAGTACTTCGTGCAAAAGGTATTGTACCAACTACAGAAGGACCTCACGAACTTCAGTATGGCACACATTACTGTTCCCTTACACCTACTGAGTCTACCGATTATAGCTTAGTCGTTATCGGCACAGATTTTAATGTACCAATGGTGCATAACGAAGTGTGTCAATCATGATACCTGTTTATATCGTTACAGGCTTCATTGGCTCTGGAAAAAGCACCTTCATTAACGAACAAGTACAACACCGAAAAAAACTAGGTGGTACAGCACTTATTAGTGCCGAAGAAGGTAGTGTAGAGCTTATAAAAAAGCCGTTACAGCTCGATGCAGATACATTGAGTACTATCAGCCCTACGAATCCATCCTCTTACGACACTATAGCTAGTGAAATCGCAAACTATATAGAGCGAGTCAACCCCAAAGAAATTTGGATTGAGTGGAACGGCATGCTCGGCTTTCACCAATTGGAAACCTTGTTATATAGTGAAAAACTGAGCCATCTATTACAAATAGAAAAGGTCTTATACATTTGTACAGATCAATTTGTATCAACCATATTACCAGGTTTAGGAAATGATGTAGCAAGTCAATTGTATAGTGCAGACTGTATTATCACTGAAACGCCTACACATCACGCTTTATTGCGCACCTACAACGGCGAAGCAAAGATTGTTACACAGCCTAGCCCTGAAAAGGTAGAGCAATTATGTCGAAATTCAACATGGGGCCTAATCCCTAATCTATTAGTTATCGGTATTACCACGTATATACTATTAGTTACTGCCTTTCGACACGATATTCCTTATTCCATACACCACAGCTTTGCTATTATTACAGGCCTCGTTATCGAAGCAATTCCGTTCCTCCTACTAGGAACCGTGGGCTCAACGATCATTCGCTACTTCGTACCACAAAAAGTGTTATTAAAACTCTTGGGCGATCACTCTTGGAAAAGCTATGGTGCTGCTATGATTAGTGGTTTTGCATTACCTATTTGCGATTGTGCTATCATTCCTCTATTTAAGGCACTCGTAGATAGAGGTATTCCTCTATCTGTAGCACTCCTATTTATGCTTGCTAGTCCAATCATCAATCCCGTTACTATACTCTCTACGTGGTACGCGTTCCCAGACAATCCTATGCTTTCCCTGTGGCGTATTGTTTTAGGCCTAGGTGTGGCTTTATTAGTGGCTCTATCCTTCCGATTCTGGCCTCTATCTACATCTACGATGAAAGTAAGAACGCCTCAGGGCCTTAGCTATGAAGAAATCGTCTTAGAATCAGCTAAATCTAAGCATATTGATAAGAAACGGCTGTTAATCCATATGGAAAAAGAGTTTTCCCAACTCTTATTCTATTTCTCCATGGCAGCTGGCGTATTATCTGTAGTCCAAGTATATGGCAAACCATGGCTACTTCAGGCAGGTTTTGCATTACCAGACTTCGCCGCCATTCCAATCTTATTAGTATTAGCCTTCTTCTTCTCTATTTGTTCTACATCGGATGCTATCATCGGCAAGTCCTTAAGCACCCTCTTCCCGATTAGTTCAGTTATGGGCTTCCTCATTTTAGGGCCTATGTTAGACATCAAAAATGTGTATATATTAAAACAATATATGCCTACCGCATTTATTGTGCGACTAAGCATAACCATTGCCGTTATGTCCTATCTAGCGGCTCTAGTATATCAATTTCTTTTAAGCTAATGATTACAAAAGGAGATGATTTCATGACATTAAGACTAAAAGATCGCTTTTCCATCGTGAAAGGCTTGCTGTATCTCACATTAGGTATTTGTTGTGTGTACCTTATCGTGACAGGTCGTTATTTAAACTATATCGCACCGCGTTACGAGCTTTTACTCGGAATTAGTAGCGTGGCCCTCATCTTAGGCGGTCTAGCGACGATTATTTGGGCTCCATCAAGATATTACAAACACAATTGGAAATCTGTGGTTCCTATTATTATCCCTATTGTATTGCTCATCGTTCCACCCGTACTCGTTCCATCTACAGGTGTTCACGGTGCCGTTCGCGTAAATGACGATACCAACAACTTTGACTTTACAAACGACGCTATTGGTGAGGTTATTACGGTTAATAGTGAAAGCAAAGAACCGGGCATTTCTAAAGAGAAAAAAGAAATCGTTTTAAACTCCGATAATTTCTATCAAACCATTGTAAAAGTCGGATCTAATGCAGAGCAATATAAAGATTACACTGTATATATGACAGGCTATGTAAATCGTGAAGATAATACATTAAAATCTAACGAATTTACTATTTCTCGCATGGCGATGGCTTGCTGTATCGCTGACGTAGCCCCTATCGGCATGACTGCATACAAAACAGATGGAGACAGCTTGCAAAATGAACAATGGGTATCTATCGAAGGCAAAGTATCTACTCGAGACTTCCACGGTCGTCAACAACCATATGTAGAAATTACAAAAATTAAATCTGCAGAACCAATTTTAGGTTATGTATATCCATAAAACAGAATTAAGCAAATAAAAACGAGGCTATATGCCTCGTTTTTAATAAGAATGATTAAGTTATACATAGATCTTACATTCCATACTTTTAAGTAAATTTAGAGATACAAGCTGTATGCTAATAATCATATCTATTTAATTAGAATATCTGTACAATTAAGATATCACAATAAACGCATTGTATTAGTGATGTAGTTCTTTAACGATTCGTTTACCCAAAGATGCTGCTACAGCACATAGGAAAATATCTGGACCTACTGGAATTAAGAAGCACGTAATAATAACAGCTTCAACGCCAATTGGTTTACCTAAATACAAGTTCATAATGAAGTATAGATAGACCATACCAAGGCCATATACAATTAATAGATTTAATATAGAACCCACTAATAATCGTTTAAAGGATAAGGTATCCATCGATTCAGCAATACGCCCCACAACATAAGCACCAACCATAAAGCCAATCAAATAGCCAAAAGTAGGTTGCAAAATATAACCAGGACCGCCGCCAGAGGTGAAGATAGGTACGCCGATAAGGCCCAGTACAATATAAATACCTACGCTAGCAGCGCCTAAACGACTACCTAAGACAATGCCCGCCAATGTGGTAAATAAAATCTGCAATGTAAACGGACAGTTAGGTAATGGTACCCGTATGAAAGCACCTACGGCGATCAAAGCCACAAATAGTGCAGTCATTGTTAGCTGACGGGTGGTAATTCGAGTTTGTTTCGATACGGTAGAACTCATGGTATACCTCCATTAATAAGACAATAACAAACTACTACTTACCTAAATTAAAGCACTTGTATTTTTAATTGTCAACTTCAATTATTGACTTTTAGTTAACTATGTAGTCTAATACTATATATAACTATAAATACTATATTTTTAAGACTTTTTATCTTTTTGACTATACCTTATAGTTATTGTCAACAGTTCATAATAACTAAAAGATATACTCATCTTCATACAAAAAAGCATTAATTTCATCTTTTATTCATATAACAAGATTAAATTATACGTAAGTAGATTGAGTAAAATCTACTTTCACAAAATCGTAAAAAACGAAACTTATAATTTGGTATCAGGAGGCATTCATTATGAAAAATGTTAAGAAAGTATCCAAAGTTTTATGTGCATTCGGCGTTAGTACAGTATTATTGGCAGGTGTAGTTGGCGCAGCTAGCAACCATGCCAACCATCATAGCAACTGGAACGGTATTGGTAGCGTAGCTCCATCCGCTCAAGCTAACTATTCTGTTGATTACATGGGCGCTGTTACTGTATTCCAACAACAATTCCCTGGCGCATCTGTAAAATCTATTTCCTATGACGCTAAACACAACCCTTATTATGAAGTAGAAGGTTACTACAACAACCGTGAAGTAGAAATCAAAGTAGACGAAGCAACTGGTCAAATCGTTGGTAAAGAAGTTAAAGGCTACACAAAAGGCAATAAAGCTATCAACGTTCAAAACATCATCATCCCTGAAGTAGCTGAAACAAAAGCTATCGAAAAAGTTGGTGCTGACTTCCAAACTGTGGAATGGACTGTTGAACGTGAAAACGGCCGAGCTGTATACGAATTCGACATGACAACTGGCGGCGGCAAAAAAGCTGAAGTAAAAGTTGATGGCATGAACGGTAAAGTTTTAAGCGCTAAAGTTAAAAACACAAAATACTAAGATTTTAAACTCATCAAGTGAACCCTATCCTAACCCACTTAGATGACACACTACACATATAACACACATACTATACACACAGTATCCACTGGATACGCTCTCTAACACAAACTAACACACAAACTCAAAGAGCCCGTAGGACTCACCACGGGCTCCCTAACTCCTATCTCACACAATAGGAAATGGTCTGTGTTCACACACCACAGACCGAACGTTACACACACTATACTCCCTTTAAAAGACCTTGGATCATTGAATCCAAGGTCTTTTTTTATGTAACAACGAAACAGTATCTAGAAACAACAAGACCTCCCATCGGGAGGTCTTGTGTATAAGTTTTATAGGTTTGATAGTTCTTTGTTCTATTTCTTAAGCGAGGTCTAGCTTAAGGATGTCATTTGTGTGTTCTGAAAGTTAGTTCTATAGTTTTCCCAATGAGATTTGAGAGATTATGCTTTATCTAAAGCTTGTGCTAAGTCTTCGATGATGTCATCTACATTTTCAAGACCGATGGACAAACGGATCATATCTGGTGTTACGCCAGCAGATTTTTGTTGTTCTTCGTTAAGTTGTGCATGTGTTGTAGATGCTGGATGAATAACAAGGGATTTAGCATCGGCTACGTTAGCCAAGTTGGAGAAGATTTCTAAAGAATCAACAAGTTTAATACCTGCTTCTTTTCCGCCTTTTACGCCAAATGTGAATACAGCACCAACACCTTTAGAGAAGTATTTATCAGCCAAAGCTTTGTATTTGCTGTCTTCTAATTCTGGATAGCTTACCCATGCCACTTTAGGATGTTTAGTCAAGAAGTCTACTACTTTACGAGTATTTTCAACGTGACGTTCTACGCGCAAGGACAATGTTTCAATGCCTTGCAAGATTTGCCAAGATGCAAGTGGAGTAATGCATGCGCCAGTATCACGAAGCAATTGAGCGCGGATTTTTACAGTGAATGGAATTGGCAAATCACCATATACTAAACCATTATAGTGTTCATCACCTTCGGAGAAACCAGGATATTTACCAGAGCCTTTATAATCGAATTTACCAGATTCTACAACTACGCCAGCCAATGTTGTACCATGACCACCAAGGTATTTAGTAGCAGAATGAACAACTACGTCAGCACCATGTTCTAATGGACGGAACAAGTATGGAGATGCAAATGTATTATCTACGATCAAGATAATGTTGTGTTTATGTGCAATATCAGCTACTGCTTGTACATCGATAAGGTTGATACCTGGGTTACCGATAGACTCGATGTAAACAGCTTTAGTGTTTTCATCGATAGCTGCTTCGAATTCTTCCAAATTATCTGGATTTACGAATTTAGTGTGAATACCCAAACGTGGCAATGTAGCTGTGAACAAGTTGTAAGTACCACCGTACAAAGTGGAAGCTGCTACGATATTGTCGCCCGCATTAGCTACGTTCAAGATAGAATATGTAATCGCTGCGGAACCAGATGCTACTGCGATACCACCAGCACCACCTTCAAGTTGTGCCACACGAGCATCCAATACATCTGTAGTAGGATTGCCAAGGCGGGAATAAATGCCACCAGGATTAGTTAAGGCAAAACGACCTGCTGCTTCTTCTGCGTCTTTAAATACGAAAGATGTAGTTTGGTAAATAGGCACTGCACGTGCACCTGTTGGATCTACCGTTTGACCGGCATGTAATTGTAATGTTTCAAATCTGTATTGTTTACTCATTATGACAACTCCTTTATATTAACTGTGAATTTAGTTCGTTGTTTATACCCAGTATAGTACTATGCTTTAAAAATTATGTCTACTATTTTTTATATGAACTTATCCATAACTTAAAGCTATGGTGGACTTTAAAAGCCACCAAGTAGTTTCAAATCCCTCAATCGAGCTAAGTAGTTTTATAAATGAAGGTACCAAAAAGCCCCTAGTTACTTCTAACTAACTAGCTCATCTTAGAGACTATCAGAAGTAATTAGGGGCAATAGCTATATACGATAGTTTAGATATAGGCACCTAAATTTTTATCGCGTTCAAATTTCATTTTTTGAATTTGTTCAATAATGTACGGTGTTTCTTGGTAAACATAATAATTTAACCAGTTTGTAAATAACAATGTACTTACGGAACGCCAGCGTACGATAGGACGTTGTTTTGGATCGTCGTTAGGGAAATAATTTTCAGGAACTGCAATATCCATACCTTTTTTGATATCCCGTTCATATTCACGATTGAGTGTATCCCAATCGTATTCGGCATGACCAAATACAAAGATATGTTTATTGTCTAAGCTACGAACAATAGCTGCACCTGTTGGGTCAGAGCCCGCTAAGAGTTCCAGATCGCGATTTTCCTTAATTTGTTGTAAGGAAACTGTGGTGTGACGGGAATGTGGCATCCAGAATTTTTCATCGAAGCCACGTAAGAGTACTGGTCGATCATTGTAGATATCATGTTCATACACACCAAATAGCTTTTCATCCATAATGCATTTATTAATACCAAAGTGATGATATAAACCAGCTTGAGCGCCCCAACAGATATAGAACGTAGAGTATACATGGTCTTCGCCCCAATTCATAATTTCTACTAGCTCAGGCCAATAATCCACCTCTTCGAAAGGCATTAACTCTACAGGGGCCCCTGTAATAATCATGCCATCAAAGAACTGGTCTTTTATCTCATCAAAGGTACGGTAAAAAGTTTCTAAATACTGCTCATCTGTATTTTTTGCTTTTCGAGATGCAGTATGTATTAAGGTTAAATTAACTTGTAACGGGCTATTACTCAGAGCACGTAAAATTTGAGTCTCTGTAATCTCTTTAGTAGGCATCAAATTGATTAACAGAATATTCAAAGGTCGGATTTGTTGATTTTCCGCCCGTTCTGTATCCATTACGAAAATATTCTCTTGAGCTAATTTCGTTATGGCCGGTAAATTTTTTATTACTTTAATAGGCATATTATCACCTCTACACACTAAACAATTTGATAACCTAATCTAAATAATCTAAATAATCTAAATAATCTAACTAATCTGATTAAAAGCCTCTAGCCTCGTAGGCATGTCGCCAAGCTTCGAGCCCTTCTTCTAATACCTTACGAGGACACGCTACATTGATACGTTCAAAGTCTTCCCCATCAACGCCAAACATGGAACCAGTATCAAGCCACAATTTAGCTTCATTGATAATCCATTCATCACGTTCTTTAGGACTTAATGGCAACTTAGAGCAATCTAGCCACATAAGATACGTCCCTTCTGGACGATATACATGAATCTTCGGCATATAGTTTGCTACATAGTCGATGGTGAATTGAATATTATCTTGAATATATTCTTTTAACTCGTCGAGCCAAGGTGCACCAACTTTATAGGCCCCTTCACAACCAACGATGCCCATCGTATTTAGCTGGCTATAGCCAGCACGGTCGATTTCTTTAATAAAACGACGACGTAAGGAATCATTAGGAATGAAAATATTACTTACTTGTAAGCCGGCGATGTTGAAAGTCTTGCTCGGTGCAGTACATACGATGCAATGCTCTGCATAGCTTTCACCTAGGTCAGCAAAGACCTTATGAGTATGCCCTTTCCAAACAAAATCAGCGTGGATTTCATCGCTTACGATGAGTACATTATGTTTAATACAAATATCGCCAAGTCGTTTTAACTCATCCTCAGTCCACACGCGGCCTACCGGATTATGGGGATTACATAATAGAAATAATGTTATATTTTCCTCAACGATAGCCCGTTCAATGCCCTCAAAATCAATGGTGTACTTATCTTCGCCTTTGATTAATGGCACATTGATGAGACGACGGTCATTATCATCAATCACCATGCTAAATGGATAATACACCGGTTGATTGATAAGTACCCCTTCACCTTCCTTGGTGAAAGCGCGAACAGCCATAGCCAAAGCAAAGACGATACCTGGAGTTTTAACGAGCCATTTTCGGTCTGGCGTCCAGTTAAAGCGCATAGTAAACCAATTTTGTAGCACTTCAAAGTATTCATCATCGGATTCGGTATAACCAAATACGCCATGGTTCACGCGGTCCAATAGGATTTGCTTTAACTCAGGGGGAACCTCAAAGTCCATGTCTGCCACCCAGAATGGCAACACATCCGCTGGTTTACCGCGTTTAACAGCAAAATCGTATTTTAAAGATTTTGTGTGGGTTCTATCTAAAATTTGATCAAAATTATATTGTCCCATAGGAACTCCTTTATTTATTGAAAGCTTGTTCCAAGTCCGCAATCAAATCATCAGTATCTTCAATACCTACAGATAGACGCAATAAGCGACGTGTAATACCTTTACGCTCAGCATCTTCTGGTTTTAAATCTGGATGTGTTTGCGTTACAGGGTAGGTCAACAAGGACTCTGTACCACCAAGACTTTCAGCAAATTGAATTAGCTCAATGCCTTCCAATACTGTTTTAGCCGTTTCCTCGTTATCTACTTCAAAAGATAACATGCCACCAAAGCCAGTCGTTTGGGCTTTATTGACTTCATAGCCTGGATGTTCAGGAAGACCTGGGAACAATACTTTAGTAACCTTAGGTTGTGTTTTGAGCCATTCAGCAAGAGCAATGGCATTCTTTTGGTGTTGCTCCATACGAAGGGCCAATGTTTTAACGCCGCGAATTACGAGCCAGCTATCCATAGCGGATAAACAAGCGCCTACAGTTTTATAAATTAAGCGCAATTTCGCAGCCAATTCATCGTCTTTTACAATGGTAAAACCAGAAATTACATCGTGATGACCACCGATGAATTTTGTACCGCTATGAACGACAATATCTGCACCCAACGTTAAAGGTTTTTGGAAATATGGGCTCAAGAATGTATTGTCGATGATTACAAGCGCATTACGCTCATGGGCTAACGCGCAGAGAGCGCGAATATCAGTAATCTCCATCATAGGATTTGTTGGCGTTTCAATATAAACAGCCTTTGTATTCGGTTTGAAAGCAGCTTTCACCGCATCAAGATCAGAGGTACCTACATAGGTAAACTCGATGCCATTTTGTTCGTAAATATTTGTGAACATACGGATAGAGCCACCATATAAGTCATCGCCCAAGATGATATGGTCTCCAGGGGAGAATAGATGGAATACTGCATCCACTGCGGCCATACCAGAAGAGAATGCTAATGCATCCGTACCTTCTTCAAGGCCTGCTATCAATTGTTCCAAGCGGTCGCGCGTCGGATTAGACTCACGCGTATATTGGTAACCTGTTGTATCACCCAACTGTGGATGAGAAAATGTGCTAGACATATAAATTGCAGGGGAAATTGCACCAGTACTATCTGGCTTGCCACTGCCGTGAACACATTTTGTATTAAATTTCATTCCAATCAACTCCTCATATTTGTATACAATATGTTAATTGTAAAGTAGACAATGATTAAGGTCAATAAAAATGGGCACTCATACAGCCTGAGTGCCCTTAAAAAGTCATATCTATTTTGAATGGCTTGCCATAACTATAAGTTAAGTTAGACTAATTTTTAGTACGTTTTGTAATAAGTAGCGCCAAAATAATGCCCAAAGAAGATGTTACCAATTGAGGCCAACTAGATACAAATAACATAGTATTTACAATCTTCGGTGGGAATTGGAATAGAGAAAAGAACAAGGAATATCCTCCAAAGAGAACACCTGCTTTTACCAAGGCCGCCACGATAATAAGCAATACCTTCGGTTTATGTTGTAACCAGTGCGCTACGAATACATAGGCTGTCGTGCCAAGGGCGGTAATCAAAATAAACGGTGGCAACGGCAACATGCCTTGTAAATATGCGACTACTGGTGCAATCCAAGCAATAACAAGGCCATTTTTCCAACCATAGCGCCATGTGGCGAGTACAAACGTAGCAGATGTAATAGAACCGATGAGGAACATACTCACCTGGTTAGGAATAAATGGGAAAATGAGACGCAAACTTTGCGCCAATAAGGCTACGGCCAACAATAGACCTGTGCCCGTAATAGACTTTGTAGACATAAGAACCTCCTACTATACGATATAGATTTTACAAGAGGTACCTACCTCATATTTCAAATTAAGCCTCTACAAAATATAGACGCGCTCGATCATACACCCAATTATACACATACGTATAACCTAAGATAACCAATGTCATCGTTATATCCGTCATAAAAGCCATCCAAAAGGTCATCTGCATCATGTACATAATAATCGGTACAGTAGCAAGCATAAATAGACCTTCAAACAATACGGCATGGATTGTGCGGATAATTGGGCCCCGTGCTAATCGATCACCTGGTACTAGTTTATCAAAAATCCAGTTAAACACAAAATTCCAACTTGAAGTGAGCCATGCCATTTTAAGATAGAAAAAGCCGCCATATGTCTGTCTAGCGACTTGCCCTTTGAAGTGAGTATTGCCATTTCAGGATAAAAAGAAACCGCATTGTATCTACTAAGCGACTTGCAGCGAATGGAGCGCAAGGAGATACAATGCGGCGGAAAGCCTATCCTAAAAGTGGCATTACGAACTCAATCCATGGAATCCCCACCACGATAAAGATCGCGAGGTAGATAATTCCAAAGATAGCGCCCAATTTCCAGAATTCAGGGCCTTTGTTATAGCCACTAGCAAACCAGATTGGGCTATGACCAGTACCATATGGTGTAAGGATACCCATAATCCCCATCGGTACTAATAGAATCAACATAACTTGCGCTGGATCAACGCCAGGAATTTGAAGAATTAGAGTAGCAAACAAGCCTACCATAGCTGTTACATAAGCAGTGCCAGAAGCAAAGAAGTAACGAAGTAAGCAGAATGCTAATAACAAACCAAGAACTGCCATTGTAGGATCTAAAGAAACCAAAGAACCACCAGCAGATTTAGCAAGCCAGTCTAAGAAGCCTACATTTTTAAGGCCAGAAGCCATAGGTACGAGTGTAGCAAACCAAGTCAAAACATTCCATGCTGGTTTGTTAGCAAGGAAGTCTTGCCATGTCATAATCTTAGTGAAAATCATCAAAATAATAACGATCAAAGCTGTTGTTGTAGGGTTTACTTTGAATGTAGAAGCACCAATCCACAACACAAGAGCCAATACAGAAATTAAGGCCATGAAGATTTCACTGCGTGTCATGGAGCCTAGTTTCTTATACTCATCCTTTGCCCATGCTGCAATTTCAGGGGAGCCTTTCACCTCTGGCTTGCAGAATACATAGGTCAACAATGGAGTGATGATGAACAAGATAAGGCCTACTGGCAAGAATGCGAGGAACCATGTGCCCCAGTTCGCCGCTACGATACCAGATTTAGCTGACAATTCTAGAGCCAATGGGTTTGGCGCTGCACCAGTCAAAAAGATAGAGCTAGATACACATGTAGTTGCCAACGCTACCCAGTTCAAATAGGAGCCAATTTTACGAGGGTTCTTATCTGGATAGGAATCAAACATTGGACAAATACTAGATACGATTGGATAAATGGTACCACCAGAACGAGCCGCATTACTTGGGATGAACGGCGCCAATACAAGGTCCGTAATAGCGATAGCATAACCAAGACCTAAAGAGGACTTGCCAAGCTTTGCTACGAGGAACAAAGCAATACGACGACCAAGGCCAGAGTTTTCATAACCAATACCAATCATGAAAGCGGCAAAGATCAACCATACGATGGCATTAGAGAAACCACTAAGACCCCAGCTGATAGCTTGCGCATCAGTAATCGCCTTAGCGACACCGGTTGCTTTATCTACCACAGGGGCAGGACCAACCTTAAACAACATAGACACGGTAACAGCAATGATACCGATAAAAGCTGGTGGCATTGGTTCTAAAATCAACCCTACCACGAGGCCTGCGAAAATACTTACATAAATCCAAGAATTTGCGCTAAGACCTTCAGGAGCACCGATGAGCCATACAATAATAGCTACTACAAGCGGTGCGAATAATTTCCAATTCAACTTCATTAGAAACTCTCCTTACTACTTCAAAACAAAAATTGCAAAAATTGCCTATTTAGTATATCAAAAATTTTAATAAAATGATATAAACTCAATCATAATACTTATTAATTGATAATAAACTTTTAGTAATAAATTTCATCCTACTAGTAGTAGAAAACGGCACAATTGTGGAACAAGGGACACATCACGAACTGATAGAGCGTGGTGGTAACTACAAAGAACTCTATGAAAACTATGCGGCGGGCATGACAGTATAAGTCAATCTACCAAAGCCCCCCCTTGTATCAGCCAATAATATCCTCATGTTATCTCATATAAATAGAACCCCTAATAAGTAAAAACTTATTAGAGGTTCTTTTATTTATTCCTATATAGCTGTTCGTGCCTATATATCACATTATTATATTCTATTCACCTTTAGGTACGAACCATAGGCCATTGTTATTTTTTTCCATGTAGTCTTTAAATTCTTGAGATTTGTAAGCTGCTACAATATCTTTCGCCCATTGTGCATCTTTATTTTTCTCGTTAACTACGACTTGTAGTAACCATTGTGGTAGTACATCTTCATTTGCCAATGCAGATTTAGGATCAATTTTTGCATTATAAATGATAGCGCCTGTAATAACGATATAATCAAAGTCAGTACGTACAGAAGGAATTGTAAGGGATTTCATTTCTGTAAATTTAAGATGTTTAGGGTTTTCAATAATATCTGCTTGTGTTACTGTCGCTAAATCTTTATTTGGATCAAGTTTAATCCAACCGATTTTTTGCAATAACGCATAAGCACGCGCCATGTTGGATGCATCATTAGGCACTGCAATTGTGTCGCCATCTGCCACTTGATCTAGAGATGTTTTAGAACCGCTAAAGATACCTGCTGGTACTGTTGGAATTGGAGTTAAGGCTACAAGATGACCCTTTTGTTTTTCGTTGAAGTTTTTCATGTATGCTGTATGTTGTTCAACATTAAAGTCAACCTCACCATCACTTAACACTTGGTCAGCTTGTACCAAATCAGACATATCTACGCCTTTAAAGGTATAACCTTGTTTCTCCAAAATTGGTTTTACACCTTTTTCAAACAATTCAGAGTAAGGACCTTGAGATTTACTGTAGGATAATTCTTTTTTAGCACCATTATCGCTATTATTAGAACCGCAGCCTGCGATAAAAGCTACGCTGAATACTAATGCTGCACCAAGAGCAAGAAGCTTTTTAAATTTCATAGTATTTTCTCCTATATTTTTACAATCAATATAACTAAAATCTATTTCATCAAATTAGGAACGACGTGCACGACGTGCAAAGTAGTTGCCTATTGTTTGAATAATTTGAACAAAAATAATTAAAATAACAACGGTAAATAACATCAATGGGAAGTTCAACCGTTCATAACCATAGGTGAGGGCCAAATCACCTACACCACCAGCACCAATAGCACCAGCCATAGCAGTAGCACCGATCAGACCAATAGTACCCGTTGTAATAGATAGAATAAGCGAACCCTTTGCTTCTGGTAAAAGGAAATGCCAAATCACTTCAAAATGAGAGGCTCCCATCGATTGTGCAGCCTCAATAATGCCTTTATTAACCTCTAAAATAGAGTTCTCAAAGAGTCGAGCAAGATAAGGTGCAATGAATATAACAAGTGGTACAATAGCCGCTGTTGTACCAACACGAGTACCTACAATCATCTTAGTTAACGGTAATATAAACACCATCAAAATGATAAATGGTACAGAACGCACAATATTAACAATTGTATTTGTAATGGTATAAACAATACTATTTTTAACGATACCATTAGGATTTGTTACTACTAGTGTAACTGCGATAATTAGACCTAATACAGTACCAATGAATAGAGATAGGAACACCATATATAATGTCTGTTCTGCAGCTAATAATAACTGCGATCCTGGAACACCAAGTTCTTGCATGAAGAAATCCATTATAGTGTCACCTCCTGCCATTCAATACCTTGAACAACAAGATACTCTTTTACCTTGCCCACCTCAAGATCATCGCCAATAAATTGAACAATGAATATACCAAGTACAGTATGTTCTAACTCTGTTACCGTAGCAAATAATACACTTGTTTCTAAATCATAGGTTTTATTAATATGATATAGAACATTATCTGTCGTATTATTTCCTAAGAAATGCATCTTAAGAATTGTGTATGGCCTTTTATCACAAGCTAATGTATGTTTCACGGTTGATGGAATTTCATCAGGAATTACAGTCCTAACAAATCGCTTTGTTGTTTCGTGTTTAGGTTTACTAAACACCTCAAGTACAGATCCCCTCTCTATGAGCTTTCC
Source organism: uncultured Veillonella sp. (assembly GCF_963524655.1). GTDB lineage: Bacteria > Bacillota > Negativicutes > Veillonellales > Veillonellaceae > Veillonella. Next base: position 31,452 of record NZ_CAURHA010000015.1, read on the forward strand.
ATGCTCCATAACTACAACGCGATTACATATTTTCTGAATTACATCGATCTCATGAGTTACAATAATAACTGTTACTCCTAGTTCCCGATTAACACGTTCTAGTAATTGTAATATAGATTCTGTTGTATCAGGATCTAAAGCGCTAGTTGCTTCATCACAAAGCAATATGGATGGATCTGTAGCTAGCGCACGAGCAATACCAACGCGTTGTTTTTGACCACCAGATAATTCTCCAGGATATGCATTTGCTTTATCGCCCAAATCAACAAAGTCTAACAAGGTTTTAACCTTCCTATCAATTTCTGATTTAGGAACCTTATTTAGAATCAATGGAATCGCAACATTATCATACACAGATTTAGCATTCAATAAATTGAACTGTTGAAACACCATACCGATGCGCTTACGCACCTTTCTAAGCTCATTAAAACTTAAATCATTGATATTCACACCATCTATTTCAACATGACCAGAGGTAGGTACCTCTAAGGCATTAATCATGCGAAGCAGTGTAGATTTACCAGCTCCACTAAAGCCAATAATGCCAAATATATCGCCTTTTTCTATGGTAAAGTTTACATCAGATAATGCAGTAACCTTTTGCTTATTAACGTCAAACTCTTTCGTTACATTTCGTATAGCAATCACTGTACCACCTCTTTCCCTACATATTAGTAGGAATTAATCTTTTTTCTAAAACATATCTTTAAGGTATGTTTTAATTGTATACTTAGATTACTACAATTTATAATAACTGTCAAACACAAAAAAGAACCTCACCAATTAAAAAGTTGAGGTTCTTTTCGTATCTATATACTTTTGGTCCTTTACATCAAACCTATCATCTATATCGATTAAATAAGAACAATGATCCTAGTATAATGGGCGCTCCAATATAGAGTCCCATATTAGGATATTCTCCTAATAAAAAGGCTGCTACTACGGCTGCCACAATTGGCGAGATATACATAAAATTGGTTACATCCGAAACTTTTTCAGCATGTTCAAAGGCATAGCTCCAGAATACGAATCCTAATGCACTGGAAAAGAATGCTAGGTATATCATAGCAAGCTTCGCAGTAATTGGTGCAGCTCCAATCATTTCAATAGCATGATCTGCAAAAGGTAGTGCCATAATGGCACCTGTGAACATGGACCACATAGCGATAGTAATAGAGTCATAACCTTTCAGACTAAGCCCGCGATTTAGAATATTATAAACCGCAAATAGTATCATACCAATCAACGTCCATATGGCCCCCATTGGAATGGTCAGAGTGGAATTCCAAAGAATAATAACGGCCACACCTATAAAAGCAGTTATGGTGAAGATCCAACCTATAGGGCGTATTTTATCCTTATAGACTACCAATGCCATCAGTGCTGTTGTCATTGGTGTTAAAGCCATAATAATACTAGATGTAGCGGCCGGTATTGTTCGCAATCCCTCATTAAACACAATTTGATAAACGAAGTTACCTGTAGCGCCTAACAAAATGTATATACCCCATTCACGCCAAGATGTAGGGATGTGTAATCCCTTAAATACACCAATAATTAGCATGAGTATAGCACCACCTACAACCCTCGCTACAGAGAGTGTCAGTGCGTCTACTGATTGCAAAGCCAACTTACCAAAAGGAAAGGCTGTTGCCCATACAGCGATTGTGGCAGATGCCCCTAAAACAGCTTTCATACGATTTGTCATTAGCATCTACCTTTCTACACAATTCCATAATCAATACTATCTAAATATTACCATAATAAGGCCATACAATTCCAAGAAGATACATCACAACATATCGAACACTCTCTATTTATTGATATAAATTTTCATTATTTAAAGATAATATAATAATTGATTCTTCAAAACCAAAACTCAAATAAATCAAGTAATTAGTTATACTTTCAATGTATTTATATAGTGTTTTCAATATTATTAAATTACAAATAACATCCATTCTTACGAAAATCGCATAGTATGTATTGAAAATATATATCATTTAAAATTTGTTAAATCATGACAAACATTGTACACTATAGGCATAGAACTCTATAGTTATATCCTTTTATGGAGGTGCAAAATGCAACATACTGCATGGAAAGATTTTAACACAGGTGTGTGGGATAAAGCCGTTGATGTACGCGACTTTATTCAAAGAAACTATATCCCCTATGAAGGGGACGATTCCTTCCTTGCTGGTCCTACAGAAAGAACGACAAAATTATGGGACCAAGTAATGAAGCTTTATGAAGAAGAACGTGAAAAAGGCGGCATGCTCGATGCTGATACTTCCGTGGCCACACACATTACTGCCCATGCGCCAGGATATATCGACAAAGACCTTGAAACGATCATTGGTTTGCAAACTGACAAACCATTAAAACGCGCTATGTTCCCTTATGGTGGCTTGCGTACTGCGAAATCCGCTATTGAAGAATACGGCTTCAAAATGGATCCGCAAACAGAAGACTTCTTCAAAAAACATCGTAAAACTCACAATGATGGCGTATTTGATGTATATACACCAGAAATGCGTGCCGCTCGTACAGCGCATATCGTAACTGGTTTACCAGATGCTTATAGCCGTGGCCGTATCATCGGTGACTATCGCCGTATCGCTTTGTATGGTGTAGATTACCTTATTGAAGAGAAAAAAGAACAATTCAGCATCACTATGGGCGATATGCTTGAAGAGGTAATTCGTGACCGCGAAGAAATTCAAGAGCAGATTCGTTCCTTGAAAGAATTGAAGGAAATGGCTGCGTCCTATGGTTACGATATTTCCGAGCCAGCTAAAGACGTTAAAGAAGCTATGCAATGGATTTACTTCGGCTACCTTGGCGCTATTAAAGAACAAAACGGTGCTGCTATGTCCATCGGCCGTAACTCTACATTCCTAGACATCTACGCTGAACGTGACCTTCGCAATGGCACATACACAGAAGAGCAAATCCAGGAATTCGTAGATCATTTCATCATGAAATTGCGTATGGTTCGCTTCGCACGTATTCACGAATACAACAACTTGTTCACAGGCGATCCTGTTTGGACAACTGAATCTATCGGTGGTATGGGTACTGACGGCCGTACATTGGTTTCCAAAATGTCCTTCCGTTATCTACATACATTGACTAACCTTGGTCCTGCTCCAGAACCAAACCTCACTGTATTGTGGTCCCCTCGCATGCCAATCGGCTTCCGCCGCTTCTGTGCGAAACTATCTATTGAAACATCTTCCATCCAATACGAAAACGACGACTTAATGCGTCCTAACTCTGGTGATGACTACGCCATCGCATGTTGCGTATCCCCTATGCGTATTGGTAAAGAGATGCAATTCTTCGGCGCTCGTTCCAACTTGGCTAAATGCTTGCTTTATGCAATCAATGGCGGCGTCGATGAAAAATTGAAAAAACAAATTGGCCCTAAATACCGCCCTATCACTTCCGAATACTTAGAATTCGACGAAGTATGGGAAAAATTCGACGACATGATGGAATGGTTGGCAGGCGTATATGTAAATGCATTGAATATCATTCACTACATGCACGACAAATACGCTTATGAAAAACTAGAAATGGCATTGCATGACCGCAAGGTAACTCGTTGGTTTGCAACTGGTATTGCTGGTTTATCCGTAGTAGCTGACTCCTTGTCTGCTATTAAATACGCTAAGGTAAAACCTATTCGCGACGAAAACGGCATCGCTGTTGATTTCGAAATCGAAGGTGACTTCCCTAAATATGGTAACGATGACGATCGTGTAGATAGCTTGGCAGCAAAAGTTGTTTCCACATTTATGAATAAAATTCGTAAACATCCTACATATCGTCAATCCGTTCCTACTATGAGCTTGTTAACAATTACTTCCAACGTAGTATATGGTACTGCAACAGGTTCCACACCAGATGGTCGTAAAGCTGGCGAAGCTTTCGCTCCTGGTGCTAACCCAATGCATGGTCGTGATACTCACGGTGCTATTTCTTCGTTGGCATCCGTAGCAAAAATGCCATGGCGTGATAGCTCCGATGGTATTTCCAATACCTTCTCTATCATTCCTGACGCATTAGGTAAATCTGGTGAAACATTTGTGTCCCTCAGCGATTTTGATATCGAGTTAGATCCATCTCAATTGCCTAACTCCAATACAAACTTCGCATGTAGCGAACCGAATGTTACTATAAAGGAAGATAAATAACGTCTTCCATAGTATCGGACTGCTTTCACCGGCACCGATACGAGTGTTAGTCTTGGTTGAAAGGAGGTAATACCCATGAGCAACCAACAACAAATTGATAACTTGGTAGAGTTATTGGATGGCTACTCCCAAAAAGGCGGTCATCATTTGAACGTTAACGTGTTCACTCGCGAAACATTGTTAGACGCTCAAAAGCATCCTGAGTTGTACCCTCAATTGACTGTTCGTGTGTCTGGTTACGCAGTGCACTTCAGCAAATTGACTAAAGCACAACAGGACGAAGTTATTTCCCGTACATTCCATCAACAAATCTAATCGAGGTTTCCTATGACAGGACGTATTCATTCGGTCGAAACAATGGGTACGGTTGATGGTCCAGGCATGCGCATGGTGGTTTTTCTCCAAGGATGCCCCATGCGTTGTGCTTATTGCCACAATCCCGACACATGGAATGAAATTAGCGATGATGCTAAGTTCATGACTGTTGAGGAGTTGTGGGACCAGTACGAACGTAACCGCCAATTTTATACTAATGGTGGTATCACCGTCACAGGTGGGGAAGCTCTTATGCAAATTGACTTTGTTACGGAGCTTTTCACATATTTCCGTGAAAGAAACGTCCATACCTGTTTAGATACAAGTGGAATTTGTTTTGATCCCCACCAAGAGGTGGCCTACCGTAAGCTACTCAGTGTCACTAGTCTCGTCATCCTAGACCTTAAAGAAATCGATCCTGATAAACATCTGTGGTTAACTGGCAAATCGTTAGAGCCTATCCTCGGCTTTGCTCGATTGACAGCAGACGTAGAAGTTCCCATTTGGGTTCGTCATGTTGTAGTTCCTACGATTACAGATAATGCAGATCATCACTATCGTCTAGGCTTTTTCCTAGGATCCCTGAAAAACTTACAAGCCGTTGATTGCTTACCATATCACGTTATGGGTACTGCTAAATATAAGGAGTTAGGAATTACCTATCGCCTAGAGGGCATACCGGCCGCAACAAAAGATTTAGCGGCCAAAGCGACAAGAACCGTGGTGGAAGGCATCAAGGCCTATCGACGCCATTGGTGGAGTCCCATCAAAACACAACATCAATCATAATCAAGTTTGAGGATAACTACCTCCCTTGATATATATACATATATATACCAAGACTTGATCTATGATAGCCCTAATCAATAGAGCCGCCCCCACACAACCGGGGACGGCTCTTATTGTGTTTAAATAAACTTTCTATCATACAAACGGGCTGCAATGAGGACAACCAAACAGGACCCCACATTATGAACTAACGCACCAGTAGTAGGTGTCAAAACCTCAAGTAATGAGAGAATAATAGCGATACAGTTAATGGCCATTGATAAAGCAATACTAAATTTAATAGTTCTAATCGTAGCATCTGATAGTCGCTTAATATAAGGAATTTTGCTAAGATCTTCACTCATCAACGCAATATCAGCTGTTTCTATGGCAATATCACTACCGATACTCCCCATTGCAATACTCACATCAGCAGTCTTCATAGCTGGTGCATCATTAATTCCATCACCAACCATACAAACCTTGTGGTGTTTTCCTTGCAACTCTTCAATAATTCTCATTTTTTCGCTAGGTAAAAGCTCCGCATGTATTTCAGAAATACCTGCTTTTTTGCCAATATATGTAGCCGTTTCTTTACTATCCCCCGTAAGAAGTACTGTTTTCATAGCTAGGCTAGAGACTGCAGACAACATATCTGCCGTATCTCGTCGCATTGTATCAGATAAAGCAATAATACCTATAATATGATCTTTATCTGCAATAATGATGGATACCTTTCCTTCACTTCGATATGTATTAACGTTTTGTTGAACCCTTTCATCAACAATAATATTATTTTCCTCAAGAAAACGTTCATGACCACAATATAATGTAACACCGTTTATTACGGCAATAATGCCCCTTCCTACGGACATTGTAAACGAAGTAGTAGCAAGTATTTGTAAATCTTGATGTATGGCATGAGAAACGATAGCCTTGCCAATAGGATGCTCGCTCTTAGCCTCTGCAGATGCTGCTAATTGAAGAATATCGACCTCACTATAATCTGTATCAACGACCAAAATAGATTGAACCGATAACTGACCATGTGTTAATGTGCCGGTTTTATCAAATGCCATGGTATCCACTTTACCCATAGTTTCAAGAATTTCACCAGATTTAATAATAACGCCATGTTTAGTAGCTTGACCAATAGCGGCCATAACCGCAGTAGGTGTGGCAAGCACCAATGCACAAGGACAAAATACTACCAATACAGTAACACCGACGATGATATTTCCAGTTACTAGGTAGCCTATACATGCAATCATCAATGCAATAGGCACCAATCGACTAGCAACAGTATCAGCTATGCGCTGAATCGGAGCCTGTTTCTGTTCTGCATTTCGAATAAGCTGAATCATTTTTTGAATAGAACTATCTTCGCCCACTTTAGTAGCTATAATATCTATGGCACCAAAACAGTTAATAGTTCCACCAAATACATCATCATCAATTGTTTTATCAACAGGTATAGACTCTCCTGTCATAATGGATTGATCTACCGTTGTTTCACCGTTAATGATTCGCCCATCTACAGGTATTGTTTCGCCTGGAAGGATTCGCAAGTAATCACCACTTTGTATAGACTCTACGGAAATCATTATTTCTTTGTTATCTTGTATTTTACGACCCTTAACAGGTGCTAATGAAATTAACTTTTTTAACCCCTTTTTTGCTCGCTCGGTAGTTGATTCTTCAAGGAGAGCGCCTAAAGCCATAATAAACGCTACCTCACCGGCCGCAAATATATCTCCGATGGCTATGGCTGCAAACATAGCCATGGAAATCAATAGAGCCGATGAGATTTTACTAATTCCCTTATTATATACAATTCTTCGAATAGATAAATACACAAGAGGAAAACCACAAATAATAACGGTAACCCAAGAAGGCTCAAAAGGGAATATATTTTGAAACGGACTCTGTCCACCAAACTCTTCTATCAAATGCGGAATCCCATCAAGCAGTAAAAATAGCCCCGCTAAAATCGTCATATATAAACCAGATAATATATCATGTATACAATGTACCATACAGCAATCCCCTTATAAAACTTTCACTATCAATATGAATTGAATTATGACTACACTTACAGTACAATAATTACGATAGCGAACACTTTGTTCACTTTAATTGTATCAACCTATGGTTTTAATACAATATATAAAACATCATATATGTTCATTACTGAACATATATGATGTTTTGTACTAAATGTATGACAGGAGTTAATATGGATCGTAGACAGAAAAGAACTCGCAAAGCCATATTTATAGCTTTTAACGAATTATTATCTAAAAAGGCGTATGACAAAATCACCGTTCAAGAAGTCATTAGTGCCGCAGATATTGGCCGCACCACATTTTATGCTCATTTCGACACAAAAGAGGCATTGCTAGAAGCCCTCTGCGAAGACTTATTTTTACATATAAAAGATAGTATTAATCATTTACCTCATGCTCATGGGCTTTATCAACAAAGTATTTACCCAGTCTCAGTATTTGGTCATTTATTACAACATTTACAGCAAAATGAAAATAAAATCCTCGAACTACTAGCTAGTGATAATAACGAAATCTTTTTGCGCTATTTTAGAGATCATCTAAATGAGTTGGTGCAAGGATATTTCATCAATCAAGACCGTAAAGCAAATACAAATCTACCGGATGACTTTATCATCAATCATATTTCAGGTAGTTTTGTCGAAATGGTGTTATGGTGGGTAAAAAACGGCATGAAAGAATCGCCTACAAAATTAGACCATTACTTCCATGCCGTTATAGAACCTATTATATAATTATTTAAATTCTATCAAGATACAACATTAATTGGTTCGCCCTTAAAAAAGGCCTGTACATTGTCACGAATGATGCCTACCAAGCGTTGACGTGTTTCAAGGCCTTTCCAGCCCATATGAGGTGTGATAATAACATTATCCAATGTATAGAGTGGGCTATCCTCTGCTGGAGGTTCTACCTCTTGTACATCAAGACCTGCACCGGCAATGCGTTTAGACAATAATGCTTCACAAAGATCTGCTTCATTAATGAGAGGTCCACGGCCAGTATTTACGATGACTGCACTAGGTTTCATTTTGCCGATGGCTTCTTTATTAATGATGTGCTTAGTTTGGTCATTCAATGGGCAATGCAATGTAATATAATCACTATTTTCTAGCAATTCATCAAGACTTACATAACGGATACCGTCACCATCAGCCTTTGGTGTGCGCGTATGAACTAAGATATTCATACCAAGTGCTTTTGCTACTTTGATCACTTCCATACCAATGTGACCAGCACCAACAACGCCTAATGTTTTACCATTCACTTCTGTGTGACTCACTTGTAAATATTTTGTAAAATTACTGCGATCACCTTTAGCAAGCATGCCAATTTGTTTCTGCATGGTAGACGCAAAATTGAGGATCATCATGATTACCGTATGTGCTACACGCTCTGTACTATATGCGGGAATATTACACACAGTGATGCCTCTTTCCTTAGCAGCGTTGAGATCAATATTATTATAACCTGTCCCCGCTTCTACGATGAGCTTTACAGTATCTGGGAATTGTGAAAGCAAATCAGCCCCTACTGGTAATTCTTTTGTAACTACAACGCGAGCTCCTTGAATACGTTCTATAAGCTCTTCATTTGTACTATCATCATAAACCTGTACATCACTAGATAATACAGAGAAATCTAATGCTTGGTCGTAATTCATTTTACTTGCATTTACCACTACTACACGTTCGCTCATGAG
>NZ_CAURHA010000016.1:0-39922 GCF_963524655.1 uncultured Veillonella sp.
GTGGTTTTATGATTCGCGACTACGTCGCGAACCAGTCTAAAGACAATAACAAAAGCGGATAGTTGCTAACAACTATCCGCTCTTTTGTTATAACTACTTACTGCTATTTAATTTTGATTGAATCATCTGCTCTACCATAAGTGCTGTACCCATCGTCAAGGCTATAGGGAACAACATTTCTACAGAGAAGCGAGATAATTCAAGCATAAACACACATGATGTCATAGGCATCTTTTGTGCGAGCCCTAAAAATGCTACAGCCCCTACAAAGGCAGCCATACCTAAAGAAATAGGAGCTACTGCAATAGACCATGCGGTACCAAATACAATGGCCAAGGTGCTACCTAACATCATAGATGGCGTAATACGTCCACCATAGGCACCTGCTGCCAAAGCTAGCAATACAGCAACCCATTTAGACCCAAATAATCCAAATGCATAGGTCCACGTAATATCATTGGTAAAGGTTAACTCATTCCCTGCTTTACCATTGCCAAGAATTTCAGGGAAGTACATAGCCATTACACCTACTAGTGTAAAAGCAACGATGGAAATAGGAATCATAACAGGACTACTACGGTGAATAGCTGGCAACTTACTTTGAGTAATATTAAATAATACTACTCCCACAGCAACTATAGCGCCTAAAGCTATGGAAAACTCTACATAATGACTTCCCAAACTAGGCTGTGCCATCGTGTATTGAATAACATCTCCTACGCCTGCTTGCCGAGTCACAAAGGTAGCTAATCCGCAGCATACTAAAGCAGCACTCATAGCCCTAACATTCCAAGTAAGCAGCAATGTTTCCAAGGTGAAAATGGCCGCTGATAGTGGTGAATTATGGCCTCACGTGGTGCAACCTCTCGCCCTAATGGGGAGCCTATACCAACCGTAATAATTTGTAGCGTCGCATGAAGTAAAGTTGTAATAGGATGCATATCCATTTTTCCTGAAACAGCAGCCTTAATATCTACAACACCTTTACCATAGCGATGAATGAGGAACCACCCTACACCCCCTACTACACCACATATAACTAGAGGTATTAAACGCTCTAATGGTGAAACACGCGCTACAGCGGCACCAAAACTCATGTGGTCAGCCGCAGAATAGTGATATACAAACTGTTGAATTCCATGCAATAAATGCGTATAAAAAGCACCCACTAAGCCAGCTATAAAGCCCACTATAATAATGAGACCTATTAATCGTTTATCAAATGCCATACTTACTCCATTGCTAATACGACTTCGCAAGCTTCTAATGTCTTCTTCACATCAATAATGCGTTGATTAGAAGACCCTCTAAAACGTAATGCAGGGTCTCTAAGTTCGTCTATGAATCGACCATCTACGAGGATATCGATTTCCTGTAACAAAGCACTTCTCAACTCATCCTCTAAGATATCATCTATTTCATAGCCTGAATAGGCCCAAATTTTCTTTTCTGGTGCAGCTACTCGTACAGCTCTTACTACAGGTAATAAACCTTGTACATTTTGGAAAGGCTCGCCCCCCAATAAAGTTAAACCTGAGCAGTTAGGATCCTTAACATAGGATACGACTAAATCTGTTTCTGCCTGTGTCCATTCTTTACCGGCATTAAAATCTTGGTATTCCTCGTTAAAGCAGTTATAACAACAATGCGTACAGCCAGTCACAAAGATAGACGTACGAATTCCTTCTCCATTGGCAATATCATATTGTCTTATTTGCCCATATCTCATCATAACCTCCATAGTAGTGCCTATCAACTTTGACTAACACTATATAGATATATTTCTATTTCTCTCAAATACAGTAAAAGCTGTGCCATAGGCACAGCTTTTACCATATATGTATGATAACTATAATTCTAATGCTTTTAAATGTGCATTACCCGATCTTTAATTTCTTTAGTACGACCTTCGTTCCAGAAGTTTTCGCCTAGGTAACCACATGTACGGCGGATAACAGTTAATTTATCGCGGTTCGTATTGTGACAGCGAGGACATTCCCATTCATTATACTCGTTTACCTTGATTTCTCCATCAAAGCCACATTCATGGCAGTAGTCGGATTTCGTATTAAACTCAGCATAAGAAATGTGATCGTAAATATACTGAATCATGGTCAAAATAGCTGGAATATTATTAGTCATATTCGGAATTTCCGCATAGGAAATACAGCCGCCTGTAGATTTCTTTTGGAACTCAGACTCAAAAGCAAATTTATCAAATACATTAATCTCTTCACGAACATTTACGTGATAGCTATTAGTGTAATACCCTTTATCTGTAATGTCTTCAATAACCCCAAAACGAGCCCGGTCTAAAGAGGAGAATCGATTTGTTAAGCTTTCAGCAGGAGTACCGTATAAACCAAAGCCAAGATTATGTTTATCATGCCATAAGTCAATAGCTGCATTTAGACGATCCATGATTTTCATAGCAAATACACGGCCTTTTTCGCCTGTATTCGACTCACCTGTAATCAAGCGAGTAGCTTCATAGATGCCGATGTAACCAAGAGAAATCGTTGCATAACCGCCGGATAAGAAACGACTGATTTTTTCACCTTTTTTAAGGCGCGCAATGGCACCATGTTGCCAATGAATTGGAGACACATCGCTCACTACATCTTTTAAAAGATTGTAGCGTAATAGTAATGCTTTTTCTGCTAATTCAAGACGTTTATCTAAAATTTCAAAATATTTTTCTTCGCTACCGCGAGCCAAAATACCAATTTGTGGCAAGTTTAAGCTCACAACTCCCATGTTAAAGCGTCCATCAAACTTGTAGTTCCCTTGTTCATCCTTCCAAGGAGATAAGAATGAACGACAGCCCATTGGACTAAATACATTCCCTTCATAGTTTTCCTTCATTTTTTTAGCGGAAATATAGTCTGGGTACATCCGTTTAGCCGTACATTGTGCAGCTAATTCAGTCAAGTAATAGTAAGGGCTATCTGGTGTCACATTATGTTCATCAAGAACATAAATCAACTTAGGAAAAGCTGGTGTAATATATACGTCGGCTTCATTTTTTACCCCTTTAATACGTTGACGTAAAATTTCTTCCGTAATGAGAGCGGCTTCCTTAGCGTATTCGTAATCAGGTTGGAAATACATAAACAATGTAACAAATGGAGATTGACCATTTGTAGTCATCAATGTATTAATTTGATACTGGATAGTTTGAATACCATCCTTAACCTCTTTACGCGTACGTTTCCAAGCGATTTCACGAGCCTTTTCCATATTTGGCTCCATGCCGTAAATCTCAACTTGTTCTTCAATAACATTGTTAAGAATTTTTTCATAAGACTTACGCACAAATGGCGCCAAAATACGATCGATGCCGTTAATACTTTGACCGCCATATTGACCAGATGCAACTTGGGCAATGATTTGTGTTGTAACTGTACATGCAACTTGGAAGGATTTAGGTGTATCAATTTTCTTACCATTGATTACCGTGCCATTTGTAAGCATGTCTTCCAAATTAATTAAGCAGCAGTTAAACATAGGTTGGATAATATAGTCCATATCATGGAAATGAATGGCACCACTATCATGGGCCTCTAAAATATCCGTAGGAATTAATTTACGGCGTGCAATATCCTTAGACACCTCACCAGCAATTAAATCACGTTGTGTAGATACAATAGCTGCGTCCTTATTAGAGTTCTCATCAAGAACACTAACATTACTGCGATCTAACAAACCAATTACATCATCATCTGTTGTATTTTGACGACGTTTGAAAGCTTGCACAGCTTTGTACCCTTCATAGGCACGTGCCGTTGCAGGATTATGATACTCAATCAACTTATAATACACTTGATCTTCAATAGCATAAATTGTCATATCTTTTTGGAGCTTTTGAGCATACTCTTCAATTTCATCAGCAATACGCTCTGCTAACCCCTCTTCGTACAACCCTGTACTACTATGCTCAGCCTTTTCAATAGCTAAAGCAATTTTGTGTTTGTCGAAAGGTACCTTTGTACCATCCCGTTTGATGACCTGCAACATATTGGCAACCTCCCCATTTTGTTACCGCTGAAAAATATGTTAAGACATAGAAAAAAGTATGGTAAACCATACTTTTTATAAATTTATATGTAAAAACGTAAAGAATTATTAGAAAACTCTCTATTTCTACTGCTCCCTCAGTATACTATATATGGTGGTTGTTTTCAACCCAAAATACAATATAAAGTAAAAATAGGTCCTTTCACCCATGCCAATATAGCATGAATAAAAGAACCTATATAAATTACAATGCAAAGCCAAATAGACGTGTCAAAAAATTGGACTTTTGACCTACCCAACTAGATGGTACCGCTGGATAGAATATACGATTAGCCAAAAGATCTCGCTCATTAAGATGGATATTTGGGAGCAAATCTTTTTTGTACATACTATCTAATTTAGAAATAGCTTCTACATAACCTTGATGCGCTTGTACATCACGTTCACTGCTATAACCAGTACCAAAGAAATGAATCAAACCATTGCGGTATAATTCAATAGCTCTTTGATAGTTAGCATTATTGTGATTAAAGGATGCCATATTGCATTGAATCAAAATGCCTTTATCAACCCACTCCAATAGTTGTTCTGGTTTAGTAAACAATTGACGATGAGATTCTACTTCACTAATGATAGGAACAATGCCCATATCGAGTAGGCTTAACAACCATGTATTAACATGATGAACCTTGCTATTTTGAGGCAATGCTACTAACATGAAATGGCTATTCCCCAAAAGGTATTGATTGCGGTGAGTAGCAATATATTCAACCATTTCGTCACAAAGTAAAACACGTGCGCCACTATGAATAGTTACCTCTACTTGTTGTTCTCCTACAGCAAGTTTAACATCATTTACTAAAGACTCCATAGTATTCCATGTATTCTTATCCATAGCTACTGTCACATCAGGAGTGCTAAAGATATCTGTAATGCCTTGATCACACAAGGACTTAATCATTTTTACTGATTCTACCATTGTTTGTGGCCCTTGAGGACCTAACACAGCTGGCAAAATGCAACCATGTAAATCAACCACGCGATTCATAATCTTTCCCTTCTACTTACGATAACCCCTTACAGAAATCGTCCTCTTTTATAAAATTCATGTTTATCTCATTTATTTTTCATTTTCTATTCATGATTATAACAGGGTAAAAGTCGCTTGTATAGTGGTTTTTATATAAAAATAGATAAATTATAGTGTATTCATTTAATACTTTATTTAAATTTTCATCTAAACTTCATTAAAAATACCTCATAATCTTTACGACTATGAGGTATTTTATACTCATTATGCATATTAGCAACAGTTTATTTTTTATATATGCTTTTTTTCTGACCTATACTACAGGCTAATTTTACTAATAATATACCAATAACAACGCCTATTGTATCGATTACAACATCGGTAAACTGAGAACTCCGACCTGGTGAAAATCTTTGCATAAATTCATCAAAAATAGCTATCGCCATCCCTAGACCAATTGTTTTAAAGACCGTTCCATATTCAATATAGCGACGTAAAATCGCATATAAAACGCCACCAAGGATTGTAAACTCTGTAAGATGTGCTAATTTCCGAACAACCCTATTTAAAGCCCATATATTTCCGTGAAAGCCAAGATTATGTGCGATGGGAGCTAACTTCTCTGCAAACATAAGACTAAACACATCAGAGGAGCCTCCATTTTGCAATGAATTATCCCATATAAAAAACACAATCAGACCTAACACAATATATAGTATCCAACGTTTCATACTACTCTCCTAAACGTCACAATACATATAGCTAAATCAATCGCGGTCAAATATATCTCTCGTATAAACCTTATCTTTTACATCTTCTAAAGATGAATCCCAACGATTAGCCACAATAACATCGCTGACGCGTTTAAAATCTTCAAAGTTGCGAATCACCGGTGAATTGAAGAAATCTTCTGCATCAAGAGTCGGTTCATAAACAACAACAGCAATACCTTTAGCCTTGATGCGTTTCATAACACCTTGAATTGCTGATGCTCTAAAGTTATCAGAGTTCATTTTCATCGTCAAGCGATAGATACCAACAATTTTAGGATTTTTAGCTATAATAGCATCTGCCACATGGTCTTTACGTGTTCTATTCGCATCAACAATAGCAGAGATTAAATTTTGTGGTACATCATTGTAGTTGGCTAATAATTGTTTCGTATCTTTTGGCAAGCAGTAACCACCATAACCAAAGGACGGATTATTATAAAAATCACCAATACGAGGATCTAAACATACACCATTAATGATTTGGCTTGTACTAAGACCACGTACCTCCGCATAGGAATCAAGCTCATTAAAGTATGCCACACGCAAAGCCAAGTAGGTATTAGCAAATAATTTAATCGCTTCTGCTTCCGTAGAGTCCGTATATAATTGAGGTACATCTTCCTTAATAGCACCATCAGCTAATAGTTGTCCAAAACGACGGGCCCGTTCAGAGTCTTCCCCTACCACAATACGGGAAGGATGTAAATTATCATACAAAGCTTTACCTTCACGTAAAAATTCTGGGGAGAAAATCAAGTTCTCTGTATTGAATTCTTTACGCATTTGAACTGTATACCCAACTGGCACAGTTGACTTGATAATCATAACAGCATCAGGATTAATATCTAGTACTGTTTTAATAACTTGCTCTACAGAAGAGGTATCAAAGAAATTCTTTTGAGGATCGTAGTTAGTAGGCGTTGAAATAATAACATACTCAGCACCTTTAAAAGCTTCTACAGGATCTAATGTTGCTTTAAAGTTTAACTTCTTAGTAGCTAAATACTCCTGCAATTCCGCATCTACAATAGGTGACTCTTTTCGATTTAGCATTTCAACCTTTTCAGGGATAATATCGAGGGCCACCACTTCATTATGTTGTGCCAATAATACGCCATTGGAAAGGCCTACATAGCCTGTACCAGCAATTGCAATTTTCATTTATTTGCCCTCCGTCATGTAGAAATCTTTATACCATACAGCAAAACGTCTTAACCCTTCTCGTAATGTTGTATTTGGTTTAAAGCCAAAATCTTCTTCTAAAGCACTCGTATCCGCATAGGTAACAGGTACATCACCTGGTTGCATAGGGACTAGCTCTTTATGTTCCTCAAAAATGTAATCTTCAGGTAGTACGCCAGCAGATACTAATTCTTCTGAAAGAATACGTACAAAATCGAGAAGATTTTCAGGATTACTATTACCAATGTTGTAGATAGCATATGGCGGTACCGGCAATCCATCAGCACCGTTACGACGCTCTGGCGCAGCACACATAACCTTAGAAACGCCTTCTACAATATCATCGATATAGGTGAAGTCTCGTTTACAGTTACCGTAGTTGAAAATTTTAATAGTGCCACCACTACGCAAAGTGTTTGTGAAACCAAAGTACGCCATATCTGGACGACCTGCCGGACCATAGACCGTAAAGAATCTAAGGCCAGTACTTGGAATGTTATAGAGCTTTGCGTAAGAATAAGCCAATAATTCGTTAGATTTTTTCGTAGCCGCATATAGAGATACTGGATTATCTACCTTATGATCTGTAGAGTACGGGATTTGTTTATTCGCCCCATATACAGAAGAAGATGATGCATATACTAAATGTTCTACCCCGCTTTCACCATTGTCATAAGAGTGACGGCAAGCCTCTAAGATATTATAGAAACCAATAATATTAGCTTCAATATAAGCATCTGGGTTTGTTATAGAGTAGCGAACCCCGGCTTGAGCCGCTAAATTCACAACAACACGTGGTTTATAGGTAGCAAAAATATCATCAATAAACGCCTTATCTGCAATATTTCCATTTTTAAAGATCCACGTATTCTTATTGTCTTTACTCATCGCATCGATTTGCTCTAAGCGATAATCCTTTAAGGCTACATCATAGTAGTCATTAACAGAATCTATACCGATAATTTGAGTTCCTTCTGCTTCAGATAAGAGGGACATAACGAGATTAGCCCCTACAAATCCAGCGGCTCCCGTTACAAGGATTACCGTGTTATTTAAGTCTACATTTTTTGAAAGCATATGTACTCCTTTCATAGTTCTGTTAATTATGAGCGTATTACTTTACCTAAAACTTTATTAACACCAGAAGCAATAATAGTACGCTCAGATGGAATGATACATAAAATAGCCACATATAATACAATGCATAACAGCATACAAGCTATCGTCCACCACACCGCATCATATAGATGTAAAATACTATACGCTATAGCTCCAACTATCGATGCAGTAATGAGATATACACTAATATTAGATAGTATGCGGAACGCACTCATATTGACGAATAGGGCCAAGAACAACATAGCTACAGCGAGCATTTCCATTCGTACTATAGAGCGAGCATACACAAAGGTAGTGAAATCATATTGAATACAAATATAAATAACTGGTATTAAAACAACTAAATGTAACACTTGAGTCCAGAACGACAGATTTGGTAGGCCTTTAGCACGGAATATTTCAGAAATTAGATTCGCTGTAACAGTCATTATGGCTGAGCTTAACGCCCAAGAACCTAATACGATACCCGCTAATTTCCATTGAGGCCCTAGTAAAACCTGAACAACAAAATCTTGGAATACAAACAAACCTACACCTATAGGCACTAAGAATAAGGCCATATAACGTTGGAAGGTAAAAAATGTATTAGAAAAAGCTTGTTGATCATGCTGTACTCGACTTAAAGCCGCAAATAAGACCGGTGCCAAGGATGAAGTTGCCATAGCCATAACAGTCGTTACAATGGCCATAGGCATCTTATAAATACCTAAATAGTACGCATCGAGAAATCGACTGATAATAAAGGTATCTACCCATGCAGTAAGCCAAATAGAAAATGCTTCAGCCAATGACCATGCACTATAGCTAAACATGTTCATAAAGACGCGCCCACTAAAGAATAAATGAATTTGATTTCGTCTACTCTTTAATAGGGCCAAAGCAGTGAATAACTGAGCCCCTAGCATACCAGCAATCAAAGACCAGTAATCATACCCCATGAGTGCCATAGGTATAGATATCACAATAGGTGTCAAAATGGTTATAAGGCGAATATTTAATAGAAACTTGAAATTAAAGTCCCTTCTATACAAAGCCATTTGCACACTGCTAAAAGCAGATAGAGGTATCATTGTCCCCATCACGGCCAAAGGTATGCCTAAACCATCATTACCTACTAGCACAGCTAGTTCATCACGACCAATTATAATGGCGCCCCATAAGAGCAAAGAAAGCACTAAATTGGCAATAAAGGCCACATCTGTGGCCTCTTGCTTTTCTTGGTCACTTTCAAACTCATGCTGTACAAGAAACTTTTGAAATCCCGCATCAGCAAGCATTTCTGCAAAAGAGATAACCATCATAATTGTTGCCAATATACCAAACGCCGTCGGCGCAAGCATATGGGCCAATATTATATTTGTAAGTGGTGTTATAAGCTTTGCTAAAACCTCTGTTATGACAGACCATTTAGCAGCAGCTACGATTTTAGTATCCATTATTTTTTATTAATATTCTTAATGCCTCTTAAGAATAATTCATGATGAGCTTCACACTCTAAATAGTTTTGTATTGCTAAATAACTTGTAGGCCCCAAAATAAGTTGCATCAACTTACGGCCAAATAAAGCATTAATAGCACGTATAATAAAGGATCTACCTAAGAATTCACGTAAATAACGTTTTACATGAGTATCAGCAAATGCTTTATAGTTTGAGATTACAAAATGAACATCCTTAATTTCTTCACTACGTTTTTTATAACCTGCTAATGTTTCTGCCGCTTCAATTTCTGTAGCCAAGCGCGTACCATTATCAGTTTTACGAATAGGTAACTCAGATATAACAAAGCTATCTTTCGTAGCCTCTACATTAATCAACATTGCATCTTTTACAAAGTCTTGATGGTTTACATAGAAGTCAGAATTAAAAATAAAGTTGCCTTGACCATAAATGATAGAACCGCCATTATAATCTTCTCGAGAGCCTACACAGTGATTATGCTGGCAAATAACGAGGCTAGCCCCTCTATCGACAAACTTGCGGCAGTAACGTTGTAACATTGGTGATGGATAGCGATAGAATTCCTTACCACCGTGATATAAAACAATAACATAGTCACATTGTTCTTTTAATGCTGCTACATCATCAAAGCTCTCTAATACATCAAATGGATTAGCCCCCATAGTATGACAAGAAGTAACGGTAAACTCATGTTCTGCACATAGGTAAAATCCTATACGTACGCCATCTTTTTCAAAGATAAATGGCTTTTTAGCTGCTTTTACATCAGCACCAGCACCTGCATTTTTAATATCATGCTTTTTTAATAACTCCAGTGTAGTAGTTAATCCTTCTGCACCATGATCTAAGGAGTGATTATTAGCTAATGTTAAGAAAATAGGCTCTAAAGCTTTATAGCCATAAACTGTCTTAGATGGAGCAATCAAATTATTACCAAATTTTACAATTGGTGTTTCTGCATCAGTAAGAGGCACTTCTAAATTAAAAATATTTAAATCAGATTGCTTAAGAATTTCATATAGCTCTTTACCTACTAATGCTTCCCCATTCCCCTCTTCAAATAAACTTTTATTGATATCCGTAGGAACTAAATCAGCTCCGATGTACAGTCTCAAGGTGTAACCACTCTCCCAATTCATAATCTTTTGATATAGGACGAAACTGTTCTAATCCCGCACCAGGGAAGAACGTTAACTCTCCAATATACAGTCGTCCCTTTATTTCATAGAAATCAACACGTAAAAACGGGCAGTCTTTACTAAGTTCCGTAGCCAGTCTTAACATCTCATCATATGTTTCAGGTCTCGGGAACTCTGTTGGCAACGGTGGATAATGACCAAAATGAATTCCCATAGATTTCCAATCGATATCATAGAAGTTCATACGCGTTCCAGTTTTAGAAAAACGGTCAGAACAAACTACAGTTATCTTTGGTTCACCGTGGAAACAATACATCTTATAATCTAAGATTTCATTGCTACCTAATTCAGATAAGTATTCCTCTGCGATAATCCGACGAGGAACCTCCTTATAAGGCCACTCTCTAGCAATACGTGAATAGTCCCGTTTTAAGGATGTTCTTAATTTAGCTTTGGCTGCTTCTCGATCAAGGGATGGCTTATCTTTACAAATAACGATGCCCCCACTATCATGTGTACACTTCAACACAAACTGATTAGGCAACGCATCAAAGTCAATATCCTCTACGGAATCCCAAACAGCAAGTGTAGGAATAATATATTGCTCCCCTACACGTTCCGCAATAAAGCGTTTTGCTTCATGCTTATCAACCATAACAGTTTGAATAGGATTCCGGTAATTAATTTTTAGCCATTGTAATTTTTCACTGAAGGTTTTAGGATTTTCTAAATCTAAGGGATATCCCATATATTTAGGAAATATCTTCTTCAAAAACTCTTCATCAGATAAATTATCGTAATAACCTGATTTAATAAGAACTCGAGTACGATAGTAAGGTTTTGTTAAAAAGGACATGCCAACTTTACACAACTTGCTGAGCTTCATTTTTACGTCCCTTCCGGAGCATTTGCACCTCTAAATAAAACATCATCATATAAAAATAAGTACTCTTACTTTCATAAGACACCATGCCCATATCCATTACAATTTGTGAAAGGAATAGAATGAGCACCATTACATATTCATTACTGTGGAAATCACGATAGCGAATTAAGTTATATGCCACATACAGATACATGGAATAATATGCTAGTAAACCGATAATACCAGTACCGGCTAATAGCTCAATGTAGTTATTATGAAGGTAATAATTCTCTTTACCATATAAGAAGAACGTATATACAGACGGATTATTGACACCAATCCCAGTAATAGGAGATTGATAGAATAAATCCCAACCAATATCTACCAATGCCATACGAATAATAGTAGATGAGTCACCACCAGTACCGGCAAAGGCTTCCACCATGCTAGACATTCGATCTAATACTTCAGCAAACATCGGCAATTGCAACACAGCAACACCTACAATGGTAAGGCCAAGTAAAGAACCAATAATTTTAGCAATAGAATTAACTACATTGGCACTGCGTAAGCTTTTAAAAACAAAGAGTAGTACTGTACCTGCTACAACAAACACAAGAGCCTTACGACTGCCTGTAGCAGCTAAGATACCTAATGTTGGTAATGCAATGATATGCCACCAACGGGGGCGATCATATAACATGTAATACAAGGTCATTACAATAGCATTAGCACCTAAAAGACCTACTGTATTCGCATTCAACGCATCATTGGCAATACGTGCCGACGATGATAAGACAGTAATGAAATAATCTAAACCGTAGAAATACACAGTGTAAAAACAAACTATATAGCCTGTCCACATACCAATCTTTAATAATGTATCCACCGATTTTTTATCTTGATAACACATGTACAAGATGATGAGCATAAAGAATATCTTAACGATATCAAAACTTCGACTCATAGCCACAGACGTATCTAAGGCATTGATTGTGCTCAGATAACAGGCCCCTATAAAGAGGAGCATATAACCATGCATCCAATTGAGCCGTAGCTTAATAACGCCCTGCTCTCTTATAAGATAAAAAATGATGAGCCCAAATAAGCATACAAATAATACATAGGCACCATAGTTCGCCTCGCCAAGGGCAAAGGAAATGGTCAACGACAACACTAAAAAGATTAGAGTTATGAACCATATCATGCGGTCAGCAAGAGCCGTTATATTTAACTTCAATGGTTCCCCTCCTTATAACTCATAAAACTTCTAACCAACGTTTTGCGATTTTCCACAATGGGAATTCATCGCGTACTTTGATGGCTTCTTGTGAAAGCTTAGCAGCTAGTGATGGATCTTTTAAGATACTGCGCATAGCTTCATACATGGCCTGTGTATCACCTACAGGCACAAGAATACCATTCTCTCCACTTTTGATTACCATACGAGCACCGCCTACAGGGCAATCAGTAACGACTGCAGGCAATCCCATGCCGAGTGCTTCTAGCATAGAGTTTGAAATACCTTCAAAATCAGAGGAAGACACAAACATAGAACAAGGCGCTACTTTTTCTAAAATATTACTAGCAAAGCCCGGTAATAAAATTCGATCCTCTAAATTAAGAGATTTAATTTGAGCTCGTAATTCATCTTCTAAAACACCTTGACCATAGATGACAAGTTTATACTCTGGAAACTCATCTGCTAACATGCTAAAAGCATTGATCATCATAGGTAAGTTTTTTTGAGGATGCAATCGACAGGCTGTAACAATTGTCTTTTCTCGCTCTCCCTCAATTGGCGGTGGCAATTTACCATTAATAGGATTTGGAATGATAACACCACGTTTTTGAACCGATTCTGGGAAATACGAACGAGCGTCTTCCGTTTGGAATACTAGTGCATCAGCAAATCGAAAGGCAAAATTACGCAATGCTTGTTGATGCCAACCAATTGGTACTTTGCGCGGATTATTGCGCTCAGAAAAAACGATGCGATTGTTTACGAACCAAGAACTAATAGCCAAGATAAAACTGGATGCAGACAAGAACGATAAGCATGTCGCATTGGGTCTAGTCTTTAAGATCTTGATTAGTTCTTTTATTTCTTGCATAAAACGAATGACTTTATTGGAGCTAGTAGTATGAATTTGGATTTGTTCAATCCCTTCCTCTAAAGCATATTCGTTACCATATCGATTAGGGCTTGTTTGGATAACCGTAATATGGTGACCATCATGTACCCATTGACGAGCTAACTCTGTTAAAATTCGTTCAGCCCCATCATTGCCAAGGGAGATGGTGACAATAATTATTTCCTTTTTCATAAGCCTTCCTCTTGGATATATTCTGCTAGTCTTACATAGGCTTGTGCCATTGATACCTTAGGCTGCCAACCTAAGGATTTTAACTTCTTAGAACTTAAGAACATGTGAACTGTTGGAGCATACCCAAGACCTTGCACATCTTCCGGAATATCAAAGATAACCTTACTCTTATCATTGCTTACATGCGTCGCTACCAAATGAGCGATACTAGCAATAGAACGAGTTTCTTCATCATGACATATATTGTATGCTTCTCCCGCTTCCCCCAATTTCATAAGGGTTAAGATACCTGTTAAAGCATCTGTAATATAGCAGTAATTAGACATGGAATCGCCCTTTGTATGAAGAACAATATCTTCATGCTTGAGAGCACTCTTAGTAAACTGCATGAACACGCGGTTATCAGATACTGGAACACCTGGTCCAAATGTTTGAGCTAGTCGAGCTATAACAGCAGGAACGCCATACTCCACTGCATAAGACTTGCAATAACATTCGCAGAGTCGTTTGCTTTCAGAATAGGAACTACGTACATTTAGGTGATCAAGATAACCTAAGCGTTCCTCAGTCATCACTTGACCTGATTCATAAGGAACGCCATATTGTTCCATACTGGAAAGGTAAACAAGTTTCTTTACCTTTTTATGACGGCTTAGCTCAAGCATAGCCTCTGTACCATGAATTGAGGTACGAATTGTTTCTACTGGATGTTCCACAAAAAATTTAGATTGTGTTGGTGCCGCACCATGTAAGATATAGTCACATGGCGTATCGATAGAGTCTAATGAGCCATCAATAATAGTAAATGATTCATTATCTAAATACTCACCAAAAATAGTTTGTGCTTTATCATGGCTACGTACATGACCAAGCACTTTTAAATCCAAGCCATAAGCTTCATTAGCAAGTATGAGTAGTTTAATAAACATAGAGCCAATAAGCCCTGTTGCACCCGTTACAAGAACGCGTTGATGACGGAGGAAATCAAAGTACTTTTCTTCATGTACTAAAGCCGTTAACTCACGTTGGATAACGGAATTACTCATCTTCTAATCCTCCTAGTTCACGGTTTTTAATAATCCCCGTAAACATATAATAATCAGATGGTGTTGTAATTTTTATATTTTCAGTTTCCCCTAGTACAGGGTATAAAGTGTAACCATAATGCATCATCATTGAAGCAGAATCAATGAAATCATGGATTCCATCGTCTTTTGCTCGATTATGAACAGATAAAATATCATCTAATCTAAAGCTCTGTGGAGCCTTAGCCATCAGACATTCATTGCGATTCAAAATACGATTAATGGAACCATCTTGTGTAACCATAATCGTTTCGATAGCTGGAGTAACCGTAATAGCAGAACCTTTAGATTCAACAGATTCAATATTTCGTTCAATAGTGGCACTATCTACAAGGGGACGAACGCCATCATGAATTAAAACCGTCACATCTTCATCTGGGAATAGACGCTTAGCCTCAACTAACCCATTATATTGGGAGCCAAGAGCACTTTCACCGCCGGGTACAATGGACAAAACCTTTTGTAAATTTGCCTTTTCAATAAGTTGTTTTGTATGATCAATCCATTCGGCTTTGCAAGCTAGAACAATACCATCAATAGCCTCTGTTTGTTCAAAAACATCTAAGGTTTGAATTAAAATAGGTCTACCGTTCCATTCTAAAAATTGTTTCGGCGTTTTGCTGTTCTTCATACGAGCGCCTACGCCACCCGCAAAGATTACTGCTATTCGTTTCATAGGCCCTCCTTATGATTGAGCTTTATTTTGGGCATAATGAATGCCTCTATATTTTTTGTAAGGCGTATGCAAATCAGCAAAGGCGGCATCGTGTTTTGCTACACGTTGCTCAACAGGTGGTAATTGCATATAATCGCCCCAAATGAGACGTAAATATCTCTCATACCCTTTCATAACAGGTATTTGATGTCCTTCAAAGTCTTTATAAACGACAGACGCAAAATCCTCTTGAGGATGTCTAAGCTTCATGCCCTTTAAGCTACCGATTAACTCAGTACATTCCTTACTTGTGTTGAAATCATATTTAGTCATTTGCTTTTCCGCAAAACGCCAAATATGATAGCGCACGGACTGACTAGAAAAGACCTTATAAATACAGCCTGCTAAGGTACGATACATAGGACCCTTATTATCCGGCAACCGTTGTGCATTAAAGAGTGCAAAGGTCATGGCCCACATTAATTGTAAAGCACGGCTGATTTTACCAGGTGCACAGCCATCAATAGGCATAATCTCTAAAGCTAAACCATGACAAATATCTTCGTGCATACTGTGACGATTAATAAAAGTCGTGTTGTTATCACGAATAGAAGCACCTGCATCGTGATAAATATGGTGACGATCCGTACGACAATAGGTGTAACGTTCTGTATCAGCATATTTGGGCCACAACTCTGCTAGCTTTTCATAGTCAGGACGAGGCATGAAGAGATCTAAGTCATCATCCCAAGGGATAAAACCATTATGACGTATAGCCCCAATGAGACCACCGCCACAAAGATAAAAGCGCAAATTATGTTTGTCGCAGAACTCTTTAAAGTACAGCAACATAGTGAGCTCTTTCTCTTGTATTTCCTTTGTCATAGATGTACTCATAGGGACCTCGCTTAACGTAATACAGCTAATACTGTATCAATCATCGTTTTTATATCTTGTAAAAAAGAAAATTCCTTAATACTCTTCAAATTCCAAGCCATCTTGCCTGGTAATACCTCATTGATGTAAACTTCATCTACATTTTGAGCATTTTGTAAAAGCTGATCTTCATCCTTATAGGCAATACTAGCTACACTCGTTACACCAGCCGGTATTAATAAAGTAGCTTTCATCTCATTCGTATAAGCCGCCACATAACGCGGTACCTCTGGTCTTGTGCCTACAAAACTCATATCCCCTAATAGAATATTGATAAGTTGTGGCAATTCATCAAGGCGACAGCTACGAAGCATATTGCCCACCTTAGTTACCCTCATATCATTTTGTGATGTTACTTGAGCACCAAGAGATTCAGCATTTTTGACCATAGTACGGAATTTATAGATACCAAAGGTGCGACCATATTGTGTCACCCGAGTTTGGCGGAAGAAAACCTCACCTTCACTATCTCGTTTAATCATGATAGCTAACACAAGAAATACAGGACTCAATGTAATGAGCATACCAGCCGCCATAACGCGGTCAAAAATACTTTTGCATAGAAGGCTTGTTCGTCTTTGATTTAATACTTCAAAGTACGGGCGTACCTCTTCACACTGTAACTCTTGGGGTAGATCGTGAAAGTTTTTTACTAACATTCGGTAATAATCCTTTTAAATGTTTCAATGACATATTGCACTTCTTCATCTGTTAACAAAGTATGAAGTGGCAATGTAATCTCATTTTTAAATTGATCATAAGCATTTGGATAGTCATCAATAGTGAAACCTAAATTCTTGTACGCCGTATGCATAGGAATTGGTTTATAATGCACATTTGTGGCAATGCCAGCTTCAGCCATAGCTTCGATTACTTTGTTGCGGTATTCTGCATCACGTCCATCTAAGCGAACTAAGTACAAGTGACCACTACTTTGATGATCATCGTTATAATGACTTAATAATGTAACAGGTAAATCTTTCAAACCTGCATCATAAGCTTCGATAATTTCCTTACGACGTGATAACAATTTTGGATATCTTTCAAATTGAGCCAAACCAATGGCAGCCATAATATCTGTCATATTACATTTATAATATGTGCCTTTAATGTCGTATTCCCATGCGCCAGCTTTAGTTTTTGCAAGAGCATCCTTATCTTGACCATGCAAAGATAGCAATTGGAATTGTTTATAAATAGCTTCGTCATCGTAGCCCTCAATGTGGCGCCATGTAGCGCAGCCACCTTCGGCAGTAGTAAAGTTTTTTACTGCATGGAAGGAGAAACTACTGAAGTCAGCTACATTGCCTGTATGCACACCTTTATAGGTTGCACCAAAGGAATGAGCACAATCCGCTACAATTGGAATATGACCTAATGCTTTTTGAATATCATTAGCTGGTGTAAAGAGAGATTTCTTTTCTTCTACAATGGAGCGCAAACGCTCATAGTCACAAGGAACACCAGCTATATCAACAGGGATAATAGCCTTTGTCTTTGGAGTGATGGCACGAGCTACTGCATCGTAATCCATTTCAAAAGAGTCCTTTTGTGTATCTACAAGTACTAAGTTAGCACCTACGTGAACTACAGGGCTTGCACTAGCCGTATAGGAATAAGCACTCGTAATGACTTCATCACCAGGTCCAATACCTAATACGCGTAGAGACATTTCAAGCGCTGCAGTAGCAGAATTTAAGCAAACAGATTTAGGTGTGCCTAACTGTTCGGCAATCTTTTTCTCTAGCTCTTTAGTACGAGGACCTGTCGTAATCCACCCACTTTTCAAAGCTTCAATGACTTCGTTAATTTCTAACTCAGTAATATCGGGAGGAGAAAAATTAATTTTCATATATATCACCTCAATGCTTTCTGTACCATATTGATACGCTTGATGAATCTATTAGATTACAAATTAAATTACCTATATTAGGCATCAATTACGATGGAACCTAATAGAGAAATGCCTACTTGAGTAAGGCGTTTTTTAGCTTCTATCAAATCTTTAGGGCTAGCTACTTCGTTTCTAACAACGAACATAACACCGTCGGATTTTTCAGCTAATACAATAGCGTCAGTAACGGATAATACTGGTGGCGTATCAATGATAACCACATCATATTCATCGCGTACATAATCTAAAATTGTTGGCAATTTGCTAGAGTCTACTACTTCAGAAGGATGCTGAACTACTTCACCTGCAGTCAATATATCTAAATGAGGTTGAACATTACGATGAATCGTCAAATCTTCATCCATCATTACTGCATTAGTAAGACCTTTATTTTGTACATTAAAGGCTAAGTGCTGTACAGGATTGCGTAAATTACCATCAATCAGTAATACTTTATTATTGTTTTTAGATAATGCTAATGCAGTATTAGCAGCTACTTCAGAAGTACCTTCACCACTAGTAGCAGCTGTAATACAAATAAGCTTACATTTTTGTTGATTACATACATATTGTAAATTGCTACGCAATGTACGATATGCTTCTACGAGTGCTGTATCACCACGTTCATTAGAAATTAGTCTGATCATATTAACCTCTCACTTTGCGTAACAATGCTACAATACGATTACTAGGTTCTTCGTATTCTTTTTCATCATGATTTGGAATGACACCTAAGTTTTCAATGCCAAGAACATCGTTGATTTCTTGTACAGATTGAACTTTGCGATTACAGAAGAATTGACCCAATGTGTAGAGGCAACCGAGGATGAGACCTAAAATTGCAGAGCCTAATAGGATGAGAACCTTACGCGGAGCAATTGCCTTTTCTGGCAATGTAGGCGCATCTACGATTTGAACTTCATTTGGCACCATCACCTCTGCTACCTTCGCTTCTTCTAAGCGAGTAGATAACATTTGGTAGATATCTTGTGCCACATCTACATCACGTTTTGCTTGGATATAGCCACGTTCTTTTTCAGGCAAGCCTTTCATAGCTTCTTCGTTTGCTTTATCAAGTTCAGCTAATGTAGATTGTTTACCTTGAGCTACTGCAAGAGCGGCTTCATTTCTAAACTTATCAGCTAACAAACCTTGTTGTGCAGAGTTGCTAGAAGGTGCTTGTTGAGACGCAATAGCATTAATTTCAGCATTTAGACCACTCTTAGCTTCTTCAATTTGTTGGTTAATTTCTTTCATCGCAGGATGTTCATCAGTATATTTACCAACATAAGAAGCCTTACGAGATTCAAGATTCGCTAATTGACCTTTATAAGCTTGAACTGTTGCACTGTCAGCAATACTTTTACCGGCAGAACCCAATTGTTCATTGATACTGCCTAGTGCAGCTTGCGCCGTTTCTAAATCAAGTTGATTTTGCGCTTTTTCACGGTCGATAAGGGTAATCTTATCTGTTAAGCCTTTCATTTGATCAGCTGTAGAGTATACCTTGTTATCAACTTGGAATTGTTGTAATTTCTTTTCTGCTTGTTCTAATTCAGTTTTAGCAGTTACAACACGTTTTTGTAAGAATTCACGAGTAGCTCGTTGTTCAACATGAGAGATTTCAGCAAGGCGCTTCAAGAAGTTATCGATTAGCAATTTATTAGCTTCTTGAGCTTGTTCAGGACTTTTCCCTGTTACACTCACTTGTAATAACTCAGTTTCCTTATACGGTTTTGTTTCAATGCGCGTTTTTACAAATTCCTCGTAGGTAGGCGCATTACCTGTACCTTCAGGATCTTCAATAGCAGCAATCACTGGTTCTACTACATTACGGCTTTTTAAGATTTCTGCATCTGTGTTCATCAATTGACGAGACATAGAGTCAGAATAGCCATTGGAGCTAGATAATACAGAATTGCTTAAACCTTGGGCCTGTTTAATGCGCAACATAGATGTAGATTGATATGTAGCTGGCGCTAGGAAACCATAAGCGCCACCTAGTACCATGCAGGCTACCGTAACGTTGATGATTTTACGGCGCTTTTTAACGAGGACTTTACCAACCTCTTTTAAATCAATAATTTGTTCCACCCATATACCCCTTTCTGTGAAAGTATACAAACAACAGGGTCTCTCCCTCTAAGGATTATGAACTGTGTCTCGCCCTCTCAAGCAAAGCACAGTGTAAGTAAATATAATTTAGTACTAGAAAGATTTAGAAATGTAAATAAAAGCAATATCTAAGATACTAATAATTTACACATTATGATTTGGATGGTATGTAGGAACGATATCCTTCAATACATTAATGACATCCATATCAGTTTTACATGTTTCAAAGCGCTCGATTTGTTGGCCTAACCATTCTTGGTCAACATCTTCTAAAGCAGCTTCAAAGATTTTCTTATGTGTCGTTGTATTCGTGCCTTCTTCAGCAGTTAATAACTCTTCGTACAATTTTTCACCAGGACGCAAACCAGTAAATTCAATACGAATATCCTTATTTGGCTCAAAGCCAGAAAGACGAATCATATTTTTAGCTAAATCTACAATCTTAACTGGTTCCCCCATATCTAAGAGGAATACTTCGCCCCCATTACCCATAGCACCAGCTTGAAGTACTAATTGACTTGCTTCTGGAATTGTCATGAAATAGCGAGTCATTTCTGGATCCGTAACAGTAACGGGACCGCCTGCTTCAATTTGTTTACGGAATAACGGAATAACAGAACCACGGCTACCAAGTACATTACCAAAACGAACAGTAATAAACTTAGTATCGTATTTATGGTTCATGCCTAGTACAATCTTCTCTGCCACACGTTTAGTGGCGCCCATAACGCTAGTAGGGTTTACTGCTTTATCCGTAGAAATCATAACAAATCGTTCAACTCCATGAGCACCAGCTACATCTGCTACATTTCGAGTCCCATAAATGTTATTGAGCACCGCCGCTATAGGTTGAATTTCCATAAGTGGTACATGCTTATGAGCTGCAGCATGGAATACTACCTCAGGATTATAATCTTTAAAGATTTGTTCTAATTGATTCTTATCTCGAATATCTGCAATGATAGGTACTAAAGTGCCTTCAGGCGCAACACTGCGCAATTCTTGGTGGATAATATAAATGCTGTTTTCACCATGACCGAGTAATAATAATTTCTTAGGCTTTACACGTAGCACTTGGCGACAAATTTCAGATCCGATAGAACCACCAGCGCCTGTAACGAGAACTACTTTATCCTTAAGGTACGGTTCCACCTTGGATGTATCAAGATGAATTTCATCACGTTCTAATAAATCTTCAATGGAAACAGGATGTAGATGAGATACAAGAACTTCATCATCTAGCAACTGGTATACCCCTGGCAATGTGTTGATCTTACATTTAAGAGGGGAGCAAATTTCCATAATCTCTCGAATAACATCACGCTTAACAGATGGCATGGCAATGATGATTTCTTCAATCTTATATTTAGCTGCCAACATAGGAATATCTTCACGATTACCTAAAATTCTAAAGCCATTCATAAGACGATTATGCTTAAACATATCATCATCAACAAAACCTACAATTCTTCTTGACCGCTTATGATAACGTTCAATTTCACGGGCAATAGTAGCCCCTGCATCGCCAGCACCAATGATCAGTGTATTTACTTGGCCACTTTCACCATCATCCCCACTGCTATAATGAAGCGCCACATAATGTAGTAACATGCGGCCCATACCTACTGCACCAGTTGTAAGGAACCATGTAATAAAATAGATTGATCTTGGTAATGATTTCCCGAACACAAACATAGAAGAGTAAAAGATAGCTGTACCTACCGTTGTAGCGACAAATACTGCTAATACCTCTCGCATCCCTGCATAGCGCCAAATACGCGTGTACAAATGCATAATCAAGAACATCAACATATATGAAACTAGTAGAAGCGGTAAGGCATCTACCATTTGATTAATATATTGAGATTCTATGTAGCCATCAAATCGAATGAATAGACTGACAAAAGCAACGATAACAATAGTTGCAATATCAGCAATAAACAATATGGCTGGTAATAAATATGAACGCAAAAGAACGCCCCCTTATATGACAGATAATTCTTATCCTTAATCCTTACCTATGCGTGATACCATATAAGCGCCAGTTAAGATTGGAGCAATATCACGAGCAAAGTTAATACGACTGTTTTTAGTTAAGTAAAGAACATCGCCCTCTCTCATAATATAGTTTTCAGACATATCCCCTGTTTGCAAGATGCGGTTTAGATTAATTGGGATTGGTTTTTCTGGATTATCTTGGTGAATTAAGTAAATTTTCTTCTTCGCTGTATCCCAGTTGAAGCTACCTGCAGCACCAATAGCATCAATAACAGTGCTAGACTTTGTTAGCGTGTAAGCACCTGGTCGATTAATTTCGCCAAATACATAAACTCGTACACCACCAAGTTTTGTAACATTCACAGTAATATCTGGATTAATGATATATCGAGATAAACCTTGTTGTAGTTCAGCAGTAAACTCATCAACAGTTAAACCATCTGCTTTTACAGCACCAACCATTGGGAATGATACATAGCCATCAGGACGAACTGAATACATAATGTCATTGCCATTACGAGTACCAAGATCGGCTTGTTGTACAACTTGAATCGTTAATTCATCCCCTTGACGTAGGCGATACTCTTTGTCAGAGCTAATTACAGATGCACTAGTTTCCAAAGGTGCATGACCTTCCAACTGTACAGTTTTAGTATTATAGCCCTGTTCAGTAGTTACACTTACTGGTGCAGCCATAGCGGCTGTCGTTGCACATAAGAATGCAGCCATCATCACATACTGTTTTTTATTCATACTTTACCTCTTTGTTCTACATTCAACATTCTCAATACATCACATGATTATTAGTATTGTAAATACTAAAAAATCGGTTAAGCTATTTTATCATTTTTTTAAATGTACTTCTACAAACCTAAGATATTCTGAGTGAACTTCATTAAACTTTCAATAACAAACCCAGTAAACATAGTATTTTCATGGAATTTTCATGAGTGATTTTTTACTCATTTCATAGATAATTCACTCCGTTTTTTATTAAAATTTAGTAAAATAATTAAATATATGTAAAGTCATTTCACTATCAATTCACATTTTCACCTCTCACTCATCACTTTTATTGATGAATTAAAAAAATAAGGTGTATATACTAGCAAGCTAGTATATACACCTTATTTAAATTTTAGATAATTATAATATTGTTTAAGGGTAATTACTCAACCCGACCGCCTAAGTAAGCTTCCATAACGCGCGGATTATGGCGCACTTCATCAGCTGGGCCAGACAAGACCATTTTGCCCGTTTCCAATACATAAGCGTAATCAGCAATTTTTAATGCTTGGCGCACATTTTGTTCTACTAAAAGAACCGTTGTCCCTTCAGCACTAATCTCTTTGATAGTTTCAAAAATTTCATTAACTACCAATGGCGCAAGGCCCATAGATGGTTCATCTAATAATAACAATTTTGGACGAGCCATAAGGGCACGACCAATAGCAAGCATTTGTTGCTGTCCACCAGATAAAGTACCACCTAATTGGTAGCTACGCTCATCAAGAATCGGGAAACGTTTAAATACCTTTTTGATATCCTCTTCGATTTCCTTATCTTTACGAATATAAGCGCCCATTTCTAAGTTTTCATAAACGCTCATATCTTGTAAAATTTGACGACCTTCAGGAACTAAGGAAATACCGCCATGTACGATCTGGTGAGTTTGACGACCAGTGATATCTTGACCTTCAAAAAGTACTCGACCAGATATTGGTTTTACAAGGCCCATGATTGTCTTCATGGTTGTAGTTTTACCGGCACCATTGGCACCAATAAGAGATACAACAGAACCTTGTGGCACTTCTAAGCTTACGTCTTTTAAGGCTGTAATATGTCCATAACCAGCCACAATGTTTTCTAGTTTTAACATATTACACCTCCTCTTTACCTAAGTATGCTTCAATTACAGCCTCATTATTTTGAATTTCTTGAGGTGTACCTTCAGCAATTTTCTTACCAAAATTAAGAACTACCATTCGATCACAGATATTCATCATTAATTCCATGGCATGTTCAATAACGACAACAGTAATACCTAAGTCACGAATCTTACCAATTAGTTGGCGAAGCACTTCAGTTTCACTATCGTTCATACCCGCCGCAGGTTCATCGAGCAAGATCAATTGCGGATGTGTTGCTAACGCACGAGCAATTTCAAGGCGACGTTGTTTACCATATGGCAGTGATGTAGCAACTTCTTCTGCATCTTCTTCAAGACCTACAAGCTTTAAAAACTCGTAAGCAATGCCACGACAACGCTCTTCTTCGATACGTTGGCGTTTTGTTTTCAAAAAGCTAGACAAGAAGCCAGAACCAGTACGACAATGCATACCGGTTAAAACAGTTTCAAGAGCTGTCATATTACCAAAAAGACGAATGTTTTGGAACGTACGAGCAATCCCCATTTCAACAGTTCTATGAGGTTTAATACCTACTATAGACATACCGTCAAAAACGATTTCTCCAGAGCTTGCTGGGAATACACCAGTAATCAAGTTGAAGAGTGTAGTCTTACCAGCACCATTTGGACCAATAACACCAAACACTTCTCCTTGTTTAACACCAAAGGATACACCGGTGAGAGCTGCAACGCCACCAAAGCTTTTACTAACTTCATTTAATTCTAATAGCATTCAGTTCCCTCCTATCCTTGTTTTTCTTCTTGTTTGCGTTTATACGCTTCAAAACGTTCTGTTAATACTTGAGATTCTGGAATATATGGAGCCTTTTTAAAGCCTAACTTGCGACTAATTTTGTCTACCATAGATTCTGTTAAAATACCATCTGGACGAACAGCCATCAAGATGACAAGTAAAGCACCATAAATGATATCTCGATAATCGGATAAGAAACGCAATACTTCTGGCAACAATGTAAGAATGAAGGAGCCGAGTACGGAACCCCATACTACATTAGAGCCACCAAATACAGGGAATAACAAGATTTGTACTACTTTATGGTAGCTGAAATCTGTAGGATTAATGAAGTTTGTAATGTGAGCATACAAACCGCCACCGATACCAGCAATGAAAGCGCCAATAATAAAAGCCATCATCTTGTAGTAAACAACGTTAATCCCCATTAATTCTGCCGCATGATCATCAGCTTTGATCGCTGCAAAAGCTCGACCAACACGGCTATTATTGATGCGTACACAGAAAGCAATAATTAAAACTAGAATAGCCAACAAAATAATGATAGCTATCAAGTTACCCCATGTAACAGCATCAAGCCCCATTAGGCCATCCATATCGAATTCATAAGCGTAGTTCGTTAACTCTTGAGGAATGGACGGGATACCAGATAGACCTAAGGCACCATTTGTAACATCTAAGTTCAAGAAAATAACGCGTACTACTTCACCAAAACCAAGGGTTGAAATAGCAAGGTACAAGCCTTTAAGTCGTGTTGTTGGTAAACCAATGATAACTGCTACAAGACTTGCCACTAAGCCACCTACTAAAATGCCAACAACGATAGGCAAATCAGCTTTCAAAGAAAGCATAGCGCCTACATAAGCACCTACACTCATGAAACCAGCCGCACCAAGAGAGAGCTGACCACTAGCAAGTGTACAGTAAATAGAAATACCCATGATGGCATTGATGATGAAGAACATCACGATCTGTAGATAATACGGGTTTAATAAATCCATTACGGTCTACCCCCTTTATCTTTAGAACCAAACAAGCCTTGAGGGCGCCAGAACAATAATAAGATAATGAGGCCAAAGGCAACGGCATCACGGAATGTAGAAGCACCATAGGCAACAGAGAATACCTCTGCTACACCAAGGATAAAGCCACCAACCATAGCACCAGTAATATTGCCAAGACCACCTAAGATAAGTACTGCAAGACCTTTAAAGCCGATGATAACGCCCATAGTAGGTTCAATAGCATTAAAGGATAAGCCTACTAATACGCCTGCAGCTGCACCTAGAGCAGAAGCAATCATTACTGTAACAGAAATAATCATGGTAGGATTAATACCTAAAAGAGCAGCTGTTTCAGTACTCATAGATACGGCCCGAATGGCCTTACCAATTTTAGTTTTCTTAATGACTACATTTAAAATGAGCATTAAAACGATAGAAACACCTAAACCAATGATTTGTACCATAGAAATTTTAAAAGCCCCAAAGTCGATGAGACCACCAATATAATCTGGTGGGAAGGATCTTGTTTGAGGGCCCCAAAGCAATAATGCCAAGCTTTCAATAAAGATAGAAACACCGATGGTACTAATAAGTGGTGCCAAGTGAGACACCTTTTTCTTGCGTAGTGGACGAAGGGCCACAAATTCTAAAAGATAACCGAGGATAGCGCCTACTGCCATAGCTACGATAAGGGCTACAAAAATGTTAACGTTAAAAATTGTTACCATAAAAAGACCAACGAAGGCACCTATCATAAAGATGCCTCCGTGAGCCATGTTGATAATATTCAAAACACCGAACACAAGTGTTAAGCCAATAGCGAGTACAGCATATAAGCTACCGAGGGTTAACCCGTTAACTAATTGTTGTAAAAACACTATACTACCTCAACTTATTTTGTTAATGCGTCAAATTGACCGTTTTTAATTTGTAATACTTGAACTTCCATGGAAGGATCGCGTTTTTCGTTGAACTTGAATTGACCAGTTACACCAACGAAGTCAGCAATGTTTTTCAATGCTTCGCGGAATTTTTCGCGATCTGTTGTGGAGCTCGCTTTTTTCAAAGCTGCTTCATAAAGATATACTGCATCGTATGCTTGTGCAGCGAATTGGTCAGGTTCTTTACCATATTTAGCTACATAAGCTTTACGGAAGTCTTTAACCTTTTGGTCTTCTTTATTAGGGAACCAAGGTGTACCAACGATAACGCCGTTAGCTGCATCACCAGCAATTTTAATGAATTGTGGGCTATTGAAGCCATTGGAGCCAACTACAGGTTGATTCATACCCATTTCACGCATTTTCTTCATGATAAGGGCACCTTCTTGGTAAAGGGATGCAACGATAATTACATCTGGTTTAGCTTGTTGGATCTTAGTCAATTGTGCAGAGAAGTCAGTATCTTTATCTGCAAATGTTTCAGTATCAACGATTTGTACCCCTACGGATTCCAATGCTTTACGAGCTGTATTATTTACAGATACCATTTGGTCATTGTTATTGGAGTACATAATAGCTGCTGTTTTAAAGCCTAAAGTTTTATGAGCTTCTTTAATAGCTGTATCTACTGCCAAGGATTCAGGTACGGCATTACGGAAGATATAATCCCCGATATCTGTAATACCTTCAGCCGTTGTAGATGTGCCAATAGCAACTACTTTGCTTTTGTTTGCTACAGGACCAGCTGCCATCATTTCACCAGACAACATAGGACCAATAACTGCTACAACTTTATCTTTTGCGATTACTTTATTCATTGCATTGATAGCTTCGTTTTTATCACCTTTAGTATCTTCTACTAATAAGTTAATTTTTACAGCGTTTGCATCAGCGTTAATTTCGCTCACTGCCAATTCTGCACCAGCTTTAATGGATTCACCATATGCTGCAGCACCACCAGTTGTTGTTGTTAATAATGCAATTTTAGCTTCATTGCTATTTGCACTACCTGCATCTTTATTGCTACCACAACCAGCAGCAACTGCCATTACACCAGCAAGACCAAAAATGGCTGCTTTTTTCAACATGGATTTATTCATGTTACACCCTTCTTTCAAAACATAAAACTTTAAATCTATTCCTATATTATGAGAATATAAAATACTTTGTCAATTAAAAGATAATGATTTTAATTCCCCAATAATATATGCATTAAATACGCTATTCAGATAGCTTTTCCCACTTCTCATACAATGAATCTAACTCGCTTTGAGTCTCTTCAATTTGCAAAGAGATTTTGGACATTTCATCTAAATCTTGTTGCACTACAGGATTTGCTAATTGCACCTCGTACATCTTCATTGTTGCCTCAAGACGAGCGATTTCAGATTCCACCTCTGCTAATTGTTTTTCCACCATATAAGCATTCGGTTTCTTCTGATTTTCCTCTGTAGATTCTGATGCTGAAAGTGCCGGCTCATCAGCTGAACCAGATTTGCTCTCAACCTTATCAGCCTCTAAGTTCTGCTCATTAGCTATCGCTAATAAGTCTTCTTGCTCCTTTAGCTTTTCCTTGTAGTATGAGTAATTACCGAGATACTCAGTGATTTTTCCATCATCTAGAACTACTGTTTTTGTAGAAACTTGATCCAAGAAATATCTATCATGAGAAATAATGAAACAAGTTCCTTCAAATTGTTGCAGTGCGTCTTCCACAATTTCTCGCGTAGGAATATCTAAATGGTTTGTCGGTTCGTCTAAAATAAGGAAATTATCACCTTGAAGGAATAATTTCAGCAATGCCAAACGCGCTCTTTCACCACCGGATAAATCACCGACCAGTTTAAACACATCATCCCCTTTAAATAGGAATGAACCGAGTACGTTACGAGCTTTATCTTCACTGTAGTTAAAGTGATTCATAATCTCTTCTACTACCTGCCAAGAATCATGTAACTCTTCGTGCTCTTGCGAGAAGTACCCCACTTGTACGCGATTGCCAAGATCTACATGACCAGATTCAGGGAATAGTTCGCCTACAATAGTTTTTACTAAAGTCGATTTACCGGCCCCATTAGGACCAATAAGCGCCACAGACTCACCACGGCGAACAACGAGAGATATATCATCAATGATGCGACTTTCACCATACCCTACAGACAAGTGATCTAAGACTAGAACCTTATCAGCACTCATAGCAGCAGGTGGGAAAGAAAATTGTAAATGATGTGAAGTAACAGGCGCCTCAAGACGTTCTAATCGGTTGAGCTGGGACTGACGCCCACGAGCCATTTTAGACTTGATACCTGCCCGGTATTTATCTATATAAGCCTCTGTTTTCTTGATATACTCTTGTTGTTTCTCATAAGCCACCATATCAGCCTTCAAACGTTCATCACGTTGTTGGATATAACGACTATAGTTACCACGATACGTTGTAGCCTTATGATTATCTAGCTCCACAACACCAGTGACGATGCGGTCTAAGAAATAACGGTCATGGCTGACGATAAGAATGCCACCGGGATAGGCGGATAGGTATCCCTCAAGCCACTCGAGCATATCCATATCTAAATGGTTTGTCGGTTCGTCCAAAAACAGAAAATCTGGACGGCGAACTAAGGCCTTTGCTAAGTTAATACGCGTCTTTTGTCCGCCAGAAAAAGCGTTAGCCGGTTTATCTAGATCTTCATCAGTAAAACCTAAACCGTAAACAATGCGCTTTGTCTTTTGCTCATAATCATAACCACCAAGCCATTCTAGACGATTTTGTAAATAATCTAAGCGTTGTAAATCAGCTTCACTAGCCTCTTCAGTTTCTAAGCGGCTCGTAAGTTCTTTAAGTTGTTCTTCCAATGCATGTACATCGGCCCAAGCCTTTTCGATTTCAGTAGCCAAGCTATCGTCACCAAGATTTACATCTTGTTGCAAATAGCCAATGCTTGCCACAGGAGACTTAACTACATTACCTTCATCTAGCTCCTCATAGCCTAATATACATTTCAGCAAAGTAGACTTGCCCGCCCCATTAGGCCCTACCAAGGCGAGTCGATCCCCCTCTTTTATTTCAAAGGACACATTGGAAAATACTTGGCGCACCCCAAATGATTTTCCAAGGCCTATCATTCGAATGCGTTCCATTCACAACCTCCTAATCATTTACCCTTTATTATACCACAGTTGCCCGTACTAACACCAACATCTCTATAGAATCTTTTGTTTTTCTGCTATGGCGAAATAATTTACCTAACAAAGGGATATCTCCTAATATAGGAACCTTTTGTATTTGGTGCTGATCTCGATTATCCATGAGCCCACCTATAACGAGGACTTCCCCTTGTTGTAAACGTACTCTAGTATGCGCTTGCCTTGTACTAATTTTGTAAGCTTTCATTTCCGATACCATAAT
Organism: uncultured Veillonella sp.; assembly: GCF_963524655.1. Lineage (GTDB taxonomy): Bacteria > Bacillota > Negativicutes > Veillonellales > Veillonellaceae > Veillonella. The sequence goes on from NZ_CAURHA010000016.1 coordinate 30,613, forward strand.
CGGCGTACTCACCTCAGCATGTATTTTAGCATCCACGCCACCATCGGCAGTAATAATAGGAGTATAGTTTAATTTAATTCCTACCTCTTCATAACGAGTAGAGCGCTTCCGCTCTCCATTAACCTCTGACTCCTCTACGACAGGAATTCTTTCACCAATCAAAATATGAGCTGTTTCACCATTAAGAGCCATAATGGAAGGTTTTGCTATTAAAACGGCTTTTCCCGAACTTTCCAGGAGACTTAGTTCTGGTTTTACAAAAAACTTATAAGCTTCTCCACTTGGTGTTTTACCAAAGGTAACGGCTCCATAGGAATTAGTTTTATCATCACCATGGCCAGTCAAACTGAGCCAAGACCACCGAAAACCTTGTTCTTTTGCATAAGATTGCTCCATCGCAATAATAGTAGCTTCAAGTTGCACTTGCTTTGGTTCCTTATCGATAGCACGGACTAAATTTTCTACACGCCTCTTTTCACCACTTGTTAAATGCATAATGACCTCATTTTGTTCTGAAAGTACGGCCATTTTATCATTCTTTACTACGGTACCCATTACAGCTTTCAAAGATTCTGCTGGCAAGTGTTCTGGGGATAGAACATAGAGTTCTCTATTCTCCAGTGTTGCCTCATCAGATTCAATAAGCAATGTATTATGCTGCTTTGTTACAGAAAAATGATATATCCGACCAAGCTCCTTAATAACCTCTTCCGGAGACTCCCCTTTTACGGTTGCCGTAATATTTCCTTTTAGTGATTCTACACCGATAACCGATATACCATAACTTCTACAAATACCGAGAATTGTTTCCTTTAATGACGCATTGCGCACAGATATCGTAACCGACTCATTCTCTTTATTAAGCTCTAAACCATTTGTTACGTTATTAAGATCTAGACTATTTGCTACATTATTAAACTCTACGCTATTTGCTACATTATTTCTTACATTATTTGTTGTCTTTGATTCTTTAGTATCTGCTAATACAACTAACGGTTGCGCAAATAATATATATGTCAGTATAACTATTAGAATACTAATTTTTAGTAATATATTGGTTTTATTGGCCATATTAACTTTATTGCCTATATTAACTTTATTGGCTCTAGTTTCTTTATTATTGACTTTATATCCTTTAACTTTAATAATTCTGTTTTGTATTAACACAGCTTCAGTGGAGAATATAAATCTACTCACTCGATTTTCAGCCATCGTGATGAACCTCCTTCGACGATTTCTACACTATTTTCAGTAATAGCAGATACTGATATCCCTTGCCAACTACTACCAATCGTAACCATCTGCTCTTCTGAGCCTCTTCGTAAAATAGCAATATTTTGATTCCCCTCAATGACTCCCACAAGTTCTATTGGTTGTTCTGGAATTAACACCTTAGAATTAATCCCAGTTCGAGAGTGAATGTTTTCATCACTAAAGTTATTCATATCATCACGAGTTATATTTCCATTCAAATTCTTACTTTTTCTATCCGTTTTTGTAATTTTATTTTTCGTAACTCTATATTGCCTTGCAGCCCTTTTATTGCTTGATTGTTTACCATTATTAAGGGATATTTCATCATCTCTAATAGTATCTAGGTCGTTATCTATATCTTTAGTCTCATCATCTTCACTTAATATATCCAAACTAGAAATATCTTTAAAGACTTCTTGCCAAGGATGAAACCGCTCTACACTGCTCACATCATATAGTAATCTCCCCTTAACACTAGAGCCGTCTTTCTCATTACTTATAGCTTTATTATCTACTCCCTCTTTACTAGATTTTCCTTTATCACTACCATTTCTTTTGTTATTAGATTTCCCTTGCGATTGCTCTTTTGAATCTGCCTTCCTTTGATTATCAATACTGCCCTCTGATAAGGCTGAATTCATATTGATAGATTCCTCTTCTTGAGGATAAAAAATACCGACTACTATCATCCCTAAAGCAAGTACAAAGAAAATAACAATTATCATTCGATAATGGCGTACAAGAAAATATTGTCTATCAATCCAGCCTTTAATTTGTTCTATATAGTTTTGTAAGTTCATAATTCACCTCCTTCGAACTATTTCTAGGAAGCCCTTTTAAATTCCTATAAAAAAATGACTCTACCAGTCACCTAGGTGACTAATAGAGTCATTCATTATATTGACAAATCAAAAGGATTTGTTCTTATTTTATTTACTGTTAAAACCATCTGGATGAGATGTATGCCATTTCCAAGCATCTTTGATAACATCAGCTACATTACTGAATTTAGGATCCCAACCAAGTAAGTTTTTGATTCTTTCAGAAGAAGCAATCAAAGTACCTGGGTCGCCAGCACGACGGTCACCATATTGAACAGGAATATCGATGCCTGTTACCTCTTTTGCAGTTTCGATGATTTCTTTTACGGAGAAGCCATTACCACTACCAAGGTTAAATACTTCAGACTCACCGCCATTACGCAAGTAGTCCATAGCCAATACGTGAGCAACCGCTAAATCATTAACATGAATATAGTCGCGCACACATGTGCCATCAGCTGTATCATAGTCAGTACCAAATACTGTTATATGCTCTCTTTTACCACGAGCCGCATCGAGCACAAGCGGAATCAAATGAGTTTCTGGATGGTGGTCCTCCCCAATCGTACCAGATGGGTCAGCGCCAGCCGCATTGAAATAACGCAAAGCTACGAATGTAGAACCATAAATAGAACTATAATCAGATAACATTTCTTCAATCATCAATTTAGTGCGACCATATACATTGGTAGGTTGCAATTGAGCATCTTCGCGAATCGGCACCACTTCAGGCTCACCATATACGGCAGCCGTACTAGAGAATACAAAATGTTTCACACCTGCAGTACGAGCAGACTCAATGAGGTGATAAGAACCAACTACATTATTTTCATAATAAATGGCTGGATTTATCATGGATTCCCCAACTTGAGAATGGGCTGCAAAATGCATAATACCAATGATATTATGGTCTTTCATAATATCTATCAACTTAGGATCTGAAATATCCATGTTGTAGAATGTAACCCCTTCAGGAATCGATTCTACATGTCCGCGAGATAAATTATCTACAATGATTGGTGTATAGCCTGCTTGTTGTAAGGCACGTACAGTATGACTCCCAATATAACCAGCACCACCTGTTACTAAAATATTCATAGTTCCCCCTTATGAATTATCTGTGTCCTTAGCACGAGCTAATTTAGGACCGATAAGACGCTTATAGACCTCAACGCCTGGTTGGTCAAAGGCATCAACGCCAGCAAAAATAGACTCGAAATAAACAGCCCAACAATGCATAAACATAATTTCCCCTAAATGGAATGCATTTAAAGTTGGTACAGTTATAGTCATGTTAAAGCGATTGTCACTAGACAATGCCTCTCTATTTGCATCTAAGGCAATATTTAAAATATCACAAATTCCCACATCAGATAAAGAGCGTAAGCGTTCATATTGGCTATACGTATCTGGCACGATGAGATTATGTTTCCAGTCTTTTACCTTAATAAATTGAACGACCTTATTGAGACGACCTTCTTGATGTTCTTGAACTTGAGCATGCATATCCATAGTGCCTACTGCAGCTACTGGTGTACGACCATATGGCAAGCAAGTATTACTCATCTTGCCTAGAGATTCGGATAAAAGCTGCACATACCAGTCTGACAAAGAATGAAGAGCATCACTATAAGGCATAAACACTTCAATAATACGACCATACCGTTCAGATGCAATATATTTCAATAAAGCGCTTAGTAAAGCAGGGTTTTTGAAAATATCCTCTTCTTGACATGCTGCATCCATAGAGGCAGCACCAGCTAAGAAGCCTTCAATATCAAAACCTACAAGAGCAGCTGTTACAAAGCCAACCTCTGTAAATACAGAGAAGCGACCACCAACGCCATAAGGAATGCTATAAGTTTTCCAATTATTTTCTAGTGCCATAGCCCGTAGAATTGTAGGATGTTCATCATTAGATACATCTGTTACAGCTACTACTTCATAGTTAATGTTGCGATCTTGTAAAGCCTTCTCCAAAATCATGAAGTTGGCCATTGGTTCGATGGTAGAACCAGACTTGGAGGTAATAACGAGCATTACCTTATAATCAGGACCTTTTTTCTGAGCCTGGTATTCTAAGGTACGGATAAGACCTGCTAAATAGTCGCCATCTACGTTAAAACCAGCAAAGTACATCCGTGGATATCCATTGCGTTCTTCCGTACTTAGATTATTCCAAAATGCACCACATTGAACGTCAAAAATAACTTTGCTCCCTAAATAAGAGCCCCCAATGCCTACAGACACAACTGTATCGATATTGTGACGTGCATAGTCACGCAATTCGTAAAGACGTTTTAACATATCTGGTGTATTGATACCATCTTCCGAAATATATGGAAGCTGATAAAACAATACAGGTTCAGGTAACCCATCTTTAGACACATGGCCTTCTTCAAAGCCTGTAGAACGTAAAATATTTGTATGGCGCCACACATTTTGTATAGCTCGTTCAAAATTATTTACGTCTCGCTCTTGTATGCAACTTTCATTATATATGTTAGCGTAATCTAACTCGAACCCCGATTGTAATCGCAACATCAAATATCTCCTTCACTGACATTTTATGTACAATATTTTACCCATTATATCATAAAAGAATGAATAAAATATTAGTTTATGCAATCAGTTTACCCACAAACCATAACCGAAGCCTACCGCATAGACAGACCACAGCAATGCAATAGGAATAGCTAGTTTAAATTTAATCTTTAGTGTTTTATGGCGCCATAGAACCATGCCTAATAAAGCACCTACACCACCAAAGGCAAATGCTAAAAATAATAAAGTAAACTCTGAAATCCGTCCATATCCCTTGATAGCACATAATTTATCATATCCATACATACTAAATACGATGAGATTCCAGACACCTACAGTTACCCAAAATTGTGTATCACTCATATCCCCAAACCTTGTACCCCTTACTTATGATGAGCTTTAAAATATTCTAATGTCTTTTGTAAGCCGTCCTCTAATGTAGTTGAAGCTACAAAGCCAAAATCGCGCTCTGCCTTGGCATTGCTTAAACGAGAATGCTTGATATCCCCTACCCGCTCAGCCTCATAGTGCACCATAAAATCAGCACCACTAATGGCACGGAATCGCGTAATCAACTCATTAACAGATGTTCCCTTATTGGTAGATACATTATAAATACCTGTGCATTGACTATTCCCCATAGCCTTGATATTAGCTTCTACCACATCATCTACATAAATGAAGTCTCTAGTTTGCTCGCCATCACCATATACAGTTAAAGGCTGCCCTTCAACGATTAAACGGTTGAACACACTGATAACGCCACCTTCACCACCATCACCTTGACGTGGGCCATATACATTGGCATATCTAAAACATACTGTATTTAATCCAAAGGCCTCACGATAAATCCGTAAATACCCTTCTGCCGTAAGCTTAGTTAGTCCGTAAAAGGAAGAAGGCATACCACTTAATTCCTCAGTTAGTGGCAATACTGCTAAATCCCCATAAACAGCCGCGGACGAAGGCATTAAGAATTGTTCAACCTTCACTTGACGACATGCATCAAGCACATTAATAAGCCCTAATAAATTAACATCGCAGTCATAACTAGGGTTCTCCATGGAGGATTGAACCATAGTTTGGGCCGCCTCGTGAAATACGATAGAGGGCTTAAACTCTTCAAAAATAGATACTAGTTTTTGATCTCGTACATCCATCTCAATAAATTGAGCAGCTTCATGTACAAAAGAACGTACACCAGTAGATAAATTATCTATAACAAGCACCTTGTGCCCTAATTCAATTAATCGACCCACAAGATGAGAGCCAATAAATCCGGCCCCACCTGTAACACATATATTCATAGCACCCTCCCTTCTTATATTTCTAAATACCTGCACCTTGTTTCGCTAGTGCATCGGCCATTTCATTATATGTATCACCCGTATGAGCAGCCACCTTGTGAAAGTGTACGCGCACACGGTCTTTTATTGAGTCATAAAATGCTGCATACTGTTGAGTAAGCGCATTATTGCGTTTCCATCCCTTTGTGGCCCACATTTCAATGCCCATATAGTCATAGTAAAGTGAACATTCAGGAACGCCACGATCAACAGCATATTTCATAACATAAATAGCAGCTAACAACTCACCAGCTACATTCCAAAATGATGTATATCGTTCATCAGTAGAGGGAAAGGAAAAGGTCTCTCTATTCCCATTCAAGAAGATAACACCACCTGCTCCAACGGTATTTGTCCCTTTATTATAACTACCGTCAATATAAGCAACCACATGGTTTGGCTTAGTAAAATCTGGTTTCACAACACTTGCTGATACTTTACTTTGAGCCCTAGAGTTTACAGATTTAGAGCTTATCGATTTAGACTTTAAGCCTTGAGATGATTTAGGTTCACTCTTATTAGCGCTCATAAAGTCACTTAAAGATAAGCCTGAGTCCTCCACAAAAGCACGGGCTTCTGCTTCCGTAGGGAAAGACTTGTAGATAGCTCCACCAAAGCCCTTGACCTGCTTCTCACAATCAGCCCAAGTCATATAAACACCTGGCACACGACCATTTCGAACTGCATAAAACTTTTTAGCCATACGCACCTCTTAATGATCCATCGTAAGTTCAATAAATTCAGCCTTTACAACAGACGCTAAATCTTTTGGATTTACTTTCATTTGCATACCACGTAGGCCTGCACTAACATATACGAACTCTAGAGACTCCATAGTAGCATCAAAGTAAGTAGGAAACGCTTTTTTCATACCCACAGGAGAACAGCCTCCACGTAAATAACCTGTAATTCCTAGTAAGTCCTTAACAGGAACAAGCTCTACAGACTTATTATGACTTACGCGAGCCGCTTGTTTCATATCTAGTTCAGCGGCTACAGGAATACAGAATACAACGTAACCTGTTTTATCACCTTTACCAACTAGAGTTTTAAAAACGTCCTTTTCGTCTAGGCCTAACGCCTCTACTACATGAAGTCCTGTTGCATGATCCTCAGACCACTCATATTCGCTAATGCTATAAGGTACCTTATGGGTATCTAAAATACGCAATGCGTTAGTCTTTTTATGTTTTTCTTTACTCACTATATCCCACCTTATATATTAGCGTAACAAATAAAACTAATCAATATATAATATTTTTCTATATATTATAAATCATCATAAGTTAATATCTAGTCCGATATTCTTATTTATTCATAATTTTATTGATATTCTTTAATTCAATGCGCAAAGTTCCATCATCATTAGTTTTAATTTCAATGAACTCGCGATTTTTCATATACTCCACAGGAAATGAAATTTCAATGCCTGTATCGGTTTTAATCTTATGATGTTCTCCAACCTTTGTAGCAAATTCACGGTTTACCGGTAATGGCCGCATCATATCTGCATCGGCTAACTCTTTTTTAGCCGCCTCTTGTTGAATCGGATTCGCTTTGAATACCTCTTCTACTATACGCACAGGATCAACCGTATCAGATACTTCAGCATTTTTAGCAATCATAGATTTAGCAGTCGTCAATTCAACGACGCCATCAGACTCATGCGCTTGAGCTACCTTATCTACAATAGCTTTCACCTTTTTCACCGTATCTCGGGAAGATTGATTAGTGCCTAATTGTAATACCTTATCCGCTAAGATATAGGATACTTCACCATCAAACTCACCTTTCGGTTCAAAGATACGAACGCTAAAATCATGTAAATTAATAGATGCAAAGGCACGTAATTTTTGAGATGGCATCGGTAGTACCGCCTTATGCGAAACGAGTTCTGTAGCTAATGTACCATCATCTTCACTAAATAGCTGATGGGTAAAAGCATCATGAGCTTGGCACAAAAGAATACAAATATAAGTCGTATCTGTAACAGCTTCACAAATAATCGTATCGATAACTACGGAGTCAGTTGCTTGCTTCATATAGGTAAATAAGCTTTCACCCAAATTCTTAGAAAAATCTATAAACTTGAGGTCTCCATTTTTATACTCCACCAGCTGTTTACCAAAAGGACTTGCATCATGCAAGGTACCTGTTCTAGCACCGGGGTCTTTGAAAGCCTTAGCTACATGATTGGCAATATAATCTTGTATAGCTTGATCTCCAACCTTTAATTCATGTTCAGAATATACGGCTAAAGAGGACGTAAAGTCAAAAATCTCTAGCGCAGCCTTATTAATCTGCATGATGCCTCCTTATAACAGAAAAAACGATTACCCTTTATTATACCACTCTTTTAACTTTCGTTTATCAACTTTTGAGCATTCCGTAAGGGGTAACATAGGAATTTCTAGTATTGCTTTTGGCCACTCTACAGAAGGTCTTTCATGATGAATGAGTTCTATAATTTTACTTAATTCAGCGGTATCCTCTAACACCATATAAGCAACAAAGTCTTCCCCTCGTATATCATCAGTAATCGTAACAACAGCAACTTCAGAAACGCCTTGTAAGGATTGTAAATACAATTCCATTTCGGGGATAGGAATTTTATAGCCCCCTTTATTGATGACATCTCCTTGCCGCCCATTAAACATGAGATATCCATCACTATCTATATAACCGCAATCATTTACAGTATATGTATCTGGTATGCCTTCAATATGATATTTTGTGGTTACGTAAATAATGCCGTTTTTCTCTGCAATTTGGACAGATGGAAACGGTCTTCCCACTGTGCCTTCTCTTTGTAACCACTCTTTACCTGTACAATATGTTATATAGTTAAGCTCAGATGCACCATAATAGAGAATAAACTCCATGTTCGGACATATTACTTCTAACTGCTCCATCAACTGTCGATCCAGTACTTGAGATCCTGCAATGATAAAGTTAATAGATTCTAATTTACTTTTACAATGACGTACTAATAATCGTAATTTTGTTGGTAATGCATATATATGGTCTACATGATATTTCTCGATAAGCTGGCTCCATCGATTTGGACGCATCGAACTCGTTGTAACAACAGTTCCACCAGACCATAGCACGGCGATAACCATATTACTAACACCAGTGAAGCTAAAACTACCGTGTAAAAAAATTTTTGTATCTTTGTTTATGTGAAAGATATTGTTTTGGATATCAAAGAACTCACTCCATGATTTTTCGCTACGCCATAAAGGTTTTGGGCGCCCCGTAGTCCCCAATGTAAGCACTCCAAAATCAGCTGATAGCGGTACACCGTCAGATTTTATAACACAGGCCAATTCATCTATATAATCT
>NZ_CAURHA010000017.1:0-38011 GCF_963524655.1 uncultured Veillonella sp.
ATTGGTGCCAAAGAAGACTCGTAGGGTGAATACCCCAACATTTGACAGAGAGCCATTTTATTATTTACGAAGACCAAGACGTTCGATAAGGGAACGGTAACGTTCGATATCTTTACGACGAAGGTAGTCAAGCATGTTACGGCGTTGACCAACCAATTTCAACAAACCACGACGGGAATGATGGTCTTTTTTGTGCTCTTTCAAATGCTCAGTTAAGTAAACGATGCGGCTTGTCAAAATCGCAACTTGTACTTCTGGAGAACCAGTGTCACCTTCATGAGTAGCGTATTCTTTAATTACTGCTAATTTAGCTTCTGTAGTTAACATTAATGTTACCTCCTAAAAAATAAATAATCCCGATAAGCTTAAGTAACCGTTGGAGATTCGAATACTTCGCTTACGATATGTCTTACGACCTTATTTAGTATACAGTATCTACCTTATCTTGTAAAGGAAAATTACAATAAATAAACAAAAGAGGGCTTATGCCCTCTTCTATTATTTCGCACCAAGTACCATGCGGTCGCTCAATGCATTTTCCCCAGCTACTTCGAACTTTTGAAGTAAGTCAGCAACTGTTAATTTTTTCTTTTCTTCCCCTTTTACATCATAGATGATGCGACCGGAGTCCATCATGATGAGGCGATTACCAAAGCGCAATGCATCGCGCATATTGTGAGTAATCATAAGAGTTGTTAAGTTATGCTCTGCTACAAGTTTATCTGTTAATTGCAAAACATTTTCTGCAGTCTTAGGATCAAGAGCCGCCGTATGTTCGTCCAACAATAAAAGTTCAGGACGAAGCATAGTAGCCATCAATAATGTGATGGATTGGCGTTGACCACCAGATAATAGACCCATACGAGCAGATAAACGATCTTCAAGACCTAAACCTAATAGTGCAAGACGTTCTTTGAAGAATGCTTGTTCGCTATCTTTGAAAGCCCATTTAAGACCTAAGCTTTTACCACGGCGCATAGCAAGGATTAAGTTTTCCTCGATTTGCATGTTGCCTGCAGTACCTACCATAGGATCTTGGAATACACGGCCAATGTATTTAGCACGTTTGTATTCTGGCATTTTTGTGACATCAATATCATTGATTGTAATGGAACCTTCATCTACTGGGAATACACCAGCGATGGAGTTTAGTAACGTACTTTTACCAGCACCATTACCACCGATAACAGTACAGAAATCTCCTTCTTCTAAACGAAGATCAATACCTTGAAGTGCAGTTTTTTCATTGATTGTGCCCTTAAAGAAGGTTTTTACCATATTTTTTACTTCTAACATAGTGTCCTCCTTAGCGAGCCAACCATTTTGCTTTCAATGTAGGCAAGGAAAGCGCGATGGCAACGAGAATTGCAGTGAATAATTTCAAATCGTTTGGCGGCATACCCATGTAGAGTACAGCAGCGATAACGATACGATATACGATAGAACCAAGTACTACGGCGATAAGACTACGTACGAAGGATTTCGTACCGAATACTACTTCACCGATGATTACAGACGCCAAGCCGATAACGATGGTACCGATACCCATACCTACGTCGGCAAAGCCTTGGAATTGACCAATAAGAGCGCCAGACATACCAACAAAACCATTAGAAATCAAAAGACCTAGAACAATCATGTTATCAGTATTTACGCCTTGAGCGCGAATCATTTGAGGGTTAACACCTGTTGCACGTAAAGCTGTACCAATTTCAGTGCCGAAGAACCAGAACAAGAACAAGCATACAGCAACAGCAACCAATACACCTACGATAGCAGCAGACCACATATTAGCAGTGTGGAATACACCGCCGAGGATAGAATAAATTGTATCCATACGAAGCAAGGATACGTTAGCTTTGCCCATAATGTGAAGGTTCACAGAGTACAAAGCAATCATTGTCAAAATACCAGCCAATAATGCAGGAATTTTTAGTTTTGTGTGAATCCAGCCTGTTACAGCACCTGCCATCATACCGCCCACACCGGCAAGTAAAATGGAAAGGATTGGATTCATGCCACTTGTAATTAAAACAGCGGAAATAGCCGCCCCCATTGGGAACGTACCTTCCACAGTTAAGTCAGCCACATCTAGTACACGGAATGTAATGAATACACCGACCGCTAACAAGGACCATAAAAGGCCTGTGGTTATGGTGCCTACCATTAAATCTAACATCAAAATCTCCTCTATTGTTTCATATCTTTACGAAGTGCGTCAGGAATTGTAATACCTAATTTTTTAGCACGTTCTTCGTTAACAGTTAACTTAATATCTTTTTGCGTTTCAATAGCTAAATCTGCAATTTTTGCTTCACCAACAAGCACTTTAGCAGCCATTACGCCAGTTTGGTAACCTAATTGATAATAGTCAACAGAATATGTTGCTACACCACCAGTCATTGTCATACCTTCATCAGCAGCAAATACTGGAATTTTTGCAGCATCTGTGATTTGTGCTAAGTTAGCCATAGCAGATGCCAATACATTATCTGTTGGTGTATAGATTGCTTGTACATCTTGGTTTACAAGATTAGTAGCTGCTTGTTGGATATCATTTACGTTGGAAACAGTTGCTTCTACAACAGTGATACCTTTAGTAGCTGCATAAGCTTTCATTTTTTCAACTTGTAATTGGGAGTTGATTTCAGAGGATGTATAAATAGCACCAATGCGTTTTACATTTGGTACTAATGCGATAATGAGATCAACCTCTTTTTCAATAGGTGTCATATCAGACGTACCAGATACGTTACCACCTGGGTGTTCATTAGATTGAACGAGTTTAGCTGTTACGTAATCTGTAATAGCTGTACCCATGATCGGCATATCATGAGATGCATTTGCCATCGTTTGCGCTGCTGGCGTTGCAATCGCTAATACTAAATCTTTTTTATCAGATACGAAGCGTTGGGCAATACTGTTCAAGTTAGATTGGTCAGCTTGAGCATTTTGTTGATCCAACTTAATATTTTGACCATCTTTGAAGCCTTTAGAAGCAAGACCATCAACAAAACCCTTATTAGCAGCATCAAGGGATGGATGTTCTACTAATTGAATAACGCCAATTTTCTTTTGGTCATTAGTTGCAGTATTAGAACCACAACCAGCTACCATTGCCATAATAGTGACGGCACTAAGTGCCACTGCAATACTTTTTTTCCAATTCATATGTAACTCCTTACCAGTTATGTGTTAAATCATAGTCGCTTTGTTCATCAAATCCTCTGGTAAGGTGATGCCCAATTTTTCTAATTTTTCTTTACCCACAACTAATTTAAATTCTTTTTGCATTTCGATAGGCATATCTTCAACTTTAGCTTCGCCAGTTAAGATTTTTGCTGCCATCAAACCTGTTTGGTAGCCCAGTTTGTAGTAATCTACAGACAAGGACATGAGTGCACCACCTTTTACGTGGTTGTCTTCACCGCCAAATACAGGAATTTTTGCTGGGTCGGTAATAGCTACAAGATTACTCATTGCGGAAGCTACAACATTATCTGTCGGTACATATACGGCATCTACATGTTGAGACACGAGGTTTTGAGCCGCTTGTTGAATATCGTTTACGTTGGAAACTGTAACTTCTTCAACTTTAATGCCTTTTGTAGCTGCGTAAGCTTTCATTTTCTCTACTTGAATTTGAGAGTTTACTTCGCTAGAGCTATAAATAGTACCGATCGTTTTTGCATTCGGTATTACTTGTAAAATTAAGTCAACTTGTTGCTCTACTGGGTTCATGTCGGATGTACCAGACACATTACCACCAGGCTTTTGATTAGATTTAACAAGTTTAGCTGCTTCGTAATCTGTAATCGCAGTACCCAAGATTGGAATATCATGAGTTGCATTCGCCATAGATTGCGCTGCTGGAGTGGCAATTGCCAAAATCAAGTTTTTACGATCAGATACGAATCGCTGAGCAATACTATTCAAGTTAGACTGATCAGCTTGTGCGTTTTGTTGGTCAAAAGCAATTTTTTCAGCTAATCCCTTTTCTTTAAGAGCATCAACAAAACCTTTATTTGCCGCATCTAGTGCAGGATGTTCAACGAGTTGTACTACGCCAACTTTGTATTCACCATTCGATGTTGTTCCATTTGAGCCACAGCCTGTAAAAGCTAATAAAGCTGCCGCCGTGAGTGCTAGGGCAATACCTTTTTTCAAGTTCATGGGGATTTCCTTCCTATCTGCAATGACTATAATACTTCTATTATAAACAAATTTATCCACTACATCAATGTAGCAGAATAAAGTATTTTACATTTTTATTATATGTAAAACACAATAAAGACAAGAAATCCAACTATTTTTCTAAAGATGCTAGCATATCTTCTGTCAAATCATTTGCTGCAAGAATATAGTCTTTAAGAGTACCTTTATCGAGCGCTACCTTCATAACAGGTACTTCAAATGGGTCTAGAATAACGCACATCAAAATTTCACCCGTTACATAATAACCTACTACAGCTTCCCCTTCGTCTTCATCTAAGGTTTCTCGCTTTACTGTAACGCAGTATGGTTTCATAACTGCAGCAGCCGCCTCAGCTACCTCTTCACGATTTGCAATATATTCTTCAGCTTTTGTTTCAGGAATATTAAAGATGTCGACCTTTACAGTCTTAACCTCGGTTGCCTCTCCCTTCGCAGCCTCAATAGCTGTACCTAATTCCGTTTGATTCATATATACCTCACATAGAATGGACTTTCACCAATGGTGAAAGCCCTATTACACTAGATTGTTTCATCAGCTGCGTTTAAGAATGATACGTAGCATTGTTTGGCCTCGTAAATATCGGCTTTAGAAGTAACCTCCCACGGAGCATGCATGCTAAGAACTGCTACACCACAGTCGATAACATTCATGCCGTAAAGTGCCATGATGTACGCAATTGTACCACCACCACCGAGGTCTACCTTACCAAGCTCTGCCGTTTGATACGTTACATTATTGGATTCCATAACACGACGGATAAAGCCCATGTACTCAGCATTGGCATCATTAGAGCCAGCTTTACCACGAGAGCCTGTAAATTTATTAAATACTACGCCCATACCAAGGTAAGAAGCATTTTTCTTTTCATACGCAGATGCATAGAGTGGATCGTAGCCAGCGCTAACATCGGAAGATAACATACGAGATTTTTCCAATGTACGACGAACGCTAACAGAATTTGGTTTACCCATGAGTGTTAGAATTTCAGCTACTGCATTTTCAAAGAAACGAGATTGCATGCCCGTAGCACCTACAGAGCCAATTTCCTCTTTATCGACGAGTAAGCAACAAGTAGTACGTTTTACATTATCTACTTCAAGCATAGCCACTAAGGATGTATAGGCACATACGCGGTCATCTTGGCCATATGCCATTACCATAGAGCGGTCAAAGCCCATATCACGCGCCTTACCTGCCGGTACAATTTCAAGCTCTGCGGATAACAAGTCACGTTCAACAAAGCCATACTCTTTTTCAAGAAGGTTATTAATAAAATTAGAAACCCCTTCTTTTTCCTCATCTTTTACCGGACGGCTACCAATGAGTAAATCAAGAGCTTCCCCTTCAATTACTTTAGCTGCATTCTTTTGCATTTGCTCTTGGCCTAAATGAGGCAACAAGTCTGTAATACAGAATACAGGATCAGTTTCTTTATCGCCAATATTAATATTGATGCGTGTTCCATCTGTTTTTACCACAACACCATGAATGGCAAGTGGCATAGCTACCCAATGATATTTTTTAATACCGCCGTAGTAGTGAGTATCCCAGAATAAAAGGTTGCTATCTTCGTATTGAGGGTTTTGTTTTACGTCAATACGAGGAGAGTCAATATGAGCACCTAAAATGTTCATACCTAATTCGATATCATCTGTACCGATATTGAAGAGAGCAATAGATTTATCCATATAGGTGTAATAAATCTTATCCCCCGCCTTAATTGGCGTATTATTTTTAATGATATCTTTTAGATTTACATAGCCCTTTGCCTCTGCAAATTCTACGGCCTGCACTACGCATTCCCGTTCTGTTTTACCATTATCTAAAAATTGACGATACGTATCACTTAGAGCATATACCTTTTCCATAGTGGCATCGTCGTAATTATGCCATGCATATTTGCGTTCCATATTCTATCCTTTCTAAAAGCTCACAATCTAACACTTATGAAACTTTAGATGTGAACAGTAATTAAAAAATTATTTTTGGCGGTCCTTTTCAAGTTCCGCCTGGCGAAATTCCAAATACTTTCGCTCTTTCTCTCGATTAATTTCAGACTTCTGAGTATATAGAGAACGAATTTCGTCCGTACAATGCGTTAATACTTTTGTAACGTAGAATTTAGTACTACCGGACTTAATCGTATATTTTCCAACTTTAAGTTGCACTGCAAAATCGCCATGTTTTGGGCAAAAGCCAATGGCGAGATGCTTGTCCCCTTGTAATCGTTCTGGCCTAGTCATTTCTAAACGAGTTTGACAATACGGGCAGAAAGATAAACGTACACGTCTATCGTGAACGATACGCTTCTTCTCAGGGAAGTTTTCATACATAAAAAATGTCAAAATCGGTGGATATAGGAAAGGATTGCTACTTTCCTTGCGAATTTGGTCATAATGTAAAATTCCTTGTGGAATATCTAGCTTCTGACATATACGAGCCGTAAATACAGCATCATGCAAAGCGTTATGAGCAGACAAATGCTCCGTCGATATATTGAGATCCTCCATGGCATGTGCCACAGAATACTGCTGATTTGTACCATATCGCTGATAGGCATAAATCATTTGTGCATCTACCCATTGATCATAAGATAAGGCTTTCATCTTATGGAGCATAAGATTTTCTCTTAATATAAGAATATCATCAGAGCCCCAAGACAGTAACATATATTCATTACCGCACCAATTTTGAAAGTGCTGCATAGCCGTCTTAAAGGGCACACCATGGTCGAGTTCTCTAGAGGTTATCCCCGTCAGCTCTCGTACATGCTTATGCATCCGTGGCAAGTATTGAGGTTTAATGAACATCGTAAAATGATCTACGATATCCATCTCGTCATTCAGTTTTACCGCTCCGATTTGAATGATTTCACCAGTCAACGGCATTTTAGTACGCTTCATAAAGCTAATGTCATTGCTATACGGTTGATTCCACTCCAAATCAAATACTATATAATTCATAGGCTTTTATTTCGATTCTGAAAGCAACGTTTCCGCCGCTTTAATAACCTGTTCTTCAGAAATTACAGATAACCCTTTGTAATTTCCTTCTTTAATAATCTTTTTCATGCTTTTACCAACCTCATAGGAGTCCATCGTTTCAAGAACGATAGCATGAGCTTGGTACGGACCATAAAAGAATGGGTTTGATGGCCCATAGAGTGCCACAATTGGCACCTTTTGGCTGACTCCTACATGCATAGGACCAGAGTCATTTGTAATCAATAAATTACAGCGGCTCATAGCCGCCGCCAATGGTCCTAACTGGAATTTTCCAGTAGCCACAATCGGTTTTGTTTCCATTTGTTCTACTACAGGTTGCACCATTTCAAGATCCATAGGGCCACCAAAGAATACCGTCTTATACCCTAAACGACCGAAATGATCAGCTACATGGGCAAATCGTTCAGCAGGCCAGCGCTTCTCAGGAACAGCACTACCAATATTAAAACCGATGAGCGTATCACTATCGGTTAATCCATGACTAGCATAGAAATCTTGAGCCTCACGGCGCCAGGCTTCAGAAGTTTCAATATGTAAACCAGAGTTAGAAGTATCGGTCACACCTAATTGTTCTAGTACATTGATGTACATATCTGCAGCGTGGCGAGTTTTACGGTCTAAACGGGTATACTTTGTCATAAACGGTCTAAACAAAAAATGACTCATACCAGTCGTAATGGGCGCATGAATCTTCCAGGCTAAATAGGAAGTACGTTCATTGGGATGCAAATTAATAACGATATCAGGTTTACCCTTTGCATTAATCTCACGAGCAACCTCATTGAGCCCAGAAATACTATTATGACGCCCTTTTTTATCTACAACGATAAGTTCATCAATATTTGGATTATATTGTATCACTTGTTGCAGTTTTTTATCTATTACATACGTAATATGGCTATGTGGAGCAGCTTTACGTAGCACCTCTAGGAATGGAGTCGTTAAAATAACATCACCTAAGTGCATGAGAAAGGTGACCACAATGCGCTTATAATCTAGTTCCATTATAGTTCCTTTCCAAGTACTTGTTCATACACAGACCATACTGCATCTACAGGGATTTGAGCCATACAATCTGGATCATCTACCAGAGGTTGCTCAGGTGTAGCCTTCGAAGTCGGGGAAATAATAAGATGTACATGACTACCACCATAGGGACCAGTTCGTTTTGGAGATGTCGTTCCAAATAATGCAATCAAAGGCCGCTTCAAGGCATTTGCAATATGTAATGGTCCCGTATCGGCACTAATAAATATTTGACAATGACGAATCAATTCAATGAGTTCAGGCATTGATGTAGAACCCACTAAATTAATGAGGTTCTTATGCTTTACATAGTTTGCTATGAAAGCCCCCTTTTCTGCATCATCAGGAGCACCGGCAATAACGACCTTTTTACCCGATTCACATAACCGAATACAAAGTTCCCCAAAATTAAGGAGCGGCCACTCCTTAACAATCCAACGAGCACCTGGTACAACTACTACATATTCATCTTCTACACCATAAGATTGTAACTTATGCTTAACGGACTTCTCCGCCTCAACATAAGCAGGCATAGGAAACTCTACGCCTTCTACATCGCCTCCAAGGGCACGTACGGTATCGAGGTATCGTTCGATAACATGATCGTATTTATGTTCACCAACAAGTGCTTTATTGACTAAATTACTGCCTTCACGAAGCTCCCAGTAGCCATATTTTTCAGGTGCACCAGATAATAATGATACAATGGCGCTCTTAGCAATACATTGAAGGTCTAAGGTCATATCAAAATGACGACTATGTAAATCCTTACGCAATTGATATAAGTAAGCAGGCTTTTTAAGTTGTTTCTTGTCAATAATAATCACATCATCAACCCAAGGTGTACCTGGTAAGAGGCTAGCGAATTGTTCATGAATTGCCCATGTAATACGAGCATCAGGCCAATTCTTACGCACAGCATACAAGGTAGGCAACGCATGAATTACATCCCCTAATGAGCTCATCTTTATGATGAGTATATTCTTGTAGTCTTTCATATAGCCTCCCAAATACAACACAACAGTAAAGAACCTTATAATAGCTTTACATTAGATTTAAAAATAAAGCGAATACAAACGCAATACCAGATTAGTAGATTAAATAATAGATTAAATGATAGTTTTCATAAAATCTAAAAGATTAGTACCTGTAAATAGATAGCCTTTTACACCAGCCGCTTCTGCTGCATCAACATCGCGCTGACTATCGCCAATAAGAAAACTACTTTTAGGGTCTACATCATAATCCTTAATAGCTTGCTTAATCATACCAGGCTTTGGCTTTCTACATTCACAGTCTACAGCATAAAGAGGTATGGCCCCTTCTTTATGATGAGGGCAGTAATAGAAGTGCAAAATAGGTGCCCCACTGCGGTCTAGTTCATGAGCCATATGGTCATGAAGAATCTGTACATCAGACTCTTTGTAATAACCACGGGCCACTCCGCTTTGATTCGTCACCACAATGAGGTCATACCCTTTACTGTAGGCATAAGCTAAGGCCTCTTTTGCACCGTCTACCCACTCTAAATCGCTAATTTTATATAAATAACTAACATCTTTATTAATAACGCCATCGCGATCTAAAAATAACACCTTGCGCATTAACGTAAATATCCTTCGTTATTATCTAATAGCTCACAATATTCTTTAACGGCATCTTCCATTTTGTGGAATCCTTTATCATAGCCAGCAGCCAATAATTTAGTCGTATCAGCCTCTGTAAAGCTTTGATATTTGCCTTTTAACACCTCTGGGAACGGAATGTATTCAATTTTGCCTTTGCCATTATAGTCGATAACAGCTTGCATGAATTGATTAAAGCTATGAGCATTACCAGTACCGCAGTTAAAAGTACCAGAAATTTCTGGATGCTCCCAGAAGTAGAAGTTTACATTAACTACGTCTTTTACATAAATAAAGTCACGAGTTTGACCACCGTCTTCGTAGCCATCTGTACCTTCAAAGAGATTGATAACGCCCGTTTCTTTATTTTTGTAGAACATTTGACGTACCAAAGAAGCCATTTTATCTTTATGCGCTTCATTAGGACCGTACACGTTAAAGTAGCGTAAACCTACTACTTGGGCAGTATATTCACCTTCATACTTACGCACATAACGGTCGAATAACAACTTAGAGTACGCATATGGGTTAAGCGCCTCTTCAGCTTCTGGTTTTTCTACAAAACCATTTGTACCATTACCATAGGTAGATGCAGAGGATGCATAGATAAATGGAATACGACGGTCTTGGCAATAGTGGAATAGATTTTTAGAACCTTCATAGTTGTTCTTCATCATATATTTGCCGTTATATTCCATTGTGTCTGCACAAGCGCCTTCGTGGAATACGACTTCAATAGGGCCCACATCGAATGTACCGTCAGCGATAGCACAATCAAAATCATCACAATCGATGTAATCTAAGAATTCTAGATTTTGAATATTGCGAATTTTGCGACCATCAGTAAGATCATCAACGATAAGAATATCTGTACGACCACGGTCATTTAGTGCTTTCACAATATTACTGCCGATAAAACCAGCGCCACCTGTTACGATAATCATAAATTGCCCTCCTTAGCCATAGTGGCTATTTTCCCTACAATATCAGATGTAGAATAACCTTCTTTAAATGAAAGCACCTCTACATTGTCAACGGACTCGCGTCCGATAATATCTTCAATCTTATAATCGCCGCCCTTAACAAGCGTATTAGGACGTAAGTACGCTAATATCTCAGCGGGAGTATCTTCTTCAAATAATACAACCCCATCAATACACTGCAAGGCACTCAATAAAGCGGCTCGATCCTCTTCACTAACGATAGGACGAGTTTCACCTTTAAGGCGTTTAACAGATGCATCTGAATTCAAACCAATGATGAGATGGTCTCCAAGTTGCGCTGCCTCTTGTAAGTACGTAATATGTCCACGATGAAGAATGTCAAAACAACCATTAGTGAATACTACAGTTTCGCCCTTGCTTTGCCACTGTGTAACAAGCTCTTTCATCTCTTCCTTCGTATATAGAGGCTTAGACTGAATGCTATGTTTGAAAGAGTGCCATAAGTCTAATAGTTCAGAGCGGTGAATTGGATAGGTCCCAACCTTAGACACTACGATGCCAGCAGCACCATTGGCGATATGCAAGGCTAAGCGCATAGATAAGCCACTAGCAAGACAAGTCATCATCATAGATACAACGGTATCCCCTGCACCACTCACATCGAAGACCTCTTGTTGAGTAGCTGGATTATGCCATGTGCGACCATCCTTTGCAATAACTGTAATCCCCTTAGCAGACCGTGTAGCCACAATATAGTCCAAATCTACATTACCCAAAACGGACTTAGCGGCCTCAACTATTGTAGCATCATCATTTTCTAATTTACGGCCCACACATTCACCAAGCTCTTTTACATTTGGTGTTATACAGGTCGCACCATTATATTTCGACCAATCGGATCCTTTTGGATCAACGATAGTTTGCACACCATATTCCTTAGCTAAGCTAAAGATTTTCTTCAATAATGTAGGCGTACAAACACCTTTACCATAGTCAGATACGACAATACCGTCGATACCAGACTTACATAGATTCTCAAGCCAAGAAGCTAGTTGTTCCTCTTCTCCGCTTGTTAAATCTGTAATCGTTTCAAAATCAAGGCGCATCATTTGCTGACGATCACCCAAGATGCGCATCTTTGTAATGGTAGAACGGTCATCACTTGTAATTAAACCAGTTGTATCGATTTTGTCGGCATCAAGTAAATGTTGCAATAGGCGACCATGGTCATCATTACCAGCAAGTGCACCGAGGTATACCTTACAATCTAAATTAGACAAGTTAGATGCAACGTTTCCAGCTCCACCAAGAACCTCTTTCATTTTTGACACTCGGTTAACAGGAACCGGTGCTTCTGGAGAAATACGACTTACATCACCAAAAACATAACGATCTACCATCACATCGCCAACAACGGCAATCTTCAAGTTTGGCAGTTGCTTTGTTAAAAACTGATTAATGGTAGTATTTATCATAGTCCACCTATTCCTTACCCCAATGATATGTGTGCTTGATTAAAATGAGAATTAAATCGGCACCACATATATGTATCACGTATAACCTAAAGGTTAATAATCCTCTTCAATAAGTTCGCACATAATGTGCCCAGCCAAAATATGCATTTCTTGAATGCGAGCTGTTACATTACTAGGAATTGCTAATGTAATATCACATAATTCGGCTAATTTACCGCCGCCTTCACCGGTGAAAGCAATAGTATGCATACCAATAGAACGAGCCATTTCAGCTGCTTTCACAACATTCTTAGAATTACCAGAAGTAGAAATACCGATGAGTACATCACCTGTACGGCCTAACCCCTCTACTTGGCGAGCAAAGACAGCATCAAAATCATAATCATTAGCAATCGCTGTCAATGCAGATGTGTCTGTAGTTAAAGCCACCGCGGCAAAAGAACGACGTTCCTTTTTAAAGCGACCAATTAATTCTGCTGCTAAATGTTGAGAATCCGCTGCAGAACCACCGTTGCCACAGAATAAAATTTTATTACCATTATCGAGAGCCGCCTTACAGCGATAGGCAATCTCTTGAATGGTATCCATATGCTCCATCGTCTTACCAAACACTTCAAGATGTTCGGTGAAACGATCCGCAATGATTGGATTTAAATCAGTCATTATAAAATCTCCTTTAACAGTCTATCTGCGTTCTTCCAGAACAATTTTTCACATTGCTCCACAGATAAACCAGCCTCTTTAAATGCATCGTAGAGACGATACATTTCAGAAGCATCTTTAATTTCTGTATTTGGCTTAATACCATCAAAGTCAGTTCCTAATGCAACTACATCCTCTCCGCCTTTATTGATAAGGTATAAGCCGTGCTTTACAATATCATCGATGCGACTAATGGGCGATGTCCCCAAGAAGGATTGAGCAAAATTAAGCCCAATGACACCACCTTTATTAGCAATGAGTTTAATTAAGTTATCAGGCAAGTTTCTAGTATGAGCAGTAACTTCGCGCGCATTAGAATGAGATGCTACAAAGGGTGCATCTAAGATATCGCCTAATTGCTCTGTACCAGCATCGTTAAGATGAGAGCAGTCTACGATTATCCCTAAATCTTGCATAGCTTCTACAAACTCAATACCTTTAGGTGTTAATTTTTTATGTTGCTCACCACAGTGAGGTTCTCCCAAACCATTTGGATAGTTCCAAGTAAGCGTTATCAGTCTAACCCCATCTTGATAAGCTTGTTTAAGTTTATCTAAGTCGCCGCCTAGTACGCCACCTTCCTCGATGGACATAAGGGCACCAATCTTACCAGACTCGTACACAGACTCTACATCTTGATAAGAGAGCACATGCTGTATGTGCTCTCCATAGAGATGAATTTGTGTGATACATAAGTTTCGCATCTCTTCATAACGACCATAAGGATCATTCGTCTTACCAAGATTGATAAAGAGTGCAAAATCTTGTACCTTACTGTGAGCCTTTTGTAATTTCTCAATATCGATTTTCCAAGTATTACGATATAAATCACCACTATCGGGATGATCGAGTAATTGCATTATCGTATCGCAATGTAAATCTATCATAAAGCCTCACTATGTAGTAACATCAACTAACTACGTTTTGGTTTTTTTGCATCTAATTTTTTAAGCGCTTTAAGCTCTTCCATGAAGCTATCGATATTATCGAACTTACGATATACGCTGGCGAATCGAACGTACGCAACTTGATCAATATCTTTCAATTGTTGCAATACAAGTTCCCCTATGCGGTCGGTTGTAACCTCTTGATTGATTTCGTTACGAATATCGCGCTCTACATCATTAACTACTTGTTCCATAACGGACATAGGCACTGTGCGTTTATCACAAGAGCGCAATAGACCATTTAATAATTTACCACGATCAAATAATTCGCGGCGTCCGTTTTTCTTCATTACCATAAGTGGTACTTCTTCTATAATTTCATAGGTAGTAAAGCGACGGCCACAATTGATACATTCTCGGCGACGGCGAATACTATTACCTTCATCAGTCGTTCTAGAGTCTGTCACCTTCGTGTCTGTGTGCTGGCAATAAGGACATCTCATCTGTTACTACTCCTTTTCTAATCAGTCAGTAATCATGAAAAAGGCACAATACGCCTATTTTCTTATACCTTATATAGTACCATATTTAGTAGGAAAAGTACAAAAAGAACCATATAATGCTACTTAATAGTACAGACTTGTCTAAATCTTTTTCATTTGGTATGCTATTAATAAATGAACGACTTAGTTTAATCCCCCCAAGCCATAGTGGCTGGTTTTTTGGATTATTACTAAGTCGTTCTTTGTTTATGCATAGTACCATATTTAGTAGGAAAAGTACAAAAAGAACCCCTTATAAACCTATGAATTACAATCTTTTTAAGAAGAATATAATCAAAAGTGTTATAAGGGGTTCTTTAGTATGCACTTACGTGCTAAATCGTATTAAATTAACGTTTAATAGCATCTTCAATGCGAAGCAAGCAGTCGCCAGATTCGATGCGGCTACCTTCACGTACAAGAATTTCTTCTACGATACCATCCATTGGAGCTGTAATTGTTGTTTCCATCTTCATCGCTTCTGTAACGATCAATGGCTCACCTTTAGCTACGGATTGACCATTCTTAACGAGAATCTTAACAACAGAGCCAGACAATGTAGCACCGATTTCACCAGGGTTAGATTCATCAGCTTTACGACGAACAACACCAGTAGTCTTAGCATGTTTATCATGAACCTTAATACTACGAGGTTGACCATTGAACTCGAACAATACGATACGGTTACCATCTTCATCAGGTTCAGAGAAACCATTCATTTTGATGATAAGTGTTTTACCTTTTTCAATAGTTACTTGAATTTCTTCGCCCCGTTTCATACCAAAGAAGAATGTTGGAGTATCAAGTACAGATACATCACCAAAGTCTTTTACAAATTTGTTGTAATCTTGGTAAACCTTAGGGTACAAGCAGTATGCACTAATATCTTCATCAGTTGTTTGGGCACCCATTTCACTCAATTCATGACGAATATGTTCAAAGTCTGTTGGAGGCAATACTGCACCTGGACGAACTGTGATTGGTTTTGCACCTTTTAAGATAATTTTTTGTAACTCTTCAGGGAATCCTTGGTACGGAGTGCCAAGACGACCTTCAAAGAATTCAACTACGGATTGAGGGAAGTCTAATACATCGCCCTTTTCGTAAATATCTTTTTCAGTCAAGTTATTTTGTACCATGTACAATGTCATATCGCCTACAACTTTGGAGGATGGCGTTACTTTGATGATATCACCAAACATCATATTTACTTGGTGGTACATTTTCTTGATATCAGCCCAACGATCGCCAAGGCCTACCATCTTAGCTTGTTGTTGCAAGTTGGAATATTGACCACCTGGCATTTCGTGTTGATATACTTCGGTGTTAGGATATGCTTCTGCTTTATCTACACCTTTGTAGTATGGACGAATACTACCGAAGTAGTGAGACATTTCTTCCATGTAATCAATGTTCATTTCAGGTTGACGGTCATGTCCACTCAATGCATAGTACATGGAGTTCATGCTAGGTTGAGATGTACCATTAGCAAATGCAGAGTATGCTAAGTCGATAACATCTACGCCAGCATCTACTGCACGACCATATGTATAAATGGAGTTACCAGAACCTTCATGAGTATGTAAATGAATTGGTACAGTAACCGCATCTTTTAAGGCAGATACAAGATTATAAGCTGCTTGAGGTTTCAACAGACCAGCCATGTCTTTAATAGCGATGATATTAGCACCTGCTTTTTCAAGCTCTTTCGCCATGCTTACATAGTAGTCCAAGTTGTATTTTGTACGAGAACCATCAAGAATATCACCTGTGTAGCACAATGCAACTTCAGCTAATTTATTTTGTGCACGCACTTCATCGATTGCAACATGCATATTATCAAGGCTGTTCAAGCTATCAAATACGCGGAATACATCAACACCATTAACTGCTGCGCGTTGAATGAATTGACGAACAACATTATCAGGATAAGAAGTATAACCTACTGCATTGGCACCGCGAAGGAGCATTTGAAGCAATGTGTTAGGCACTTCGCGACGGAACATGCGCAAGCGTTCCCATGGATCTTCATGTAAGAAACGGTAAGAAACGTCAAAGGTAGCACCGCCCCAACATTCTAAGGAGAACAAGTTAGGTACACCTTTTGCTGCGTGACCAGCTACGCGAGCCATATCGATTGTACGAAGACGTGTAGCAAACAAGGATTGGTGAGCATCACGCCATGTAGTATCTGTGAAGAATACTTGTTTTTGTTCAGATAACCATTTACTGAATTTATCTGGACCAAGTTCATCAAACTTTTGTTTAGTACCAGCCGCTGGACTTACATCTAAAGTAGATGGCATTTGAATTGGATCGAAGTCAGGAACTACTTGAGGGCCTGCACCAGAGTAACCATTAATTGTTACATCAGCAATGTAGCGCAACAATTTAGTACCACGGTCACGATCTGGTTTCAATTCGAATAATTCAGGATGTTCTTCAATGAAGTTTACATTGTAAGAACCGCTTTGGAATTCAGGATGTTCCAATACGTTGATTAAGAAGTGAATATTTGTTTTTACGCCACGAATACGGAACTCTTTTAAGCAACGAAGCATTTTACGAATTGTTTCTTCGTTGTTAGGACCGAAGGCAGTTGCTTTTACAAGCAAGGAATCGTAATACGGTGTTACTACAGCACCTGTGAAAGCATTACCGGAGTCAAGACGGATGCCAAAACCACCGGAACTACGGTAAGCCAAGATTTTACCTGTATCAGGCATGAAGTTATTCTTAGGATCTTCTGTAGTGATACGACATTGAATAGCAGTACCTTTACAAGGAACTTGATCTTGCTCTGGAATACCTACCTCTGGGCTATGTAAATTATAACCTTCAGCAATTCTAATTTGAGCGTGAACAATATCAATATCTGTAATCATTTCTGTTACAGTATGTTCTACTTGAATACGAGGGTTAACTTCGATGAAGTAGAAGTTACCGTCAGCTGTTACCAAGAATTCTACTGTACCAGCATTAACGTATTCAACGTTTTTCATGATTTTAACGGCAGCATCACATACAGCTTTACGTGTTTCTAAAGACAACGCAAATGCTGGTGCCATTTCAACTACTTTTTGATGACGACGTTGAACAGAGCAGTCACGTTCATGTAAATGAACTACATTGCCATGTTCGTCACCTAAGATTTGAACTTCAATATGTTTAGGTTCTACGATGAGTTTTTCTACATATACATCATCGTCACCAAATGCTGCCTTCGCTTCAGATTTAGCGCGATCATATGCATCACGAAGGTCTT
Organism: uncultured Veillonella sp.; assembly: GCF_963524655.1. Lineage (GTDB taxonomy): Bacteria > Bacillota > Negativicutes > Veillonellales > Veillonellaceae > Veillonella. The sequence continues at coordinate 17,688 of NZ_CAURHA010000017.1, forward strand.
CTTTGCGATGGACTTCACGCATACCACGGCCACCGCCGCCATTAACGGCTTTAATCATCAATGGGAAGCCATGTGTATTAGCGAATTCTTCTAATTGAGCATAATCTTTTAACGCCCCATCAGAACCAGGAATCATTGGAATTTGTGCTAATTTCGCTTGCTCACGAGCATTAACTTTATCACCAAACATATTTAAGTGTTTGATTTTTGGACCGATAAAGATAATACCTTCTTCTTCGCATCGACGAGCAAAGCCTTCATTTTCAGATAAGAAACCATAGCCAGGATGGATAGCATCGATGTCATGTTCTTTTGCAATACGGATGATATCTTCAATGTCGAGATATGCGTCAACAGGTTTTTTACCTTCCCCAACGAGGTAGGCTTCGTCAGCTTGGTTACGATGCAAGGATAATGTATCCTCTTTAGAATAAATGGCTACAGTTTTAATACCCATTTCATTACATGCACGGAACACGCGGATCGCAATCTCACCACGGTTGGCAACCAATACGGATTTAATTTTTCTCATGTATTGCCTCCTACTAGCTTCCACAATTGTGAACTATCAGCTTTCAATTTTATTGATATATGAATATTTCCTATACTTATAGATAAAATAATATGTTTGGATAACTCATCAAAATTTATGATGAGTTTTATATTCATAATAACATATAACTATTATACAATATTTTCAGTATATTTAAAGGATTATATCAATTATGAAAGTATAAAATACTATTTTTGTTGTTCATTACAAAAAATCATATGTCTTTTATCGATGCACATCGAATTAATTCTATTTTCTATATTATTTACCACCTAAAAAATGATTCATCAATCGATTTAGTTGCTCTTGATCATTAGCACCCATTAACTCACGGGCAGAATGCATTGCTAATAATGGTAAGCCCACATCGATGGTACGCATTGGCAACATAGCGGAAGAAATAGAACCTACCGTTGAACCACCAGGAACATCTGAACGATTTACATAAATTTGATACGCTGCACCTGCTTCTTCACAAAGCCCCTTAACTATAGCAATTGCTCTCGCATCCCCTGCATATGATTGACTACACGAAATTTTAAGGGCAAGGCCTTTATTAAGGATAGGAATATTAGTGATATCGTTTTTCTCCGGATAATTAGGATGTAATCCATGAGCTACATCAGAGGAAATCATAAATCCTTTAGAGATAAAACTGTCCATCTCTTGATTAGAATATCCTAATGCGTCATACAAACGTTTAATAAGGTTAGGTAAAAGCATTCCTGCCCCACCTTGTTTTGTACGACTACCTACTTCTTCATTATCAAAGAGAATAGCACAACGTACACCATTAGCATTATGTTTACGAGCTTGAATAATACCAGATAATACACCAAAGCAAGATGTTAAATTATCTAACCGAGGAGCACTAATGAAATCACTTTCTATGCCAAGTACACAGCCTTGCTCTGCAGGATATAAGGTCATTTCATAAGATAATATTTCAGAAGGATCACAATCTACTTCATCAGCTAAAAAAGTACTCCACTCATCATATTGAGCCTTGGTGTCAGGGAATAAACTTGGATTTCTTTTATCAACAAAACCTCTTTCACCATTATCATCTTGTTGGGACGCCATCATCATAATGGGAAGCATTTCTTTTTGACGGTTTAGTTTAACCCCATCATTGACAGAGCGATTCATGTGAATTGCCAAATTGGGAACGATAGCAATCGGCCGTTTTGTATCAACTAGTACAGAATCAACATCAAAGGCATTATCACCTTTTAATACGACAGTACCTGCAGCACCTAATGGACGGTCTAACCATGTGTTTTCAATGAGACCACCATACATTTCCACATTTAACTTGGTATAGCCTTTCACAGTTGTAACAGGATTAGGTTTAACACGAATAGCAGGGAAATCAGTATGAGCCGAAGCAATACGCAATGTAGCTTCAGGTTTCTTGCCTATATGAAAAGCAAACAATGTAGTGCCAAAAACATTTACTACATAAGAACCCGAATCTAGTTGCCACTCATCGTCTAAACTCAGTTCAGTAAAACCAGAATCTAACAACATTTGTAAACTTGTATCTACCGTATGGTACGGTGAAGTACAAGCACCAATATATTTTAGTAACTGTTCATTATCAAACTTCATAATTCCCTCCTACGCACAAATACAATTTGTACAATATCATGAATAGTTTTAAATTCGTTCAAATTTATAGGTTATTTACTTTTATAATTTTACGATATATACATTAATAATATATTAATTACTAATATTTTATCATAAAAAAGCCGCCCCTTTTGGAGCGGCTTTCAACATACATTGTAAATACATACAACTCTAAATCATTAAAATTTACAATTATATATACTACGACCATATAAAATTATCAGGATTACTTCTTACCACATGCCAATCAATTTCATCCATACGGAACCAAGGCCCATGAAGATGATTAAGTTGATTACAGATGCGAAGAAACCAAGTTTCCACCATGTATTTTGAGGAACATAACCAGTGTTAAAGATTACTGGGGATGGACCTGCTGCATAGTGAGTTAAGGACATACACAAGTTAGATGTGAATGCGATCATCAACAATGTCAACATTGGTGGTGCACCTGCAGAAATAGCGATTGCAGAGAATGCTACGAACATTGCAGAAATATGTGCTGTTAAGGATGCGAATACATAGTGCGCATACGTATTTACAAGAACGGCTATAACAAAGGCAATCACCCAAGAACCTTCAGGGATAACGCCACCCACTTGAACTGTGGCCCATTTAATGAAGCCCAATTTGGAAAGGAAACCGGCAAAGCCCATCAATGTACCCATCCAAACTAATGTATCCCAAGCACCTTTTTCACTTTTAACATCGTCCCAAATAAGAACGCCTGTAGCAAGCAAAATAGAAATGCCCAAGAATGCAACAGTTGTTGCATCAAGTTTAGTGAATTGAGATGTAGCCCACAATACTAAAGCTAAGATAAATACGCCAAGCATAACCCATTCTTGGAAGGACATTTTACCAAGACCTTTTAACTCTTCACGAATCATTTGTTGTGCTTCGCGAGCATCTGTGATTTCAGGTGGATATACTTTGTAAATGAAGTACGGCATAATAAGCAATGCAATGATACCAGGCACGATGGCAGCCATAGCCCAATCACCCCAAGTAATGCCAATACCAAAAGATTGAAGTGCTAAAGCAGCAACCAAGGTATTACCAGCCATGGATGTTTGGAACATAGCAGATGTAATCGTATTTACTTGGTAAATAGATTGCATCAAGAAGGAACCAATTTTACGAGGACCATCTTGAGGCTCAGAACCGAAAGCTTTTGCCAAACTTGTAGTAATTGGCATGATAACGCCACCCACACGAGCTGTGTTAGATGGTGTTGCTGGAGCCAAAATCAAATCAGATAAAGCCAATGCGTATGCTAAACGTAATGAACTGCTACCAAATGCAGAAATCAAGTTATACGCAATACGTTTCCCCAAACCAGTTTTAATAAAGCCACGAGAGAATAAGAAAGCGCCTACGATTAACCAGATGGCAGAGTTAGCAAAACCAGAGATAGCTTCGCCGATTTTCAACGTACCTGTCAAAGCAGCCACAGTAATAACAACGATGGATACGCCACCAATCGGTAATGGCTGAGTAATAAAGCCTACGATAGTAGCAACAAAGATAGCGAATAAATGCCAAGATTGAGGAGTTAACCCCTCTGGAGTCGGAATAAACCAAAGACCTAACCCGAAGGCCGCTGGAATAATCCAGTTTAATAGTTTTTTCATACACATACCTCCTACATAGGAAAAAACCAAAATATATTTATATCTTCTTATGATAAATATAATATATTACAAAATAAAAATATGTGAGAAAAAGCTGTGCATCACTAGGTATGCACAGCTTTCATTATCATATAAATCCTATTCTGGTAGAGATACGTTCTCTAAGTTTGTTTTTTCGATAGACTCAATATCACCTTGGTCGCAAAGGTTTGCAATAGTTGGATCAATTGGTAAACGGTTCAACAATAATAGACCGTATTTTTGAAGGATTTCTTCAATGTGGCTTTCACCAAAGATTTGGTAATCCTTACCGTTATCTGGGCAATGGAAATAAGAGTAGTTTTCCACTACACCAATAATAGGCACTTGCATTAAATCAGCCATTTTTACTGCTTTTTCAACAATCATGGATACCAAGTCTTGAGGAGATGTAACGATGATAATACCATCCAATTTCAAGGATTGGTAAACTGTAATCGCTACGTCGCCTGTTCCTGGTGGCATATCAACGAATAAATAATCGATGTCTTTCCAAATTACATCTGTATAGAATTGTTTTACAACATTGCCTAGAATAGGACCACGCCATAAAACAGGGTCTGTATCGTTTTCCAAAAGGAGGTTAACAGACATAACGTCAATACCGCCTTTAGATTTTACAGGATACATGCCAATTTCGTCAGCATATGCTTTTTCCTTGATGCCGAACATCTTAGGAATGGAAGGACCTGTAATATCCGCATCGAGGATACCTACTTTGTAACCTTTACGCGCCATTGTAATGGCCATCAAGCTCGTAACGGAGGATTTACCTACGCCACCTTTACCAGATACTACGCCGATTACATGTTTAACAGAACTAAGCTCGTGTAATTGAGCTGTAAGATCTTGAGGTTGTTGAGGAGCGCCGCCACCGCAACCAGAAGATTGAGATGGGCATCCGCCACAATCACTGCTGCTACCGCAACCCATAGTATACACCTACTTTCTTGGAGGAACTACCTCACATCTATATGTAAAACCTTTTGTTTATATGGTAAATACAATGTATCTACTGTTACATTGTATCACGTCATATCAAAAATTATCAATATATTACTCGCCACAGAATTCTTTAGTTAAAGCACCTAGAATTTCCATGCCCTTTGTAATTTCTTCTACAGTTGGCACCGTATAGCTCAAGCGGAACGCATGGCCTTCCCCTGCACCATCTGCTGCAAAGGCACCACATTTAATAATCCCTACATTGCGGTCCATACATGCTTCAAAGAAGTCATCACAGTTAACTTCAGCTGGCATAGTCATCCATGCAAACATACCTCCTGTAGGCTTAGTTAAATGAACTTTAGAGCTGGCATACTTGTCAAAAGCGTTAAGTAAAGCATCGCATTTCATTTTATATACTTTGCGCACATTATCTAAATGCTCATCATAGTCAATGGTATCTAGCACTTTAGCCACAACTTTTTGAGTGACTAATGGCATTTGACCTGCTGTATTATTTTTTAATGCTTGAATAGCTTCTATTACCTTCGCTGGGCCAAATAAGAAACCTACACGCAAGCCTGCAGATAATGTCTTGGAATAAGAACCTGCATAAAGAACACGATCTTCTGAATCAAAAGATTTAAAGGTCGGGATGTATTCTCCAGCAAATCGAATTTCACCATATGGATCATCTTCATAGATAAACAAATCATACTTAGATGCAATAGCGTAAATTTCTTTACGGCGTTCCAACGGCATCGTAATGCCTGTTGGATTTTGGAAGTTAGGAATGAGATAAATATATTTTCCCTTGCCAGATTGAGCAGCTTTCTCTAATTCACTTGGAATCATGCCGTGCTCATCTGTTTTAATACCTAATGCTTTACCACCCATATTTCGTACGGAATTAATAGCACTGGTAAAAGTAAACTCATCCATATATACTTCATCGCCTGGTTCTAATACAGTAATCGGTACAAGACCTAATAATTGACCAGCCCCATTAGAGATAATGAGCCCTTGACCTTTTGGGTTCATCTTATGTGTTTTTACTAAACGCCTCAATGTTAGCTCAGCTAGTCGTGCATCGCCTTGCATAGGCCCATATTGTAAAAGACTCATAGGATTAGAGTGAACCACTTCGTCAAAAGCCTTTTCGATAACCTCAACAGGAATGGCTTCAGGTGCAGGATTACCAATACCAAAGCTGATAAAACCTTCTACCCCTACACCACGTTCAAATACTTCACGAATAAAATTAGGACCTTTTAAGGTAACCCGTTCTGGAAGAGAAAAGCTCATACTATCGCCTCTTTCATATATAATAAGTTCAAAATTTTAACTAAGATTAGAAATTGTTAAGCCTTAGGATCGTGCTCTTGTTCAGCATTCTTCTTATCCATGTAATTCTTGTATACTTTCCATAGTATAAAGTACACTACGCCTGTAACAACTACGATAATTCCTAAGCGCCCCATATTCTCTTGGAAGTTAACTATATCTGTACCAATAGCCACTTCAAGAGCGGTAGATGGAAACTTACCGATTAAATTCGCTAAGATATAATCTCTTGGTTTAATCTTACTAATGGCGCCTAATGCAGTGATGACCCCAGACGGAAAATATGGTAAAGACCGGGCAAATAACATGACCACAAAACCATTTTTACCGGAGAAATCATCTACTTTCATCAAAACTGTACTCTTTTCAATGAGCTTATCCGCTGTATCACGCAAAAAGTAACGCATAATATAAAAGCTGATGACTACCCCAATAGTTTCAGCTAGCCAAGAAATGATAATCCCTGGCCACATGCCGAATACTAGACCATTCGCAGTAGAAATAAAAATGGATGGTAAGAATCCTACAGCATTAACGAAAATATCGAGGACCATACTCACAACCATAGCCATAGGACCAAAGCTTTGAATATATTCTGCTATTTCCTCCATAGAACCACTCGTCGCCAAGTGCCACATGGTTGGATAGAATGTAGGATCTATTATATTTATGACAATTAATAGGACAATAAAACCTAGTCCTGCTATTAACTGTACCCAACCCTCACCAGAAGGCTTTAAATTTCTTTTACTCATATATACCTCGTATTAAAAAGACTAGCTTAATTATATCACGTATTCTATAGACACGTTATATATAGTTATCTGCCTTTGATTCCAATCTAATTAGCATAAAAATAATTGAAAGATGTATAATACAATTATAACAAGAATATTCTTAACGGAAAGAAGGTATATTATGGTATCAGCAGGTCAAACAGCTACAGCAACTGTTACAGTAACAGAATCTAATATTGCAAAAACTATGAAATCTGGTTCTTTAGAGGTCTTTGCTACACCAGCTATGTGTGCTCTTATGGAAGAGGCAGCACAAGCGGCAGTACAACCCCATTTAGAAGAAGGAGAAGGCACTGTAGGTATCTCCCTATCGATCACTCATGAGGCTCCTACTCCGCTTGGTGCAATAGTAACTGCTAAAGCGACGGTAAGTGCTGTAGAAGGTCGTAAAATCACCTTTGATATCGAAGCCTCTGATGGCGTTGGTATCATTGGTCACGGCACACATGAACGCTTCGTTATTAACAACGAAAAATTTATGGCTAAAGTAGCAAGCCGAGCAAAATCTAACTAAATAAAACCAGAATATGTATCCATCAAAATCAATAGTTTAATACTATCTCTAGTGGAATAAACAACGGCATCTATCAGACGATAGATGCCGTTTTTATTACTTTCACATTTACATAATTCAAAAAAGAATTAGCAAATTTCAACAATCCAACCTTCTGGCGCTTCAATTTCACAGTGTTGAATGCCGAGTAATGTGTCATATAATTTTTTAGTGATAGGCCCCATATCATCCATACCAGCAGGTACATGGATATCACCATCTTTAGTGTGAATCAAACCTACAGGAGAGATAACTGCTGCTGTACCACAAAGACCAATTTCCGCAAAGTCTTTCAATTCATCTACGTGTACAGGACGATGTTCTACCTCCATGCCAAGGTAATGTTCTGCTACGTACATCAAGGAACGACGTGTAATAGATGGCAAGATACTATCAGATTTAGGTGTTACTAATTTGCCGTCTTTAGTGATAAAGATGAAGTTAGCACCACCAGTTTCTTCAACATGTGTGCGAGTAGCCGCATCAAGGTACATGTTTTCTGCGTAACCTTCATTGTGCGCATCTGTAATAGCGTACAAGCTCATAGCATAGTTTAAGCCCGCTTTAATATGACCAGTACCATGAGGAGCAGCACGGTCAAAATCAGTAGTACGGATTTTAATCGGTTTAGCGCCACCTTTGAAGTAAGGGCCTACTGGTGTAGTTAAGATACGGAATTGGTATTCATCTGCTGGTTTTACGCCGATAACAGAATTTGTACCCATCATGTAAGGACGAACATAAAGGCTTGCACCATGACCATATGGAGGAACAAAGTCTTTGTTTGCTTTTACTACTTCTTTTACAGCCTCAATAAAGCGACCTTCAGGTAACTTAGGCATTACAAGACGTTCTGCAGATTCATCTAAACGAATTGCATTAAGATCTGGACGGAAACATACAATACGTCCGTCTTTAGTATAATATGCTTTTAAACCTTCAAAAATAGTTTGGGCATATTGGAATACACCAGCACATTCGTTTAATACAACATTAGAATCAGTGATTAAACCACCTTCATCCCATTTACCATCTTTATATGTAGTCAAATAACGGTAGTCGGTTTCTACATAACCAAAACCGAGATTATCCCAATCGATATTCTTGCTCATAACAATAACCTCCATGCTTATTAATATACTTATAATCTTAACACTATGAGCAAGTTATTTCAACATATTCTATAGAGGACAGAGATTAGACATGTAATAAGTTAAGTAAACTTAAGTACAAAATATAGAATATCACTTATTTTGATGCCTTATAAATCATATGGATCATCATATCTATAACGATCGGTATCATAAATAATTTCTATGTCTTTATCTATAATAAATTTAGTTCGTTTCAAATCATAAGGTACGTCGTAACGCGTATGATATGAAATAGATTCTACACGACCAGTACGAACCGCATTATCGGATCCAAACGGAACTTTTACAATATCTCCTTCATATATATCATTTCTATCAGTACGATAATAAAATTCCTGGTTTATCTTAAAAATATATACAGAACAATACGTATAAATTCTTCTATCAGATATATGATTTGATTGTAAAAACTCTTGTAAAGATTTATCTCTTGTATGAGCATGTATAAAATTAATTAGATTTTTATACCAAGTGGGCACATACTGATCAGTTACATTCCCTATAAACAATGTATCCTCTTTATGCGCCCATTTAATACGTACTGTTACTATACCACCACGAGCAGGGTCTCTATCAAGGTCATGACTTTCACTAAGACTAAAGGAATCAAGACTATATAGCGTTTCACCAATGTGAAAGTCAATATCTTGCTTCAATTGATGAATCATTTGATTATCTACATACTCTCTATGACTATGGCTAGAGTGACCAAATTGCTTACTATTACAATCAATGGAAATAGACGGCTCATTCCAATTAAAATTCAATGTATTTACGTCACCATAGTCTTGGTACATATTTTTTTGCACTTCAATATGAATATCTTGAATTCTATCTTTTTCTCGATTTCCATCAAATAAAAGTAATGTAGGCATACCTAGAATTTGTCTGAATAGTATAGACATGGCCCTCAGGGTATTATCAAAAGGAAATTCATATATAAATTCCTGATCCTCAGTGTTGATGAGCTGTACTTGGACAGCACACTCATCCTCATCATATAGGTCAATATCATCGGAAAATCTAAGCCCCATAAGTTCTAATAGATATTGTTTTTTAGATTCGTCAATTGAGTACTCCTTAGTAGTTAAGGATTCTATTTTACCCTCTACAGGTTTCGAGATATGCTCCCATTTAATGCCATAGGTAACACTAATGGCTTCCTTAATAGAAATATGTTGTATCTCTTCAATATAGTAATCTTTACGATTTAATTTCACTTCCTTTGGAACGCTATCTGGTAAATCACCATACCAACTACTCGTACTTATGATGTCACAAGATACTACGGTACCTATAAATTTATCTGTCACATTTCTATGCATATACATAGGAACTCCTCCTTTTATTACTTTGTTTAAGTATAATAAACAGGATGTGACAAAAATGCCTCTATATAATTATTTCGTCAAAAATATTCTTTACATACCGATTTATATTATAATTAACTTACAATATATGTATCTCATCTCCTAAGGAGCTATCTCTCATGAAAGAATCTACTAACCGTACCCTAATTACTAATCCCAAAAACATTATCTGTATCGGTTTAAACTATGCAGACCATATAGAGGAAACTAGTCTTGCTACACATGATTTTCCAGAAATCTTTATGAAAACATCTAATGCATTGGCGTCACATCAAGATATAGTTCCAATTCAAGATAAAAACCTTCATTATGATTACGAAGGAGAACTGGTTATCATCATTGGTAAGGCTGGTAAAAATATATCTCGTGAACAGGCCAGAGACCATATATTAGGCTATACCATTGGAAATGATGTTTCAGCTCGAGCCTTACAATTTAGAGGCTCTCAATGGATTCTCGGCAAATCACTAGATAACTTTGCCCCTATCGGTCCTACTATTGTTTCTCCAGATGATTTTGATTTTGACAATGCAACTATTACTACAACAGTAAATGGTGAAATACGTCAACAAGCCAAATTACAACAAATGATGTTTAAACCGGACGCGATTATCGAATTTGTATCCCAGTATATTACACTACAGGAAGGTGACATTATCTTTACAGGTACACCTAGTGGTGTTGTACTTGGTAAAAATGAAAAACGATATGGTTGGTTAAAATCAGGAGATACCGTATCTATATCGATTAGTGGCATTGGTACCTTAGTAAATCAATTTAAATAGTCCCACCTATATATACCAAAAGAGATTACCTATGATGTGTCTATCCATCATGAGTAATCTCTTTCTTCTTTTTCTATGAGTCTATTTAAATATGATTTTACAATCTAATATGTACTATTTATGTTTCGCTTCAAGATCAAGCATATATTTCTTGCGTTCAATACCGCCAGCATAGCCAGTTAATTTACCATTACTACCTATAACACGATGACAAGGAATAATGATCGAAATAGGATTATGACCTATAGCACCTCCTACTGCTTGGGCAGACATCGTATCTTTTCCTTTGCTCTTAGCAATCTCTTTGCCAATATCACCATAGGTGGTAGTTACTCCATAAGGGATTGTTTGTAACACAGACCATACAGATTTACGGAATTCAGTGCCTTCTAGTTTAATTGGCGGAATAATAAAAGGCTTCTTACCAGTAAAGTATTGATCTAGCCACATTTTAGTCACTTCAAAAGGACCTGTTAGTTGTTCGATATATTCCGCATCATCATAACTTGGTGCATGTGCTTCATCTACAAAGAATAAGTCTGTTAAGTAGGTTAATGTACCAAGCATAATCATAGTTCCTAATGGACTTTCATAGGTGTATTTATAATTCATAGTACATTAACTCCTTCTAAAACTAACCAATCATCCATAACTTTTTGTAAGTCATATTAAATGATACAGTATTTTTATAAATTTCAAAAGGTGTAGGTTCCTATTCCCTATTAATGAGTGCATATAAAGTATCTATATTATGATAATAATTTGTTGTAGATATCATAATCTATATCCTTAAATACATTAAATACCACTTGTATTTTACTATTTGTTTCTTTTAAATATGTTCGTACCGTATCTATGGCAATCTGTGCTGCTTCTTCATTAGGGAATCTAAACTCACCAGTAGAGATACAGCAGAATGCAATGGAGTGTAAATTATAAGCATTAGCTAGTTGTAAACAGGACCGATAACACGAAGCTAGTTCATTTTTCTCCTTATCTGTTACACCTTCATAAATAATAGGACCTACCGTATGAAGCACATGCTTTGCCGGTAAATTATACCCATGGGTCATACGAGCCACTCCCGCTCTTTCAGGCATTTCCATATACTCAGTCATTCTAGCACATTCCATTCGAAGCTCTATACCAGCAAAGGTATGGATTTCATTATCGATACACTTATGATTTGGAGCAAAACATCCGAGCAATTTATTATTGGCTGCATTTACAATAGCATCTACAGATAATCGAGTAATATCTCCTTGCCACAAATAAATCTGAGGCTCTCGCTCTTTCATATCATTAATGGTTACGATTCCCTTTTCATGGGCCAATATATTTAAATATTCAGACTCTATCTTCATCCATTCAAGAGGCATTCCACCAGCAGGACGAATATTACATAAAGATCTAAAGAGAGTAAATTGCTCTTCTTCATTCATAGGGATATCTATATGTTCGTTATGCCTCTCTTTGTATTCTGCTACTAAGCCTTCAACCAAATAACGTAACCGTTCTTGCTGTGTCATATGTAACTCCTTTTTGTATTGACTATACTTTCACCTATTAAATAACAAAAAACTGCTAGCACATACATATGCATATGCTAGCAGTAACTTTACTGTAAATATTCTTATAGTTTTAATTATATTATATCCAATATTAAGGTCTTACGAAAGCTTGACCACCATGATTAACGAGGATATCCCCATCTAATACTTTGGTGGTAACGTTTTGTAGACTACCTTGAATTTGACTCATCATAAATCGATATCCTGGACTATTTACATGTTTAGTAAGAGCTGCTTGGTCGCTATAAACTTGGAATACATACCAACGATTTTTTGCGTTTCTTTCACGGAAAACATAACCAGCCTTAAAGCCCACATCATCGCGCACGGCCCGTTCAATATCGAGTTGATACTGACGTTGTACTGCGTCAATATCATTGCTATTAACAGTAAACTCTGTTAATGTCACTACTGCTTTACCATCATTGACGATGGATAAAGCATCTTTTTTCTCAAGCAATAATACAGATTGTACATCATACATTTTACGATTTGTTAATTTAGAACCTACTTCATTAACAAAGGCTTGATAATGATCAGACTTGCGATGCGCTTCAATGGCAGCTAAATCTTTATAAATTTCTACTACATAAGACTCAGATGGATTTCCTTTTACATGAGCTACATTCATAGATAATGTATTAGGTTCTTTCTCCATAGATGCTGTTAGATTGGCAACACCTGCACTGTTATATGTGCCCTGTAACTCTGTAGGAACTTGATAGCGATACATGCCTACACTAGGTGCTGTGTCTAAACCTTCATCACGTTCCATAACAAGTGCCGCAAAGGATGTACTAACACCTAATACAGCAATCGCAGAGGTTACAAGAATACGTTTTAATAATTTTCTATTCATACATGCTCCAGTTCGACTAAATTACAATGTAATATATTCTACTATTGTACCATGTTCTTCAATAAGTTTAACTAAGTCTTTTCCTTGTAACCATACGGTAGCATCATTTTGATTAGGATGTATACCGATTAGATTATCTTTATAATCCGCATCAATGTAGTAATGTACCTTACGGTCTTCATCGTGGAGCAAACAGAATGGAGATACGTGACCTGGTTTAATCTTCAAAATATCCCATAGCTCTTCTTCGGAACCAAAGGAAATCTTTTTAAGCTTATGATCCTTACGGAACTGTTTTAGATCCACACGCTTAGAACCACGAACGGTAATCAAATAATAATGTTCCCGTTTATGGTCTCGAATGAATAAATTCTTTGCATCCCACTCAGGATATGGCAACTCTACATTGGGCTTATCATCCATACTAAATAGCGGTGCGTGATCCGTAATTTCAAAATCGATATGATGGTCACGTAAGCAATCATATACGCCTTGTTTATCTAACATGTAATACCTCTAATATAATTTGGTGAAAGTAAACATCATAGTAAAAGCAACTATACATGTTAATTATACACCAATCTTATTCTGAGACTGTATAGGTTCCATCAAATACAAATAATTCAGGATGTTCATGTACAAATACATCTTCAAATATGCCTTCATATTCATAGACTACATCGTCTTTTCCATCTAGGAAATCGAATAATTCAGCCTCATTTTCCCAATCTTGTAAAATAGTCCATCGTTCTTCTCTATTAAATGGAACAGAACCACCAAAATAATCGATTACGGATTGTAAATTATCTGCTAGTATTTCCATCTTAAAGAGGCGTAACCCTGCAAGAGCATCTTCCCATACAATGCCTGTAGAGTTATAGAAGAACTGATGATGCCCACCATTATTAACCTCAGCGAAATACCAGCATATAGCGTTAAGATATCGTTGCTCTACGGTGAACACTTTTGCAGATTCTAAATAGTCATCATACGAACCATAAATATTGATAGTCCAATAGGCAGGCTCATTTATAGTCCACATATCATCTGTAGCTAAAATTTCTTCTACAGTGATAGTTCGTTGACGAGGTACACCTTCTCTTTTCTTCTTTTTTTCTGCTATATACTTGCTATAGTTTAAGCATAAATCAGGATAGTCAACTTCACATTTTTCAAAATCCATTTGTAAACGGCACATATCCATGACTTCAAAGCAGTATTCCTTTATATCATTTCGATCTTCTTTAGTAGCTAATCGTACACCATTATCTACTAAAGCTAACATCTGTTGCATGTTCTCTGATGTATAGGCCTCATGATTAGCAGAAGCAATAGAGCCATGGGAGTACGCACAGCGATAATGCCACACTGCATCTCTATGTTCTGTATCGATGGTCTTGAATACTTTAATAGCTTCTTCTGGTTTATCGTTATTGTTATAGGCTCTACCAAGCTCGCCTAATAAAGGTACAGATAAGTTATCGATGCCAATCCCAGTCAACACATCGATAATGATTTCCTCTTGACCGATATCATTAAGATCTTTAATAGTTTGCAACTGTTCAGCATCAGACAATGATAAAAACTGCTCAACACTCATAGACATACAATACACGTCCCCTCATATCATTAATATGTATATGAACTCATCTTATCATAATAATAACAAACAACACAAAATAATAAGCACAAAACAATAACTGACTGATTTTAAAATAATAGTTTATAACAAAAACAGCTATTTACTAGCTACCAAGCCATACGACAAATACAGGAGTACCTTCATCATCATCAGAAACATCGTCGGCATCGTCAGCATCGAATTCGTGATCATCATAGGCTAGGTTTTCAAAGAATACATGATCACCAAGCTCTTTATTGGCCATTGTGTTATGTATCTTAAAAAGAATCTCTTCAGTAGTAAAGTACTGGCCATTATCTGCTTTGAAGCGAGCATAGATTTCTACTTGCCACATACCGTCTTCTTTATCGTATTCTTCTAATTCATCGTCTTCGTATAAGTATTCATTAGGATGAAGCTGACTTTTACTTTCAATCCAAGCTTCATAGCTTACAAGAATTTCAGGCTCTACTAATGGCGGTAAATTATCACGATTAACATTATGCTCTTCTAAGCATTCATAAAACGCCTTAAGAAACTCTTCTCTAGTATAAGTAGTTTTATTAAAAACCCAAGGAATCCCCTTAAACTCATGATAGTAACCTTCATATATTTTATTACCATCTTTATCAGTACCGAGATATTCAATCTGCTCAGTATTCTCATCCTTGTTAAACAGTTTTTTTATGGTATCAAAAATCATAGGATAATCCTCCTTGTCATCCTTTAAACTAATAGAGGTTAATGAGAACTCTACTACTTCACAACACCAAACTAATCTATGTATCTAAAGTAGCTCTTTTACCATTTTTATGACAATATATCAGCCATCAATAGCAAAGTAATTTAAATCTTCAAACTCATCGTCCCAAAATTCAAAGCAAAATATATGCGTATGATCAAAGGTTTGTTCACAATAGGTTACAGTACCTAGCTCTGGATCAATTTGAGGGATACCGATCCGTTCTTTCACATCATCTATAGTAATAGATTCATCATACATTTCTTGTATGTCTTCAAGCATAAAAGCAGCAATCTTATCAATATTTTTATGGTAATTTTTGGCAAGAACTTTTACAGTATCTAAATAATCACCTGATGGTTTCTCATCCCAACAGAATTCTAAGCCTTCATAAAGAAGTCTATAATCACAATATCTCTCATTATATACGAGTTCATTTTCACTCATAGGCATCCTCTCTCTCATCACAATGCTTTGATTTCAAAATTACTAAAATACTTTCTCAATATTCTACACGAAGGCTATATAAAATAACGTAGCCAAAAGCACAAAAGTACAATAATTTAATTTATTTTATTACTGTTATAAGTTTGCGTGTACAGTAAGTGCCCTTCGCATAAGCGAAGGGCTAATCTATTATATCTCTATTAGTTAGCTACCACAGCATATATAGAATACAGGTATACCATCTTCGTTATCTATAAGCCCGTAGCCTTCACATTCATGGCCTTCGTATTCAATACCTTCAAAGAATACGTGATCACCCAGTTCTTTATTAGCCATTAGATTATGCAATTTAAAGAGCAACTCTTCTCTTGTAAAATATGTACCATTATCCGCTACGAGATGAGCCATGATTTCTACTTGCCACATACCGTCTTCTTTATCGTCTTCAAGTAGTTCTTCATCGGTTACACGTTCATTATCAAAGAGTTGGTCTACACTTTCAATCCATGCTTCATAGGTTACTAGAATTTCAGGTTCATCTAATCTATCGTCGTCATCTGCTTGATCATCATCTGTATATTTCTTTACATTTTCATTGTATTCTTTGGAAAACTCTTCTCTGCTATATGTTTTCTTATTAAATACCCAATGTAGTACATCATATGTAGGATAGTTATCTTCTTCGTATTCATTAGCGTCTTCAATATGGTTATCTTCTGTAGTCTTTTTAGTCTTTTTACTATTTTTATTATCAAAGACATTCTTAATGGTTTCAAATATGACAGGATAATCCGCCTTGTACTCTTTTGGCTTGATTTGAGTTAATAGGTATTTTACAACTTCACAACACCAGCCCAGCTGTTTATCTAAATGAGCCTCTTTAGTCATTTTCATAGCTGTCTCTATTAACTGTAATGCCTTCTGTACATGTTCAGATTCGTAGCTTTCACCAATAGCTAACGTCGCATGAGCATAGCCACAGCGATAATACCAAGACCAATCGCGATGTGTTTCATCTATACGATTAAATAAATCAATAGCCTCTGCTGCGCGGCCATTATTGTTATACATACGTCCTAAGGTGCTTAATAGTATAGGTGACAAATTATCGATGCCTATGTTAGTTAATAGCTCCATAGCACGATCGATGTCTAAGTCCTCTTGTTCATTAAGGAGCTTAACCTTATCCGCATCACTTAAAGATTGAAACTCTTCATCCGTAATCTCTTCTATACTGATATATAAGTTCTTAATAAAGTCACCAAAGTTATCTGCTAACAGAGTGATTGAGTAATCACCTTCTTGGTCAACACGTACTACCTTAGGTTCACCAGTAGGACCACACTCACGATAATCGAGGAAAATCATATCATGCCCACCAGAAATCGTATCGGCTACAACGATACCGATAGGAGGATACTCCCATTTAGAAATCCAAAACTCATTACCCATCTCACCTATAAGAGAGTATTTTTTATCTCTATCGATGCCATATATGCCGGTTACATATACACAGTCGCCATTATTATTTATAAAGCAGTTCTTATTCAATACACCGCCATTATGGTTTTTAAGTAGCTCTACATATGCTGTAGGCAATGTATAGCCTAGTTCAGCTTCAACATCCTTAATATCCTTATCCGTAACCGATTTACCTATATAGGATTCAAATGCATAGTCACAATCATTCCAAAATCCGATCCAATTAAAGTCTTTCAAATCACTCATAATACGCTCTCCTAGTTACATAGATTATCTTAATCAAATGGTTTCTCATCAGTGGAATATTCTTTAATTAAAGCTTTTACCCTGCGTCGTATCAAATTGGTATCAACCATATAGGAAAAAATGATATAAGGAGATACATTTATAATCCCTATAGGCGCTAAAATAAGTGCTACTCGCAATAGGTCAAGTGAATATGCATACCACTTAAAATCGATGGTACTTAAAATGGGTGTGACATAGTCAAAGGCTTTTATCTCCCATTGCATTAGCGGATTTAATTCTTCACTTGTTCCTAATAGCCAAACGAAACTTACAGCAAAGATCAATGCATATACTATGCCAACTGGAATCAATATTTTCGCTCTCTTTTTTAACAGATTACGGCAAATCTCATCTTCTTCCTCTGGTGTTACATCGTATACCATATTACATTCAATCTGAATCCGTCTAAATCGATAGCGAATATACTTATACAAAAGGTTATTCGGTGTATATAGCATAATAAGCTCCACAGTATCCTTTACAGGCTTTCTATCTCAGGTCTTAAATCTAACACGATTTCCCAATCATCTAATGATGGCACCTTATGATGAGTAATAAAATCTTCTATTATTTGTAATACCTCTTGATGGCCCAGCTCATTCTTACCATATATGATGGCGCCTCGGTCACCATCATTAGTTACACTAAGCTCTATGTGTAATAAATCGGTATCTCGATCACTACAAACCTGTACAAAGTTATACAGTTTATTATCTATGGAGATTGCCTTTGATGGAGAAATAAATACGAAGTCTTGCTCTTGGTCCTCAATAGCATACAGATTTTGTTCAACTTCATTCAGTGTAATCCCTTCATATTTATAGGTGCCTACATCAATGGACCAATCCGTATATGTTTTCTCAAATGTATCTGTCATATGTATTGCCTTTCCTTTACGATATATCCTAAAACAAGGTTTCTAATTGGCCTGCCATATCGGACATAAACTCATCAAATTTACAAAGCTCTCGCAGTTCTTGATGTTCTATATCATAACAAGAAATCTTTTTAGACTTAGGGTCCCACACAATTTGCCATTCATTATACTCACCTAGTTCTTTAGATAAACGTAATAGATTACGACGACCTAATTTAAATGGAATCGTATCTGTAAGTGGGAAGAACTCTATAGATATAAAATCTGAGTCTGGCAATTCAAAATAGAGCGTATCTCCCTCTAAAAACGATACTAATGCCTTTGGTAATTTAAATGGCTTTAACTGATCCATTTTATTTTGTATATCATGAAACTCAGCAGGCTCTAAAAATTTAAAATACTCGGCCATTTCCATATCGCCTTTTTCAATAGCAATGCTATAGGGGCGCATACCATCCTTTTCCGTGATGGTCACATCAGCGCCATGTTCTACCAAATACTTACACATTTTTAAATCCACATACCGTGCTGCTACGCACAATGGGGTTGGCTTAAAGGGATATACAGAATCAGGCTTGTTGTAGTTAATATCTACACCATTACGAATAAAGAAATCTAGAACATCATAATTTCTATCTGTAATGGCATTTCTGAAAGCTTTACCGCCATACTTCTGCACCGTATGGCCTAAGTCATGAATAATCTGTAAGTGATTATATTTCTTGCCATATAAGGCAGCTTGAAAGGCATCTACTTTCACACGGTTTAAGGCGTGAATATTAGCACCATGAGTCACAACATAGTCGATAATCTCTTTATTACCATACCGTACAGCTAATAAGAAACTTGGATTTTCCTCATCATTTAGATCAGCGTCATTCTCAACTAACCATTGAACACTTGGCAAACAACACATAACAAGAGCTAATTCTAAAGGTGTATGCTCACTATACTCGCTAATTTGTACAGGCTCATCTATATCCCAAACACTATTTAATGCACTTTCAAGTGCTGTTATATTTCCATTTATAATATCTGTCACTAACTTTGGTACAGATTCAAAACTGCCTAAGTCCTTAAGATGTATCATATGTGTCTCTCCCTTATAATACGACCTTATATGTATACTGATGATTCATAGTTAAATTATACTAAATTTATTGTAGTTTTTGATATAGAAAAAGACTCTTACCAAAGTAAGAGACTGAACCGACCTCCTGAACGTTAAGATTTTTGGTCTAACATTAAGAGGTCGGTTTAAAAGCTGTCAAATTCAAAGGATATTTTAGACAGACTTGATAAATTGCAAGAAAAGAAGAATCCCCTCATGCAAGAGTATTCGTCCTCAAAAACCACGATGGACGAGCTTTACAAAATACGAAAAAATTATGGAATTTATATGGGTAAGGAAATGGAGAGATAACCATCTTCTTATTAACCCCTACTATATTAAGCATCATTCATACATTGTAAAAGCTCATAATTCTGAACATACATCTCATTATTTAGTAAGCTATATTTTTCATTTTCTAAAACTGTTATATTTATATTCGAATTAATGCTATAATCTTTTTCTGAAAATCCTATTGCCGAAACAATTAACTGACTAAATTGATCTGATGATTCCATAA
>NZ_CAURHA010000018.1:0-34254 GCF_963524655.1 uncultured Veillonella sp.
GGATATCCCTGATTATCAAGTGAGTGCCCTGTTGATGACCATCGTATTTAATGGGATGAGTGATCGAGAGCTAGGAACCTTAACCTTAGCTATGGCTCAATCTGGACATATGGTAGATTTGTCTAGTATTGATGGCATTACTGTAGATAAACATAGTACGGGTGGCGTAGGGGATAAGACGACGCTCATCATTGGACCTCTTGTAGCCGCTTGTGGAGGTAAGGTGGCTAAAATGTCTGGCCGTGGACTAGGTCATACAGGTGGTACTATCGACAAGATGGAATCCATACCCAATCTGAAAGTCTCTTTAGCACAAGATGATTTCATCAATCAAGTTAATAAAATAGGCCTTGCTGTTATCGGCCAGTCGGAAGGATTGGCGCCAGCTGACAAACAGCTTTACGCTTTGCGGGATGTAACGGGCACAGTAGATAGTATTCCTCTCATTGCATCCTCCGTAATGAGTAAGAAATTAGCATCTGGAGCACAGGCTATTCTCCTCGATGTAAAGGTGGGTAGCGGTGCCTTTATGAAAACCTTAGATGATGCACGGGTTCTTGCGAAGGCCATGGTAGATATTGGCAATGAAAATGGCCGCTCCGTTAAGGCGGTATTGACCGATATGGATCGACCGCTCGGTCATGCTATTGGCAATGCATTGGAGATTCGTGAGGTTATCGATACCTTGAAAGGTCATGGCCCGCAGGACTTAACCCATGAATGTCTTATCATGGCTGCACATATGCTCGTATTGAGCCATCTATGTGATTATGAAACGGCTCTTAGTCGTGTACAAGAGGCACTTGACTCAGGTAAGGCTCTTGATCGTTTACGCCTCATGATTGAGGCCCAAGGTGGGGATAGCCGCGTTATTGACGATGAAAGCTTGTTAGCCATCGGTAAATTCACCTATGATGTAGTCGCCACTCAAGATGGGTATATTACACATATGAATACTGAGCAATGTGGTATTGCATCTGTGATGCTTGGTGCAGGACGTACCGTAAAAGATGGCCCTATCGATTACAGTGCAGGCATCGTGATGCATAAGAAAACAGGCGATTCTGTAATAGCCGGCGAAAGTATTGCCACCTTGTATGCTTCTGATGAAAGTTTACTTGCTAATGCAGGTAAAACATATTTAGAGGCTATTACATTTGGCACAACAGCGCCAACAGTAGTCGATACGATACTAGATATCGTGGAATAAGGAGCCGATTATGATAGAACAACATATTCTAAAGCTTATTGATCGTGCTACTGTTGCCCGAGAAAAGTCCTATAGTCCTTATTCCCGTTTTGGTGTAGGTGCAGCCCTTCTCTGTGAAGATGGTACTATCTATGAAGGCTGTAATGTAGAAAATGCATCCTATGGCCTTACTAACTGTGCTGAGCGCACTGCTATTTTTAAGGCAGTATCGGAAGGTTATACAAAGTTTAAAGCCCTTGCGGTAGTAGCTGATACAGAAGGGCCTTGTTCACCTTGTGGCGCTTGTCGTCAGGTTATATCTGAATTTGAAATACCTTACATTATTATGGCGAACCTAAAAGGAGAGTATACAGTGGTTGAACTAGATGAACTATTGCCTTTTAGATTTGGTGCGCATAGCATGTAGTTACAACTTACGACAATAATTTAGGACAACAAGTTAAGATAATAAGTTAAGACAACAAGTTAAGACAATAAAAAAGAGACCACTTATGTGGTCTCTTTTGTTGTATACCTTAGAAAGCAGGAACAACTGCACCTTTGTATTTTTCTTCAATGAATTTTTTGATTTCAGGGCTGTGAAGTGCTTCCATCAATTTTTTAATCTTAGGATCGCTTTCATTGCCTTTAAGTACAGTTACGATATTTACGTAAGGGGAATCTTTAGATTCGATTGCCAACGCGTCTTTACCAGGATTAAGACCTGCATTCAAAGCGAAGTTAGTATTGATTGCTGCTAAAGCTACATCGTCAAGAGAACGAGGTACTTGAGCTGCTTCTAATTCAACGAATTGGTATTCGTTAGGGTTATTAGCGATATCTTGAACTGTGGACAAGATGTTGCTGGAGTCTTTCAAAGTGATAAGACCTTGTTTTTGTAATAATAACAATGCACGACCGCCGTTTGTAGGGTCATTAGGGATAGCAATTTTAGCGCCTTTAGGAAGATCTTTCAAATCTTTGATTTGACGGGAATATAAGCCCATTGGCTCAAGGTGAACGCCACCAGCAGATACTAAGTTAAGTTTGTGAGCTTTTGCGAATTCATCCATGTAAGGTATATGTTGGAAGAAGTTAGCATCGATTTCTTTGTCGCCCAAAGCAAGGTTTGGCGTATTGTAATCAGTGAATTCAGTGATTTTTAATTCAATACCGTCTTTTGCTAAGATAGGTTTAACTTGTTCCAAGATTTCTGCGTGAGGTACTGCAGTAGCACCGATTTTAATAACTTGTTTGCTGTCGCTAGCAGCTTGTTTGTTGTTGTCGTTACCGCAACCTGCGATCAATAAAGCACCGCCGAGGATTACAGTAGCCGCTAATGCTAAAAATTTTCTCATTAGACACACTCCTTTTACAATCATTACATATAAAATATTAAATCTATAGTACTAAATTATTCCCTATCTATCAAGAAGGATTTAGTATGGGTTCTCCATAACTAAAAGTTATGGACAAAAAGATTTCCAAAATATTACATTTACATTGTAATACTCTGGAAATCTCTATCCTTGTATCTAGTTATAAATTCAATTCGCTTATGGTCGAGCAAATAGTTTATTTGCCAATGATGAGTCCAATGGACCACATGAGTTGGTAAATCATAGCGGCCCCTGCTGTGGTGCCCATAGCTTTGTCTAGTTGGAATTCATCTGTTTTAGTACTTAAGGTATGTACTGTTTTGAAAGCTAGTGGTATAGCGAGGAATGCTAATAATGAAAACCATGTCATATGGCCTACGATGATCCACGCCACAATCCAAATAAAATTAAAGATGTACATAATGCTCATTAAACTGAGAGCTCGTTCACGGCCAAGTACGATTGGTAATGTACGACGACCGTGGCTTTCATCATTGCGAATATCACGAATGTTATTCGTGAGCATAATGGAGCCAACTAGTAATGTGGATGGAATAGCAGGGATTAACAGTGCTAAAGATAATTCACGAG
Source organism: uncultured Veillonella sp. (assembly GCF_963524655.1). Classification (GTDB taxonomy): domain Bacteria; phylum Bacillota; class Negativicutes; order Veillonellales; family Veillonellaceae; genus Veillonella. The sequence goes on from NZ_CAURHA010000018.1 coordinate 3,160, forward strand.
TCCAAGCATATCCCGTAATAAGTACGATAGCAAGGCCCATGGCGATGCCAGAAGAAATTTCCCCAAAGGGTGTACGAGAAATTGGTTTCGGACCACCGGAGTAGAGGAAACTGATCAGAATACATATGAAGCCGGCAGGTACGTAATACCACGTGATGGTAGCGGATAAGTAAGCACCGATGATGATTGGTATTACCATGAGTACTTTGATCATGGTAACGATGAGTTCTGGTGTAATGGCACCACGCGTAATAGAACCAGCATTACCGACCTTTTGTCCTGCATCAAGACCGGATTTGAAATCTTTATATTCGTTCCATAAATTGGCTACGATTTGAGCCGTTACAACAGCTAAGAAAATAAGAATAGTATGGAATATGGCAAGACCGGTGCCACGAGCTGCACCAAATGCATAATAACTAAAAGCGGCACCTAGAATAGTAGGCCCCAACGCGGCTGCTAATGTGCGCGGCCTTGTGAGAGGAATTAATTCTTGTATCATAATAAAAGCACACCTAGTGTGCACTCCTTTCTATTTCTCATGCATGTATCATGTTTACATGTCTATTTATGTATTGTATAGCAGAAAGGAAAGGTTGTAAATTATACTATATAATTATAAATGTCGATATAGTATAATAATAAATATATGCAGTATAGATTATTATTTTTACTCTATACGAATATTGTATTGTTAAAACGTGAGGTGTCTTATGAGAGCTCTCAATAAAAAAGTTATCACATTGGCTTGTGCTACATGTTTAACAGTTGGCATGGGTGCAGTGGCATGTGCAGATACGGTAGATTTAGGTTATGGTATGTATGGCAGTACGTCCCCTACAGTGAAAGCTGTAGAAGTTATGCATGTTCCTACAGATGCTAGGCTACGTAATAATGAGCAAAACCAAATGCTTTTCGCTGCAAATAAAGAATCCCTTAGTTCCATTAATACTGTATTGAAAATGCATTATTCTGTGCCTTTTGAGCCTGTTAAGGGTGATGTTTTAGATGGTTTTTCTTATTATCAATTACAAGGTACAAATGAGCAAGGTCACCATACAGGCTATCTGTTAGTTGTTGATTATCCTAAAAACGCTATTGATCAAGCGATTAAAATTGATAAGACCGTATTAGAAAAAGGATCTGACGCTGATAAGGCTAAATTAAAGAACTCCGTTTCTAAACATGTTGATGCGTATTCTAAAGATACAGCACAACAACGACTAGCAAGTTTGCCTGGCGATACTGTAGAAGGTGCGAAATTAGCTAAAGCGGTTAAAGCTATTAATGATAGTATTCCTGCTCATATAAATGGTACAGTCGATAAATTATTAGCTGTTGATAAGAAAGCATCCGCTAAAGATAAGGAAGCAATTTCTACATTTACTGGCTTTATGGCGAAACAATTGAGCGTAGATGCAACTCATGTGGCTTATCAACCTGTTCAAACTCGTTATGGTACGGCTGTAACAGGTGATGTACGCGGTGCAGTAGGCTTTGATGGCTTTAGAAATAGCTTTGCTTTGATTGGTTACGCAATTCCTGCTGATAAGGGATTATCCTTACAATTCTTATACTCTGATGATTCTAGCTATGATTATTGGACTAATGAGTTGAAGCATATGTATCAAACACAATCTCTTAAGGGAGGTAAATAATATGAAATCTTTGAAAGTATTAGCTTGTGCTGCCTGCCTTTTAGGAACTGTATCTGGTGTAGGTTTAGCTAAGGATGTACAAACTATAGGGGGCGCTATGGTAGTGCCTAATAATGTAAATGTTATTTCTGCGTCTAAAGCAAATACTCCTAGCTTTGTAACATCTTTTATTACAAATCAAGAAAAAGCAGATCCGTCTAGTGCAAATCCTGTAAATGCGCAAATTAAAGAATTTATAAAGAACTTAGGAACTAATTTTGATATCTACCAATTACAAGGTGCAGATAAAACTGGTCAAAAAGATGCGTTTTTAGTGGCCGTAGATGTAAAAGAGGTAGCACAACAATTTGCTGGTAAAGAGGCTAATGATCCTATGTTTATAGCTGCTATGGCGGCTCTTGATAAAGGTCAAGTCGATCCTGTAACTGAACAACTTATATTAGGGACTATTAATAAGCAAATTCCAACGACAACAACTGTAGTTCCTTTAAATGGGCCAATCCATGTACCAAGTCGCAACCCAGAAAAGGGAACTATTATGCCTAAGGTACTTAAAACTATTACAGTAGAAGATGCGCAACAAGTTCATCCTGTAGCGGGTACAAAATATCAAACGTATGCAGCAAGTTCTCGCATGTTATATTCTGATGGAACTGTACAAACTCCACTCTATGCAAATGCTGCATTTGTGTTGAAGCCAGGTAAACCGGTGTTTTATGTTGGGTTAACAACTGACGTACAACGTGATTATTTCAAACCGATATTTGACAACGCATTCAAATCTGTTAAATAATTTATTATATACGTACTTTTACAGAGTGCGTCATATATAGCGAGCCCCAAAGGTGAGTCTCGCCCTAGAAAATAGTTATATTTATTTTTAATTATATTTATTAAAGGAGAATTATCATGAAAACACTTTTCACAGACAAAGCACCAGCAGCAGTAGGTCCTTATTCTCAAGCTAAAGTAGTAAACGGTTTATTATTTGCTTCTGGTCAAATTCCACTCGATCCTGCAACTGGTTCCATTGTTGCAGGTGGTATCGTAGAGCAAACTGAACAAGTATGCAAAAACATTGATGCTGTATTGGCTGAAGCAGGTTCTGACTTCTCCGAAGTTATTAAAACAACTTGTTTCTTGGCTGATATTGCTGACTTCAAAGCATTTAACGAAGTGTATGCTAAATATTTCACTTCTAAACCAGCTCGTTCTTGCGTAGCAGTAAAAGACCTTCCATTGGGTGCTTTAGTAGAAGTGGAAATTATTGCGGAAGTATAAGATGAATTATATTTCTTTGCTACAGTCAGAGATGCGTCCTGCCTTCGGTTGCACAGAGCCAATTGCATTGGCTTATGCGGCTGCGAAGGCAGTCTCTGTTTTAGATGAGTTTCCTAACCATATTCATGCTCGATGCAGCGCGAATATTATTAAGAACGTCAAATCTGTAGTAATTCCTAACTCTGGTGGTCGTAAAGGTCTTACGGCCGCCACCACTTTGGGAGCCATTGTAGGTCACCCAGAGCGGGAGTTAGAGGTATTGGAATCTGCTACAGACGAAGATCGTAAATGGCTTGGCACGTTGCTTGATGCCAACTTCTGTACCGTTTCACTCGCTGAAGGTGTAGATAATCTATATATTGAGATTACCGCTGAAACAGATGAACATACGGCTGTAGTTCGTATTGAAAATGACCATACGAATGTAACGTATGTTGCTGTAGATGGCGAGATTATTTCTGAAACGGTTAACGAAATTAAAAAAGCAGCGAACACTGAATATGCTATGACCTTTGATAGCATTTATGAATTTTCTAAAACAGCTGATATTACAGATATCCTTCCTCAAATTAAACAACAAGTAGAGTATAATACTGCAATTTCCAAGGAAGGTTTATCTAACGATTACGGTGCTAACATTGGCCAATTATTATTGCTAGACGATGAAAATCCATCTCTTGAAACAAAATGTAAAGCTCGTGCAGCGGCTGGATCCGATGCACGTATGAGCGGGTGTCCCTTGCCTGTAGTTATCTGCTCTGGCTCTGGTAACCAAGGTTTAACCGTATCTGTACCAATCATTACGACTGCCGAGGAACTTGGTAAAAGTGATGATGAACTTTATCGAGCGCTCGTCTTTGCTAACTTGTTAACACTTTACGTTAAATCTGGCATTGGTAAATTATCCGCATACTGCGGCGTTGTATCTGCTGGTGTTGTAAGTGTGGCAGGCATTGCCTTCTTGAAAGGTGATAGCAAGGATATCATCGAGAATACCCTTGTAAATGGTCTTGCAAGCTTATCTGGTATCGTATGTGATGGCGCAAAACCATCCTGCGCAGGTAAAATTGCGATTTCTCTTGATGGCGCCTTTATGGGATATAAACAAGCACGCCTTAACAAGAACTATCAAAAAGGCGATGGCCTTGTAGCATACTCCGTTGACGAAACCATCCGCAGTATCGGCACTGTGGCTCAAGGTATGAAAGAAACGGACGTAGTTATCTTGAATGAAATGCTAAAACATTAATTTAGCTAACTATATAAGCCCCCGTTAGGGGGCTTTTTGTATATTAACTTGTAGCACTAAGATGTTATAATGATGAATATTCGTTGTTATACATAAAATATGTTGCTTACAAGATGTATTTTATTGAGTTGATTATAGGTGTAAAGTTAATGGGACTAGGAATATTTACAATTATTTTTATTATTATGGCTATAAATACGGTGTTAGGGCCGATCAAAATAAATAGTAAATTCCTATTTTATATAGCACCACTAATATTAATTGTTACATCTTTAGTTGAAATTTTCCTGATACACGATATTCAATATAGAAATGATTATAGAATTATAAATCTTTCCATAATGTTTGTAAGTTTCATGACCGTTGCATACATTAGAAGTAAACAACCCTTAAAAAAATAAAGTAGGTGACTTAGTGTTTTTAATTAATCATATGTGGGACTTTATTATTGTTATATCTGTTATATTTATGTTGATTGGTAGATTCTATCATATCAGTGGTTGGAACTATAGAATCCCTATGGGCCGTGGTGACTTTTTTAAGACCTATATTATTACATTTATAGGCATATTGTTCAGTGCCTTTTTAACTTATCGTTTGAAGATTAGCGCATATGACAGTAGTGAGCTTTTCTACGCTATCATAGTATGTGTAATAGGTGCTATATGCGTATCTCAATTCATTCTGTGTGGAATGCGAAGAATCGTTGATTTAAAATGGTGCTCTCCTTTATTTTATCCTGTTGTATTTATATTAGGACTTATACTATCTAAGTATATCCCTGACTTGACGTCGCTTATGATACTAGCTCAGCTTCTTCTTTATATTACGCCTAGTAAAGGTGAGTAAAGAAGTAGGGCTTAACTTTCTTCTTTTAGGCTCTGTATTACTTCCAGGTGATATAAAAACTATTATTGTGAATGCTATTAATATGGTTGTATTAGTTATGCCAAATCAAAGTATTAAAAATAAAAATACAGATAAAGTTTAACCTATTGTAGTTCGTATAGATATAAAACTAAAAGGGGCTGTTTTACAGCCCCTTTCCTAGTTCTTCTCTATTGTAATTTTTTAGGATCTTTAAGTATCAATGATGCCCCAAGGCCCATTACAAGGAATGGCACAAGTGTCATCATAGCCACTGGGAGGGAGTAGGTATCTGCTAGGTTACCTACTACAGGGGCGATGACACCGCCGATGGTTTGGCTCACGCCGAGGGTAATACCCGATGCAAAGCCGATGCTTTTAGCTAGATATGTTTGGCCTAGTACGATAACAGGGCTGTAGCTAATTGCTTTAGCAGCACCAATCATGAGTAGTAGCAAGTAGGCTACAGGCATCATGATGAGTGGCGAGAAGGTTGGCACCTCTGTTAATAGGAACATAGCAGGTAACCAAACTAATAGGGATAGTCTGATAATTTTGATAGGACCATATTTATCGCCCAATAGACCGCCAATATAGGTCATGAAAATACCGATACTAAAGAATACGGTTAATGCAAAGCTGCCTTGTTCGGGGCTTGTACCGAGCTCGCGAGTCCAGAAAATCGGAATAAACGCATTGATAACGCGGAAGTTTACCGATTGGCTCAAGATAATAATGAACAAGATGCCGAAGTACTTCCAGTAGTTCTTAAGCGGTTTTGCCGCTACCGTTGGATTTTCTGTAGCCACTGCTTGGTCAATGGTACGTGCATGGGCTACAATGCGTGGCATGAGTACAAATAGAACTGTTGCGATAAGCAAACCGACTACGGTAAAAGCAGCCAATCCGTGCGGCCCTATAGTATAGGCGATAGTCCCTGCAAATAGTGGGCCTATGGCAAAACCAGAGCTGCCACCGATAGCAAAGGTGCCCATGGCCTTACCTTTTTTGCCACCACCGAGGCGATTCATAATCTTCGCGCCTTCTGGATGGAAGATAGAAGACCCTACACCAGCTAAGGTGGCGCAAATAAGAAGGCTTTCATAGGAACTGACGAAACCCATCACGCCTGTACTACAAGCCGATAATAGAACACCAAAGGCGATAAGCCGGGGCTGATTGATCTTGTCTGAAATATAACCTAATAAAGGCTGTAATAATGAAGATAATGCTGTGTTAGCTAAAATGAGGAAACCTGCTTGTTCTAAGCTGAGCCCATACGTATAAATGAACAACGGTAAGAGGGCAGGCAACACACTTTGACAGGAGTCATTGATCATGTGACTCACTGTTATGAGATAAGGGTAATATTTTTTCATAATAGTGTCCCCTTGAGTCTATTTAATAGCAGTAATTATATCTTGTGTATATTATAACTCATAAAGTTACTAAAGTATTGATAAATATAGATACAAAAAAGCGCTAACTACAGTTAGCGCTTTAAACATTCTAGTTGGCAGAGGAGGAGGGATTTGAACCCCCGCGCCGGTTGCCCGACCTACCGCATTTCGAGTGCGGACCCTTCAGCCTCTTGGGTACTCCTCCGTGCTTTACGGCGCTCCTTAAAGAAGTCTTTCATAATTTGGCTACATTCATCACCTAGCACACCTGATGCCAGTTCAGGTTCGTGATTTAAACCTGGATGAGAGAGCACATTGAATAGCGATTCTACGGCGCCTCCTTTGTAATCACTTGCACCATATACAACACGGTCTATACGACTGTTAATAATGGCTCCAGCGCACATCGGACACGGCTCTATCGTAACATACAGGGTACAACCAGTCAACCGCCAGCGTTTGAGAACATCGCATGCTTCGCGGATTACGAGGACTTCTGCATGAGCTGTTGCATCATGATCTAATTCACGACGATTATGGTGGCGTGACACGACTGTATTATCTTTTACTAGAATGGCGCCAATGGGAATCTCTCCATGGCTATAAGCCTTGCGTGCCTCCTCCATAGCAATGGCCATGAAATACTCATCTCGAGTGCGCTCATCCATGTTTTCTATCTCTATAGGTGTAATGTCTTTTGTCATTCTCATACCTCTTAATGTATAATATCTTACATAAAGTCTATCATAGTGTACGCAGTAATGCGAATAGATTGTGTGAGGGTATTATGGATATTATATGGTATATGTTTGATATGATTGGCACCATTGCCTTTGCTATCTCTGGCGCGCTCGTTGGGGTAGCACGAAAAATGGATATTTTTGGTATGGCTGTATTGGCGTTGGCTACGGCCATTGGCGGTGGTATTGTGCGGGATATTTTGCTCGGATATTTTCCGCCTAACTCATTGCGCAATGTTGTATATGTGACAGTGGTTATTTCTGTCACTATCATCGTGTTTATTATGTATAATAGCCGCTATCGTAAACATGCGATGGGGCCTCGCAGTCGAGCAGGATATTTGTTAGCCGATGCATTAGGTTTGGCGTCCTTTACAGTAACAGGCGCATCTGCTGGATTTAAACTCTATCCTGAGTTGCCGATTTTCATTGTATTACTAGGGACAATTACTGCCGTTGGGGGCGGTATTATCCGCGATATGTTGGCACAACGGATTCCGTCCGTTCTGAAAGAAGATGTGTACGCACTTCCAAGTATCATTGGCGGTATCGTTTATTATTTAATGGTTATTTCTAGTTGGGCTGGAGAGGCCGTATACGGAGCTTTTACCGTCGTACTAGTGATTCGATTACTAGCGATTAAATATAACTGGAGCTTGCCAAAGGTGCGATAATTCCTCAATGTTTGCGAATTATTGTGCAAGTGATATAATTATTCTATTGAGCATTTCATAAAAGTGTCAGAAAAAGAGAGTATTATATAACAGTTAATTTTGCGAGTCGGGAGTACTCGCGTACACAGAAGGAGATTTGATTCATGACGAATAAATGGTTGAAAGTAGCATTAATGGCAACAGCTATTGCTACCGGTACATCCATCAATATTGATGCGGAAACCGTATTATATGTCCCTCAAGATGATCGCCCTGTAAGCTTGCAATATACAGTTGATACAGCGCGTGAAGCGGGGATGACTGTGTTGACACCACCTCAAAACTTGATTTCTGGTAAAACATACCAAGGTCAAGCTGACCAAATTATGGCTTGGGTTGAACAAAATGCAGGCCGTGCAGATGTTATGGTATTGAGCACAGATACTCTTATTTATGGTGGTCTTGTAGACTCTCGTAAACATAACATTCCACTTAGCACTTTAGAAAGTCGTTTAAAACGTATTGAAGGCTTAAAAGCACGTCATAAAAACGTGCGTATTTATGGTTTTGGCACAGTAATGCGTTCTCCACGTGCTAGTGGCGGCGGCACTGAACCAGCTTACTATGCGGAATACGGTCCTACTATCTTCCAAATTGCAGCATTGCAAGATAAATTAGACTCTGGCTCCTTAACACAAGAGGAAACTCAAAAATTGATGAGCCTTCAAGCCTCTGTTCCTGTTGAGTACTTACAAGACTGGTTTGATCGTCGTCAAAAGAATATGAAAATCAACAAAGAGTTGATCGATGAAACTCGTAGCGGTGTATTCGATTACTTTGCATTGGGCCATGATGATACATCTCAATTGTCCCAATCTGCATTAGAAGGTCGTTACTTAAGTAAATACTCCAAGGATATTCCTGTTGAGAAATATGGTAGCTTCCCTGGTGCCGACCAACTTGGGCTCTTGTTGATGGCTCGTTCTCGTACAGATGAAAGTACAGAAAAACCTACATTTTCTGTAATTTACCCACTCGGTGGTGGCGGTAAAACATTGCCAGGTTATGAAGACCAAACGATTGATAAAACAATTGCTCAACACGTTGAGGCCGTAGGTGGCACTATGGTGACACAAGGTAAACCAACTGTGTTGTTAGCAGTAAATACACCACTTACTACAAGCACTGGTGAATCTGAAAGCTTTGAGAACTTCCCGATGATTTCTAATTCTACAAATGCTTTCGTAGATCGCATTCAACAAGCTGTTGATTCTGGTGTAAACGTAAGCGTTGCAGATATTGCTTTCAACAATGGTGCGGACAATACATTAGTATCTGCTATGTATAAACGCGATATGTTATACAAAATCGGTGCGTACAATGGTTGGAATACCGCAAGTAATACGGTAGGCTACGCCATTGCGCAAGGGGTATTGCTCAAAACTATGAGCCCAGAAGGTCACCGCAAAATGTTGACTCAACAATATTTGGATAACTGGGCGTACCAAGCTAATATCCGTAAAGATATTTACCGTATGCAAGACTCCATCCGTACAGATAATGTACGTTACTCTGGCGAGTTGAACGAACGCCTTGAAAGCTACTTAGGTGAACGTATTCAAGATTTCGCTGAAAAATACTTGAAAGCAGATCCTCGTACAGTAAAAGCTACATTCCCATGGGGCCGTCTGTTTGAAACAGATATCACTGTTTATGACAAACCAGTGGTACCTCTTGAAAAAGAATTGCGCTTGAAACGCGAAGAAGAAGCGCGTATTAAAGCTGAAGCAGAAGCTAAAGCTAAAGCAGAAGCAGCTGCAAAAGCGGCGGCAGAAGCTAATGGCCAAGCTGCACCTGCACAACCAGCAAAAGCTGAAGCTCCTAAAACAACAGCATCTGCTGCTCCAGTAGTTAAACAACCAGCTACTACATCTCTAGGTCCACGCATTGTACCGACACCTGCAGTTGTACCTGGTCAATAATGAATAGGGAATGGCTATGAAAAAAGCATTTTTACCGGAAATTACTTATATGCGTGGCCTCTGTATGCTCGGTGTTATCGGCATTCATGTAGGATCCTACGCATTGCAAAACCCTTTTGTAAATTTGGAACTCATTAGCGTCTTAGAAATTCTATCCCGCTTTGGGGTACCTGCGTTTTTCTTCCTCTCTGCATTTGGTTTGTTCTATCATACCTCTGTAGAGGGACCATTCTCATATAAGGAATTTATGCACCGCCGCATTCAGGTGGTGCTATTTCCATATATTGCGTGGTCCATCTTTTACTTGCTCTACACGGGGCTGACGGCCCATAATCTAGGCAATCTACATCCTGGGCCATTGGCGGTGAACTTACTCTTTGGTACGTCTATGTATCATCTGTACTTTATGGTCATCTTACTGTGGTTCTACGTAATGATGCCGCTGTGGCGTGCTATGGTGAAAGTCATTTTAAAACGCCCTGTATTTTGGATGGTTCTATTATTTATCATCCAAGTTGGTATCGATTATGTATCATCGTACATGCTTGGTCGTTGGGTTATGGAAAACCTCAGCAATCATCCTGTACTGAAATATCTCTTTGATATGCGACTCAACTATTGGGTAATTCATTATGTGTGGATATTCCTCTTAGGTGCCGTATGTGCTGAAAGATATGAAACAGTCTGTGAATACATGTGGCGTTATCGTTATCTTTTAGGTGCTAGTGCGGTAGGCTCTGTGCTATTAATGCTTGGGTCCTATTATTATGTAATGGACGTATGGCATTACACAGTCTTGGAAGCCATTTATACGGTACATCAAATGAGTCCAATGGGTGTTCTCTACACTGGTTTGGGAACGATGTTTAGCTTATTCTTATTCCAAACATTGCCTATGAATGTAACAATGGAATCTATATGGTCTGAGATAGGGGATAAGTCCTATGGCATTTACTTAGTCCATCCGTTTTGGTTGTTGATCATCTCTGGTGTGATGGCTAAATATAATCTCCTATATACAGTGGTCAATGTCCTTGCCATGTATATTATGGCGTTAGGCTTGTCGTACTTGACTACAGTAGCTCTAAATTATGTGCCTAAACCGTTGCGTAAATTTATATTAGGAAACTAATACATCCGCTAGGATATAGTTTTTAACTATGGTATCCTAGCGGATTTTTGTATATCTAAATAATATCTTTCACAAAGTAAAGTGTGAAAATTTGAAAGTAATTGTGTTATAATAAGTCCATGATTACTACTTGATAGAGTAACGAAATAGAAAAAGAGGTGCTCCTATGCAAGAATTAACATATTTTAATGGTGAATTCGTTGAACCAGGTGCTAAAGTTATCAGCATTGATGACCGTGGCTATTTGTTTGGTGACTCTGTATACGAAGTTGTGCGCGTCGTAAAAGGCCGTTGCTTCGCATTGTCTTACCACCAAGATCGTTTATACCGCTCTATGCGTGAAATGGATATTCCTGTAAAAATGACTCCTGATGATTTGACAGAGTTGCACGAAATCTTAATCGAGCAAAGTGAAATCAAAGAGGGGTATATTTATTTACAAATCTCCCGTGGTGTGGCACCACGTCGTCATGCATACGATCGTTCTAAATTAGAACCGCAAATGCTTATGTCTATCCGCACTTTGGATTTAGATGACGTGAATAAATTGGGTGAAGGCGTAAAAGCTATTGCCTTACCTGATGAGCGTTGGGATAAAGTAGATATTAAGACGACAAACTTGATTCCAAATATCTTGGCTCAAACAAAAGCAGAAAAGAAATTTGCTTATACTGCCATGTTATTCCGCGATGGCATTTGTACAGAAGGCGCTACTTCTAATGTGTTTGCTGTAAAAGATGGTATCTTGTATACACATCCCGCAGATAATCACATCTTGAAGGGCATCACACGTCAAATGATTGTGACACGCGTTGCACCATCTTTAGGTATTACTCTCATCGAAAAAGAGTTTGACCGCGCCTTTGTTGATGATGCGGACGAATTATTCTTTACCGATACAATTGGTGGTGTCATCCCAATTATCAAGCTAGACAGAAATCCTGTATCTGGTGGTAAACCTGGTCATGTGACACTTCGTCTACGCGAAGCTTTAGAAAAATTGATGGAAGAAGGTTTGCCTTAATCGGTAAGCCGATTTCATTGAATGGTAAAAACTTTTACCTTAAGAAAGGAAATTATTTTGATACAATTAGAACACATTAGTAAAGTCTATGAAGGCGCTACTCGTGTGGAAGCATTGAAAGATATTAGCCTCAATGTAAAAGAAGGTGAAATCTTTGGGATTATCGGTCAATCTGGTGCCGGTAAATCTACATTAATTCGATGCATCAACATGCTTGAAGCTCCTACATCTGGCTCTGTTATTGTAGATGGTACAGACTTAACAAAACTTAGTAAATCCGATTTACGTAAAGCACGTAAAGATATCGGTATGATTTTCCAACATTTTAACCTTTTGTCCTCACGCACAGTATATGATAATGTGGCGTTCCCATTGGAATTACAAGGTATGAGTAAGGCAGAAATCAAGGAACGTATTACGCCGATTCTTGATATCGTAGGCCTTACAGACCGTATGAATAACTATCCGTCTCAATTGTCGGGTGGTCAAAAACAACGTGTTGGTATCGCTCGTGCCTTAGCTTCTAATCCAAAGGTTCTACTTTGTGACGAAGCTACATCTGCTCTCGATCCACAAACAACGGATTCCATTTTGAAATTGTTGAAAGACATCAACGAAAAAATGGGCCTCACTATCGTCCTCATTACACATGAGATGCATGTTATCCGTGAAATCTGTGACCGTGTAGCAGTTATTGAAGGCGGCGTTATCCTTGAAGAAGGTAGCACTGTTGAAGTGTTCACACATCCTCGCGAAAATACAACAAAAGAGTTCATTAGCTCTGTAGTGAGTGATAACTTGCCTCCAGAAGCTTTGGAACACTTTGAATTGCATGACCAATGGATTGCAGGTACGGCTCCGTTAGTACGCCTTAAATTTACAGGTCAAGCAGCAGATGAGCCTGTAGTAGCAGGACTTGTACGACGCTTTAATTTGGACGTAAGCATCCTTTTCGGTGGTATTGATTACATCCAAAATATAAGTGTTGGTCGCCTTATCGTCATCTTAAATGGCGATCCTGAAAATGCACAAGCAGGCTTAGACTACATCAAAACATTACCAATTGAAAGCGAGGTGATCGGTTATGTCAGAGCAAATCATTAATCTTCTCATAACTGGTACCCTTGATACATTGCAAATGACCATCATCTCTACGGTAATGGCCATGTTGCTTGGTATCCCTCTTGGTGTCGTGTTAGTGGTAACATCTAAAGGTCACATCTTAGAAAATGTAGCACTAAATAAAGTGTTAGGCGCTATCGTAAATGCGACGCGTTCTGTACCTTTCATTATTTTGATGGTTGCTATCATTCCGTTCACGCGTATGGTAGTAGGTACATCTATCGGTACTACGGCAGCTTGTGTGCCTTTGACAATTGCTGCTATTCCATTCTTAGCACGCCTTGTAGAAACATCTATTAAAGATATCAACTTTGGTGTTATTGAGGCGGCTCAATCCATGGGTGCAAGCCCACTCCAAATCATTTGGAAAGTATTATTACCAGAAGCATTGCCTACGATTATTGACAATGTAACGGTTCTTATCGTTAACCTTATCGGTTACTCTGCAATGGCTGGTGCTATTGGCGGCGGTGGTCTCGGTGACATTGCTATCCGATATGGTTATCAACGTTTCCAAGCAGACATTATGATTGCTACCATCATCATCTTGATTATTTTGGTACAAGTTGTACAAATGATTGGTGATGCTTGGTCTAAAGCGATGAATAAGAAGTAGGAGGATCCTATGAGCATCAATGAAAAATTGAGAAGTCAACAAAACGATGAGTTATTCACCGCTATTTTAACCCTTGAAAATACAGAGGAATGCTATGCATTCTTTGAAGATATTTGCACGATTAATGAACTAAAAGCTTTATCTCAACGCTTGCAAGTTGCAAAAATGTTGCGTGCAGGGGATAGCTATGAAAAAATCGTAGAAGAAACAGGTGCGAGCACGGCAACGATTAGCCGTGTCAAAAGATGCTTAGTCTATGGTGCTGATGGTTATACCTTAGCGCTAGATCGTCTAGGTGCAAAATAATATAAACTAGCATGACAACGGTGGCCCTTTGGCGACCGTTGATGTGCTATCTGTAGGAGGTTTATATGGAGTGGCTCATTGAGGTAACAGGTTTACCATTTGATATCCTTATACTCATTTTGCTCGCCGTAGCGGGGGCTTTCGCAGGGTTTGTTGACTCCATTGTGGGCGGCGGTGGACTCATTTCTGTACCAGCCATGTTATTAACAAATCTTCCGCCGAGTATGGCCTTGGGTAGTAATAAATTATCCAGTATTTTTGGGGCTGGCAGTGCATCGATTACGTTTTTGCGGAATCATATGGTTGATTTTTCTTTAGTTCGTAAACTATTGCCATTTACCTTTATTGGTTCTATGATTGGTACATTGGCGGTTGTATCGTTGCCCCCATTATATGTAAAGCCTATTATTATCATCTTGCTCGTTTGTGTTACACTTTTTGTAGTATTCAAAAAGGATTGGGGCGAGGTGAACCGCACTTCTGCAGTAGCGGGCAAAGCTTTATATATATGTATGGCTTTTGCTCTTGGTATTGGTGTCTATGATGGTTTCATCGGACCTGGTACAGGAACATTTTTGATTATGGGCTTTATCTTTACAGGATTTGATTTTTTACACGCATCAGCTAATGCGAAGATATTAAATTTTACTAGTAATGTAGCGTCTTTATTGGTGTTCTTATATTTAGGGCATGTCAATATTAAATATGGTCTTTCCACAGGGGTGGGACAAATTATAGGCGCATATTTAGGCTCTCATCTAGCGATTGCTAAGGGTTCGTCTTTAGTGCGTGTTGTATTCTTGTCAGTAACGACAGTGATGTTGTTGAAATTGGTGTATGACTATATTTCAACGTTATAGGAGGGCAAAGTATGCCTCATAAAAGTGATGTACAAGTGGCATTGATCAGTGGTGGTACATCGGGTATTGGCTTTGCTACGGCCAAGCTTTTACTGAAAGAAGGCTGGTGCGTAGTCATCAATGGCCGAAACGAAAAATCTGGTCAAAAGGCTAAGACTAAGCTGCGCCGCTATTCTTCAAAGGTGCAGTACATTCAAGGTGATGTATCTAACATTGAAGATTGTCAGCGTATTGTAAAAGAAACGGTGGAGCTATTTGGTGGTGTGTCTGCTCTTGTAACGGCGGCGGGTTACTATGAAGAAGAGTTGCTATCTGATGTGACAGAGGCCGCTTTCGATGAAATGTTTGGAACGAACGTAAAAGGAACTGTGTTCTTATGCCAAGCGGCGCTTCCGTATTTGCGCGCTGCAAAGGGGAGTATCGTAACCGTTGCTAGCGATGCGGGCTTGCAAGGCAATGTAGCTTGTTCTGTATATGGTGCATCAAAAGGTGCGGTGGTGAGCTTTACAAAATCTTTATCCCTTGAGATGGCACCGCATGGTGTTCGCGTTAACTGCGTATGTCCTGGTGATGTAGATACATCCTTAGTAGATAAACAGATTGCTAATGCCCATCAAGATAAGGCTACTGCAAAGGCTGAAATGGGCCAACACTATCCATTGGGACGTATTGGTAAGCCTCATGAAATTGGGGAAGTAATTGTATTTTTATTGAGTAATAAAGCGTCCTTTGTAACAGGTGCAGCTTGGACTATCGACGGTGGTCTCACTAGTTGGTAATATAGAAAATATTGGAAGTTATTTTATTTTTTAAATCTATAGATAATTACAAAAATTCATTTCACTTCTATCAATAGAATGGTATAATAATACTAATAATATGACCTATAGTTGGTTCACAACAAAGGAGAATAATTATGGCAGAATATAATGGCGTAACACTTGAGCCACTTATGGATGGTTCTCAAGATCGTGACTATCAAGTTGAACAATTTATCTTCTGGGGTGCAGGTCGTGCAGCGGCTTTAGCATTGTCCCCTAAATTCAGCAGTGTTGCTTTGTGCGCCAATGCTACGTACATGGTAACTCGTATAGCTCATCTGTATGATGTAGAATTACAATCTGGTGCTGTAGTAGGTTTAGTTGGTGGTCTTAGCACCGCTGTAGGTACAGCGGCTATTTCCCTTCTTATTCCTTTGAAAGCAGTTCGCGTTCCTGTAGCTATCGGATTAACCTATGCTATTGGTAAAATTGCTCATATTTGGATTCAAGATGGTATGCCTTCTGATATCGAACGCTACAAACCAATGGTTGCTGAATTCCTTGAAAGCGGTAAAGCTATTGCATCTGAAATCGTTCGTGATGCAGGTGCTAGCATTCCTTTCACACAAGGTCAACGCGACGTATGGGCAGGTATTGCTAACGAAACAGGTCTTGCTAAAGAAACATTGAAACAAGTTTACGAAGAAAAAGTAACACCTGCTATCGATAAATGGAATAACGAAACAAAATACCAACTTCATGACAATGCAGCTGAAGTTGTAGCAAAAGTATCTGATGCAGCGAAAGAAAAAATTGACGTTGCTAAAGAAAATATTGATGTAGCCAAAGAATTGGCTAAAGGTGGCGTAGAAGTGGCTAAAGCTTCCGCACAAGCAGCAGTAGACACAGTAAAAACTAAAGCTTCTGATGCTGTAGAAACAGCAAAAGACGCTGCTGCAAATACTGTTAGCACAGCGAAAGATAAAATTGGTAGTTTGCGCAAATAAGCGCTGAAGGATTATTACGATGAATCCCATAAAAATTATTAAATACGGTAAGTATTTTAGCGAATCAAGATTTGTAGGTTTTCTTGGCCGATATGGTAAGAAACTTGCCTTTGTACAACAAGCGGTAACCTTATTCCTCTGTTTACGAGATCAAGATACCCCGAAATATGTAAAAGCAGTCATTGCAGGTGCCTTAGGGTATCTTGTATTGCCTGTTGATGTTGTACCGGATACGATTGCCGTATTAGGTTGGTTAGATGATGTGGCGGTACTCGGAATAGCCTTTAAGGTTGCGAATCGTTACATTAAAACGAGCCATCAAGAAGAGGCAAAAAAATTCTTCCCATTTGGTAGCAGTCGCTAACTTTTACCATTTAAGGCAGTTTGATCCACAGTGATTGAACTGCCTTTAATTATTTGACACCCTAAAGTAATAGATATACAATAAAAATTGTATACTATTTAAAAAGGACAGAATTTATGCATATTGCTTCAGTAAATGTACGATTTTACGAAACTGATATGATGGGGATTGCGCACCATAGTAACCACTTTAGATGGTTTGAAATGGCGCGTATTGAATTCCTTCGTCACATCGGTGTAACCTTGTGGGATATGATGAATGAGGATATTGTGTTTCCTATCATGAACGTATCTTGCAATTATAAAGAGCCAGCGAATTTCGATGATGAACTTCACATTGAAACGTACTTGGTTAAAATGACGCGGGCTCAAATGGTTTTCCGCTATCGCATGAAACGCGCTAGTGATGGTGCACTTCTGGCGACGGGAGAAACTAAGAACGCTTTTATGTCAAAATCAACAGGAAAGATTGTGCGATTAGACGACACTTTTTATCAGCCTATGTTAGCCGCTGTTGAGGAGATGCCTAATGAATAATGTACAACAATTGCCTATCGGTGTATTTGACTCCGGTGTAGGCGGACTATCAGTATTAAAGGTATTACAAGAACAATTTCCACATGAAGATTTTATCTATATCGGTGATAATGCCAACAATCCTGTAGGTAATCGCAGTGATGATGAAATCACGTATTTAGCATGCCGTATTGCAGAGGCGCTTGAGAAGCAGCCTGTTAAATTGATGGTTATTGCCTGCAATACTTTCACCGTTGTTGCCCTTGATGAGGTGCGTGAACGCGTATCCGTTCCAGTTGTTGGGGTTTCTCAAGGCGTTAAAACGGCTATTAGTGAAAGTAAAAGCAAAACTATTGGCATTATGGCGACTGTGGCTACTGTAAACAGCCATATTCATAAGCACGTTGCTTTAGAAGTTGATCCTGAAGTGCTGGTGTGGGAACAACCTTGCCCTGAATTGGCAGGTCTCATTGAGCAAGGTCATTTAGATGACTTTTTTGTTCGTGACGTAAGTAAAGAGTATTTAGAGCCTTTACTATCTCGTGAAATTGAGGTAGTCGTTTTGGGCTGTACTCATTTCCCATTTGTTAAACCTTTATTAGAGGAATTATCTGCTGGTCGCATCCAGTTCGTAGATCCTGCTTATGAAACGAGCGATCTTGTGCGTCGTATTTTAGAGCGTAAGGACCTCTATAATCCTCAAGAAAACCTTGGTACTGTGAAACTGTATTTCACAAAAGATATTGACCTTGGCGATACATTAAGTGCGTCATTCCTCGATACAAATCTTCGTACCATTGAACATATTACACTATAAAGGAGATGCCCTATGTGGTTTTATAACGTCCTAACTGTAGTAGTATCCATCATTGTGGCTATTGCAGTACTGTATTTATTATTCCGTTTGTTCGTATTGAAACAAGGTGATGAAAAGGTTATTTTGTTGCCAAAACGAGCAACTAATTTCCAAGTATCTGATCGAAACTTTGAATCTATTACATTGTTCTGTGACGTTCCTTTCGTAAATAAAGGTCGTCAAAATGGTACGATTATGGACTTGTTCCCGCGTCCATTATTGCCTGAGGAACAATTTGATTCTGTGAAAGTAGACGCATGGGCTATGGATATCAACCGCCCACGTCACGATGGCTATTTTGAAGCTGTTATTATCAAACCACGTAAAGGTGGCACTATTCGTGTATACGTTACATTAACAGGTAAAAATGGCAATATTCGAGAAGATATTAAGGGCTTCCCTTATATGAATATCGACATTTACTACCAAGTGGTTGGTCGTGAAGATTACCACATTGATAAACAACGTATTCGTTTGACCCCAGAAGAAGTAGAGGCCGCATTAGGCCAATAAGGAGGCATTTCAATGGCAGAATTAGAGTTAGTATGTGTACCAACACGTATTCTTACAGATAATGATGACATCGTAGATGCTATCGTTGAATATGGTGGTCATAATATTGGACCAGAAGATATCGTATGTGTAGCTGAATCTGTAGTGGCTATTACACAAGGGAATTTCACTCGTCCAGAAGAATTAGACGTATGCTGGCAAGCTCGTTTAATTAATCGTTTTATTCATCCAGATGGTTCCATGGCATCCATTTATGGTATGCAAGCGGCTATGGATGTAGATGGTAAATGGAAGGTATTAGGCGCCTTTATTTTAGGTGCTATTGCTAAGATTTTCCGCAAACCAGGTGTGTTCTACGCTATTGCTCGTGCCGCATCTTTGGCTGACGATGTAACAGGCACTATGCCTCCATTTGATAAACATATCGTACATGGTCCTAAAAACCCTGATAAAGTAGCTGAGAAAATCGTATCTCGCACAGGTTGCTATGGCGCTGTAGTAGCTGACGTTAATGACTTGAAACGGTCCGCTATCTTAGGTACAAGCCGTGGCATTGATGCTAAGAAAATTGCACAATTGTTGATCGACAATCCATTTGGTAATGATAGCCAAATGACTCCAATTGTTATCATCAAAAATTACGCATCTGTATCTGGTAAATAACAGAAGGCTGTACTCATCACATAGAGATGGGTACAGCCTTTTTATATTGTAATTAGGAGGTTTTATGTTATTAGGTTTAGATGTAGGCGGTACTTTTACAGATGCCGTTATTATTGACGGTCATCGCGTAGTATCAACTGCTAAAAGACGGACTACAAAGGACAATCTAATGCAAGGGATAGGTGAGGCCTTAGATGCAGTCTTAGATAGTTGTGATACATCGCATATTGAACAAGTAACCTTATCTACTACAGTGGTGACGAATACCATCGTAGAAGAAAAGGAGCAAGTTGTAGATCTTTATGTAGTAACAGGTCCAGGGCGAAACGTAGATGACATATTTCCTGTGAGTCCTATATATCTTCAAGGCTACACAGATCACAGAGGTATCGTGGTAGAGCGTACTTCTACTGATGCGGTACGTGATATTGCAAAAATGGTTCAATCTCGTAGTGGTACTGATTTGGCCGCTGTATCTGCAAAATTTGGTGTCCGTAATCCTCAAGAGGAACTATCTATCACTGAAGTATTACAAGAAACGTATAATACTATATCTAATGGTAGTTTATTGAGTGGCTCCTTGAATTTTCCTCGCCGTACTATAAGTGCCTACTTTAACAGCGCTGTAATGCCAGTATTTACAGTGTTTAAGAAAAATGTGGAAGATGCGCTGAGTGCACGAAATATTAAGGCTCCACTTCATATATTAAAGGCCGATGGGGGCTCACTTCCTATGGAGCACATGGTAAGTCGACCTGTAGAAACTGCTTTTACAGGACCTGCTGCCACTGTGCTTGGTTTATCTGCTCTCGGTGCTATAGATAATATGCATACAGTGGCACTAGATATTGGGGGCACCACTACAGATATTTCCCTTTGGAAACAGGGGAAACCATTGATGACGAAGAATGGCGTATCCATTCGTGAATATCCAAGTGCAGTACGATCTTTTGCGGTCACATCAGTCGGTATTGGCGGTGAGTCCGTAGTTCGCATAGTGGATCGTGATATTACGGTAGGTCCTGAACGCGTAGGTCCATCGGCGGCTTTAGGCGGCACGGAACCAACCTTGGGGGATGCACTCATTGTATTAGGTCATGCAAGCTATGGTAAGACTGAACTTGCCACACAATCCTTACAACACTTAGCCGATGTGTTACAAGCTAAGTGGAAAGAGGTGGATTGTGAAAATCCATTTGGAAACCACAATTCTGAGAAGGTCTGTACTCATACTATGTCGGCTCTAGATGTAGCACAGCGTATCGTTGAAAGGGCATTAGAAACAATTCAACGTGGTATCGATGAGGTGGTACAGGCAGAAAACAAACGACCTGTATATGTAGTAGCGGATATTGTAAATCCTGATATATTTGTACCTGCCCAAATCGTTGTGGTAGGTGGTACGGCACCTAGCTTAGGACCAAGCATCGGCGAGTATTTGAATTTGCCTGTTACAATTCCGAAAAATGCAGCTGTAGCAAATGCTATCGGTGCGGCTCTCGCTTTATCGACTATTGAACTTACCGTACATGTCGATACAAAGCGTCGCTTGCTTGTCATTCCTGAGTTAGGTATTAAGCAACAAACGTGTACCTTAAAACGAGCTGAACAAGTCATTGAACGAGCGAAAGAGGCTCTTATTGAAGAGGCTTTGCGTCTAGGTCTAGATAAAACGCAAGAGGTTGAGGTTATTAGCATTGAAGACTTCCCTGTAGTAGAAGGTTGGCAGTCTATGGAACGTCTAATTACTGTAAAAGTACAGCTAGCAGCGGGGGTGAAACAGTATGTGGAATAAGGGACTATCCTATCGTGAACGTCATGGACTTGGACATGCGGGTATGAATAAAGGTATTAATACAAATGTAGATGATACGTTACATACTGATAGAAATGCACCAAAACATAGTTTAGGTTTAGTATTTTTCCCTGCTTTTGACTGGAAGATTTCTGAAACTCATCCAGAACGGCAAGAGAGATTACTGTACACTCGGGATCAAATCGTAGAAGAAGGCTTATTAGATATACCTAATATCAAAGAATATAATCCTATCGTAGCCGATTGGGATACCATAGAGCGTGTTCATGTAGGGGCTCCTGATTTAGAGTCTTGGGTAACGGAAGCACATCGTGTATCTGCAGGCGGTGCTATTGCAGCTGCTGATGCAGTTATGCGTGGTGAAGTAGATCGTGCCTTTGCTTTAGTAAGACCGCCAGGACATCATGCGATGGCCATGGTTCATGGTATTCGTGGATTCTGTACCATAAACATTGAAGCCGTTATGATACAGCACATACGCCAAACCTATGGTATTAAACGGGTGGCTGTAGTAGATACAGATGTACACCATGGAGATGGCTCTCAAGATGTGTTCTATCATGATCCAGATACGCTATACATTAGTTTTCACCAAGATGGACGAACCCTATATCCAGGCACAGGTTTTATGGATGAGTTTGGTGGACCACAAGCCATCGGTGGCAATATAGATATTCCATTACCGCCAGGCACAGGTGACGAAGGCTTGATGAAGGTTATGCGTGAATTAGTATTGCCA
This sequence comes from uncultured Veillonella sp., assembly GCF_963524655.1. GTDB lineage: Bacteria > Bacillota > Negativicutes > Veillonellales > Veillonellaceae > Veillonella. The sequence goes on from NZ_CAURHA010000018.1 coordinate 25,284, forward strand.
ATCCTAGAAGACTTTAATCCAGACATAGTTATCAATTCTGCAGGGCAAGATAATCACTTTAGCGATCCTTTAGCTAATATGCAGGTTACTGCAAAGGGCTATGCGGAGCTTGTAGATTTGTTGCAAGCAGATATAGCCGTCTTAGAAGGTGGTTACTCTGTACAGGAAGCATTACCTTATGTAAATACGGGTATCATTTTATCTATGGCAGGACTTGATTACAGTAGGGTCGTTGAACCTGCTTTTGACCCTGATAAATATAAGCAAAGCCAAAATGTAACTACCTATATAGATGACCTCATCGGTAAGTGGAAGGTCCAATGGGCGAATCGTCATACGATGGCAGAAGAGGAACGCACAGGCGTAGGTGATATATGGTCGAACCGTTACAATGTGTATTATGATGAAACGGGCGTACAAGAGGAACGCCTTGAAAAGGTGCGCATGTACGAAGATAAGGTAGGATGGCATAGCGTACTTTCACGAGGCCAATATGGACCTTATGGACCACAAAGTGTATATGCTATATTTATTCCTTGGCAAGCAGATACGGAAACTCGCCAAGATGCAATAGCAGAGGCTAAACGAGCTAAAGCAGAGGGAGGGGCTAGTCGTTATGTTGTAGTAGATCCTCTCGGTGATGGCCAATATGAGGTATAGTGGTAGATTCTTAAAGTACCATGTAACTCATGGTACTGAATCATATTCAGTTAGAATCGGTAACTATAATCTGATTCATGGTAATAAAAAATAGTTAAATTGTGATATAATAAGAAGAAATAACGCCCCTTTGTGTAAGGGGCGTTCTAATGTTTAGTTTTAGAATGGTGAGGTTCCTATGCGCAGCGATAATAGAACAGCAGGTCAATTGCGACCTATTAAAATAACACGGAATTTTACAGAGTATGCAGAAGGTTCTGTACTTATTGAGTGCGGTAAGACGAAGGTTATCTGTACGGCTACTGTTGAGGATTCTGTGCCGCGCTGGTTAAAAGGTTCTGGTCAAGGATGGGTGACCGCTGAATACTCTTTATTGCCACGTTCTACTCAAACTCGTGTGAGCCGTGAGGCTGCTAAGGGGAAACAAACGGGCCGTACCGTAGAAATTCAACGCCTCATTGGTCGTGCGTTGCGCGCTGTCGTAGACCTTGAAGCACTAGGTGAACGTTCTATTATGATCGATTGCGACGTTATCCAAGCCGATGGTGGTACGCGTACAGCCTCTATTACAGGAGCTTTTGTGGCCCTTGTTGATGCGGTGGACTTCACCTTTGGTGGAGCAGGTAAATTCCCAATTACTGATTTGTGTGCCGCTATTTCTGTAGGTATTGGTCCTGACGGTCCTATTACAGACCTTTGCTATGAAGAGGATAGTGCCGCTATCGTTGATATGAATGTAGTGCGTACTGGATCTGGCAATATGGTTGAGGTACAAGGTACAGGCGAACATGGTACCTTTACCCGTGATGAACTCAATGCATTACTTGATTTAGCAGAGGCTGCTACAGATGAACTTATGGCTAAACAACGTGAAGTACTTGGCGCGACGGCAGATAAAGTAGGTAAGGTTTATCCTACAGCTCCGGAGGTGTAAGATGGAACAAATCGTATTAGCAACAGGCAATAAAGGTAAAATTCGCGAATTTTCCGAGGCTTTTTCCCATTTATCTATCGATTGTTTACCGGTGAAAGATGTCATTTCTATTGAGGAACCAGAGGAAACAGGTACAACCTTTATGGAAAATGCTCTTTTAAAAGCCCGCTATTATGCAAAGGCTACCAATCGTCCGTGCCTTGCTGACGATTCTGGCATCACCGTAGATGCTCTTAATGGGGCACCAGGTGTGTATTCTGCTCGTTATGCTGGTCATCACGGTGATGATCAAGCTAATAATGAAAAATTGATTCGTGAGCTTCAAGGTAAAAGCGACCGCACAGGTCATTATGTGTGTGCTTTAGCCCTTGTATATCCTGATGGTCGTGAAGTGACAGCAGAAGGCTATTGCGATGGCCTTGTCCAAGATGAGCCAAAAGGGGATAATGGCTTTGGCTATGATCCGTATTTCTATGTGCCTGAGTTCAAGAAAACAATGGCTGAACTTAGCATCGAAGAAAAGGAAAAGATTAGCCATCGTGGCCGTGCACTACGCGAATTAATTAACAAGCTTTGATATTTTCGAACTATATGGTATAGTTCATTTAAATATGTAATATAATAGTATTAGAGAATTTATAAAATGAAGCGAATTGGTATTTTAAGTGATACCCATGGGTATCTAGAGGATATTGACCTCGTCTTGGAGGCTACAGTAGATCAAGACATCGATATGTGGCTTCACGCTGGAGATTTTGGTGATGATGCTCGTTACATGCAGGAGCATACGGATATTCCTGTATATGCAGTGCGTGGTAATAACGACCGTGTACAACCTCTTGAGCCGAGAGAGCAGTTGATTCCGCTAGAGGATACCTATATTTACATGACTCATGGTCATGAGGTATCATATTATAATCGTATACAAAAACTGATTGAGTTAGGAGCTGATATGGGTGCGCGCCTTATCGTATCTGGCCATAGCCATCATCATGGTGAGGTTCGTGTTCGTGATGCGGTATTTGTGAATCCTGGCAGTATTTCGTTGGCTCGTGACCGCTCTGGTGGTACCTTTGCCATCGTTACTTACGATAATGGTCAGTTTGATGTAGAGTTTGTGTATAAACAAGATATTGTTTAGTTATATGGTGAAAGCTTCAAGTGGTAACGTCTTGAAAAGCTTTCAAAAAATAGTAAGTCTATGCATGGAAAGGGTTATGACATATCATGGATACACCAGTTAAAGCAAAGCCTAAAATGAAATTATATGGTTTTAATAATCTCACAAAGACATTGAGTTTTAATATTTATGATATTTGTTATACTCGTACGGAAGAAGAGAAAAAACAATACATTCAGTACATTGATGAAGTATACAATGCAGATCGTTTAACAGCTATTTTGACAGAGGTAAGCCGTATTATCGGTGCTAACATTCTTAACATAGCAAAACAAGACTACGACCCTCAAGGTGCGTCTGTTACGATTTTGATTTCTGAAGAGGAAATTGAAAAGGAAGATGTAGTCATGCATCTTGATAAATCTCACCTTACTGTACATACTTACCCTGAAAGCCATCCGCACAAAGGGATTAGTACGTTCCGTGCCGACATTGAAGTGTCTACATGCGGTCAGATTTCTCCGCTTAAAGCACTCAACTATTTGATTCAAAGCTTTGACTCCGATATCCTTACATTGGACTACCATGTACGTGGTTTTACTCGTGACGTATCTGGTAAGAAAATCTATATCGACCATCGCATCAATTCCATCCAAAACTACATCAATGCGAAAACTCGCAACATGTACAACATGATTGACGTAAACGTATACCAAGAAAATATTTTCCATACAAAGATGATGTTAAAAGAGTTCGATTTGGATAACTATCTCTTTGGTATTACCGAAGCTGAATTGAGCGATCGTGAAATTAAGCAAATTAAACAGCAATTAAAACAAGAAATGATGGAAATATTCTATGGTCGCAATTTACCATCTGTAAAAGCTTAACAGTAAATTTGAAATATTTTTCAAAATCTATATATAGCAAAATACGAATATAATGCATAAGTAGATAAGTCTTAGTTGGCTTATCTACTTTTTGTTTACTTATCATAATTTTCGTTAACAGAGATTAATACTATTTAAATCTAAAAAAATCGATAACCATATCAAAAAAACTTGTGTTGTTATTTATCATTTTGTATAATACAATTAGTTTATGGTATTAATTACCGACTCTAAAGAGTCCGAGTGTTTCCACAAAGGAGAATTATTATGGACGTACGTGAATTAGCAGTACAGAAAAAACGTGAATTGAAAGGTTTCCTTACTGTAGGGACTAAATATGAATTGAAAGACGCTCATGACTTGTCTGTAGCTTACACTCCAGGTGTAGCTGAGCCATGCTTGCGTATTAAAGATAACGAAGCTGAATCCTTCGAATTAACATGCCGTTCCAATATGGTTGCCGTAGTTTCCGACGGTACTCGTGTACTTGGTCTTGGCGATATCGGCGCTGCAGCAGCATTGCCTGTAATGGAAGGTAAATCCTTATTGTTCAAAAAATTCGGTGATGTAGACTGCATTCCATTGGTTGTAGATACTAAAGATGCTGATACTTTGATCAACACTGTAAAATTATTGCAAAAAAACTTTGCTGGTATTAACTTGGAAGACATTTCTTCTCCTAAATGCTACGATATCGAAAATCGCTTGAAAGAAGAATTGGAAATTCCTGTATTCCATGATGACCAACACGGTACTGCAATCGCATGTTTAGCTGGTGTAAAAGGCGCTCTTCGTTTAGTTAAAAAAGATTTAGCGACTGCTAAAATCATCGTAAACGGTGCTGGTGCAGCTGGTGCGAACATTGCTCGCTTGTTATACCTTGCAGGCGCTCGTGATATTACATTGTTAGTATCCTCTGGCGTATTGCACAAAGATTACAAACGTCTTGACTCCTTGCAATCCGAATTGATTGACTTGCTTAAACTTGAAGAAAAACATGGTGACTTGGCTGAAAATGCTAAAGGCGCTGACATTCTTCTTGGCGTATCCGCAGCAGGCGTATTCACAAAAGAAATTTTGGAAAACTTAGCTGACGATGCCATCGTATTTGCAATGGCTAACCCTAACCCAGAAGCTACATATGCAGATATGAAAGCTGCTGGTATCCGCGTTGCAGGTACAGGTCGTTCCGACGCTCCTAACCAAATCAACAACGTAGCGGTATTCCCTGGCGTATTCCGCGGTGCTATCGACGTACGTGCTTCTCAAATCACTGATGAAATGAAATTAGCTGCTGCTGACGCTTTGGCTAACTTGATTCCTGATAGCGAATTGAACGAAGAAAACGTAATGCCATCCGTATTCGATCCTCGTGTAGCTCCAGCTGTTGCTAAAGCAGTTGCTGAAGTTGCTGTAAAACAAGGTATCGCTAAAAACCCTGGCGTAGTAGAAGACGGTAGCTATGAAGGTTAATCTATTTGCTTTAAAAGCATTAGCATAACCATAAAATAACTATAGAACAATATGACATGCACCTCGAAAGGGGTGCATGTTTTGTATATGTATGAATAAAATTTAAAAAATTAATGAAGTTGTAAAAAAGTACTTGTCACTATTTGGTATCGATGATATAATTATTTTCGTTGCAGAGCGATACTCGAAAGAGTAGAAAACTCAGCAAGAGTAGTGGTTGACATCAACTACCAGGTTTGCTATAATTAGCAAGTAATTAATGACGGGGCATAGCGCAGTTTGGTAGCGCACCTGGCTTGGGACCAGGGGGTCGCAGGTTCGAATCCTGCTGCTCCGACCATTTTTTTATTTGCGGGTGTAGCTCAATGGTAGAGCCCCAGCCTTCCAAGCTGGTCGCGAGGGTTCGATTCCCTTCACCCGCTCCATTTTTTTTTGCCTTTTTTAGGGTAAAACGTCATATTGACGATATATACTACATAATTTATACTATAATAGATAATTACATATATAGGTAATCCACATGGTTCAGTAGCTCAGTTGGATAGAGCAACGGCCTTCTAAGCCGTGGGTCGGGGGTTCGAATCCCTCCTGGATCACCAAAAATTAGCACCTTGCTTATGCAAGGTGTTTTTTATTAGCTTATTAAGCGGGGAAATATAGTAATTACAAAAAGTGCTGTACTAGAAAGCGATTTTATCGCATTCCATTACAGCACTTTTTATTTCAGCTAGGATTATAGATTCTCTATTTGGATTGTATTCTCTTGTAACCATTTTGATAATTCTGTATTATCCATTCTTCCTGCAGCTACATTGATAATCAAATTTTCAACGTCTTGTTGTGTAGCGGTAATATCATATCCGTTAATGATTAAATACACATACATACTGTGGAGTGCAGTTCGTTTGTTGCCGTCTGTAAAGGGATGATTATTGGCTATACCATAACATAATTGTGCCGCTTTATCGTAGATAGATGGATATAAGTCATTACCCATAAAGGTTTGGAACGGGGTTTTTACTGCTGAGGCTAACAAGTTTTTGTCACGGATGCCTGGAGAGAGGATAAATGAGCCTTCTAATTGTGTGTGGAGTTCACAAATATCTTGTAAGGTGAGTTGAATGTTTTGTGTACTCATTTATTCTCCAATGCTTTATATAGTTTGTAATTACGTTCTAACACTTGTAGCGAAATGTCTTTTATCCGCTTTTTTAATTCTTTATTAGTATCACTAGTTATGATGGGGGACTCTTGGGGGGGTTGGGGATTGCCGATTTTCGGATCCTTCAGTGTCATAAATCAAACTCCTTTACTATATATTTGACTTTTAATTTCTTATATATTGACTTTTACTTTTATTATATAGGTAATAAATCAATATAAACAATATGATTTGTAATAAATAACTCAAAAGTTCAATTTTCTTAACCGCCTACAAACTCAGTATTTAGCTATGTTTTTATCCTTGAAACACATTGGTCAAATAAAAAAGTCAAAAAATAGTCAAAAATTTCCTTTTTGACATATTGACTTTTTGACTTTATAGGGTTATTATTATGTCACAGGGTTAAGAAACCCAGTAAAAATAGTATTAGTCAAATAGTTAAACTCTATGATGTATGAGGGGGTTATATATATGAACAACAACTTTAACAACTTTGGTAATGAATTTAGCAGCATGAATGATTTGTTTAATCAATTGATGGGTAATATGGGTGGTTATTCCACAGAACGACGCAGTTATAAAATTAATGGTCGTGAAGTAACTCCAGAGGAGTTTGCTTACTACCGTCAAACTGGTCGTTTACCATCTAATGAAGAAATGCAAGCTGCTCAAGCTGCACAACAAGGTAAAATTAAACAAGATGGTATCCTTGCTCGTTTAGGTACTAACTTGACTGACCAAGCTCGTGACGGTAAACTCGATCCTGTAATTGGTCGTAATAAAGAAATTCAAGAAACAGCAGAAATCTTAGCACGTCGTACTAAAAACAATCCAGTACTCGTAGGTGATGCTGGTGTAGGTAAAACTGCTGTAGTAGAAGGCTTGGCACAAGCTATTGTAAATGGCGATGTACCAGCTGCTATTAGAAATAAAGAAATCATTTCCATCGATATTTCTGGCTTAGAAGCAGGTACTCAATACCGTGGTTCTTTCGAAGAAAATATTCAAAACCTTATTAAAGAGGTAAAAGCCGCTGGCAATATTATCTTGTTCTTCGACGAAATTCACCAAATCTTAGGTGCTGGTTCCACTGGTGATGGTCAAGGTTCTAAAGGTTTAGCAGATATCTTGAAACCTGCTCTTTCTCGTGGTGAATTATCCGTAATCGGTGCTACAACACAAGATGAATACCGTAATACAATTATGAAAAACGCTGCATTGGCTCGTCGTTTCAACGAAGTAAAAGTAAACGCACCATCTGCAGAGGATACTTTCAAAATCTTGCAAGGTATTCGTCCATTGTACGAAGCACATCATAATATTGAATTACCTGACGCTGTTTTGAAAGCGGCGGTAGATTATTCCGTACAATACATTCCTCAACGTAGCTTGCCAGATAAAGCAATCGACTTGATCGATGTAACGGCAGCTCACTTAGCATCTCAACATCCTGTAACTGATATTAAAACATTAGAAGCAGATATTGCAGAAGCAAAAGCAAAACAAGAGGAATATGCTCAAAAAGAAGATTATGAATCCGCTATCAACGAAAAAATGCGTATTCAAAAATTACAAGCAGAGCTTGATAACCATACAGAAAACCAAAAAGTAGTGGCTCAAGTGAACGACGTAGCAGAAGCTGTTGAAAGAATGACAGGTATTCCTGTATCTCAAATGGGCGCGTCTGATATTGAACGCTTGAAAGACATGAAATCTCGCTTGGAAGCACATGTAATCGGTCAAGATAAAGCAGTAGAGGCTGTATCTCGTGCTATTCGTCGTAACCGTGCTGGCTTTGACGAAGGCAACCGTCCAATTGGTAGCTTCTTGTTCGTAGGTCCTACTGGTGTAGGTAAAACTGAATTGGCTAAACAATTGGCTATCGACATGTTCGGTAATAAAGACGCTATCATCCGCCTAGACATGTCCGAATACAGCGATCGCACAGCTGTATCCAAATTGATCGGTGCTACAGCAGGTTATGTAGGTTATGAAGATAACTCCAACACATTGACTGAACGCGTTCGTCGTAATCCATATTCCATCGTTCTTTTCGATGAAATCGAAAAAGCAGATCCTCAAGTTATTACATTGCTTTTACAAGTATTGGATGACGGTCGCTTAACAGATGGTCAAGGTAATACAGTAAACTTCAAAAACACAGTTATCATCGCTACATCTAATGCAGGTTTTGGTTTTGGTGCTGATGATCAAGATGAAAACAAAACTGACATCATGGAACGCATTGCACCATACTTCCGCCCAGAATTCTTGAACCGATTCAACGGTGTAATTGAATTCAATCACTTAAGCAAAGACGATTTGAAAAAAATCGTAGACTTAATGTTGGCTCAAGTAAATAAAACATTAGCTAAAAAAGGTATTACTTTAGATGTAACTGAAGAAGCTAAAGGCTTGTTGATGGAACAAGGTTATGACAAAGCTATGGGCGCTCGTCCATTACGCCGCGTTGTAGAAACTGAAATCCGCGATAGTGTAACAGACTTCTACTTAGACAACATCGATGTAAAACACTTACTTGCTGATGTAAAAGATGGTCATATCGTTATTACTGAAAAAGTAGACTCTGCTGATAGTAAAGAGCAAGATGAGACTGAAAAATAAAGCGTAGAGGCAAATGTGTCAGAATAATCATTTGACAAATCTGAATAAAGTAGTAATATTGAAAGCATAATTATATAGTGAGTATGCAAGGGAGCCTATTATAT
>NZ_CAURHA010000019.1:0-33593 GCF_963524655.1 uncultured Veillonella sp.
CTACGGGCTTATAGCCCGTGAGCAAACCACCCGTTTTACGGGTGGTTCTGATTTACCTTATTAGCAATATCTTAGAAGAAGATACTGTGGATTTGGTGGATGAAATGTTGACCGAAGAAGGAGATGCAACCATGCATTACGATGAATACGATGAAGTATTTGAATGCAGTGTTCATAATAACGCTTGCTTCGATTTCATGCTCTAATTTATGAGCTTCATCAGCACTGATTTCTTTGTGGTTTTCGAGGTATGCTTTCAAAGCAGGACCTACGGCACCAATGGAAATCGCGATGGATTGTGGAGACAACATTTTACCGATACCAGCTGCACCGGAGTTAACAGCTGCTAACCAGAAGCCAAGGTCTTCCCAGTTTGTAGGATCTAAGCCTTGAGCTGCTGCGATTTGAAGTGGACCAAACAATACGTTGGAGTTTGTACCGGAACCAGTCAAGAAGGCACCCAACGCACCTACGATAGGAGCGAATAGTGGGTATAAGGAACCTGTACCAGCAACCATTGCTTTCGCGATGTCTGCAGTCATACCAGAGTATGTCATCAATTTAGCTGTCATAACAACTGTGATGATTGTAAGGTATGTGAACTTCAAGTTTTTAACTGTGCTACCCAATGTACCGAAGATTTCACCAGCTTTTGCTTTTTGGATGAAACCACCAACAATACCAGCGATGAAGATCATGATACCAGGAGTTGCAATCCATACGAATGTGTAAGGTTTTGCACCAGGACCTTGGTAAATAGGTACAGATGTTTTAATGGACGCAAGTGGACCATTGATTGCAGGGAACAATTTAGAAGTTAATAACAATAATACGAAGATCAAGATGAATGGCATAGCCGCTACAAGACCTTCACCACCGGAAACTTTTGGAGCTTCACCAGTTTGTTTAACTGCGTATTCAGGATCGTTAGGAGGCATGATTTTTGCACAACCAATGATAACTGCCATGATTACGATGGATGCAGAAATTACGGATAATTCAGGACCCATTACAGCATTGATTACGATTTCAGGAACAGCTAATGCTAAACCGGAAAGTAATGTTACAAGGAATACGCCTTTTAATGCTTTAATACCGCCACCGATGATCATAACAACGAAGAATGGAGCGATAAGGTTAAGCAAGAATAATTGTACGGAAATGAATGTACCTAAATGGCTTGGATCAAGGCTTGTCAAGGATGCCAATGTAGTAGTTGGAATACCGATAGAGCCGAATGTTGTTGGTACAGAGTTTGCAACGAGACATGCGATGATAGATTTAAGTGGGTCGAAACCTACGGCAACCATCATAGCTGCAGGAATTGCAACGGCAGTACCAAAGCCAGCCATACCTTCCATGAAGGCACCGAAGCCCCATGCAAGTAATAATGCAAGTACACGAGTATCAGATGATACAGAAGAAAGCATTGTTTTAATAGTTTCCATTGCTTTCGTGTATACTACCAAGTTATAAACAAAGATAGCAGCTGTAATAACTAATAGGATTGGCCAGATTGCCAAAGCGGCACCTTCAAGGGCACCAGTGACCATAATAAATGGGTCAGATTGGAATGCTGTAATAGCGATGATGAAAGAACCGATTGCAGCAACACTTGTTGCTTGCCATGCAGGTAATTTCAAGATGGATAACGCTACGATCAACCAAATGATTGGAGATAGCGCTAATAGAACGGTGATAGCACTCATTTCTAAAATCATCCTTTCAAGAAAAACAAAAATATATGCTCAACAGGACGATGTAGTTTAATCAAATAAATTGATAAGTAAATCGCTATTATATTAAGTTGTAAAAGTTCAGTTAAAATGTAAAATTACAATAAACTAACAGATATACTTATCGCAAAAATAGATATAGTACTTAAAAATTTTTAACCTCATAAGTTATGAGGTTAGAAATATAAGAGAGGGGACATAAACAGTGTTTATGTCCCCTTTCTGTACTAACTACAAGTCCTTGTTAGGGCCATTACTAAGTTCAGGTATTAGTAGTTACCTTTGAACATTGTAGCAGGAGCTTCTGGTACATAATCGCCGAAGTAGGATTTGAAGTCAAGGTCTAATTCCTCGCAAAGATCTTGAACTTCAATCATTGTACCGTTAAGTACTGGGATACCTTCAGCTTTAACTTTTTCAACGGACTCATGTTCTTTTTCGCCATGAGTGTAGATGCGTTCTTGACCTTGAGCTTTAGGAGCTTCGCGTAATTCTTGTAAGAATTGAGAGAAGTGTTTTTTGATTTCAGCAGGGTCACCGAAGAATTCAGGATTGATAGCCATGAAGCCGTGGCAGATGTTGGATTTACCGCCAACCATACATTTGTTGGAAGTACCGCCTTGAGACAAGATGGAGGAGAATAATTCAGCAATCATACCGTTACCATAACCTTTGTGGCCGCCAAGAACTTCTGTAGCACCACCTAAAGGAAGGATACCGCCGCCTTCATGACGGGAGATGTTGCCTAATACTTCAGCTGCATCAGTGGAAGGAACGCCGTCTTTATTAACAGCCCAGCCATCTGGAGTAGCTTTGCCCATTTTGTTGTACATTTCAAGTTTACCACGAGTTACTACTGTAGTGGAGCAATCGAAGAAGAAGTCAACAGGATCAGCAGGTACAGTCCAAGCGATAGGGTTGGAACCAAGCATAGCTTGACGAGCATATGTAGGAACCATGATTGCTTCGGAGTTTGTACAAGAGAAACCAATTAAGCCTTGGTCGGAAGCCATTTTAGCATAGTAACCAGCGATACCATAGTGGTTGGAGTTACGTACGGATACGATACCAACACCGGATTTTTTAGCTTTTTCGATAGCCATTTCCATAGCCATATGACCCAAGATTTGGCCCATGCCGTCATGACCGTCGATAACTGCGGAGATTGGAGTTTCTTTTACGATTTCAGGTTTAGCGTCGATTTTAATCAAGCCATTAGTGATACCTTTGTGGTAACGAACCATACGTTGCATACCATGGCTTTGAATACCGAACAAGTCGGAAGTCAAAAGTACGTCTTGGATGATGTCAGCTTCTTTTTCGGAGAAACCGAATTTTTGGAAAGCGTCCATGCTCAATTTTTTTAGTGTTTCATAAGGGAATAACACAGTGTTTTTTGCGTCTGCCATCGTTAAAACCTCTTTTCAGAAAATATGTACCTGATATAGCAACTACAGTTTAAAGGAATCATGAAAATTACATGACTCTCTGGGTAGCTCTATATCCTCTCAAATGACACTGTCAGTATAGCACAGAAAGAAGTGAGATTGAATAGTCTTGCAGTCTGAATGACATTACTAAATACGCATACGTACAGGTGATTTTAATCACATATTCTATAGTGTATAAGTGGAAAAGCTGATTATACCTAAAATTACATGGTTATGACTTTTAGTCATTGTTGCATGATTTTTTTGTAGATTTAGGGTATTTTTATAGACCTTATTAGTATAACTGTTCAGCTTACTAGGAAGAATGATAATGGATAGATATCGATAAAACTTGAAATGTTAAGGCTTATATATAAAAATAATTAATGAGGTCATAAAGCGAATGTGATAACCGAATGTATTGATATACAGAAAATCTTTAGTCTTCATGTTTTCTTTAAAAATAAAAGGTGTAAAAAAGATTACACATATACAGGTCATACTATAATATAATATAAATATACATCCTATAGTTTATATAATTTATAAGCGAGGTGCTTATTTGTGAAAGAATATAAGTCTGTTTGTCCTTACGATTGTCCCGACGCATGTGGCCTAATCGTAAGTGTTGAAAATAATAAAGTAGTGTCTGTACGCGGTAATAAGGACCATGCTTTTACCCGAGGCACATTATGTCCTAAAATGGTTCATTACGAAAAGGTTATTCATTCTCCGCTGCGTTTAGAATACCCTATGAAGCGCATTGGCAAAAAAGGTATTGGTGAAGACCAATATGTACGTATTAGTTGGGATGAAGCGCTAGATACAATAGTAAATAATTTTAAGCACACTATTGATACTTATGGTAGTGAAAGCATTTTGCGCTATTCCTACGCCGGAACAATGGGTGTTATTCAAAGCCCTGCAGCAGATCATTTCTTTCGTCGAATAGGTGCTACCGATCAAGATAGAGGGATTTGCTCGCCTGCGAAACAAGCGGGGTTTCGCTCTGTTTATGGTGACACCTTAGCTATTAAGCCACAAGAGGCCCAACATAGTGATTTAATTATTTTATGGGGTATTAATGCGACGGCTACAGATCTTCATATCTTACATGATGTAAATATTGCTAAAAAGAATGGGGCTCGAGTTTGGATTATTGATACCCATAAAACATATACCTTTAGTCAAGCTCATGAACAGATTATTGTGAAACCCGGTAGTGATGGGGCACTAGCATTAGGCATGCTTCATATCATTCATCGTGATGGCTTGGCGGATATGGATTTTATCAATCAACATGTACAAGGATATGATCAGCTAGTAGAGCAAACGTTGCATGACTTTACGCCAGAGAAAGCATCTGAAATTTCTGGTGTTTCTGTAGAGCGTATGACTGAGTTTGCTCATGCTTATGCTAAAGCTAAGGCTCCATTTATTCGCCTCGGTAGTGGTTTGTCTCGCTACGGTAATGGTGCTATGACATGTCGAGCAATCAATGCTTTGCCGGCTGTTGTAGGTGCGTGGCAGTACCTTGGTGGTGGTTTGTTATCAAGTGCTAGTGGTAGTAAATTCGTCGGTAAAGATGTGATGCAACAGGCTCACGTTCATGCGCCAGCTAAACGATTGATGCCAATGATTAAGCTTGGTGAAATGCTTACAAATCCTGAAGGGACTAAAGTCCATAGTTTATATGTGTTCTCTTCGAATCCTGCCATTACAGCGCCTGACCAGAATGTTGTACGCAAAGGTCTAATGCGCGATGACTTATTCACTGTGGTACACGAGCGTTTCTTTACCGACACTTGTAAGTATGCTGACATTATTTTACCTGCTACTACCTCTGTAGAGCATGATGATATTTACAATTCCTATGGTCACTATACGATTGGAACAGGTTATAAGTTGATTGATCCCATTGGCGAATCTCGTTCCAATTGGCAAGTCATTGCAGAGTTAGCAAAACGGATGGGTCTTGATGATGAATTCTTCAGTCATAGTGAACGAGAACTGATAGATCAAATTGTGCGCACTTCTAATTGTATATCTAATGAAGACCAAGATTTGATTCTTAGTGGTGAGCCGGTAGAGATGACTGTGCCTGACAATTACAAGCTGGATTTTAAAACGCCGTCTGGCAAAATTGAGCTTTATAATCCTCACGATATAGAGCCTCTCATTCGGTATATGCCACCTTATGGTGATAATGCACCGTTCTGGCTTATTAACGGTAATGATATTCGCATTTTGGATTCTAGTTTCTGTGAACTCGACTTTGATGATCCAGAATTGATGAAACTTCGCATTCATCCAGAAGATGCAAAATTATATGACATTACTAATGGTGATGAAGTAGAAATTTATAATAGCCGTGGCAGTGTAAAAATTAAAGCTTATTATGATGATGAGGTGCAACGAGGCACATTAGTCTCCCTTGGTGTATGGTGGCAATCACAATCTAGTGACCCTAAAGTTGCTATCAATGCACTTACGGCAAATCGCCCAACTGATCAAGGTTGGGGCAGTACTTTCTACGATGTGCAAGTCCATATAAGGAACCTCCCTAGTTAACATGTATTGCCATAGAGCAAACTATTGCGTAATAAAGGGATGTCATCTATGCTGATATAGCATAGTAAGGATATTTTTCTTGTATACCCAAGCCCCTTTAGATTATAATGGTAATATTATTTTTATATAACCTAAAGGGGGTTACATTTATGAATGGTAACGACAATTTGTCGACCCGTGCCTATTTGGCCATAGGCATGATGTTATTCGCCCTATTCTTTGGGGCAGGGAATTTGATCTTCCCAGCGGCCTTAGGTCAACAAGCTGGTAGTAATGTAGGTTGGGCTTTGCTCGGCTTCGTATTAACAGGTGTAGGCCTTCCACTGTTAGGTGTTGCAGCGATGGGTTACTCCTCCTGTAAAGACGTTGAAGAACTTGCAAGCCGTGTTCATCCGATTTATGGCTTGTTGTACACAATTTCTCTTTACTTGAGTATCGGTCCAATGTTTGCGACGCCACGTACTGGTACTGTAGCTTATGAAATTGCAATTAAACCTTTCACTGAAGGTTTAAGCATGAATATGGAACCAATTTTCTTGGCATTATTCTTTGGTGTTTCCTTATGGCTGTCCATTAGCCCACAAAAGCTCGTTAATCGTATCGGTAATATTTTGACACCAGCATTACTACTTGTAATTCTGTTGTTAATTGTTAAATCCTTTATTACGCCGCTTGGTGGCTATGCAGTGCCACAACCTACTTATGGTGATGCATCAAAGGCTGTGTTACAAGGTTTCTTGGACGGCTATAATACGATGGATGCTTTAGCTTCTGTAGTATTTGCTATTCTAGTAATAGACTTTGTTCGTCTTAGCGGTGCTACATCTCGTGCTGTGGTTACAAAAACAGTAATGGAGGTAGGCGCTATTGCGGTAGCTCTTCTTGGCATTGTTTATGTATTTATCGCTAACATCGGTGCTACTAGTGTTGAACGTTTTGGTTTGTTCGATACAGGTGCTCCTGTGTTGTCCGTAAGTGCGAACTACTTGTTCGGTGGATTTGGTCAAATTATCTTGGCTATCATCGTTCTCTTGGCTTGCTTATCTACAAGTATCGGTCTTATCACTTCTTGTGGTACGTACTTCCACAAGTTGACACCGAAGATTAGCTATAAATTATATGTAGTAATCTTCTCCGTAGCAGCATTTGGTCTTAGCATGTTCGGTTTAAAAACAATCATCAGCGCAGCAATTCCAGTGTTGATGCTCTTGTATCCGTTGACTATCGTAATCATTTTGTTGGCTCTTCTTCATAATGTATTCGGTGGTCGTCGTTGCGTATACGCATGGACAATGGCTTTCACAATGATCTCTGCTCTTATGACTGGTCTTGAAACGGCAGGTATTGCACCTGCTGCATTGGAACAGCTCTTTACTCAATACATTCCATTCCAGGCTGCTGGTATGGGCTGGGTGAGCTTTGCGGTATTAGGCTTCGTTGTAGGTCTTATCCATAAAGGTCTTGTGTCCGAAAATAAATAAATAATATTAAAGGTTCTATGCTTTCATCTTTTTTGAAAGTATAGAACCTTTTTTTGTGGCATAAAAGTTGCCATATGAAATTGCTTTTATAGGTAGGAGTTTCTATAATACATATATAGTATATAAAGGAGATTTTTATGCGTAGCACTCATTGTTTACCAAGTTACAGTTTTGGCGGTCACGATGTATTTGACGCCATTCCACAATTTACAAAATTATATGGCCATACAGTAGCCATTATAGGTGGTGAGACAGCACTATCTAAGGCTATGCCTCATATTCAGCCCGTACTAGATAAGGCGGGGATTAACGTATTAGATGTTATTCCATTTGGTGGTGAATGTACCTTCGCGCGAGGCAAGGAAATTGCTGCTATGGATTCTGTGAAAGATGCAGATTTTCTCTTTGCTGTCGGTGGTGGCAAGGCTATCGATACGGTGAAAGTAGTAGCTGTAGAGCTAGACGATAAACCATTCTTTACCATTCCTACCATTGCATCTACTTGTGCGGCTACATCTGAAGCAGCCGCCGTATATACGGCAGATCATAATTTTGATGGCATTGCCTTTGTAAATCATCCACCCGTACATTGCTTTATTGATGCAGATATTCTAGTAGATGCACCGAGCCGTTACTTATGGGCTGGCATGGGGGACACTATCGCCAAGCATTATGAAACATTGATGTCTGCACGTAATCGTGAGCAAGTGTACAATACACAATTAGGTCTTGTATTATCCTCCATGTGTAGTGAACCAATTTTGGAACATGGCTTACAGGCCTATAAGGATAACGAAATCAAACATCGTAGCGAAGCCTTTGATTTGATGGTGATGACCGTAATCTTTACGACGGGTATCGTGTCTGGCTGTATGCCTGGCGATTATAACAGTATCATTGCACATGCTGTATGCTATGGCTGTGCTACGAATGAAGAAACAGAAAAGCATCATTTGCACGGTGAAATGGTGGCTTATGGTTTGTTAATTCTCTTTATTGTAGATAAACAATTAGACGAGTTAAACCGTTGGTTGCCTATATATCGTGAAATCGGTTGGCCTACGAAGCTTTCACAAATGGGACTCGATGAATCCTATATACCACAAATCGTGGAGAAAGCCGTATCTATTCGCGATGTTGTGGTATCACCGTACGAGATTACTACTGACATGTTGGCAGAGGCCATTCGTTACATGGAAACTATAGAATGTTAATTACTAGATTATCGTGAATTTACCCTTTAATAGTTATATAATAATAGTTAGAGTATTTTACGTTTTTAATATCCCTTTAAGTTTGTAACTCATTGTTTTATGATTAATTGGGGGATATATTTTATCTATATTGTAAGGTAATGATGTGTTGATAATGGATATGTAGATATATTAAGTTTGGTAAAATTAGCTACTGTTTTAGATTGATATAAAGAGGTTGTTCATGAGTGATATTGTAAAAGGTGGTTTGTATCGCCATTTTAAGGGTATGTATTATTACGTATTAGACGTAGCAACTCATTCTGAAACGGGTGAGAAATTTGTAGTATATCAAAAGCTCTATGATGAACGCGATATGTACATACGTCCATTAGAGATGTTTATTAGCGATGTGGATCGGGAAAAATATCCTGACGTAGAGCAAAAAGAGCGATTTAAGTTGATGAGTGGACGTGACTAGGAGGGCCTGTGGAGCAGAAGTTTTTCTTTTTCGATATTGATAACACCCTAGCTGTATGGCCTGAAGGTAAAATTCCTGACAGTGCTCAATACTGCTTGGATGAATTAAAGCGACGTGGTCATCGCGTAGCCTTAGCGACGGGACGTATCCAAGTAGATGCTAAACGCTTTGCGGAACAAGCAGGGCTTACCGATTTTGTAGCGGATGGTGGTCATAGTATTACTGTCAATAATGAATTGGTGTCCATGATTGGTATGGATCGGGACGCGTGTATTAAATATTTAGAGTACTTAGAGTCTCATAATATTCCTTGGGCTGTTACGGACCGCAATAAATTAGGTCGCATTACACCGTACAAAGAAATCTTGGAGTGGAATCCAAATTGGGATGTATTTAAAACGACTGTAGATCCTGATTTTGACTTTCATAGTGTTGAAGAGTTTTATAAGATTTATGTATTCTTTAAAGAAGGGGAAGAAGAGGAGAAAGATATTGAACATATGACGCACAAGTTGATTCGCTATGGCGACGGCTGTGTTTTGTATGAACCTATGGAAAAGGCCTTAGGTATTCGCAATATGCTTGAGCACTTTGGCATGAAACCAAATCAAGCTGTTGTATTTGGCGATGGTTATAATGATTTATCCATGTTTAGACCTGAATGGCTGAATATTGCCATGGGGAATGCGCGCCCTGAATTAAAAGCAAAAGCGGACTATATTACTACAGACTGTGATAAGGACGGCATTTATAATGCGTGTAAACATTTTAAGTGGATCGACTGATGTATAGTTAATTCCCTTAATTAAAGTAAGATTTACATAAATGTTTAATTAAAGTAGCTGTAGCTACGAAATTAGTGTAGCATAATTAGTATAATGCATTTAGTTCTATACTCGTGTGTAAATAGGAGAGAGAAGTCATGAACAACAAACGTAGATTATTTTCCACTGTACTTTGTGTAGCCGCTTTGACTGCAGGCTTATTTGTATCTGGTTGCGGTAGCGATAAAGCGGGCGGCATTGGTTCCGTAGTATCCTCCGTAGTTGATGGTGGCGACGAAAAAGCTGCTGCAAAGCTTAACACACTTATCGATGCAACTAATCGCTTCAACAGTGACAATGCATCATTTGCTCAATTCCAAGCAGAAGGTTTGGCTAAATTAAAAGGTGGCTTCGCAGAAGGTGCTATTGCTAACCAACCTCACTTTGACAGACTACAAGCAGATTTAGAAAAAGCTAAAAAAGAAGGTTCTACATTCAAAGAAGTTGATGCAGAACGCGACAACGTATTGAACATTCTTAATGAATTAGTGCCAATATATAAAGATTTGACTGCTTATGATGACTCTAAAGCTTACATGAACGATGGCGGCGCTAAAGGTAAAGAACTTGCTGCTAAATACGTTGCAGCAGTAGAAAAATTCGATGCTGCTTATGCGAAGTTCAACGAAACTCTAAATAAAGTTAATGCGGAACAAAGCAAAAAACAAATCGAAAAATTGAAAAAAGACGGTAAAAAAGGTTATGCAGCAGCAATGGAATCTACGCTTCGCTTAACTGAGCTTGTGGATAAATTGGAAAAAGCTCCTCAAAATGCTGATAAAGCAGCTGTAGAAAAAGAACTTTCCGAAATCGAAGCATTGCTTAAGAGCATAAACAACGACCGTGGTCAAGTGCTTGCTGATCGTTACAATTCCGTAGTCGGTGATGTACGTCAAGTGCTAGCTGATCCAAGCGACAACAACCTTAACAACATGATTGAAGGTTTCAATGGTTATATTGATACGTATAACAGCACAACTCCAGACCAATTCGACGCTAAATAATCAAATAGCTAACGAGTGCGTAAGGGTAAAAAAACAGAGCTCCTTTGGGAGCTCTGTTTTTTTGTTAATTCTATTTTAAATCGCTTACATCGTAACCGCGTTGGATCATGTTTTGGCGAACTTCTTCCATCATAGGCGTACGGAATTTCAACCAGTACATAATAGCGCCAGGAATGCCACTAAAGAGTAGGAAAATAACAAAATACATTGTTTTTACTGCATTAAATGTATTACGTAGTACCTTTTCTGTAGTTTGTTCACGACGTAGAGAACGACGCATAATGGCACGAACCATTAAGATTAAGAAGAACGTAAAAATACAACTAAAAATGGTGTAGAAGAAAATAAATGTCAAGAGTGATAAAATATCGTCCATAGTTTCTCTCCTTTAACAATAACTACAGCAGCGTAATGATTACCAATAATAAAATATTCTCTCTCATATAAGGCTGCATAAAAATAAGTATATAACGAATTATATACATTGTTTTGAGAGGCATAGTCAAGTATATAGGTTATGTTTTGCGTGATTGGCATAGCTCGGTGTTAAAAATAGGCGTATTTGCGTTTTTGATATAAAAGTGTAATGGAATTCACACTTGGTTCATGGGAAATGGTTTTATAAGTTGGTATAATAAAAGATAATTATACTGTTATGTTTGTATAGGAGAATGATTATGAGCTCTAAACGTAAGTTAATTTCCACCTTATTGTGTGTAGGTGCCTTAACAGCAGGTTTATTCGTTTCTGGTTGCGGTAGTGATAAGGCAGCTGACACTGTATCCTCTGCAGTATCTTCTGCTACAGATTCTAAGTCTGATGAAAAACTATCTAAAGCTTTTAATGAAATTATTGATGCTACAAATAAGTTTAACGGTAACAACACAACTTGGGGCCAACAACATGCTGAAAATCTTGCTAAATTGAAAGCTGGTTTCGATGAGCATGCTATTAACACACAACCTAAATATGATAGCCTACAAAATGGTTTGAAGAAAAGTAAAGAAATAGGCAATACATACAAAGAAGTTGATACCGAGCGCGATAATGTATTAGCTGTATTGGATGAATTAGTGCCAATTTCTAAAGAACTTGCGTCTTATAGTGACTCCAAGGCATATTTAAACGATGGCAAGGCTAAGGGTAATGAGCTAGCAGCTAAATACGTAGCAGCTGTAGAAAAATTTAATGCTGCTTATGGTAAATTAGGCGATGCAGTAAAAGCAGCAAATAAAGAGCAAACTAAAAAGAATCTTGAAAAAATGAAAAAAGATGGCTACAAAAACTATGCTGCAGCAATGGAAGCGACTCTTCGTTTAACAGATTTAGTTGATAAAGTAGAAGCGACACAAAGCAATCCTGATAAAGCTGGTGTAGAAAAAGAAATTGGCGAAATTCAAGCGTTGCTTAATGGTATAGACACAAAAGACTCCTATAAAGAATCTTTAGTTCGTAACTTCAATGATACTGTTGGTGCTATTCGTCAAGTTATGGCTGATCCTAACGATAAATATCAAGATCGCAATCTAAATCGTATGGTTCAAAGCTTTAACCACTACATTGATGTGTACAACCGCATTAAACCAGATTCCTTCGACGAAAAGAAAAAATAATATCGCTTTTATAAGAGAGCCTCTCGTTTTACGAGAGACTCTCTTTATAGTATGAAGTATACGGCTTAATGGCAGTACATACTTCTCCATAATTATGATTTGTAAAGTAAAAACTAATTTGTATATGAGGAGAGCCAATGAAACGGTTCGTGAAATTGTTTGGCATTTTTACGTTATTAATGTCTTTGTTGCTTATTACCGGTTGCGGTAGATATCAAGCTTTTAAATCCGTGTTAGATGAAATTATTTATAAAGGCACTACCTATGTAGATAATCCTACCGATGCTAGTGTTACTTTCACATTGGATGGCACAAGTTATACTGTGGATGCCCATAGTGTGAAGGAAATCGACTTGAAAGAGGGCTCTCATACATTGGTTACACCGAAAGGTGAAACAAAAACCTTTACGGTTTCTCAATATGATATGAAGTCCATTTTGAATCCCACGGAAACGACATATGCTATTTGGTATGTTCAATATGGGGAAGGCAAGGTTGGTAATGTTCAACATGGTGAAGTAACCACATCTATTGGGAATGATGTATATGTAGGTCCTATGACGACGCGTTCTGATATCTATATCGCTCGTCGAGGGAAATATCCATTCCGTTATGGTCTTGGTGAGCCTTTTGAGGAAGTGGTCTATGTCAATGAACGGGATCCTAATGAGAAGGGAAATCCCGATGCATTGGTATTTGGGAAAATTTATCGCCCAATGGAATTTAAAGAAGCGTATCCTAAATTATATAAAGAGTATTTAGGCGAATAAGCTGTTTAAATACGTAGTTTATTTATTATCTATTTGTATGTTATGAGTACAATTATTTTTGTGTGTTAAGGAGATAGTTATGAATAAGAAATTGTGGTCTCGTTGCTTGATGGCCGGTGTATTATCAATGAGTTTATTCGTTGTAGCTGGCTGTGGTGAGTCTAAAGAGGATAAACAAGCTAGATTTGAAAAGGCGCAGCAAGAGGCGTTGGCACAGGATCGTTCCAATAATGTAGCTCTTACAGATAAAATATCTAAAGCAGATACTTGGAAAACTGCAATTAATAAGTTGAAAGAACGAGGCGAATTAAAAACTGCTCCAATTCAAGTCTCTGGGGACATGACTTTTGATCAAAAGACCTTTAAGATTGACGTAGTAAAACCAGGGACCACTGAGTTGTTACGTTACCAATATGATTTTGAAAAGCAAACTTGGTCTGATGGCGCGCCTGTTGACGTAGTTGGTCCCAGCAAGAACGATATTGCGCAAACATTCTACTCCATCGACAATCTAAATCCAGATATGATGGCAACTGTTATTGAAAGCTTTAAAAAAGAAGGTCAATCCAATCCTGAGTTGAAAGATACTTATACAGGTTTCATTACAAAAGCCGGTATGGGTTGGGGGCCGAAAAGTCAAAAATTCCTCTACTTTGTAAATCAAATTGACTCTGAGGGCGGCGGCTTGGAAAGCGACAAAATCATTGAAGCTACTTATGATGAAACTGGCAAGGCTATCAAGTTAAAGGTAAAACCTAAAGGTAGTAAAGAACGCAAAAATCTTATTAAATAAATATTGAATGTATGTTGCTTCGCTATGTATTGAAATGCCCTATTAACTAAGTTTGTTATTAATCTATATGGTAGAGATATTGTATAGGTCAAAATATTCTAGTAAAATTTAATAATTTTTTAGAATATTTTGGCTTTCAATACGAGTGTAATATGATATACTAAAAAAGAGCCGCTCACGGGTTGAGCGGCTTTT
The DNA here is from genome assembly GCF_963524655.1 of uncultured Veillonella sp. Classification (GTDB taxonomy): domain Bacteria; phylum Bacillota; class Negativicutes; order Veillonellales; family Veillonellaceae; genus Veillonella. The sequence continues at coordinate 14,092 of NZ_CAURHA010000019.1, forward strand.
CTATGTGAATTTTACATACATGTTAGTATAGATGATACATCTTTTGGGGGAACTATGAACTGGAAACGCTTAGCTTTATGCGCACTGTTAGGGATTACAATGCTTGGTACAGCGGCATGTGGTACAAAAAGTGGGGAACAACCACAAGGGAATACTGTGAAAGCAGAAACGGTAGCTATGCCTAACTTCTCTAATGCGCCAATTGCTGATGAATACGCTATTTTTGATACAAACTATGGTCAATTCAAAGTTCGTTTATTAGGTTCTAAATCACCGATTACAGTTAAGAATTTTGATTATCTAGTAAAAAAAGGCTTCTATAACGGTGTTACATTCCACCGCGTTATCGAAGGATTTATGATTCAAGGCGGGGATCCAGATGGCACAGGTGCTGGTGGTCCAGGCTATACAATTCCTGATGAATTCTCTAATGACTTACATTTCAACAAAATGGGCGTTCTTGCTATGGCTAACCGTGGTCCGAACACTGGGGGCTCCCAATTCTTCATTACCTTAGGTCCTACAGATTGGCTAGATAATAAACACACTATCTTTGGTACTGTAGTACAAGGTATGGATGTAGTTGAAAAAATCGGCAAAGTAAAAACTGGCCGCAACGATAAGCCTGTAGAACCAGTAATCATTAATACCATTACATTGGAACCGATTACTGATGATGCGAAAAATGGCAAATAAGGAGGATAAGTTTGAAGAACGACACTATGTGTATTTAGTGCGTTGTTCTGATGATTCCTTGTACTGTGGATGGACTACAGATCTTGAGCGCCGTATAGATGCGCACAATGGACATATTCCAGGTGGTGCCAAGTATACGAGGGGCCGTCGCCCTGTGACCTTGGTTTATGCTGAAAGCTTTCACCATAAACATGAGGCTCAACGTAGGGAATATGCCATTAAACAGATGACAAAGACTAAGAAGTTGAGGCTCATTAAGGGTGCAAAATAGTCCTTAATTATGGTATAATATGATGATTGATTACTACCATGGAGGTTGAAAATGAAGCGGGTTCTAGTGTCCGTAAAAAGTGTACAACGAGATATGGACGGCAAGGATACCGTAGTGGAATTGATTTCCCCAGGTACATCACATGAAAAGGGTAATGCCCAATATGTGCGTTACGAAGAATCCAGTGTGACTGGCTTAGATGGGGTAAAGACAACCATTAAAATCCATGATGACTCTATTGTATTGCTCCGAACAGGAGCTGTGAATATGCGTCATCAATACGTCCGTGGTGAAGAGCGCGAGTCCGTGTATGAAACACCGTATGGTGATTTACACATGGCCGTGAACACTCATGAATTAACAGTAGACTTTCACGAAGGCGTAGGTCATGTTCATTTAGGATATGACATTTCCGTCGAAGGTGAATGGCAATTTTATAATCAGTTAGATATAGACGTGCGGGAGGATACAGAGCATGGAAATGAAGGAAATCCTGAAATCGGGGATTGAACAGGCATTACAAGATACGATTAACAGCGGTGGCTTACCAGCTGGTGAATATCCAGAAATCGTTCTCGAAGTGCCACCTCAAAAAGAATTCGGTGATTTTTCTACAAATATCGCTATGCAATCCGCTCGTGTAGCTCGTCAAAACCCTCGTGCTATTGCAGAGGCTTTGATTAGCCATATGAATTTTGATTGGCTCGAACGTGCTGAGGTTGCTGGTGCAGGTTTCATCAACTTCTTCTTGAAATCTGATATGGTGTACGATACGCTGAAAGCCATTTTAAATGCTGGCGATCAGTATGGTGTTCAGCCATTGCGTGCACGCGATACGATTCAAGTAGAGTACGTAAGTGCGAACCCAACAGGCCCGTTGCATGTAGGTCATGGTCGTGGTGCTGCGTATGGTAGTGCACTTGTAAACTTGTTGCGTGCAGCAGGTTACAATGTACAGTCTGAGTACTATATCAATGATGCGGGTAACCAAATCGATAATATGGCTATCTCCATTGAGTACCGTTTCCAAGAGTTGCAAGGTGCGACATTAGTGTTCCCACCTAAGCGCAACGAAGATGGTTCCATGCCGGAATTCGATATTCCAGAAGGGGCTCTTGTGTTCCCTGAAAATGGTTACCGTGGTCCTGATATTATCGAGACTGCAAAAGCTATTGCTGAACGCGAAGGCTTTGATAAATTGAATGCTATGAACGAAGCAGATCGTATTGCCTTGTTCAAAGAGGAAGGTCTTAAAGAAAAACTAGCTTGCCTAGAGGAGACATTGAGAAACTTCCGCGTTACTTTTGATAATTGGTTCTCTGAGCGTACTGTTCACGAAACTGAGGAAATTCATCACTCTATAGAGGCGTTGAAGGTTCTTGGCAAAGTATACGAAAAAAACGGCGCTTTGTGGTTGAAATCCACTGATTATGGTGACGATAAAGACCGCGTTGTTATTCGTGATAATGGCGTTCCTACATACTTGGCGGCAGATATTGCATATCACCGTAGCAAATATGATCGTGGATTCAAAGAAATGATTGATATTTGGGGCGCTGATCATCATGGTTATGTGTGCCGTGTAAAAGCTGCTATGGCCGCTTTTGGTTATGATCCAGACCAATTAACTATATTGTTATTACAAATGGTAGCATTGTTCCGCGATGGGGAACTCGTTAAATTATCTAAACGTAGTGGCGATAGCGTTACATTAGATGAGTTGATTGATGAAGTAGGCGTAGATGCATCTCGTTATTTCTTCTTGATGCGTTCCTTAGATAGCCAACTTGATTTCGATATTAACTTGGCGAAATCTCGTAGCAATGATAACCCAGTGTATTATATCCAATATGCTCATGCTCGTATTCACAGCATTTACAACCAAGTGCGTGAAGCTGGCATCGCATTTGGCGATTATAGTAAAACTGATTTCACAACGCTTACAAGCGAAATGGAATTAGAATTAATTAAGAAATTAGCTGAATATCCAGAAGAGGTAGTTCAATCTGCTGAACATCGTGCACCACATCGTATTGCTCGTTACTTATACGATTTGGCAAGTATGTTCCACTCCTTCTATCGTCAAGGTCGTATCATTGGCGTAGATCCAGCATTGCAACAAGCTCGTTTAGGATTAATCACAGCGATTGCCCTCGTACTTCGTCAAGGCTTGGGTATTTTAGGTATTTCTGCTCCGGAAAAAATGTAATAGGTGGGAGGCATCATGGCAACTAAGTATATTTTCGTAACTGGCGGCGTTGTTTCTTCTCTTGGTAAAGGGATTACAGCAGCATCCTTGGGTCGCTTGCTTAAAAACCGCGGTTTCAATGTAACGATTCAAAAATTTGACCCATACATTAATATTGACCCTGGTACGATGAGCCCTTACCAACATGGTGAAGTATTCGTAACAGATGACGGCGCTGAAACTGACCTTGATTTAGGCCATTATGAACGCTTCATCGATATTAACCTTAGTAAACGTTCCAACATTACAGCTGGTAAAGTGTACTGGTCTGTAATTAATAAAGAACGTAAAGGTGACTACTTGGGCAGCACTGTACAAGTAATTCCACATATTACAAATGAAATTAAACAAAATGTATATCGCGTAGGTAAAGAGGATAACGCTGATGTAGTTATCACTGAAATCGGCGGTACAGTAGGCGATATTGAAAGCTTGCCGTTCATGGAAGCTATCCGCCAAGTGAAAAAAGAAGTAGGTCGTAATGATGTACTTTACATTCACGTAACATTGGTGCCTTATATCAATGCAGCAGGCGAGTTGAAAACTAAACCTACACAACACAGCGTAAAAGAATTGCGCAGCATTGGTATTCAACCAGATATCTTGGTATGCCGCAGCGAAAAACACATTTCTGATGAAATGAAAGAAAAACTTGCTTTGTTCTGCGACGTAGAACCAGAAGCAGTTATTGAAAACAAAACTTGCAGCTCCATCTATGAAGTACCATTGATGATGCAAGACCAAGGTCTTGATGACATCGTTATCAAAAAATTAGGTCTTGAAGAACGTCCTTGCGATATGACTGCATGGAAAGAAATGGTTCACAAAATTTTGAACCCAAGCAAAGATATTACAGTGGCTATCGTTGGTAAATACGTAGCATTACATGATGCGTATTTATCCGTAGTTGAAGCTCTAGATCATGCTGGTATTGCTACGGGTACTAAAGTGAATATTCGTTGGATTGACTCCGAAGAACTTGATGATACATCTATAGATCCTAAAGAGGTATTTGATGGTGTTGAAGGTATCATCGTACCTGGTGGCTTTGGTTCTCGTGGTGTAGAAGGTAAAATCCGCACAATCCAATACGCTCGTGAAAACAATATTCCATATCTTGGTCTATGCCTTGGCATGCAAACTGCAGTAATGGAATTTGCTCGTAACGTATGCGGTATGGAAGGTGCCACTTCTAGCGAATTCGATGAAAATGCTAAATATAAAGTGATCGATTTGATGAGTGACCAAGTTGATGTAGATAAAAAAGGCGGTACAATGCGTCTTGGTGTTTACCCATGTAAAGTAGAAGCGGGTACAAAAACTCGTGAAGTGTATGGGGAAGACCTTATCTATGAACGTCATCGTCACCGTTATGAATTCAATAACGAATACCGTCAACAATTGACTGATGCTGGTCTTGTTATCTCTGGTACATCTCCAGATGGTCGACTTGTGGAAAGTGTAGAAGTGAAAAATCATCCATTCTTCATCGGTACACAAGCGCATCCAGAACTTAAATCCCGTCCAAATAATGCACATCCATTATTCCGCGGTTTAGTAGATGCGATTTTAGAACTAAAAAAATAGAGAACAGAAATGGGATCCATTTTATCTATTATAGGTATCTTTATATTAGCTGCTCTCAAACTAGAGCAGTTTGTATATGGTAAATCAGGCAAAAAACAATCTACAACGGGACATGTAGCACGGAGAGGGCTTGCCACTATTGCAGGCTTAATTGCCTTTGACCATTCTACTGTTAGTAGTAAATCTGTTGTAGTACGTAAAAAGAAGAAAGATGCTCAGAAATGAGCATCTTTCTTCTTTTTTATTCATATCGAAAAAAATTGAAAAAACATATCGATAAATTTAAAAATAATACTTGCAATCTTGAATGATATTTGTTATTATATAGACAAAGATAGATATAGCAATGGTGTTAAGTACACCAATACAAATATAATCGTTACAATTTGAAACTCAAACAAGGAGGACATAACATGTCTATTATTGGTAAACAACTTCCTGAATTTACACTTGATGCTTTCAAAAAACCTGAATTGGTAAAAGTAAGCACTGCAGACGTGTTGGGTAAATGGTCTGTATTTGTATTCTATCCAGCAGATTTCACATTCGTGTGCCCTACTGAATTGGAAGACGTACAAAACTCCTATGCAGAGTTGAAAGAATTGGGTTGCGAAGTTTACTCCGTATCTTGTGACTCCGAATTCGTTCATAAAGCATGGTCTGATGCTTCTCCAACTATCAATAAAATCGAGTACTACATGTTAGCTGACAAAAAACATGAATTAGCTGACTTCTTCGATGTATTCCAAGAAGAATCCGCTATGGCTTACCGTGGTACTTTCGTAGTAGATCCAGAAGGCTTCGTACGTACAGCTGAAATCCATGACATGGGTATCGGTCGTTCCGCTGAAGAATTGGTTCGTAAAGTACAAGCTGCTCAATTCGTAGCAAAACATGGCGACCAAGTGTGCCCTGCACGTTGGAAACCAGGTAAAGACACTTTAAAACCAGGTCTTGATCTTGTAGGTAAAATCTAATTTAGAAACCTATACTTAAATGCTAGAGTAATCTAGACAACTCCTCAAATGACAAGAACACGGGCGCGCATCGTTTTCCTGACGATACGGTAAGTCCCAATACCAGATGAACCCTCTCCAATTCATCATGGTAAACCTCATATAACAAACTACAAACTATACGCAAAAGGACTGGCCTTCGGGCTGGTCCTTTTGTGTTGTTTATATCCCTTTACAAAAGTAGGAAATAAGTTCTTGCTTTTTTGTTATGAGTAGTCTATAATGAAATTAATTCCTAGTGATATACAAGGTTTTATAAAAATAGTATAACAAGTGCTTTATAACATGGGGTGTGTTAGCGCACTAACTTTTACAAAGAGAGGCAAGATATATGAGGATTTCCACAAAGGGTCGCTATGCATTGATGGTTCTCATCGATTTAGCAGAGCAAGGTCAAGATAAACCAGTATCTTTGCGATCTGTGGCAGAGCGACAAGGCATTTCTGAAAAATACCTAGAAGGTATCGTAGCTCGTTTGGGTGCTGCAAACCTAGTGGATAGCATTCGTGGTAAATACGGCGGCTATCGATTGTCTAAAAGCCCTAAAGAGTACACAATTATTGAAATTTTGCTTGCTACAGAGGAATCTATGGCTATCATTTCCACCCTTGATGAAGGGGTGAGTACTGATACGGTAATCAACGAACGCACTGTTGGTTTCTGGGCAGGATTACAAAACTATATTCATGATTATTTAGAAAACGTAACTCTTCAAGATGTAATTGACGGAACTTACGCTAAACTTGATACAAAATATGATAATTGGGATGGTTCGATTTAATAAGGAGTAACTACTATGTCTAAAATTGCAAAATCTTTTGTTGAATTGATTGGTAAAACACCGCTATTAGCGGCTACACGTTTTGGTGCTAAATTTGGTGCAGATGCTAATATCTTCGCTAAATTGGAATACTTTAATCCAGGTGGTTCTGTAAAAGACCGTATTGCAGCAGCAATCATTCAAGCAGCTGTTGAGTCTGGTGAATTACAACCAGGTGGTACAATCGTAGAAGCTACATCTGGTAACACAGGTATTGGCTTATCTGCTGTTGGTGCAGCGCTTGGCTATAAAGTAGTTATCGTAATGCCTGAAACAATGTCCATTGAACGTCGTAAATTGATGCTTGGCTATGGTGCTCAACTTGTATTGACTGATGGCTCCCTTGGCATGAAAGGTGCTATTGCAAAGGCTAAAGAAATCGTAACTGCTACTGCTGGTGCTATCGAAGCTGGTCAATTCGTAAACCAAGCTAACCCTACAATTCACTATAGAACTACAGGTCCTGAAATCTGGCAAGATACAGATGGTGCAGTAGATATCTATGTAGCAGGTGTTGGTACAGGCGGTACTTTAACAGGTGCAGGTCGTTATTTAAAAGAACAAAATCCTGATATTAAAGTAGTAGCTGTGGAACCAACTGATTCCCCAGTATTGTCTAACGGCAAACCAGGCCCTCATAAAATCCAAGGCTTAGGTGCTGGCTTCATTCCTGATACTTTGGATACTAACATTTATGATGAAGTAATCCAAGTAACTAACGAAGATGCATTCGCTACATCTCAAGCATTTGGTCATACAGAAGGCGTATTGGTAGGTATTTCCTCTGGTGCAGCTCTTTGGGCCGCTCAAGAGTTGGCAAAACGCCCTGAAAATAAAGGTAAAAACATCGTAGTAATTCTTCCTGATACAGGTGAACGCTACTTGTCTACAGCTTTATTCCCTGAAGTGTAATAGAATATGATTAGTGAAAGCAGTGAATATGCTTTCCTAATATAGCAAGGCCCCTCGTTTTGAGGGGCTTTTTCGTGCTTAACATACTGGAAGGTTATATTAGGAATATTTAATTTAACATAAAGAAAAAGGAGCTACTAGGTAGCTCCTTTCATGTTATGGTATGTATTTAATTGTAATTATCTACCGTTCTTAACGATATTGTCCATCCAGTTGAACAATTCATCTAGATCGTAGTCACCAGAATGGTCTACATTAAATGGTGTAGCCATATCTACTTTATACCCGAGGTTTTGAGCACGGGTACCAACGATCAATGGAATTGCTACAGATGTATTGCTATCAGCTGTACCGTAGCGAATGCGATAGAACTGAGCATTTGTCGCTGCTGGAGAACCGAGATAGTTCATTGGGTTCATCATAGTAACAACCTTAGCATTTTGTACATATGCCTCTGGATTAGAGGTTGTATCGTGTAAAGCTGCAGTAATTGTAAAGTGATTGTTATCTGTTGTACTTGTACCGAATAAGTTGTTCTCGCCAGAGTCATTAGAACGGGAATCGAATGCACCTGGTGCTTTAGAGCGACTTACAAATCGGTTATAAGCTTCCCAGTTAATATCTTTGATTGTACCGGTTTTATTATCACGTACAAGATATGTATGTTTAGATAAATCAGTACCTTTAGCTTGTGCCTTGTTAGCTGCTGCAACGATAAATTCTTTCACATAGTTTTTGAAAGTACCGTTACCATTCTTATCCAATTTCAACACACGACCTACAGAGTCATGTAATTGTAAGTTATTTACGTAATCAGGGAAGTGTTCGTTAAGCAGATTGGAGTAAGCCACATCATCAGCATTCAAGTTCACACGTTGCATTGTGCGTTGTGGTGGAGCAGAGTTACCACCTACATTAGCTTGAGGCAATTCGCCTTGGCCCATGGATACTTTGTTAAAAGAGGTAATACCATTATAGCTCCATTCATAAGCCATATCTGCCGCATCAAGGTTAGTGATAGGAGCGTACGCAGAAACTGCGTATACATTCGTTGCCGCTGTCGCCGCACCTAATGCTTGTAAATATGGTTGGAAGTCAGAGCTATTACCAGTAGCGCCTTGTAACAAGGATATACCACCGCCAGCACTTGTACCATTTGTAATAATGCGGTTTGCATTACCTGGCATTACAGAGTCGTTGGCGTGTAAATATGCCGTAGCAGCTTGTAAGTCAACAATAACTGCAGGAGCTTTACCAATGAAGTTGCCATCGGATGCTTTATTGGTACGACCACGTGTAGCAGGAGAAGCTACTACGTAGCCTCGGGATAATGCGTAAAGAACACTGTTCGGTTGGCCATTCTTAACTTTTGGAGTCATAGCTTGGCTTGGCATATAGCCACCTACCGCATTTGGCATAAAGATAGGGGCTGTTTGCGTATTGTAACCATTTACAGTACCGTTGTTGAAGTATTCTTCTGGTACATAAATGTTCATGTACTGTTGATCGATATCGATTGGATTAGCCACGTAAGGGATATATTCGAAGGCGCGATATTTGATTTCCTTATTATCTACTGTTGTAGACATAGATTCGTAATTTTTCACGTCGAAGGCAAGACTAATCTTTAAAGATGCATCGGCTTGCAATGGCGGTTCCATTGGTTGGGAAAGAATATCTTTCTCTTCTACTACAGCAGATCCTTTAGTGGATGCCTCGTTACGAGCATCTACATAGGATTGAGGCAATTTGCTTTCCTGAACATTAGCTTCAGCTTTAGCTTTTTCTTCAGCCTCAGCTTGAGCTTTAGCAGCGGCCTCAGCTTCAGCTTGTGCTTTTGCTTCAGCCTCAGCTTGTGCTTTAGCCTTAGCTTCTGCCTCGGCTTTAGCTTTTTCTTCAGCTTCAGCTTGCGCTTTAGCCTTAGCTTCTGCCTCAGCTTTAGCTTTTGCTTCAGCCTCAGCTTGTGCTTTAGCAGCAGCTTCCGCTTCTTCTTTTGCTAATTGTTCAGCAGCTAAACGTTCTTGTTCTTCTTTGATCGCAGTTTGTCTTGCAATTTCTGCTTGTTGGGCTGCGATACGTTCTTGTTCTGCTTTGATAGCAGCTTCACGTTCAGCTTTAGCTTGCTCAGCTGCAATACGCTCTTGTTCTGCTTTTAGGGCTGCTTGGCGTTGAGCTTCTGCTTGCTCAGCAGCGATACGCTCTTGTTCTGCTTTTAGAGCAGCTTGACGTTCTGCCTCAGCTTTAGCGGCAGCTTCTGCACGTTGACGCGCAGCTTCTTCAGCAGCTAAACGTTCTTCCTCAGCTTGTTGAGCAAGGATACGTTCACGTTCGGCTTTTAATGCCGCTTGGCGTTGCGCCTCAGCTTGCTCGGCAGCGATACGTTGTTGTTCTGCTTGTTGAGCTGCAATACGCTCTTGTTCTGCTTTTAGAGCTGCTTGGCGTTGAGCCTCAGCTTGCTCAGCAGCGATACGTTGGTGTTCTGCTTGTTGAGCTGCAATACGCTCTTGCTCCGCTTTTAAAGCCGCTTGGCGTTGCGCTTCAGCTTGCTCAGTAGCGATACGTTGTAGCTCTGCTTGTTGAGCTGCGATACGTTCTTGCTCCGCTTTTAAAGCCACTTGGCGTTGCGCTTCAGCTTGCTCAGCTGCAAGACGTTGTTGTTCTGCTTGTAGAGCTGCAATACGATCTTGTTCCGCTTTTAGAGCTGCTTGGCGTTGTGCCTCAGCTTGCTCAGCAGCGATACGTTGTTGTTCCGCTTGTAGAGCTGCTTGACGTTGAGCCTCGGCTTGTTGTTGTGCAATGCGGCGTTGTTCTTCTTGGATACGAAGACGTTCTTGCTCTGCAGCTTGACGTTGTGCTTCAGCGATACGAGCTTGTTCAGCTTGCTGTGCAGCGATACGCTCTTGCTCGGCTCTTAGAGCTGCTTGGCGTTGAGCCTCGGCTTGTTGTTGTGCAATACGTTGTTGTTCAGCTTGCATAGCCGCTTGGCGTTGCGCCTCAGCTTGTTGCTGTGCAATCCGTTGCTGTTCCGCTTGCATAGTCATTTGACGTTGTTGTTCTGCAAGAATTGCAGCTTGACGCTGAGCTTCAGCTTGTTTTTGGGCAACCATTTGCTGATCAACTTGGCTTGTACCTGCTTGTTGTGCGGCTTCTTCTGCTGCTAATTGAGCTAATCTTTCACGTTCTGCACGTTGAATATCGCGGATAGTCAATTTTTGTTTAGCTACCACGGGTTTAGTAGTTATTGTATTAGCAACTGTTAAGGGCATAGTAGATTGTTCTTGCACAACTACAGGCGTACGTTGTACTTGTGTAGTTTGAATTTGTTGCTTGCCATCTACTTGTTTTTGTACAGTTACAGGTTCTGTTTTCCGTTGTACATTCATCAAACTGTGCATCGCCAATGTTGGTTCCATGACAGCATTAGTTTGTTTGTTAACAACATATTGTGGTTGTGAAACGGCCCGTTGTTGATCTGATAAAGCTTTTGCAATATCGTTCACAGGTACTGGACGTACACGAGGAATCAAAGGTGTTACCTTTGGCGGCTCTTGCGTTGTTACAGTTTGTTGTCTAACTGTTTGCGCTTGCATCAACGGTTGTGTTTGCATTGGCACCGTTTGTTGTACCTGTGTAGGTCTTACGGATGCTTGTTGTTGAGTGACAACCGTTGTTTGTGTAATTGGTGGGGTAGGTTGGGTTACTACAGGTCGTACGACTGGGGGCACTACATTTGTAGTGGCTTGAGTCGTTGATTCAGTGGTAGTGTTCGAACCTACTAAATCATTCATGTTGAGGGTAGGGGCTGCGTGGGCAACACCACCCAACGCTGCAGCTGCAAAAAATGCAGCGGTAACCTTACGTTTCCTAGATGATTTCATGAATTACTCTCCGAACTAGATTTGAAAAAATAATTTATAATTTTAAAATTTGTTTATATTTATATAGTTTAACATAAATCGATATATTTGTACAATTTATAGAAGAATAGATGAACACTGGATGAGTACGAAGAAAATAAACTTAGAAAAATATAAATAAATTTAAAGTACTTAGTTCATAACTTATTGCATCAAAAACACCCTATATCATGAATGGGATAGGGTGTTTTGCATAAGAAAAGGACTAGAACTCTAGAGTTCTAGTCCTTTTGCTATATGTACTTATTTAGCATATGTACGTTTTTGTCATATGTACTAGTATTAAACTAGCTTTTACAATTATTTTTTTAGGCTTGGTTTTACAAGTGCCAAGATGAAGCAAGCCACAACGGAACCGATTGCGATGGATGCAAGGTATAGGAGTGGGTTGCCGATTGTTGGTACTACGAAGATACCGCCGTGAGGAGCGCGTAATGTACATTCGAAGAACATGGACAACGCACCAGCTGTACCAGCACCGATGATGCATGCTGGTAATACGCGAACTGGATCAGCCGCTGCAAATGGGATAGCACCTTCTGTGATGAAGGAAAGGCCCATAATATAGTTTGTAATACCCGATTTGCGTTCTGCTTCTGTGAAGCGGCTAGGGAAGAATGTAGTACAAAGAGCGATTGCCAACGGAGGAACCATACCGCCTGCCATTACAGCCGCCATGATACCATATTCACCAGTCGCAAGAGCACCTGTACCGATAACGTAAGCCGCCTTATTTACAGGACCACCCATATCAACGGACATCATAGCGCCAAAGATGAGGCCTAACAATACGCGGCTAGTAGTGCCCATGGATTGCAAGGAGTCCATTAACCATTGGTTAAGTGCAGATACAGGAGGGTTGATTACGAAGGTAATGGCAAGACCTATGAACAATACACCAAGTACAGGATAGAAGAGAACTGGTTTTGTACCTTCTAACGCTTGAGGTAAACCAGATACTAATTTTTTAACTAATAATACTAAATAACCTGCTGCAAAGCCTGCGATTAATGCGCCAAGGAAACCAGAGCCGCCTTGGTTAGCTAATAAGCCACCAACGAAACCAGCTACAAGACCTGGGCGGTCAGCAATACTCATAGCAATGTAACCAGCTAATACTGGCAACATGAAGCCAAAGGATGCACCACCGATTTGCATTAAGAAGCTAGATAAAGGTGTACCAGAACCGAAGTTCTTAGGATTTGCAGGATCGAATATATCAAATAGGAATGCAAGGGCAATCAAGATACCGCCACCAATAACGAATGGCAACATATGAGATACACCGTTCATCAAGTGTTTGTAGATTTGACGACCTACGCTGTCAGATGCGCTAGCAGCGATTTCAGCCGCTTCACGGTCTGCTGCTGATGCTTGGTATATAGCTGCTGTGCCGGACATGGCTTCTGTCAAAAGCTCTTCTGCTTTATTAATACCGTTCGCAACCTTAGTTTGAATCATAGGCTTGCCGTTGAAGCGTGCCATTTCTACTTGACGGTCAGAAGCGACGATGATGCATTTAGCATGAGCGATTTCTTCTGCTGTAAGAGCATCTTTAACACCAGAAGCACCATTTTTCTCAACCTTTAAGGAAATGCCCATTTCTTTGGCTTTTCGTTCTAAAGATTCAGCAGCCATGTAGGTATGAGCAATACCAGTAGGGCAACCAGTTACAGCCAATACATCGTAGTGCGGGTTATCTACAGAAATCTTAGGGGCCACTTTTTCGATAGCTTCCGTAGCTTTAGCTTCGATAGCATCGGTAATACTTGGAGTCTCTTGAGATTCTGGCTGTTTGATATATCCTTCAACGGATGGGTCAAAGTTACCTTGCTCTTTAGCTGTTACGAGTTCCAAGAAGCGTTCTACAGTAGGAGCAGCGATGAGGGCTTCTTTGAAATCAGGGTCGATAACCATCATAGCTAATTGGCTCAATACCTCTACATGAGTGTCTGCAGCGCCTTCAGGGGCTGCGATCATGAAGAATAAACGAGATGGTTGACCGTCGAGTGCTTCGAAGTCTACGCCGTGAGGCACAACCATAGCTGCTAGGCCTGCTTCTTTTACGCCTGCAGATTTAGCATGTGGTGTAGCGATGCCGTCACCAAGGCCGGTAGAGCCAGATTCTTCACGAGCGAAAACGGCTGCTAAGTACTCACCTTTGTCGATGAGGTTGCCACCTTTTTCCATTAACTCGCCTAAGGTATAAATAGCGTCAGCCTTTGTAACAGGGTCTGCATTTAGCAGGACGGATTGAGGTTTTAATAAATCAGTGATTTGCATATGTGTACTCCTTGATGCAAATAAAATGTAAAACTAGTTAACTCGTACTTGTGAAAGTAATGCTTCTACTTCTGCCAGTGTAGCGAGGTTTTCAGAGTAAGCGGAGGCAGAGCCACTGGAGATACCCCAGTATAGAGCCTCTTGTAGGTCGCCTGTCTTTTCAAAGCCTGTAATAAAGCCTGCTACCATGGAATCGCCGGCGCCTACAGAATTTACGAGCGTCCCCTTAGGGGCAGGGCTCGTATATACAGTGCCATCAGCTGCGACCAAGATAGCTCCATCACCAGCCATAGAGATAAGCACATGCTGTGCACCTTTCTCTTGTAATGCTTTAGCAGCTTCTACGAGGTCCTCCTTTGTAGAAAGGGGGCGACCAAAGATTTCGCTAAGCTCATGATTGTTAGGTTTAATCAAGAACGGTTTATATGGCAATACTCGTGTAAGTAAATCCTTTGTAGCATCTACGACGATGCGAATGTTTTTATGTTGCAAGCGCTCCATAATGAGCTCGTACATATCGCTAGGTAAGCTAGAAGGAATACTGCCTGCAAGGATTAGTGTATCCTTATCTGTCAATGCGTCGAGCTGTTTATAGAGGGCTTCTAATTCGTCGTTCGAGATAATTGGTCCACGGCCGTTGATCTCTGTTTCCTCATCAGAGGCTTTCACCTTAACATTGATGCGAGTTAATCCTTCGCGGAGTCGAATGAAATCTTCTTTTACGCCGAAGCTATTGAGCTGCGTAACGATTTCTTCACCTGTAAAGCCGGCGATGAAACCGAGTGCCGTTGTATCCATGCCCAAGTTGTTGAGTACGATAGATACGTTGATACCCTTGCCGCCACCAAGAACGTATTCTTGGGTTGTACGATTAATGGTGCCCGTCTTGAGGTGGTCTAGGCGCACGATATAATCGAGGGCTGGGTTAAAGGTAATGGTGTAAATCATACAAATTCCCCTTGATAAGATAAATTAATGAGCCTATGGTTGGCTGATCTTGTAATTAGCGTATGATTGATTGATCTTGCTTCCGTAATCGTAACCAATACATGATTGGCACGAGATATAGGAAGAAGGCGAATGGTACATAGCCGGCTGTGCTAGTACCCATCATAACTACAGGTACGTAAGCGGCGATGTTCCATGGTAGTAAGGCGGAAATGACGATGCCGCTGTTTTCAAAGTCGAGCATCACATCTTCATCTTGAATACCCCGTTGGGCGTAGGTAATGCGCATAATAGAATGTGTCATTACAACCGCTATAGCTTGGCTACAACCTACAGCGCCTGTTAAGAGTGCGAGACCTACATTGGCAGCAAATACATCGCTCCGCGTTTTAGCTCGCTCTAATAGCTGTCTAACATCATTCCAGAAGCCAACCCCTTCGAGCATGCCAGAAATGGCAGTGGCCATAAAGATGGATAATGTAGGGATGAACATCGTTTGTAATCCACCGCCGTGAATAATCTCTGCTAGCGGATTATAATGTGGTAGTTCAAAGCCTGTTAAGGTATACCATCCCAATTCGGAAAGGGTAGCTCCTTGATTTGTATAAGCTAGAATTGCCGCCGTAAATGCACTGAGGCCGATAGGCCATCGAATCGATACTTTCAAAGGCAGTAAAGCGATGACGATAATCACTGGAATCCATAAGGTCCAATCGATGTTGAACACAAAGTGGATTGTATCGGGCAGCAAGCTATTAGTATAGTTGAGTGGGAACCACTGCGATAGTAATAGATAAAGCACTGTGGAAATCACAAGTGCTGGCAGTCCATCCTTAAACATAATAGGGATATTGGTTGGTACCTTTGTATGCGTTAAAGCCGCTACGAGAGAGGCACTAGATGATAAAGGACCATTCCGATCGCCAAAGTACGCACCTGCTATAATGGCACCAGCTACGATATCCTCTGGAATATTACCAGCCCTTGCCATCGTGATGAGTACGATACCCATGGTGCCTACAGTACCGAAAGCTGTACCTAATACCATGCTAACAATCGCTGTTAATAAGAAGGCACAAGCAATAAAGAGGGACGGATTAATCAAGTCGATGCCGGTGGCGATAATCATTGGGATGATGCCTGCTGCTTGCCACATAGCAATGAGCCAACCGATAAGCAAGAATATTTGCACTACTACAATCGAGGTTTTAGCACCTGTCCATGATAGGGTTAGCAGTTCTTTTGGTTGGTATCCTTTGCGATAGAATACATAGGCCATGATGCACCATACCACTATCAAGGCGTAACCAATAGCAATACCATTAGCTACGGCGATGATAATGACGAGGATAGATATGAGTAAACCTATGAGCGACTCCGTATTTTTCGGCATTAGAGAACGGCCTTGTTGATACTTTAGAAACGCATTTAATATGAGTTGTAACCACTTCATCTTAATCGATAGGAAGTTCTGTTTCGAAGACTTCCTCAGCAGGGCCAGTCATGAGCACCGTGCCATCCTCCAAGTATGAAATATGTAATGTTCCTAAATAGAGCTCTACATCTACTTCGCGGCCTGTTAAGCCTTTTTCGAAGGACATAACGGCAGAGGCGCAAGAGCCTGTACCACATGCTAATGTAGCGCCAGCACCGCGTTCCCATGTGCGAACCTTGATGTGCTTATCATTTACTACCTCGATGTAGTTAACATTCGTATTGGATGGGAATGCATCGTGTTTTTCAATGATAGGACCTTGTGTCGTTACAGGCGCCTTTGTAATGTCATTGATATACACCTCTGTATGAGGCACGCCGAGTAATACGGAGCTTACAGTTACTGTTTCGCCGTTTACATCGAGGTCTACGTCGATAACCTTATCCATATTTACATCCATCGGAATGTCTTGGGCTGCAAAGAATGGCTTGCCCATGTCTACAGTAACTTGTGTGACTATACCATTTTCGATAGTTAAGGTAGGTTTCATTACACCGGCTAAGGTTTCGATGGTAAAAGTTTCTTTAGTAATTTCTCCGTGTTCATAGGCATATTTGGCAAAGCAACGGATTGCATTGCCGCACATTTCTGCTTCACTACCATCAGAGTTGATGATGCGCATGCGCACATCACAGGTTTTTGAAGGAACTAGAATGGCAAGACCGTCGGCACCGATACCAGTACGACGATCGCAAAGGCGAATCGCCAAATCAGTATAGTCCTTGTTAGCACCTTGAGGGTCGGCAAAGAGGATGAAATCATTGCCAAGACCATGCATTTTAGTTAATTTCATAAAGTCTCCTATCAATAAGTAAGACTTTCACCATGAAGCCCGTGAAAGTCTCATATGTATATAATTATATATTCTATATTATAACATAAATGGCACTTGATTATGAGATAAAATCTTATAAAAATATGGCGAAAAAGACAAAAAATTAACCTGAATTTAGTAGTCAATTAAATTGTTTGATGAGTCAAAAACAACCCATGTGGGACAGGTGATAAGGCTGATAGATATTGTCTAATTACTTTATTGTTTAACGGAGAAATGATAAAATAAAGAGTAATGTAGTTTATCGTAATAGAAAGAGGAACACATATGCGAATTCAAGGGATTTCTGGATCTCGTGGCGTTGCAGTAGGCAATGTATATAGATATATTCAAGAGGAAATTGTCATTCCTGATTACACCGTGGCTGAGGACAAGGTAGAAGAGGAGATTGGCAAGTTTGCAGCGGCTATGGCGGCAACTTTAAAACAATTGGATACGATTCGTCAAAAAGCGTTAGACGAAATGGGCCCTGAAGAGGCGGCTATTTTTGAGGCGCATATGCAAATCGCGCAAGACCCATCTTTATCTGATGGTATTAAATCCCTCGTTGAGTCTGGCCATACTAATGTTGTAGCGGCTACAGCTCAAACCATTGAAACCTTTGCGAATATCTTCCTCGGTATGGAAGACCCATATATGCGCGAACGCGGTGCTGATATTAAGGATATCGGTGACCGTTTGATGCGGAACATGTTAGGTATGAACCCACGTGGTTTATCTCATATTTCTGGGGAAGTTATTTTGGTGGCTCAAGATTTGGCACCATCCGATACGGCCTCTCTCGACAAAAATGTAGTAAAAGGCATCGTAACAGCGGCAGGTGGCCCTACTTCTCATGCGGCTATCATGGCTCGCACCTTGGAAATCCCAGCTGTTATGGGCGTTGGTGATATTGAAAGCTTCGTAGATGGGGATAAAGCCGTAGTTCTTGGCACAGATGGTATCGTAGAAATTAATCCATCTGATGCAGATTGGTCTGAATATACAAACCAAGCTGCGGCATTCCAAGAGGAATTGAAACGCTTGCGCGAGTCTGCGAATTTAGAAGCTACTACGACTGATGGTCATTATGTAGAATTATTCGGCAATATCGGTAAAGCAAAAGATGCTAAAAATGCTCTTACTATGGGCTTGTACCGTACAGAGTTCCTTTATATGGAAAACGACGAATTGCCAGCAGAAGATGTACAATTTGAAGAATATAAAAAGGTTGCCCAAGATATGAAGGGCAAACCTGTTATCATCCGTACTATGGATATCGGTGGCGACAAGGAATTAAAATGCCTTGATTTGCCTAGCGAAATGAATCCATTCCTCGGCTATCGTGCTATCCGTATTTCCTTAAATCGTCCAGATATTTTCAAAGTGCAATTGCGTGCCTTGTTGCGCGCTAGTGCCTTTGGTGATATTCACATCATGTATCCTATGATTGCTTCTGTAGAAGAAGTAAAACAAGCGAATGCTATGCTTGATGAATGTAAGGAAGAACTTACAGCAGAAGGCAAAGAGTTCAATAAGGATATTAAGGTTGGTATCATGATCGAAGTGCCAGCGGCAGCTGTTATTTCTCCAATCTTAGCAAAATATGTGGACTTCTTCAGTATCGGTACAAACGATTTATGCCAATATACTTTGGCTGTAGACCGTATGAATGAAGCTATCGGTAGTCTCTATCAACCATTGCATCCAGGTGTGATACGTCTTATCAAGCATGTTATCGATGCTAGCCATGAACAAGGCAAATTCACAGGCATGTGTGGTGAGCTTGCTAGTGATCCTGTGGCTACAATGATTCTGTTAGGTCTAGGCCTAGACGAGTTCTCCATGACAGCATCTTCTATTCCACTCATCAAAAATATCTTGCGTTCCGTTTCTAAGGCAGAATGTGAAGAGGTGGCCAATAAAGCTCTTACTATGGACACGGCTGAAGAAATTACAGGGTATGCTAAATCCGTATTAATAGAAAAAGGCTTACTATAATTGGTAAAGCTTCATCATAATCATATGTAATATACTTGAATTGATACGCTTATAATTGATACAATATATCTATTAGAACGTAAGGGATAGGCACGGCCTATCGAGATAGAAAGAGGTTACCATGAAAGAATTAACAGTAGAAATTACAAACGAATCTGGTTTACACGCTCGTCCTGCTACAGCTTTCACGCAATTGGCTGCTAAATATGCTTCCAAAGTGACAATCGCTGCTAACGGCAAAACAGCTGATGCTAAATCCATCTTAACTATATTGACTTTGGGCGCTACAAAAGGTACATCCGTTACTTTAACTGCTGACGGTGCTGACGAAGACGACGCACTCGCTGCATTGAGCGAATTCTTAACAACTAATCACGACTAATTTGTGAGGGAAATAAAAATGACTCTACTACGGTAGAGTCTTTTTTATGCAAAAAAGAGGGTTATAGGACAAAAAGTGTGTGTGACTAATCCCAATAAGTTGGAAAATCTGT
>NZ_CAURHA010000020.1:0-33090 GCF_963524655.1 uncultured Veillonella sp.
GAAAGACCCTTATAGGGTCAGAGCAAACCACCCGTTCTACGGGTGGTTATGATTTTTCATCATTTTTATTGGCATATAAATGCCTATATAAATTGACAGATTTTAAATTAAGGTATACTATTTATGTGTAAAAGGTTTAATGTGTTGCACTAATTGACTAGGAGGTTCTCACATGAATCGCGAAACAGCATACGTACTTTGGTTTGATGAATTAAAACGTGAAGATGTTAATTTAGTTGGTGGTAAGTCTTCTTCCTTAGGGGAATTGACGTCCTCCACTAATGTACCTGTTCCTTATGGCTTTGCTACAACTGCTCATGGTTATCGTGAGTTTATGAAAGCTACAGGTTTGGAAGATAAAATCCGCGCTGAGCTTGATGCGTTAGATGATGTAGAAAATTCTGCATTATTGCGCGAAGTGTGTGCTAAGATTCGCCGCATGATTTGTCAGGAAGAAATGCCACAAGCTTTGGCAGATGCTATCCGTCATGCTTATGAAGAACTTGGTAAAAAAGTAAACGAAGAAAATCCGTTCGTAGCAGTTCGTTCTAGTGCAACAGCGGAAGACTTGCCAGATGCAAGCTTTGCAGGCCAACAAGATACATACTTAAATGTACGTGGTGCTGATGTTATTATCGAAAAAGTTAAAGAATGCTATGCATCTACTTTCACAGACCGGGCAACATATTACCGTGTAAAACAAGGTTTTGATCATATGACAGTAGCATTGAGTGCTGCCGTTCAAATGATGGTATTCTCTAAAGCGGCTGGCGTAATGTTCACTGTTGACCTTGTAACAGGCAATGACAACAATATTCTCATCGAAGGTTCTTGGGGTCTTGGTGAATACGTTGTACAAGGTACAGTTACACCAGATAATTTCCGTGTAGATAAAGCGAAAATGGAAATTACAGACCGCATGATCAATGACAAACATATCCGTTTAGTTCGTAAGCCTGATGGGGACTGCGTTGAAGAGGTTGTTCCTGCAGACGAAGCTAAACAACAAGTTATTACAGATGCTCAAGTATTGGAGCTTGCTGAATACGCTAAAGCAATCGAAAAACATTATGGTTGCTACATGGATATGGAATGGGGCGTAGATGAGCGTGACGGTAGAATTTGGATTTTACAAGCTCGTCCAGAAACAGTTTGGTCCCGTAAAGAAAAACCAGAAACAACTGAAAAAGCTAGCACTTTAGATGCGGGCAATCGTGAAATTATTGTAAAAGGTTTACCAGCTTCCCCTGGTAATGCAGCAGGTAAAGCTCACGTAATCATCAACCCTGAGGATATTGACGAGTTTAAAGAAGGGGAAATCCTTGTCACAGCTATGACGGCTCCTGACTGGGTTCCTGCTATGAAAAAGGCAAAAGCTATCGTTACTGATGCTGGTGGTATGACTTGTCATGCGTCCATCGTTAGCCGTGAGCTTGGTATTCCTTGTATCGTAGGTACTAAGAGCCGTAGCCATGAAGCGACTACATCTATTAAAGATGGTCAAATGATTACTGTTGATGCTACAAATGGTATTGTATACGATGGCGTATTAGAAGATATCGTTAAAAAGCCAGAAGCACAAGCTGCTGCCAGCGTTGTTGCTGAATCTGTTCCTGTAACAGGCACTAAGATTTATATGAACTTAGGCGATCCTGATTTGGCTGAAAAACATGGTGTATTGCCATGTGATGGTATCGGTCTTATGCGTGAAGAGTTCATTTGGACTACTTTCATCCATGAACATCCATTGCACCTTATCGAAACAGGTCGCAGTGATTTTGCTGTAAATACATTGGCAGAAGGTATGCGTAAAGTTTGCCAAGCATTAGCTCCTCGCCAAGTTGTGGTTCGTTTGAGCGACTTCAAATCTAGCGAATACCGTGATCTTAAAGGTGGCGACAAATACGAACCACATGAATCCAGTGCATTACTTGGCTGGCGTGGTGCTTCTCGTTACTATGATCCTAAATACACACCTGCTTTCAAATTAGAATTAGAAGCAATCAAAAAAGTACGTAATGAATTTGGATTCAAAAATCTACAAGTTATGATTCCATTCTGCCGTACTGTAGAGGAAGCTGAACTGGTAACTAATTTGATGGCTCAAGAAGGCCTTGTACGCGGTAAAGATTTCAAAATCTGGCTCATGGCTGAAATTCCAGCAAATATTATCTTAGCTGATCAATTCAATAAATATGTAGATGGTTATTCCATTGGTTCTAACGATTTGACAATGCTTGTTCTCGGTTGTGACCGCGATAACGAAACAGTTCAACATATTTACGATGAACGTAATTTAGCTGTTCGTAGAGCCATTCGTCATCTTATCGAAGTAGCACACAAAGATGGTAAAACTGTATCCATCTGTGGCCAAGCACCAAGTGTATACCCTGAACTTTGCGAATTCCTTGTGAAGAGCGGTATCGACTCCATTTCTGTTAACCCAGATGCGGTTGTGAGCACTAAGAAAATGGTGGCTCAAATCGAACAAAGAATTATGCTCGATGCTATGACTGGTCGTGGTCGTCAAGAATCTGACGAACTAAATTGGTAATAATATAGTTATGGTGAAAGAGGAGGCCCGTAGGTCTCCTCTTTTTCTGAATGGTAACTTAGGATATAATACAAACAGAGATGAAAGGGGGTTACCGTGTGAAACTGTCGAAACGACAAGAACAAATTGCTCAAATCGTTCGTGAAGAAGGTCCTGTAACAGGCAGTGCTATTGCTGAACATTTAGAGGTCACACGATCTGCATTGCGTTCAGATTTATCTGTATTAACTATGTTAGGTGTGCTAGATGCACGTCCTAATGTAGGTTATTACTACGTAGGGCTTTCAAAGGAAACACAAACGGCTGAGCGATTAAAGTCATTTCTGGTAAGTGATGTATTATCTCAAGCAGTCGTGGTTAGTGGGGAAACTAGTTTATATGACACGATTGTTACTATATTTACAGAGGATGTAGGTACGATTTTAGTGTGTGATGATTCGTACCTAGTAGGCGTCGTATCTCGAAAGGATTTACTGCGCGCCTCTATGGGACAAACAGATTCGCACGCCATGCCTATATCTATGATCATGACCCCTGTTAGTAAGGTTATAACTGTGGAGCCTTCCGATACGTTAGTAGAGGCGGCACAGAAGATGATAGATTATGAAGTAGATTGTTTACCTGTTGTCGTTCGCGAGGACGTAGGGAACAAGAAACGCTTAAAGGTCGTGGGCCGCGTGTCGAAAACGACGGTAGCAAAAGTATTTTTAGAATGTAGCATACATTGAGGTTGATAGAATGGCAGAAAAAATTATTTATGCAATATCGGATTCCCTAGGGGAAACCGCAGAGGCTGTAGCGCGAGCTACGGCGAGTCAATATGATAAGGAACAAATTGAAATTGTGCGCATTCCCTATATCGATAGTGAAAGCCAAATCGATGAAATCGTAGACGATGCAAAGCGTGGTCATCACGTTATTTGTCATACTATCGTGTCCGAGTCTTTGCGCAAATATCTTCATGAGAAGGTAGCAGAGTACAATATTCCTGCTGTAGATATCATGGGGCCTGTTCTCGATGCAGTTGGTACTGTAGCAACGACTAAGCCTCGTATGACGGCAGGTATGGTTCATAAGCTTGACCAAGAATATTTCAAAAAGGTTGAAGCCATTGAATTTGCCGTAAAATATGACGATGGTAAAAATCCATCTGGTTTTGAGAAGGCCGATGTTGTCATCATTGGTGTATCTAGAACAAGTAAGACACCATTGTCTATGTTCTTGGCGTACAAAAAGATTAAAGCTGCCAATTTGCCATTGGTACCTGAGGTACCATTGCCAGAGGAGTTATTCAAAATTCCCGCAAAAAAAATTGTAGGCCTTATTATTGACCCATTCAAATTAAATAATATTCGTAGTGAACGTTTACGCGCTATCGGTCTTGAAGACGAAGCAAACTATGCATCTATTGAGCGTATTCAGGCCGAACTAGAATATGCTAAAGCTATTATGCGCCGTTTGCACTGCCAAGTACTAGATGTTTCTAATAAATCCATTGAAGAAACAGCTTCTCTTGTGATGCAGTTAATCGATAAAAATCGCGCATCGGAGGGTAGATGAATATACGGGAACAAATAGAGGAACGGGAGGCTTTGCTCCTGTCCCCCTATGCAGCTAAAAGCCGCGATGCCATCCGTGATGTAGAGGAAGCTCCCGATCCACTTAGAACAGCGTTCCAACGCGACCGGGACCGCATTATTCACAGTAAATGTTTTAGGCGGTTAAAGCATAAGACACAAGTGTATATTGCACCAGGTGACCATTATCGGACGCGTATGACTCATACCCTTGAGGTAGGTCAAATTGGGCGCACTGTAGCACGTGCATTGCGTTTAAACGAAGATCTTGTAGAGGCAATTGCCATGGGCCACGATGTGGGACATACGCCATTTGGTCACGTCGGTGAATATGCATTGCGCGACATGGTGGGGCACTTTAATCATAATGAGCAAAGCTTGCGTATGGTTGAAGTCTTAGAAAAGCATGGCGACCACCAAGGTCTTAATTTAACGACTGCTGTACGTGATGGCATCGTAGGTCATACAGGGGCACATATCCCTGTTACTTTGGAAGGTCAAATCATTCGTATTGTGGACCGCATTGCTTATTTGTGCCACGATTTTGACGATGCACAACGGGCAGGTATGTTGACCGCTGAGGAGTTACCTTTTGAAGTGCGCGAGCATTTCGGTATGACTCCATCTAGCATGATTACAGCCATGGTAGAGGATATGGTACGAGAATCTTTAGACAAGCCAGCCATATCTATGTCTGCAGATGTGGAAATGACCATGAATCTATTCCGCCAATTTATGTTTAAAAACGTTTACTTGGCACCAGCGTTAATTCCTGATCGTAAAAAGGCATCCCATGTAGTAAAAAATTTATTTACTCACTTTATGGAGCACCCAGATGATATGGAAGGGTGTGAAAGTGGTAAGGAATTTTATTCTACACTCGATGTAGTAGACTATGTAGCAGGCTTAACAGATCAATATGCTATTAAGCTCTTTAAACAATACTATATTCCAAATATTACCTTATAAATAACAAAAAAAGCAGTTAGTTCAAATTGAACTAACTGCTTTTTTTGGGGCTCTAGAACCCCAAAGAGTACATGTACTTTTTATTTTACGCGCGTGTAACTTTATTAGAACGAAGGCAGCGAGTGCATACGTTTACTTTTTTAGTAGCACCGTCTACAACCGCCCGTACTCTTTGAATGTTCGGTTTCCAAGTTTTTCTTGTGCGAATGTGAGAATGACTCACGTTCATACCGCTAGATGTGGATTTACCACATACTTCGCAAAGGTTTGCCATAGTTTCCACCTCCAAGCTTAATCTATAACATAACAAAAGTATATTATCATAAAGACTAGGTTAAAGCAAGTATTTTTATCGTACATATTGCTCTTTTTATGAAATATACTACAATATAAGGTATACTATATATCATATTCTATGATATGAGTGGGCTTTTACACAAGGGTATACAGAAATTGGATATATCTCATGTGTTTATCGTATATTTAAAGGAGTTTCTATGGATGAACGGTTGACGACCATAAAGGGGATTGGTCCTGGTCGAGAGAAACAATTACATAAGTTGGGAATTACCAATATAACATCCTTGTTAACGTATTTCCCAAGAACCTATGAAGACCGCCGTACGATTTATAGAATTGGTGATTTAAAATCTGGCATGACTGGTGGAGTAGTAGGTACTGTTATAGCAGTTCAAGAGAAACGTCCTCGCCCTAGATTGTCTATTTTAGAAGTAGTCATTGCAGATGGTACAGGTCCTTTAAAGATTGTGCTATTTAACCAAGGCTATAAGAAGAACTTTTACAAAAAAGGGCAGCGTTTATATGCATATGGCAAAGCGGAATTTCAATATGGCTCTATGCAGATGAATACGCCACAAATAGAAAACTTGGGAGATGGTGGGGAACCAGATCGAGGTATCGTTCCTATTTATGCGTTGGCTGAAGGGGTATCTCAATTTGTTGTGCGGTCATCGGTACGAAATTGGTTTGCCGCTAATCATGAGTTACCTGAGATTTTACCTAAAGAGGTTCGGGAGGCTCACCATTATATGAGTCGATATGATGCATTTAAGATGATGCATTTTCCCGATTCCTCTGAGCGTTACGAAGAGGCTCGTCATCAACTCGCTTATGAAGAGTTATTTGTCATGCAAGCGGGCTTAGCGTTGTTGCGTAATAAAGAGCAGTGCCATAGAGGTCCGAAGATGGGACCTAATGGAGAGTTAATGGCTAAATGTATTGAAAATCTACCATTCTCGTTGACCGGTGATCAACAGCGTGCATTAGAGGACATACGTATCGATATGGAAGATGAACGGCCTATGCAACGGTTGTTACAAGGTGATGTAGGCTCTGGTAAAACTGTTGTAGCTACGTTGAGTTTGTTGAAAGCCATTGAAAATAGGTACCAAGGGGCGTTAATGGCTCCAACGGAGATTTTGGCAGCACAACATTACGAAGGTATAACAGAAGTGTGTGGTAATTTGGGGATTACCATAGAGCTATTAACGGGCTCTACTACAAAAAAAGAAAAAGAACGTATCTATGAAGGGTTAGCTGATGGATCGATTCATATGATTATTGGCACCCATGCTCTTATTCAAGAAGGTGTTAACTTTCACAACTTAGGACTTGTTATTATAGATGAACAACATCGCTTTGGTGTAGAACAACGGGCTCGGTTACAACAGAAGGGTACATATCCTCACGTACTCATCATGACGGCTACACCGATTCCTCGAACTATGACATTATCTGTGTACGGTGATTTGGCAGTATCCTTGATTAAAGAGATGCCACCAGGTCGTAAGCCTGTAAAAACCTATGTTGTAGATAGTTCGTATAAAGATCGACTACGAGCATTCTTTGGTAAGGAGATGGAGGAAGGACGCCAAGTCTACGTAGTATGCCCACTCGTTGAAGAGTCGGAAAAATTAGACTTGCAAGCTGCAGAAGAATTGTATTTAGAACTAAAAGAGTACTTTTACAAGGCCTATGAAGTGGGACTCGTTCATGGCCGAATGAAACCTAGTGAAAAGGATGAAGTAATGAATGCATTTCATAAGGGAGACATTTCATTACTAGTTTCCACTACGGTTATCGAGGTTGGTGTCAATGTACCTAATGCGACCATCATGTGTATTGAAGGGGCTGAGAGATTTGGCTTGTCTCAATTACATCAGTTGCGTGGCCGTGTGGGTCGTGGTTCTCATCAGTCCTATTGTATCCTTGTAAGTGATTCAAAAAATGACGTAAGCCAAGAGCGTTTGAAGCTGATGGAACAAACTCAAGATGGTTTTGAATTAGCGGAGCAAGATTTATTGCTTCGCGGATCAGGTCAATTATTTGGATTAGCTCAATCGGGCTTACCTGATTTACGGGTTGCTAATATCATTAAAGATATCGAAATTCTAGTGGAGGCGCGCAAGGATGTACTAGACTTTGCTAGTCAATTTGGTATGGAAACATTAGAATCTGTTATGAAAGAAGAATTAGAAAAAAGATTTGGTGAAAAATTCCTAAGAATATTGTATAATTAAGAGGTAGGAATAATAAGTACATAAGTATCGATAATATTAGATTTTATCTGGCTTTTTCCCTTGTGTATATGTTCCTCATACCGTATAATAGAACAAACAATTTATTTCATTTTTTCATCTATGGAGGTTAATATGCCAATTATCCATGTAGAGCTCGTTGAAGGGCGCACAAAAGAACAAAAGAAACAATTAGGTGAAGCTATCACTAAAGCTGCGGTTGATATCGTAAATGTTCCTGCTGATGCAGTAAAAGTTATCTTCGTAGATATGAAAAAAGATGATTATATGGAAGGCGGCATTTTGCGGTCTGAACGCTAAGCTACGACTGACCGCCTAGTCCATAGGGACTAGGCGGGTCGTAGTTTTGTTTTATTATACGGAAAGGAAATAAATAATGAGAGACGATAAATTCGGTATGCGTGGACTCACTTTTGATGATGTATTATTAGTACCAGCTGCTTCTGATGTGCTGCCAAGTCAAGTAGAGTTAAAAACCCAATTAACTCGTGACATTACATTGAATATCCCTATGATTAGTTCTGGGATGGATACAGTTACTGAATCCCGTATGGCTATTGCTATGGCGCGTGAAGGTGGCCTTGGCGTTATCCATAAAAATATGTCTATTGAAGAACAAGCCCATGAAGTTGACAAGGTAAAGCGCTCTGAACATGGTGTTATCGTTGATCCTATTTTCTTAAGTCCTCAAAATTTACTATCTGATGCAGCAGAAATTATGGAAAAATATAAAATTTCTGGTGTACCTATCACAGAACATGGTAAACTAGTAGGGATCATTACAAATCGCGATATGCGTTTTGAAACTGATTTAACTCGCCAAATTGGAGATTGCATGACAAAGGATTCCCTTGTTACTGCACCAGAAGGTACATCTCTTGAAGAGGCGAAAGCAATTTTAAGTGAACATCGTATTGAAAAATTACCTCTCGTAGATGGCGATGGTAACTTAAAAGGTTTAATTACTATAAAAGATATTGAAAAAGCGACAAAATATCCAAATGCAGCTAAGGATACTAGTGGTCGATTATTAGTTGGTGCCGCAGTAGGTGTATCTCAAGATATGTATGATCGTCTTGATGCCCTTGTATCTGCTAAAGCTGACGTGATTATCGTTGATACTGCTCATGGCCATTCTGCAGGTGTACTACGTACATTGAAGGACATTAAACAAGCCTATCCTCACATTCCAGTAATTGCTGGTAATGTGGCTACTGCAGCAGGTACTGAGGCTCTCATTGAAGCGGGTGCTGATGCTGTTAAGGTTGGTATTGGCCCTGGATCTATTTGTACAACTCGCGTTATTGCTGGTATTGGGGTACCTCAAATTACAGCGGTCTATGAGGCTGCTCAAGTAGGTCGTCGCTATGGAATTCCTATCATCGCTGATGGGGGCATTAAATACTCTGGCGATATTGCTAAGGCTATTGCAGCTGGTGCCAATGTAGTTATGATGGGCAATATTTTAGCTGGTACTGATGAAAGCCCAGGGGAACAAGTGATTTACCAAGGTCGTTCCTATAAAGTGTACCGTGGCATGGGTAGCTTAGGGGCTATGAAGCTTGGTAGTAAAGATCGATATTTCCAAACAGAAGCTAAAAAATTAGTTCCTGAAGGTATAGAAGGTCGCGTACCGTATAAAGGTATGTTGGCCGATACAATTTTCCAAATGGTTGGTGGTTTGCGTGCAAGTATGGGGTATTGCGGATGTCATAACATCCAAGAAATGATTGAAAATACTCAATTCATTCAAATTACAGCGGCTGGTTTGAGAGAAAGTCATCCGCATGATGTAAGCATTACCGTTGAGGCACCAAATTATAGTGGTTGATAATGGAGTATTACATTGAATAAACGTATTTCTGTTTTATCTGTGCCTATCGATTGTGTAACAATGGATGAGGCAGTCCAACGAATCTTACAATTGACTGAACAGCCGGGGCTACACTTAGTAGCCACGGCTAATGCAGAAATGGTTATGTTGGCTAATGAAAATCCTACATTGCACACCATATTGAATGATGCTAGTCTCGTCGTGCCTGATGGGGCTGGCATTTTGTGGGCTGCAGAACGTCAAGGTGAACATGTACCTGAACGTGTAACAGGTGTAGACGTAACTAAGGAGTTGTTCAAAGTTGCGGCTACCCATCATATTCCTGTATACTGCTTAGGGGCGGCACCTGGTGTTGCTCAGCGTGCAGTTGATAATTTGGCGGCTCAAGTGGGTGAGTTAAATATAGCAGGAATTCATGATGGATTCTTCGATAGCGCAGAGGAACAAGAAATCATTAATACTATTGGTGAATCTAAGGCGAAATTAGTATTTGTTGCCTTAGGTGTACCAAAGCAAGAGCAATGGATTGCAGAAAAATTGAGTCACCTTGATGGCGTAGTAGCTATCGGTATTGGTGGTTCCTTTGATGTCTTGGCAGGTAATATTCCTCGGGCTCCAGAATGGATGCAACGAAATCGACTTGAATGGTTGTATCGATTATATTTAGAACCTCAACGGATTGGCCGCATGTTGGCTATTCCAAAGTTTATGTGGACCGTTATTAGAAATAAATAGGGAGTGTTGAATCGTGCCTACAGGACCAATTATTAAGGAAGGATTTCCACTGATAGGGGCTATGCTCGTTATTACAGTGGTATTAGGATTTTTAGGGCATTATGTAATTGCGATTATTTCATTTATTTTGGCATTATTTTTCGTCAATTTCTTTAGAAATCCTAAACGTGTAATCCCTCAAGATCCAGAATTGATTTTGTCCCCTGCAGATGGGAAAATCATGGATATTTCTGATGTATATGAAGATATTTACTTACATAAAGAATGTAAAAAGGTGACTATCTTCCTTTCTGTTTTTGACGTACATGCTAATCGTGCGCCTATAGATGGTAAAATTACGTACCGTCACTATACGATGGGCAGCTTTTTGCCTGCCTTCAAAGATGATGTAGGCTTTGAAAATGAACGTCATACTATTTGTATTGAGAATGATCGTACCTCCGTTTTGGTAACACAAATCGCAGGCCTTTTAGCAAGACGTATCGTATCTTGGACAGATTTAGATAGCGAGCTTGAACGCGGTCAATTGTACGGAATGATTAAGTTCGGTTCCTGTACTGAGCTCTATATGGATAAGAATGTAGAGTTATTCGTGGAAAAAGGTCAACATATTACAGGTGGAGACACTGTTATCGGGAGGTTGCGTCATGAATAAATCTATTATTCCAAATTTGTTTACCAGTGCTAATTTAGCTTTTGGTGTGCTAGGTATCACATTCTCTGCCACAGGGAATACCTTCTATGCTGCTATCTGCGTACTATTATCCTTAGTTGCTGATGGTTTAGATGGTCGTGTAGCGAGAGCTTTAGGTGTGGCAGGACCTATGGGGCGTGAACTAGACTCTTTGTCAGATGTTGTAGGCTTTGGTGTAGCGCCGGCTTACATGCTCTATATGAAAGAACTCTACGGTTTAGGCTGGATAGCCTATGTACCACTATTAGTGTTTGCTGT
Organism: uncultured Veillonella sp.; assembly: GCF_963524655.1. GTDB lineage: Bacteria > Bacillota > Negativicutes > Veillonellales > Veillonellaceae > Veillonella. The sequence goes on from NZ_CAURHA010000020.1 coordinate 11,180, forward strand.
CCTTGGTGCATTCCGCCTTGCTCGTTTTAATATTAAAACCGATGAAGTACATGGTTACTTTGAAGGATTACCAATTCCAGCTGCAGGCTGTTTGGCGGCAACGTACGTATTGTGTGGCGTATCGGTGCCTCAATTTGTATTGGTAGTTTGTATGATTGGTGTAGGCATCCTCATGGTTAGTGAAGTAAAATATCCTGACTTTAAAGGTAAGAGCGAAATTTATATTAATAAGCTTTCTTATGTGCTTACAGCAATTTTTGTGATAGCATGTCTTGTGTATGATTGGCATACTTGGGCTGTTATGATTTTTGCAGGCTATGTAATGTTTGGGCTCATCAATGGGGCTTTAAATATAGTACGTAAATAGGTGTGTGGAGGAAAATAGTATGAATTACCTACTGGATCTACTACTGATCCCTATGCAGGTAATAATCGTAATCTATACGGTTTATTATTTTATACTCGCCGTTGTTGGTATGTGGCGGTCGCGAGTACATAAAAACTATACCCCTAAAAATTCCTTTGCCATCGTTGTATGTGCTCATAATGAGGAAGCAGTAGTTGGTGAGTTAGTAAAAAACTTACGTGGCTTAGATTATCCTGATGAGCTGTACGATATCTTTGTGGTAGCAGATAACTGTACAGATAAGACAGCTGAAGTTGCTAGTGCTGCTGGTGCTAATGTGCATGTGCGCGAAAATAAACAAGAAGTAGGTAAAGGTTATGCCATGGGGTGGATGTTTGATCGAGTAGAGAAAATGGAAAGGAAATACGATGCCTTCCTTATCTTTGATGCCGATAATTTAGTACATCCACAATTTATGTTAGAAATGAATGATCACCTTGAAAAAGGTGAGTCTGTAATTCAAGGTTACTTGAACTCTAAAAACCCAACGGATTCTTGGGTAGCAGGTACGTTCTCCATCGCGTTTTGGATGGTAAACCATATGTGGCATTTAGCAAAATATCGCATTGGTTTGTCTACCGCTTTGGGTGGTACAGGTATGTGTATCCGTACATCTATCATTCGCGAGTACGGTTGGGATTGTAATAGCTTGACTGAGGATATGGAATTCTCCATGAAGTTATTAACTCATGGTATCCGTACATGTTGGGGCCACGATGCCATCGTATACGATGAGAAGGTAACGACCATGATGGCCTCCTGTAAACAGCGTTTACGTTGGGCTCAAGGCCAATTTGACTGTGCTGGTCGATATATACCTAAATTGTTTGCTACAGGCATCAAAACCGGGAATATTATGATTTTGGATGGTATTTTCCAAGTGAGTCAACCCTATTTCTTATTGTTGACTACTGTATACTTGGTGTTGTCTTACATCAATGCGTATACTCCAATTTATACAAATATTTTGTATCAAATTATGCCAATGTCTGTTTGGACTATTATCGGTGTTGGTCAATATTTATTCCCATTAATCGTGTTATTGAAAATTAAGGTGCCACCAAAGATTTGGTTCTACTATTTACTATATCCATTATTTGTTTATTCTTGGATTCCAGTAAATATTTTAGGTTGGTTCCGTCGTCATAACAAAGTATGGTCTCACACAGTTCATACGAGAGCCGTTGGCTTAGATGATGTTAAATTAACGCGTATGGGAAATATGAATAAGAATAAAAAATAGAATCTGTAGGAGTGACTATGCATATTTTAATGTGTAATGATGATGGTATTTTAGCAGATGGTTTACGCCATCTTGCATCGTACTTAAGTCAATATTATCGAATTACCGTTGTAGCACCTGCGAATGAGCAAAGTGCTAAATCCCATGCATTGACGACTGAGGTTCCATTAAAACTAGATGCGTACAAAGGCGAGGATGAAAATCCTCGCCTTTATGCTCTAACGGGAACGCCGTCTGATTGTATGAAGTTTGGCCTTAGTTATTTATTGACTGATGATATGCCTGACCTTGTAATTTCTGGTATTAATCATGGTTTTAACTTAGGCTCTGATGTATTGTATTCTGGTACTGTATCAGCTGCTATGGAAAGTTGTTTTTACAGCATTCCAGGATTAGCTTTGTCTGTTGAGCGCTATTCTGCTGAACGAGGCGCTGAAATGCATCCCTTTATTCATGAATTAATTGATAAAATTTATGTTAAGGGCCAGTTTAGCGGTTTGCTTAATGTGAACTTCCCATTGCGTGGCATTTGCGATTGGGATCATTTTAAAATGGTGAGCCAAGGCTTGCAGACTTATAGTAATATTATCGATGCTCGTATTAACTCAAGAGGGCAGGATTACTATTGGCTAGCAGGTGAATTAGATTATGGTGCTGAAAGTGTGCCTACTGATGTAGAATATGCTCGTAAGGGATATATTACAGGGGTAGCACTTACGTGGAAACAACAATGTGATTCCGATATGAAAGCTGTTAAAAATATTTTAGAGAAAATATAAAAAACAGGTTGACATTATTTAGGGATGTCTGTATAATAACAAATGTTCCGAGACGCCGGAGTGGCGGAATGGCAGACGCACTTGACTCAAAATCAAGCGGGTAACACCGTGTGGGTTCAAGTCCCACCTCCGGCACCAACTTTAGGCGGTAAGACTTTTGTCTTACCGCCTATTTTTTATATTTATTGAATTTATATACTTAATATACATTTTCCTTTTTTGAGGTGACATTATGGATCAAGGTGTAATTGACTATATTGCTAATGTCTTTGATATTCCAAAGCTAACACAACATGTAAGTGCTGTTCAAATGCCATTGCCTTTATCTCGTTTAGCAGAAATCCCATTAGATGCGGGCGTAAATCAATGCCAAGGATTTTGTTATAACTCTAAAAAAGATGTTTTTGTTTTAGCTTGTATTAACTCTGAAAATACAAAGCAAATTATTTACGAAATTAATCCTACAACCTTTAAGATAGTTGCAAAATATGAATATAGTCACAAAAAGCTGTTAGGTCACATGAATACCTTAACTTATAATCCTAACAATAATCGCTACTATACGACAAATGCCGTTGTAGATGGTTATATTGTTACGCCTATAGAGGCGGATAGTATGATTGTAGAAGCACCTATTAGATTAAAAGAAAAGGTGTTTAACTTTGCCTTTGATAAAGACCGTAATGAATACGTATCTATTGTGCCGTTAACAAATTCTCATCGTACGATTAATTATTATGACTCTAATTTTAATAAGATTAAGACTTATAAGATTGACGCAGAGCATACAGATTTAAACAATAATGGTGCTTATACTGGCAATGGTAATACTATTTTTACAACCTTAACAACCTTTGTTTTTGTCGATGAAGAAGGGGTTGTGAAAAATATTAGTCCTTATACATCTGGTATGGAGGTTGAGGATATGGATTATCGGAATGGTCAAATGTATATGGCTGTAAATCGTAAGGAGAAAGTTGAAATTTACGGCTTGCCTAGTTTACCATTCTCTGTAAATGCCTAGATATTATCTATGTTTTAATCCCTTTTAAGAGTGTATAATAATAGTGTTAGGGTATTTTAGGAGCTATTATGAAATTAGGGAACGATATTATAGAAATTGAACGTATCCGCCAAGCTATAGAGCGGTCTAGTTCATTTGTGGAACGTGTGTATACGCCTCATGAGATAGATTATTGTGAAAGTCGTAATAAAGGGCGTTATGAATCCTTCGCAGGAATTTATGCCGCAAAAGAGGCGTTTATTAAAGCGCTAGGAACGGGGATGCGGCACGGATCTTGGCAAGATATAGAAATATATCACGATGAATTAGGGGCGCCTTTGATCCGTTTACAAGATACTTTCAAAAATATCTATGAAACCTTAGGTTATACTAATATTCACGTATCAATTAGTCATTGCAAGGAATACGCAATGAGTACGGTTATACTTGAAGGAGCATAAGATGAATATTTTAACAACTGAAGATGCTCGATTTATAGATCGAGAGGTTCCTAAGCAATTAGGTGTCTCTTTAGAAATCCTTATGGAAAATGCAGGACGAGGCATTGTTGATGCTTTATGGGGACAATATGATTTGTTTACCTTAGATAACGCCCGTTCTATCAATAGTTTTGTTCTATTTATCTGCGGTACAGGAAATAATGGGGCAGATGGTCTGGTAGCGGCTCGCCATTTAATGGAACAAGGCGTACCTGTACAAATTGTACTAGTAGGAGATACTAGCAAATGTAGTGATCTTTTTGCATTGCAATTAGAACGGTGTGAGGCCATGGGTTGTATCATCGATATGTATGATGAATTTAACGATTGGTCTAATGTAGCTGTTGCTGTGGAAGGTATTATGGGAACAGGCTTAACTGGAAAGTTGAGAGATTTAACTGTGGATGTACTCCATGATATTGATACTATGCGCAGTCAATATAATTTTGATTTGTGGGCCATTGATGTACCTGCTGGCTTAGATGCTACAACAGGTCAAATAGCTGAAGGTACATTGGCCTATGATTACACAGTTACCTTTGGTGCCATTAAACAAGGATTATTACTATATCCTGGCAAGGCTGTAGGGGGGATAGCTGTTGTTGCTCCGTTAGGAGCACCTTGGCAGCAAGTGCTAGGAGATCGTGATATTACTGTAACAATTGATTCTGATTTATCGGAAAAGCTTATTAACTATCGGATTCCTATGGCTCATAAAGGCGTCAATGGGAATGCCTTGATTATTGGTGGCTCTAATGATATGATAGGGGCTCCTATTTTAGCTGCAGAGGCTGCAGTTCATAGTGGCGCTGGCAAGGTGACTTTAGGTGTACCAGAAGTGATTAAACCAGTCGTACAAGGTCGCATTATACCGGAAGTAATGGTTACCTCTACAGAGGCTCATAAAGCTATGTTAGAAGGGCGTCAAGTGGTTGCTATGGGACCAGGCCTAGGACGTACTAGTGATATTCCTGATTTTGTAGATTCTATTTTAGATAGCTACGAAGGTCCATTGGTTCTTGATGCAGATGCTCTTTATGCATTGGGCCATGTAGGTTCTGTTGATAAAGATGCCTTGCGCGATGGGGATATTGAGTCTATATACGCGGTGAAACGAAATCTACCTTATTGTGTTATGACACCTCACTTAGGTGAATTTAGCAGACTTATTGACTTGCCGATCAAATGGATTGAGCGTCATTATATTACGCTAGCAAGAGAATTTGCTAAGGCACATCAAGTTGTTTTAGTATTAAAAGGGATTCCTTCTGTTGTAGCATTGCCAGATGGAACTGTATATGTTAATACGATTGGCAACGCTGGTATGGGGACTGGCGGTATGGGGGATGTACTAACCGGTGTAATCGCTGGATTCATTAGCCAAGGTTATTCTTTACAAGATAGTGCAGTTCTCGGCGTATATGTGCATAGTCGTAGTGCTGATATTTTGAACGACACTAAGGCTTGGGGGTATACACCTAGTGATGTAAGCACTTCACTAGGATGTGTAATTAGTGAACTGTTGGGAGAATAAGAATGACAAATAAAATACAACGCTTTATAGCTTTTTTGCTAGTATTATGTATTCCTATCTTTGCCATTGCAGGTTGTACAAATAAAGATGTAGCTAATGCTGCTAATCAGGCGACCTCTAGTGCTAATGGGGCTTACTCTATTGATACTAAGACAACTACACCTGAAGGTAAGCTAGATGTATATATGCTAGATATTGGCCAAGGTGATGCTATATTGCTTAAGGTGGGCGATGAATATAGCATGATCGATACTGGCGATATTGAACATCGAGAGAATATTGTAGCTCAGCTAAAAGCCATGGGGGTTACAAAGTTAAAAAATATTATAATTACGCATCCTCATGCAGATCACATGGGTGGTTTCTATGCCATTGCCAAAGCAATGCCTATTGAAAATGTATATGATGATGGTATTTCTGTTGATAACAATATGTTCAAAACCTATGAAAAGTGGATTGAAAAAAATAAAATCAAGCGCTCTACTTTGAGAAGTGGTGATGTAGTTGATTTTGGTCATGGTGCCGTATTTGTTGTGTATGCTCCTTGGACAGAGGTCTTAACTGATAAAAAAGGCGAACCAGATCTCAATAATAACTCTATTGTAGGTAAGTTAATCTTTGGTAAATTCTCAATGCTCTTTACGGGAGATGCAGAATTACAAGAAGAGAAAAAACTGATAAAAGAGCAGAATTCAAGACTGTTTGCACGCGTTCTTAAGGTAGGTCATCACGGTTCTCGTACAAGTAGCTCTGAAGATTTTTTGAAATCTATTAAACCAGAAAGTGCATTAATTTCAAATGGAATGTATAATAAGTATGGTCATCCTCACGATGTAATATTACGTCGTTTACAGGAAAACAATATTGCCATTTACCGTACGGATACGATGGGACGTATTCACATTAGTACGGATGGGAATGAATGGCAGATTACGACTGAACGATAGCGTCGATTGTATAGCATAAAAAATAATTTTAAGCAACTGTTTATTGTGTCTTTGATATAAAGACTTTATATAGTAATATGTATAATCGGCATACTTATCTTCATGTTTGTATGAAATAATCTATCTATAATCTAACATTAGTTTATGGATAGATTGGAACGATGAGATTTTGATAGACAAAGATATCATCGACTCATCTCTATGGTTTGGACACTATGTATGTCAGTTAGATTGGAGTGAATGTATTGCGTAAACTATTTTTTATGTGCCTTGCAGTCTTGATGGCGATACCTTTATTATTGACTCAAGCGAAGGCCGCTAATCTTGAAGATGCCCGATGGGTGACTAGAACAGATGCACCTGTACCATATGTTCGTATGGTTATGGATTTGTCAGCGCCGGTGAAAGCGTCCGCATCGATTAGCAAAGATGGGAAAACGACGACTGTTACCTTGAAAAACACGAAGCTAAAGACTGCTAAAGAGAACATTACAATGGACTCAAGCATAGCTAGTTCTGCTAAACTCTCAGAAGACGGCAGAGATGTTAAGGTTACAATCAAGACACCTTCATCTATCGATACGAGTGATGTAAAGGTATTTTCCCTGAAAAAAGATACGGTTAATAAGAAACCATATCGCATCGTTGTAGATGTTCAGAAAAAAGGTGTAACACCTAAACCTGCTTACTATGGTAAACGCCCATCTCCTTCTGCACATCCTGCGAAAAATGTACCGGCTGGATCCGGTAAATACTCAAGTAGCGGTGGTTTAGCTGGTAAAACAATTACTATCGACCCTGGTCATGGTGGTAGCGACTCCGGTGCTATAGGACCACATGGCTTACAAGAGAAAAATGTAACATTACCAATTTCTAAGTATTTGAAATCCGCTTTGGAAAGCCGTGGTGCTAAAGTAGTTATGACACGTACTACAGACGTAGACGTATATGGCCCTAATGCAAGTGGTGTTGAAGAATTAGGTGCTCGCGTTAATATTGCGAACCGAAATAATTCTGATGTTCTTGTAAGTGTTCATATCAATGCTTTCACTAACCCAAGCGTGGGTGGTATTGCAACATACTACTACAGTAAATCAGGTAATGATGCTAGATTGGCACAAAAGGTTCAAACTCAAATTGCTAATACACCTGGTTTCAATGGTGACCGTGGCATTCAAGAGGGGAACTTATACGTGTTGAGACATTCTAATATGCCTGCAATTCTCGTAGAGCTTGGCTTTATCTCCAACCCTAACGAGGAACGAGCATTACAATCTGCTCAAACACAAGAAGACTTTGCTAATCGCATTGCAAATGGTATTGCTAATTACTTTGGAGGTTAATCGATGAAATTACGTAAACAAGTTCTTTCGATCCTCTGTGTAGGTATGCTAGCATTTGCAGCAGGTTGTACACCTGAACAAGCTCCTACAACAGGTAAAAGCGAGCCTGTGCAAGAGGCGAAAGTCAATAAGGATGCAGAAACTACAAAAGTATCTCAAGAAAAGGTTAAGATGGTATTCTTTGTACCAACAGAGGATGGTTCTGGGGTAAAACAACAGACCGTTGAGATGGAGGCGAATAAAGTAACGCCGAAAGCAGCTCTTCTAGCGATGTTAAAAGCTGACAGAGCTCAAAAATATCCAATATTTACTAAGGATATTGAGGTTACATCTGTTACTGTAAAGGACGGTATTGCTTCTGTTGAAGTAAACAATGCCTTCGTAAAAGGTAATGGTGGGGACTTAACTGTTAAATTACAAATGGCTGCCATTGTCAATACATTGACATCCTTTGATAATATTAATGGTGTTCTCTTCGTCAGCGATGGTAAAAAGGTTTCTTCAGTAGGCTCCTTTGATACTAAAGATCCAGTTAAACGGATGACGAACTTAATCAAAAAATAATTCCTTTAGGAACATTGATAGCAGATAGTTGATATATCAACTATCTGCTATTTTTGTTGTCTTTTATATATGTTACAATACAATGAGTATAATAATCAGAAACTAGGTGATCAGATGCAATTAAAAGATGTAGGGGAATTTAATTTCATTCGCCAAATTCAAGATAATACAATATATGACTCTAGTACCGTAGTGTATGGTATTGGTGACGACTGTGCAGTATATAGTGCCGCACCAGATATGGATCAACTCATTAGTACGGATACGATGGTGGAAGGAGTTCATTTTAGCTTTCACTATATGAAGCCTTATGATGTAGGACATCGGCTCATGACGGCTAATCTAAGCGATATAGCGGCTATGGGGGGGACACCAAAACAAATTGTCTTATCTGTTGCAGCTCCACCACATATAGATACAAAAATTTTAGATGAAATATATAGAGGCATTAAAGCTCAATGCCAACGATATAATTTAAATATATTAGGTGGTGACACGGTACGCACGGAAGGACCTATGGTGTGGACCGTAACGATTATTGGTGAGGTACCTAAAGGAACTGCGGTTATGCGTAGTGGTGCTCAAGTAGGCGATGTTGTCGGCATTACTAATTATGTAGGCTATGCTGCCACTGGATTAGGCGCACTTTCATACAATCTAGAAGGCTATGATATGACTAAGATAGGTCATCAACGTCCCGATCCGCAAATTGAATTAGGGAAACAATTGAGACAGTTAGGTGTTCATAGTATGAATGATATTAGCGATGGTCTTGGTAGTGAATTAAATGAAATTGCATCTGCTAGCAATGTTTCTATCCTTGTAGAGGAATCAGCTATTCCACTGCACGAAGAAACCTATGCATTAGCGAAGCATTTACAAACTAAGCCAGTAGATTATGCTCTATATGGTGGAGAAGACTTTCAACTAGTATTTACGGCCCCTAAGTCATTAGTTCCGAAATTAGAAAATCTAGCAGGTATTACATTGATTGGAGAGGTTGTAACTGGCCCTCCAAAGGTTGAGATGGTAACACAGGATAGAACGATTAAGACCATAGAAGCGAAAGGATATAATCATTTTCATGAATCATAAGGCACAGGTCCAATTAGAGACACATACAGTAGAAGATACACAACAATTTGGGCAGATACTCGGTAAATGGGTACAACAGAATGGAGATCCTTTATGTATTGCCTTAATTGGTGATTTAGGGACGGGTAAAACTCATTTATCCCAGGGCATAGCTAAAGGCTTTGGCGTAACAGAGGAGATTACAAGTCCTACCTTTGCCATTATGAATACCTATGATGTGAATCGAACGCATTTATATCATTTTGATGTGTATCGCTTGGATGATATTAGTGAACTGGAAAATATTGGCTTTTACGAATATACAGAAGATTGTATATCCATTGTGGAATGGGCGGATAAATTCCCTGATGAATTGCCTGATGAAACATTGTGGATTTATTTAAAGCCCATTGGTGATACAAGCCGATCTATTATTTTAGGTAGTGATTACCTTACAGCGGAAAATTTAGTAGAAATAGGAGGCCCATATGTGGTTGGGAATTGAGACGAGCTCACTCGTATCGAGTGTGGCCTTGATGGACGAACATAACCTTATAGGGGAATTGACCATCCAAGCTGGATTGACTCATTCCGAGCAATTAGTACCTCATATTGATATTTTGTTACGTGCCTCTCAAGTTGATAGAAGTGAATTAAAAGGAATCCTAGTTAGTATTGGGCCTGGTTCCTTTACGGGCTTACGCATTGGTATGGGGACAGCAAAGGCAATGGCTTACGCCCTACAAATTCCTTTATATGGTGTTATGACTATGGATAGCTTAGCGCACAATGTATCCTATACTGATCATACAATTTGTACCGTTATTGATGCACAGAAGAAACATGTCTATGCGGGCATTTATCAATACGAAGATCATGAACTAGTGTGCAAGGAAGAGCCATTTGTTATACCTGCCAGTGATTTGTTAGACCGATTTAGAGCAAATGATGATAAAGTATTATTCCTTGGGGATGGCATTAAACGTATTGAAAAACTGTTAGAGGAAAAGGATACTAATTTAACGATTCTAGATATATCACAACGTATTCCGAAGGCTAGTTCGTTACTGTTAGCTGGTCGTAAGTTAATAGATACAAATGAAGTATCTGATCCTATGGATATGGTACCGTATTATATTCGCCGCTCAGAAGCGGAAGTATTATGGGAAGAACGCCATAAGGATAATCCTGCCATGTTGAGCCAAAATCCTACCGTAGTAGTGACCGAGGCAGCAGGTGCAGAATGATGGAGATACGTTTAGCCACTATTGAGGATGCTCACGCTATTTATGAGATCGAACAGCAGTCCTTTTCTGTTCCTTGGAGGTTAGAATCTGTTCTCGCTGAGCTGGAAGGTGCAGCAAATAAACTATATATGGTAATTTGTGAGGAGAACCACATTGTAGGATATGCAGGTGCTTGGCTTGTATACGATGAAGGTCAAATTACGAATATTGCCATTTTGCCTTCTGCCCGTGGTAAAGGATACGGATCAAAACTTACAAAGCAATTAATTGATGAATGTTTTGCGCGAGGCATGCACGAAATCTTTTTAGAGGTGCGCATATCTAATTTAGCCGCATTGGCTATGTATAGAAATTTAGGTTTTTCTGTAAAAGGAATTCGTAAAGAGTACTATTCAGAGCCTACGGAAGATGCGTACATTATGTCTCTCGTTTCAGAGGAAATAGAATGAGTATATACACATTAGCCTTGGAAAGTAGCTGTGATGAAACATCAGCCTCTGTCTTAAAGGATGGACGAACTGTTTTATCTAATGTTATTTCTAGCCAAGTGCCGATTCATAGAAAATTTGGTGGCGTTGTGCCTGAAATTGCATCGCGTCACCATATAGAACAAGTTATACCTGTTATAGATCAAGCGCTACGAGATGCGAATGTGACCTTACAAGATATCGACCACATTGGCGTTACCTATGGTCCCGGCCTTGTTGGTGCACTGTTGGTAGGTGTAGCAGCAGCAAAGGGTTTATCCTTTGCTACGGGCATTCCTTTGGTGCCAGTTCACCATATGGAAGGTCATATTTTTGCTAATTTCTTAGCTAATCCAGAATTAGAGCCTCCATTTTTGAGCCTCGTCGTATCTGGTGGTCATACAATGCTAGTTCATGTAAAAGGGTACGAAGAATTTGATATTCTTGGCCAAACACGAGATGATGCAGCTGGTGAAGCTTTTGATAAAATTGCTCGTGTCATGGGCTTTCCATACCCAGGTGGCCCTCATATTGATGCTCTTGCTGTGGAAGGTGATGCTAATGCCATCGAGTTTCCAAAGGCTTTGAGCGAACCTGGTAATTTTGAATTCAGTTTTAGTGGCTTGAAATCAGCAGTACTAAACTATTTAAATAGCAAACAACAAAAGAATGAACCCATCAATCAAGCCGATGTGGCAGCGTCCTTCCAAAAGGCCATCGTTGATGTGCTTGTAGAAAAAACAAAAGATGCAGCTCACACATTAGGTGAAACACGTATTACTATTGCTGGTGGTGTATCTGCTAACAAGGGGTTACAACAAGCATTAGAAGCTATGTGCCAAGAAGAAGGCTTTACTTATTACAAGCCTCATAAAATTTTGTCTACGGACAATGCGGCCATGATTGGTTGTCGAGCCTATTATATGGCACAAGCTGGTAAATTTGGCGATTTAACCTTGAATGCGAAACCAAGTGTTGAAATTGGTCATGTATCTTGGAAAGAGGATTAATTGTGGATATTGGTCAAGATATTTTAAATACAACACCATTAGGACCATTACAAACCTCATTACTTGAGCATATTAGTAAACTTATATCCTTTGGCGAGTCTTTGACCCGTCAAAGGATACAGATTTTTACGCCCCTGCTTAAGAAATCACATGGTGATATACAACAGCGTGCTGATATGTTATGTATAGAACGCAGTGAAGCTGGAATCGTTACACGTCACGTAAAAGGTAATCATACTTGGCATGTAATGATGGAAAATGGGCAGCCACTCATTGGGGGCGATCATGAGTTTAGGCAGCATGTTTTTCCTGTAGTAGACAATGGAGGACGTATTATTGGTGGTATTTCCTTTACACTGTCCCCATCTATCAAGGTAGAGCAATATGAACAAGAATATACTTTATCTGATACGATGCAACGTCTCATGCTGACTGCTACGGATGAACAAATCCAATCTTACGAACCTATCTCTTATTTTGATGGTTTAATTATCTTTGATGATTCTCATAAAATTCTATACGGCAATGATGCTGCATTACAATTGGTAGATTTATTAGGCTTTGATCGACGCTTAGTAGGTTCATCTATTTATAGCAGTACTTTAAAAATATCGGCTATCCAACAAGTCTTGGCAGATAGAACTATATATACTAGTGAAGAAATATACCAAGATATGGTGATTCGCCAGCATATGATTCCTATTGCTATGGGCCGTAATGAAACAAGATGTTTTTTAGTGTTACATGATTGTACTCGTGAAAGTAAGCAACAACAAGAATTGTTGGTAAAAAACTCAATTATCAAAGAGGTCCATCACCGCGTAAAAAACAACTTACAAACTGTAGCCGGTCTATTGCGTATGGAGGCGAGACGTTCAAGCTTGCCAGAGGTAAAACAGGCTCTTCAAGAGGGTATTAATCGTATTGAAAGTATGGCACTAGTTCACGATATAGTGTCTCATTATGATGAGGATTATATTGGTATACGATCCATTTATGATGAGCTATGTAGATTATTGCGTATGAGTATGGTCAGACAAGATCAAGAGGTTACCTTTACTTATAGTGGGGAAGATATATTGATTTCTTCTCATATGGCAAGTTATGTATCTCTTATCATTAATGAATTAATCACTAATAGTTTAGAACATGGTTTAGAAGGAGAGCATGGAGAAATTCATCTTCATGTTAATGACATAGGGGGAAACATTAAATTAGCTTTCACAGATAATGGCAAAGGATTGCCTAATGATTTTTCTATTTCCTCTAATAAACGATTGGGACTTACAATTATAAATAATTTAGTTACTCATGAATTAAAAGGACGTTTATCCATAGAAAATACTGGTCATGGTGTATTGGCCACAATACATATGAAGAAGGAGGCGTAAATGCGCGTTTTAATCGTCGATGATGAATCCCTTATACGCATGGATTTGCGAGATATTATTGAGTCTTGCGGTCATGAGGTCGTAGCAGAGGGAACCAATGGCGTTGAAGCTATACAACTCTGTAAACAGCATAAACCAGATATCATTTTAATGGATGTTAAAATGCCAGAATTAGATGGTATTGAAGCTGCTCGACAGATTGGCTTTCACCATGAAGCTCCTGTTGTGTTGTTAACCAGTTATAGTCAACAAGATTTAATCGATAAAGCTAGAGACTCAGGCGTATATGGATACCTAATTAAACCTGTACGAGAGGAGCAATTGGTACCTACTTTAGAAATGGCATTAGGTCGTTATAAAAGTGATGCTCAGCTACGTGAGAAAATGGCTGAATTAGAACAGTCCTTAGAAGATCGTAAAATCATTCAAAAAGGGACCGGTATATTGATGGAGTTATACTCTATATCAGAAGCGGAAGCCTATAATCGCATTCGCGCCTTAAGTATGAAAAAACGAGATAGTATTGTTAATATCTGTAAAGCATTAATTAATCAAGTTTCAAAATAGTAGAAAAGACTAGTATGAGGATTAAAACTCATACTAGTTTTTTGCTTTTAATTCATATAAAAACTAAAAAGTCAAAAAATCAAAATTTTTACTTGCAATTATTTTGACATAGGTTATAATAATACATGTAATTAGCACTCGATGAGTTAGAGTGCTAATAAAGTATAAAGAATATCTAGTAAATAAGGAGTGACATCATATGTTAAAACCATTAGCTGACCGCGTTCTTATCCGTTTAGAAGCAAAAGAAGAAAAAACTAAAAGTGGTATCTTCCTTCCTGATACAGCAAAAGAAAAACCTCAAGAAGGTGTAGTTGTAGCTGTAGGTGCTGGTAAAGTATATGACAATGGTCAACGTGTAGCTCCAGAAGTTAAAGTTGGCGACACTGTTATGTTCGCAAAATATGCTGGTAGCGAATTAGAAATCGACGGTGCTACTCACTTGATTATCAGCGAGCGCGATATTTTAGCAGTACTATAATAGCTAATCTGTAGTCTACTAAGACTATAAATACTGATGATACATTCTATATTGCTTAAGGGCACATATATTTCGTTACATTCGATAGTGTTACTATCTAGGAGGTAATACATATGGCAAAAGAAATCTTGTTTAATGAAGAAGCTCGTCGCGCTTTAGGCCGTGGCGTTGATCAATTGGCAAATGCTGTAAAAGTTACATTAGGTCCAAAAGGTCGTAATGTTGTTTTAGATAAAAAATTCGGCTCCCCAACAATTACAAATGATGGTGTAACTATTGCTCGTGATATCGAACTTCCAGATCCATTTGAAAACATGGGTGCACAATTAGTAAAAGAAGTTGCTACTAAAACTAATGACGTAGCAGGTGACGGTACTACTACTGCAACTGTATTGGCTCAAGCTATGATTCAAGAAGGTATGCGTAACGTAGCAGCTGGTGCAAACCCAATGATCTTGAAAAAAGGTATTGAAACAGCAGTAAAAACTTTGGTTGAAGAAATCAAAAAACGTTCTATCAAAGTTTCTGGTAAAGCTGAAATCGCTCAAGTTGCTAGCGTATCTGCTGCTGACGAAGAAATCGGTGGCTTAATTGCTGAAGCTATGGAAAAAGTAGGTAATGACGGCGTTATTACTGTAGAAGAATCCAAAGGCTTACAAACTGCATTAAATGTAGTAGAAGGTATGCAATTCGACCGTGGCTACATTTCTCCTTACATGGTAACTGATCCTGATCGTATGGAAGCTGTTATGGATAATCCATTCATCTTGATTACAGACCGTAAGATCAGTGCAATTGCTGATATGTTGCCAACACTTGAAAAAGTGGTAAAAGTAGGTAAAGAACTTCTTATCATCGCTGAAGATGTAGAAGGCGAAGCATTGGCTACTTTAGTAGTTAACCGCTTGCGTGGTACATTCAAAGCTGTAGCTGTTAAAGCTCCTGGTTTTGGTGACCGTCGTAAAGCTATGCTTGAAGACATCGCAATCTTGACTGGTGGTACTGTAATCACTGAAGATATGGGCCGTAAACTTGATTCCGTAGAACTTGAAGATCTTGGTACAGCTCGTCAAGTACGCATCACTAAAGATGAAACTACAATCATCGACGGTGTAGGCGATAAAGAAGTAATCGCTAAACGCGTAAACCAAATCCGTGCGCAAGTTGAAGAAACAACTTCTGAATTCGACCGTGAAAAATTACAAGAACGTCTAGCTAAATTGTCCGGTGGTGTTGCAGTTATCGAAGTAGGTGCTGCTACAGAAGTTGAAATGAAAGATAAAAAACTTCGTATCGAAGACGCATTGAATGCAACTCGCGCTGCAGTTGAAGAAGGTATCGTTGCTGGTGGTGGTACTACATTCATCGATATCATCCCTGCATTAAATACATTGGAAGCTACTGGTGATGTTCAAACTGGTATCAACCTTGTAAAACGCGCTGTAGAAGAACCACTTCGTCAAATCGCTTATAATGCTGGTCTTGAAGGTTCTGTTGTAGTAGAAAAAGTTAAAAATACTGACTCTGGTATCGGTTTCAATGCTTTGACTGAAGAATATATCGACATGGTTAAAGCTGGTATCGTAGACCCTGCTAAAGTTACTCGTTCTGCTCTTCAAAATGCTGCATCTATCGCATCTCTTGTATTGACTACTGAAACAATCGTAGCTGACAAAGTAGAAGAAAATGCTGCAGTTCCTGCAATGCCTCCAATGGGTGGCATGGGCGGTATGATGTAATCAACTGCTTAACGCATAATTAATAGACCTATAATAATCCTAATGAATTAGAAACGATATGGTTTCAGTTCATTAGGATTATTTTTATATTAACTATACAAATATCGATAAAATTGATTTTGTATACAAATTATGATATAATTCTATAGAATTTAATTTAGTTTTATTTGATATGATAAATTATTATATACAGTTCTACATGATGTAGATTACTTTGGCTTATATAGCTAATTTAAATAATAATTTAGATAATAGTCTCATCTCTTGATGAGTCTTTTATTTATTTAGAGAGGTTGTTATGAACACAAAAACAGTTCCCTTTACGGCAGAACAATTAGAAAATATTATCGCTCAATATCCAACTCCATTCCATATTTATGATGAAGAAGGCATCATTGAGAATATGAAATCTTTCATCAATGCATTTTCTTGGAATAAAGGCTTTAAGCAATATTTTGCTGTAAAAGCAACTCCAAATCCATATATTATGCGTGTATTACAAAAGCTTGGTGTAGGTGCCGACTGCTCTTCCTTAGCAGAGTTAATGTTATGTGAAAAAGTGGGCATTACAGGTCATGATATTATGTTCACATCTAATGACACTCCATATGTGGAATATAAAAAAGCACTTGAATTAGGTGCTATCATCAATCTTGATGATATTACTCATATTGAATATTTGGAAAAAAATCATGGTTCTTTGCCTGATACATTCTGCGTACGCTATAACCCAGGCTCCTTAAAAGAAGGTGGTAATACAATTATTGGTCTTCCTGAAGAAGCTAAATATGGCATGACACGTGAACAGATTCTTGAAGCTTATAAACAGTTGCAAGCTAAAGGTGTAAAACACTTTGGTATCCATACAATGGTTGTGTCTAACGAGCTTGATATTGATGGCTTAGTTGGCACTGCTGAACTTTGCTTCAATCTAGCAGTAGATATTAAAAATGAACTAGGCATCAATGTTGAGTTTATCGATCTTGGTGGTGGTGTAGGTGTTGCCTATAAGCCAGAGCAAACACCTGTAGATTTCAAGGCACTTAGCAAGGGTGTAGAGGAAGCTTATAATAGAATCCTCGTAGCTAATGGTCTCAGTGATGTTGCGTTAGCTTATGAATGTGGCCGTATGGTAACCGGTCCATTTGGTTATCTTGTTTCTACAGCGATTCATAAAAAAGATATTTACCGTCATTACATTGGTCTTGATTCCTGTATGGCAAATCTTATGCGTCCTGCTTTGTATGGTTCTTACCACCATATTACAGTAATGGGTAAAGAGAATTCACCTAAGGATCATGTGTACGATGTAACTGGTTCTTTATGTGAAAACAATGATAAATTTGCTATTCAACGTGAGTTGCCAAAAATCGATATTGGGGATCGCATCATCATCCATGATGCTGGTGCGCATGGTCACTCCATGGGATTCAACTATAATGGTAAATTGCGCTCTGCTGAGTTGTTATTACATAAAGATGGTTCTGTTACACAAATTCGTCGTGCTGAAACGTATGATGACTTGTTTGGAACTCTTGATTTTTCCAACCTATAATTTAATATTGAGAATCGAATAGGATGAGAATGAATATTAAATAAAACCTATCAATATATGTAATACTTGATATTCTTTTAATTCCTGTATATTTTAGTAGGAATATCTTGCTATCATTTAGATAAGAATGTATAATAATTGTAGATTGTTATGCACATACTTGCTAAGTTGGCGAGAATTACGGCGGTATTCACGTTAGTGCGTACCGCCTTTTTATATGTGTCAGTATATACGTTTTACATATAATGCATGTATGTTCCTATGGTACATACAAATAAAAAGGAGTGAACATTTTGGCTGAATTACTTCAGATAAAAGATTTAAAGGTATCCGTTGAAGACAAACAAATCTTAAAAGGTATCGACTTAACAATTAATAAAGGTGAAATTCACGTAGTAATGGGGACTAATGGTGCTGGTAAATCTACACTTGCCAATGCAATCATGGGTAACTCTACATATACAGTAGATAGCGGTTCTATCATTTTTGATGGTAAAGATATTACGGAAGATGCAGTAAATGATCGTGCGAAAGCAGGTATCTTTATGTCCTTCCAACATCCAATCTCCATTCCTGGCATTACTGTAGAAAACTTCATTCGTACAGCTAAATCCACAATTACTGGTGAAAACGTTCGCGCTTTATCTTTCAAAAAAGAATTGAAAGAAAAGATGGATGAATTGTCCTTCGATACATCTTATGCACAACGTTATGTTAATGAAGGTTTCTCTGGTGGTGAACGCAAGAAAAATGAAATTCTTCAAATGTCCATTTTGAATCCTAAATTGGCTATTCTTGACGAAACTGACTCCGGTCTTGACGTAGATGCGGTTCGTATTGTGTCTGAAGGGGTACAACGTTTCCACAACGAAGAAAACGCTGTATTAATCATCACTCACCACAACCAAATCTTACAAAAATTGAACCCTGACTATGTTCATGTATTGATCAACGGTAAAATCGTTAAAACTGGTGATGCTTCTCTTGTACGTGAAATCGAAGAAAAAGGTTACGACGCATACAAAGCATTAGCATAGGAGGCACAATGGAAGAAAGAAAGAAAACCCAAGTCGCGGATATGGACCGTGGTGTCTACGACATTAAGAATGACTTTGAATATTCTTATATCGCAGATGCTGGTTTAACGGAAGATATTATCCGTGAGATTTGGTCTAATAAAAATGAACCGGAATGGATGCTAGAGTTTCGTTTGAAATCTCTTGAAATCTATAATCGTATGGGCATTCCTAACTGGATCCCTGATATTTCTGGCTTAGATATGGCTAATATCCATACTTATGTTAAGCCAAAAGTAGATATGAAAGAAAACTGGGACGAAGTTCCAGAAGAAATTAAAAGCACTTTTGACCGTTTAGGTATTCCAGAAGCGGAAAAAACATCTTTAGCTGGTGTTGGTGCTCAGTATGACTCTGAAGTTGTTTATCACAGTATTCAAGAAGACCTTGTAAAACAAGGTGTTATCTATACTGATATTGAAACAGCTCTTCATGAGCACGAAGAAATCGTTAAAAAATACTGGATGACATTGATTCCTCCTACTGACCATAAATGGGCAGCTCTTCATGGTGCTGTTTGGTCTGGTGGTTCCTTCGTATATGTTCCAGCAGGCGTACAAGTAGATATTCCATTGCAATCCTACTTCCGCTTGAATGCTCCAGGTGCTGGTCAGTTCGAACATACGATGATCATCGTAGAAGAAGGTGCTAAATTGCACTTTATCGAAGGTTGTTCCGCTCCTAAATATGACGTATCTAACCTTCATGCAGGTGCCGTTGAATTGTTCGTAAAAGATAATGCTACTTTGCGTTATTCTACAATTGAAAACTGGTCCAAAAATATGTACAACCTCAATACAAAACGTTGTGTTGTAGGTAAAGGTGGTACTATTGAGTGGGTATCTGGTTCCTTCGGTTCCAAAGTATCTTGCTTGTATCCAATGAGTATCCTTAATGGTGAAGGTGCACATGCTGAATTTACAGGTGTAACATTTGCTGGTGAAGGCCAATTCCTTGATACAGGTTGTAAAGTGGTTCACAACGCACCATATACAACAAGTAATGTAAACTCTAAATCTATTTCTAAATCCGGTGGCGCAGCTATTTACCGTGGTCTTTTGAAAATTGGTCCTAATGCTGAGCATTCAAAAGCAACAGTTTCTTGTGAATCCTTGATGCTTGATGCTGAGTCTCAATCTGATACAATTCCAGCAATTATCGTAGAAAACGATAATGTGGACTTAGGTCATGAAGCTAAAATCGGTCGTATTTCCGACGAAGCGATTTTTTATCTTATGACTCGTGGTATCAGTGAAGAAGAAGCTCGTGCGATGCTTGTTCGTGGCTTCGTAGAGCCAATCTCTAAAGAATTGCCACTTGAATATGCAGTAGAAATGAACAACTTAATCAATCTTGAATTAGAAGGTTCTATCGGTTAAGGAGGAATTATGAGCGAATTACTATTTAATGAACTCCCTAGACCGACGTTCAGATGGTTACGTGTTAACCATACTGTAGGCTCTCTAGTTGGAGAAGATACAGCAGTACAATCTATCGCTGTTGAAGCGAATGAAAATATACTTTCACCATTACCTGTAGGCACAGCATTATTAGAAGGTAAATATGAAGGCGCTAATAAAGAAGCGGTTCAAGGTTTGGTGGAAAAAGCAGAAGGTTATGCTATTAATGTTCCTGCAAATGCGAAAGAGGTTGTAGGTATCCGCATCGACGCTACATCTCGCGTAGCAAATCGATTCCAATTTATCGTTGGTGAAGGTGCTGAACTAGAAGTTCAATTCTTTGTTACTGGTTCTGGTGATGCAGTAACTAATGTAAGCTACCTTAACGAATACAATGTTAAAGCAACTGGTAAAGTTGTAGTGAAAAAGGTAAATCTTTTACCTGAACATGTACAACATATCGAGCATCGATACACTAAATTAGAAGATAACGCTGACGTTGAATATATCAATATCGAAATTGGCGGTAGTGAAAATATCTTGAACTACTATCATGATTTAGTAGGTAAAAAATCTCACATTATTCACGACATTGCTTATCTTGGTAATAAAGAGCAAAAATTCGATATTTCTATGGTTATGAGTCATGGCGGTAAAAAATCTGTCAGCGATATTCATAACTTAGGTGCTCTTAGTGGCAATGCTAAAAAATCCTTCCGTGGTACCCTTGATTTCCTACATGGTGCAACTGCATCTGAAGGCGCGGAAGAAGATACTTGCTTGTTGTTAGACCCTACTGTAAAATCCATTTCTTTACCACTCTTGTTGTGTAAAGAGGATAATGTAGTAGGTAACCATGCAGCAAGTGCAGGCCAAATTGATCATAATAAATTGTTCTACCTCATGAGCCGTGGCTTTAGTGAAGTAGAAGCTAAACATATTATCGTTGAATCTATGATTCGTCCTATTATTGATCGCATTGGTGATGAAACGATTGAAGAAGCAGCATTAGCAGCTGTACGTAATAAGATTTAAAGAGGCGTTTTATGAGACCTATTGCAGAAGCATATAAAGATTTTCCTATATTACATAAAGAGCATAATGGGCACCGCGTTATCTATTTAGATAGCGGTGCGACTGCACAAATTCCTCAAGTTGTAGTGGATCGTGTAGTAGAGCATATGACTCAGCATAATGGTAATCCACATCGTGGTTCCCATGTTTTGGCTATTGAAGCTTCTGAAGCATATGAAAACGCTCGTGATCGTGTAGTGGAATTTATCAATGCCCGTGAGCGAGAAGAGGTTATATTTACACGTAATACGACAGAATCTATGAATTTAATTGCCCATAGCTATGGTCTTAATAACCTTAAAGCAGGCGATAAAATCATTATTACTGTAGCTGAACATCATGCAAACCTTGTTACATGGCAATATGTGGCTGAAAAGACAGGGGCTACATTGGAATATATGTACCTTGATGAAAGCGGTCATTTAAAAGACGGTGAAATCAATAAAATTGATGAAACTACTAAGATCGTTGCTTTTGCCCACATTAGTAATGTTTTGGGCATGGAGTTCCC
>NZ_CAURHA010000021.1:0-31941 GCF_963524655.1 uncultured Veillonella sp.
AAACGCCGAAAGTACTTGGCTGGAGACGGCCTGGGAGGATAGGAAGCCGCTGATTGCTTAAAGGCACACCTGAGGGTGTGTCTTTTTTGTTGTATGGCTTCCTATCCTCCCAGGGTACCTGGTGAGCAGGGCAGTAGAAGCTGGAGAAGCGAAGCGACGACAGATTCACTGCATCGCTTAGTTCGGAGCGTAAGATGGATATGTAGCGAAGCTACATAAGGCCATCCACAGCGACGAACACCCAGTATCCTGTAGGGAAGAACCGTACATAAGAACTCGCTGATTGTTTAAAGGCACACCTGAGGGTGTGTCTTTTTTTGTTATTTCATAGACTTCTATGATAATCTTGTGAGGGATTTTGTTGATAATACTGATATACTTGTGGTATTCTCATTATGTATGAAAGTAGATGGGAGTGATTATTTTATATGTATAAATATGGCAAGTGCTGTATTAAAAAGTTTTTATATTTCGTTGTTGCATGTATTGCAATATTAGCTGTTTCCATTGGGGTTATGTGGGGACTGTCTGCTGATTATAAATTATATGGTGTGCCGGTACTCAATTATCACCAGATAAATGATGAAAAGCACTCTGCTTTAACACTGCATGTAGATCAATTTAAGGAGCAGATGGAATATCTCCATAATCATGGATACAACACGATTACATTAAATCAGCTATACGATTATTTGCAAAATGGTACAGAATTACCAGATAAGCCAATTGTTATTACCTTCGATGATGGTTATGTAGATAATTATAAACATGCTTTGCCTATATTAAAGGAATATAATATGAAGGCTACATTGTTTATGATTAGCGATGCAGCGAATACGCCTGGTTTCGTTAGTACGGAGCAAATGCGAGAAATGGAGGCAGCAGGCTTTGATATTCAAGGTCATACAAATCATCACAAGATACTAACCCATATGGACCCAACGGAGTTGCCAGATGCAATCTTAGGTGGTAAAACCTCTATGGAAGGTATTCTAGGGGAGCCTATCATTTATTTAGCCTATCCAGGTGGTTTTAATGATATGCTCGTTCAGTATGTTACGAAGCAATCTGGTTATAAGATGGCTTTCACCGTTCAACCAGGTACAGTTAAGCCAGGGGATAATCTCTATGCCTTAGATCGATTAGCTATATTCCAAGGTGATACACCGTATTTATCTTTCTGGTTGCGCCTACATTGCGCACCATTTATTAAGTATTCTTGGGCATTGCGTGATACATTACGCGATAATGGATGGACAACCTTAGCATCTATTATGCCTTTATTCTAGGAGGAATTATGTCTTACGAAGTTGTAGCAAGACCATTACGTGTTGCGGTGTTAACTGTTTCTGATACTCGCACATTGGAAACTGATAAAGGGGGCAACAAGGTTCAAGAGTTTTTAGAGCAAGCGAATCATATTGTGGCAGAACGCAAAATTGTTATTGATGATTATGATTCTATTAGAAACGCTATGATTCCGTGGTGCAATGATGAATCTATCGATGTAATCATCTCTACTGGTGGCACCGGTATTGCCATGCGCGATGTGACAATTGAGGCTGTAAATAGCTTGTATGAAAAGCATATTCCTGGCTTTGGTGAAATCTTTAGATATCTTTCCTACACAGAAGATATCGGCACAAAAGCGATGGCTTCTCGTGCGGAGGCTGGGGTGAACAATAATACATTGATGTTCTCTGTCCCTGGTTCTGTAGGTGCTGTAACATTGGCTATGAGTAAACTCATCATTCCTGAAATGGCGCACCTCGTTCGGGAAATTACAAAATAATATGTTGAGACTGCTCATTATGAGCAGTCTTTTTTTTAGGTATGAAATATTATCATTATAGACACTCAATTTGCCATGTGAGACATAAACTAGATGCATAAAAACTGGTTTGTTTAATTCTCAATATATAAACAATACCATTGCAGTATTGTTTTATTTCGATTATACTAGATTTAGTAATACGTTTGTCCGAGTGCACGAGAAAGGAGACCTTATGAAATTAAATCAGGCCACGGATTATGCATTTCGCATGGTCTTACATATGGCGATGTTACCTTCAGGTACGAAGATAACAGGTGCTGTATTGGCTGAGCAAGAATTGATTCCAGAACGATTTTTGCTCAAGATTATGCGTAGTCTCATTGCAGCAGGGATCATGAAATCCTTCCGCGGTGTAGATGGTGGGTTTGCCCTCAATCGAGACCCTCAAGAGATTTCATTGCTCGATGTAATTAGAGCGGTAGAAGGGGATGCGTATTTACAACGGTGTTTATATGATGCAGGTTCTTGCTCTAAATCTTGTAACGGGCATTGTGCTATAAATGAAGCAATGGGGACGATTCAGCATCAATTAATTGGTCAGTTGAAAGGGGTTAATTTTAAAATCCTCGCTCAACGTGAGCAAACTATTGGGGCAGGGTCCTTACCTTTTTTACAAGCACAATAATACAAGGTTTTTGGTAAAAGCTCATCAAGTGATGTAAGTTTTTTATTCTAAGGAGGAAAACACATGTTTGAAGCTGTAGATTTAGCTCGATTACAATTTGCGCTAACATCTATCTATCACTGGTTGTTTGTGCCGTTCACACTAGGCATGACAGTGATTGTCGCTATCTTAGAGTGGACATATGTGTCTACAGGTAAAGAAGTGTACAAAAAAATGGCAAAATTCTGGGGCAAATTGTTCCTAATTAACTTTGCCATGGGTGTGGTAACTGGTATCGTTCAGGAATTCCATTTCGGTATGAACTGGGCAGAATATTCTCGTTTTATGGGTGACATTTTCGGCGCTCCATTGGCCCTTGAAGCATTAATGGCATTTTTCTTGGAATCTACATTCATGGGTGTTTGGATCTTCGGTTGGGACCGCTTAAATAAAAGTGTTCACGCCCTTGTAGCTACGTTGGTAGCATTAGGTACAAACCTATCTGCCTTCTGGATTCTCGTAGCGAACTCCTTCATGCAACATCCTGTAGGCTTTGTATTGCGCAATGGCCGTGCAGAGATGGAAAACTTCCTGACAATTGTTCAAAATGGCTATGTACCTGGCCAATTCTTCCATATCGTGTTGAATGGTCTATTAACAGCAGGCGTAATCATTATGGCAATCAGTGCATGGCACTTATTGCGTAATAATGCGACAGAATTCTACCGTCGTTCTGCTAAATGGGGCATGGTTATTACCCTTGTATTCGGTACTTTAGGTGCAATGGCAGGTCATCACCAAGGTCAATATATTACAAAAGTACAACCTATGAAAATGGCTGCTATGGAAGCTTTGTGGGAAACACAAGATCCAGCACCATTCTCTTTAGTTGCTAACATCGATACTAAAGCTCAAAAGAACACAAGCGCTCTTGAAATTCCTGGTGGCTTGTCCTTCTTGACTCAAAACTCCTTCACTTCTGGTAAAGTAGAAGGTATCAAAGATCTTCAAGCTAAAGCTGAAGCTCAATACGGTCCTGGTAACTATATTCCAGACGTTCCAGCAATCTTCTGGACATTCCGTATCATGGTTGCAGCTGGTTCCCTTATGTTACTTGTTGCATTCGTAGGTCTTATCCTTAATGCAAAAGACAAACTTGTTGAAAATCGCACATTCTTGAAAATTATGTTCTGGATGTTGCCATTGCCATTTATCGCTCACTCCACTGGTTGGTTTGTAGCTGAAGCGGGCCGTCAACCATGGCTTGTATATGGCTTACAATTAACTGCAGACGGTGCTTCTAAATCCGTTACAGCTCCAGAAATTATGACTACAATCATCGGCTTTACACTTGTGTATATCGTAGCAGCTATTGCGGCTATCTACCTTGCTGTAGAACACATCAAAAAAGGTCCAGATGGTAACCCATCTCACGATGTAGTTGAAAAAGAGGAGGCGAGATTATGGAATTAATTTTTAATAACCTTGAAGTGGTATGGTTTATCTTAATTACTGTACTATTCGCTGGCTTCTTCTTATTAGAAGGTTTTGACTATGGTACTGGTATTTTGTTACCATTCATCGGTAAAACTGACGTTGAACGTCGTCAAATGATCAATGCCTTAGGTCCTGTATGGGACGGTAATGAGGTATGGATGATTACTGCAGGTGGTGCATTATTCGCATCCTTCCCTCATGTATATGCTACATTGTTCAGTGGTTTCTACTTGGCGTTATTCTTGATGCTTGCAGCGCTTATCATGCGTGGCGTAGCATTCGAGTTCCGTTCCAAAAGCCCTAACTTGTTATGGCGTAAAACTTTCGACTACTGCATCTTTTTTGGTTCCTTGATTCCTGCATTATTGTGGGGTGTTACGGTTGGTAACTTGATCCAAGGTACGCCAATCGATGCCAGCATGACGTATGTAGGCACATTCTTTGATTTGTTAAGCCCTTACACAGTGCTTTGTGGCATCGCTTTCATCTTGGTATTCACATACCACGGTGGTTTGTTCACTTCTATCAAGACTGCTGGTGCTGTTTCTGAACGCGCTCGGGCAGCTTCCTTGGTAGTAGGTGTTCCTACAGCTATCGGTGCATTAGCATTGGTAGGTGCAACTTATGTATTTACAGATTTGTTCAACTCCGTATTAGCAATGGTTTGCTTTGCGTTGGCAATCGTGTTCTTCCTTATTTCTTGGGGCGCAACACGTACTCGTAATACAAAATGGGGCTTTGTATTCAGCTCCTTAACCGTTATCTCTGTAACGGCTGCTTACTTTGCTGGTTTGTTCCCTCGCATCATGGTTTCTTCTTTGAATCCTGAGTGGAGCTTAACTATTACAAATGCAAGTAACTCTACTTACACATTGACATTGATGACTTGTGTAGCTTTCGTATTTGTGCCAATTATCTTGGTTTACCAAAGCTGGGTATACTGGACATTCCGTCATCGTGTAACAGAAAAAGACTTACACTATTAATAAAATAGCTTTATAACTCTGGTGAGTTGTAAAATTTAGGTCTCAATGTGAGGCGTGCCGTAGCGGCACGCCTCTTTTTTGTGGTAAGATGAATAATATTGATAAATTTAGATTCATTTGGACTCAATTAGATTATAGTTTAGCTTAATCTGAGTACGACCTAGATAGAGGAAATCTAATCAATTTGAGTTTATATTTTTAGTAGTTTTACCGTAGAGGATAATATGATACAGCGTACCGCTTTTAAAGCGCTGCTAGAACATAAAGGGCAGCTTTTACTACTGGGATTAACCTGCTTAGTAGAAAGTCTGTCCATTGTTGGGCAAGCTTGGTTCTTTGGAACCTTAATTAATAATTTTATATTTTTAGAGAATACCTTAGCTGATGAGATGAATACAATCTCGTATTTGGCTATTGCCATTATTGTGCGATTGTCAGCTCATTATATACAAGAGGCTGTAGCAAATCGTTTGGGCAGTGCTGTGAAAGCATCTTTTAGAGAGCATGCTTTAGAGCATATGTTTAAGCTTGGTGTACAGCATAAGGAGCGTCACGGTGATGTAATTCATTTGCTTACAGATGGTTTGGAACAGGTTGATGCTTATGTAGCTCGTTATATTCCTCAAATCTTATACGCTATTATGATTCCGCTCATCATGGGGATTGCTATCGTAGATGCATTACCGATTATTGGTATTATCTTGATTGTTACGGTGCCATTGATTCCATTCTTTATGATTCTAATCGGTAAGCAAGCTGATCGATTGAATAAAGAGCAATGGGAGCGCATGAGCTTTTTGTCAGGGCATTTCTTAGATGTTCTGCAAGGGATTACTACGCTTAAATTATTTGGTCGTGCAAAAGATCAAATTAAAGTTATTGGTCGCTTATCTGAGGAGTTTAAAGATTCTACTTTAAAAGTATTGCGCGTAGCATTCTTATCAGCATTGGTGCTAGAACTAGTAAGCACTATTAGTACGGCCTTGATTGCAGTATATTTAGGCTTAACCTTGCTAGATGGTGAGATTGCCTTCTTCCCAGCGTTTTTTATTTTGCTATTGGCACCAGAGTTTTATACACCGTTTAGACAATTGGGTGCTGCTTTCCACACGGGAATGGCAGGTAAAACTTCAATTTTAAAATACGAAGACTTTATGAATCGTGAACCATCCTTACCTGTTGGTGGAACCACAAGATTAGATGGTTCTGTAGAACATATTGAGATTAAGGATTTAACTTTTACCTATAAGAATAGTGATAATGGAGTTCGCCAAATAACGCTTGAGGCTAAACGCAATGCACCTATTATGCTCGTTGGTGAAAGTGGGGCGGGCAAGTCCACTATTGCACATATTGTAGGCGGGTTCTTGCAAGCGCCGCTTGGTACAGTGACAGTAGATGGTCATGATATATGTGATTTAAATATCGACTGGTGGCGTCAACAAATTACCTATGTATCTCAACATCCACACATTATGAAAGGCACCTTGCGTGAGGTTCTATCCTTTGGCATGGATGTAAGTGATAAAGAAATTCTTGATGCTTGTAAAGAGGTTCAACTCTTAGATGTCATCAGTCGTCATGCTGACGGTCTTGATGCGGTCATCGGAGAAGGTGGTTTAGGTTTAAGTGGTGGTGAGCGTCAACGGGTTGCCTTAGCACGTGCATTCTTACGGAAGGGGCAGGTGCTGATTCTCGATGAAGTAACGGCCCACTTAGATGTAAAAACGGAATCTATCATTAGTACAGCTATTCAACGATTGATGAAGGATAAGCTTGTCATCATTATCGGGCATCGCTTACAAACGATGCACTGGGCTTCTAAACTATATGTTTTAAAACAAGGCATCATTATTCAACAAGGCTCTTATGAAGAGCTAGTTGCTGTGGATGGTTATTTTAAAGACCTCGTAGCATCTGGCTTGGGACAATTCTCTTCTGCCATAGAAGAAGAATTAAAAGCAGGTAAACATTCAACTGCGCAACATATACCTGCTATGGATGAAACTCTGAAACAGGCGTGTATTGCTGATGCTCAGAAACAGGAAGTTGTTACTGATGCGGTGACTAAATCATCTACACTTGATAAACATGATGTGAAGAGACAGAAAATGGGCTTACAAGGGTGGAAGCTATTATTCACAGTTCTAAGTCCTGCTAAGTGGTCCTTAGTGTTAGCCTTGATATTTACATTCCTCACGGTCTTCATGAATGTAGGTTTGTTAACTGTTTCATCTTGGTTACTAGCGTCGGCTGCGTTACAACCAGGTCTTACCTATTTAAGTCTTGCTATCGTAGGGGTTCGTTTCTTTGGTGTTAGTCGTGCAGTATGTCGTTATTTTGAACGTTACACATCGCATCGTATGGCATTCCAAGGTCTCTATGGTTTACGCCTATGGTTCTATGCACATTTAGAGCCATTAGCACCGGCTATTTTAAAACGATTTGGTGCCGGTGATATGCTAGGTCGCATTATGGGGGATATAGAGGTATTACAATTTTTCTACTTGCGAACTCTGATTCCACCTGTAGCAGCCATTGCTTTGACGGCGTTAGTTGCTTATGGAGCATCTACGATTGATGATAGCTTGGTTATGCCAATTTTAATGGCAGCTCTTGTTTTAGGGGTAGTAGTACCATTAGTTGTTTACGCCCATAATAAACAATCTCTACGTGCTATTGGGCCTAAACAAGGAGACTATAAAGCACTGTTAAGTGATACTATGGATAGCCTCGAAGACGTTATTAGCTATGGCAATGAAAATCTTGTATATAAACGAATTCAACAGATGATGAGACATGTTGACGGGCATAAAGGAAATATTGATCGCGGTATGAACTTAGGCAACACATTATTCCTAGGCGGCGTTCAGTTAACTGTTGTTGTGGTAGCGATTATGGCTGCTAATGCATTAACTGGGGCGTGGGCTAGCGTAATGGTGGCAGTGGCCGCTATTGGTACGCAAGCTTGGTTTGAAGCATTACAACCGATGATTGCAGCGGTCCATCACGGTGCTGAAAGTAAAGTAGCCACAAGCCGTCTTATAGCACTTGCAAATGAGCCATTACCGGTTGTGGAGCCATCAGAACCTAAGCCATTTAATCCGAATCGAGATATTACTTTTACAAATGTGTCCTTTGGCTATGATCATGCGCATACTATCTACGAGAACCTTAGATTGGATATTAAACAAGGTCAGTCGATTGCCATCGTGGGTGCCAGTGGTTCCGGTAAGACTACATTATTTAATATGCTAGAGCGTTTATATGATTACAACGGCTCTATCCATGTGGGCGATGTAGAATTAAAGGATATTTCTATGGATACCTGGCGTAATGCATTAGGTACCATTACTCAGGACACCTATATTTTCCATGCGTCCTTTGGTGATAACATTCGCCTTGCCAGACCGGAAGCAACAGCTGATGAGTTAGAGCAAGCCATACACCGTGCATCCTTGCAAAATGTTGTAGATAAGCTGTCTGATGGTATACATACAATCGTTGGTAGTGGTGGACATGGACTAAGTGGCGGTGAACGTCAACGTGTGGCGTTAGCGAGATTATTTTTGCGAAACCCTCAAATTGTTTTATTAGATGAACCACTAGAAGGCTTAGATCAAGTAACTCGAAAAGCTTTACATCGCGATTTGATGCACTACGTAGAAGGTAAAACATGCTTATACATTACGCATCAACTAGAAGGTTTAGAACAAATGGATCGCATATTATTTATGGATAAAGGTGAAATTGTAGAAGATGGCACCTATGAAGAGCTCATTGCGTTGCGTGGTCATTTCTACGAATATTGCTATCTATCTATGGCAAGTATTCAATAAAATTTAATATCCGTAAAAGTATCTATTATAATTATTAACTTATAATAGGTAGTATATTAAACTATAGTAATAAAGCCCCTTGCGCCATGCAAAAGGGGCTTTATGTATGCCGATATTTAATAGTAGATATGGGAGTCTTTTATCGATAAATCATGCAATATATGGTATAATTTTTATGTAAAAGCTATTTTATCTTATCCTTGGAGGGATTATGACTAAAATCTTCACCAAATTACGAGCATTGGTGGATGAAGCATTATCTGATCGTGATACGACGGTGAAAAAGGAAAGCCCTGTTCAACAAGTACCTTTAGAACAAGATTTATTTGATCATCGTTTGTTATTTATAGAAGAAGACGTGGTTAATCGCATGTTGCGTGCCGCTCTTCGGAATCATAAGTTCTTTTATTCTATAACTTTTGAGTTTGAACCAAATAATCAAATATTCCTATCTATTATTACTAAATGGGGGAATGTGATTACCGCTGAATTTATTTTAGAAGACTTATGGTTTGATGATTACTCATCATCCTTTGCAATTCGGCTCGATACAGAGAATTTAGATACTGGTGGATTTATTTTAAATTCCATCTTACACTTACTAGGTAACTGGTGCCTTAGTCTTTTTGGCATCTTTTTTAATCCTATTGCATTAGGCGAAAAGGGATCTACTGTACGCTTTGAAAAAAAAGGTATTATTCGCTTTGATTTAATACCCAATACGCAACTTAAAAAGTTTATACCTTTGCCAGAACGCTCCATAGGGAGTGTGGGCCCTGTACTTTTAGGTAATCCTCGAACAAGTCAATCGGTATTACAAATAGATTATTATGCATTTCATGATCCAGTAGATACATTTACGGTGCCAGATGTACCAATTCGTACTAGTTGGCTTCGATCCATTGATATTGCGGCAGTGCTCTTAATGCCGATTGGTGTATGGATTACCTATATCTTTGCGCATAATTACTTACCAACTGAAACACTAGAATTTTCATTCTCTACTTACTTCTTAATATCTTTGGGGATTTTTATTCTTTCTTTACTACTAATGAATACACCACGATATTTGTATATGTATTTTGACTCTAGAAAACAATGGCAAAGTGCGTTTGTTCATAACAATATCAAGATTCAAATGCGTAAGCTCCATCGGCGCATCTTCATGCAGCAAGCTACATTGACCTCTGATAGCGGTGAGTGTAATGCCGCTGAAGGTCAAGAGCGTATTAAACGTTTATTGCTGCAAATCCGGGATAAGCGCTTCCTAGAAAATAGACTTAAGATTTCTGATGATGATAGAGCGCGCAAACAAAAGGTTAAGTTTATTATTGCTTATATCCTTTGTACTATGATAGAGTTGATGTTATTGACTTGAGTTTGTAAAGAATCAGGTTGTAACTCTTTTAAATTATTTATGGTATAGCTATTAAGGTAATAAAGAACTATATATAATAAGACATGTGATAAATAAAAAACGTATCTCTTTATGAAGAGATACGTTTTTTATGTATTATTTGTTATCGTTTTTTACGTCGTTTACGCACCGTTTTGCGGATTTCTTTTTCCGTATGCGATATGGACGGTTGCATCGACTCATAAGTTGGTCGATTTACAGGCATAAATGGTGGGTTACCATATTGGTTTGGTTCTGGTTGACCAGGCAATACCCAGAATAGGAAACCGATGAGCCATATGAAGAGTTCAAGCAAGTAATTGAATGGAGATACAGCAGAGTAGGTATTGATGAAGATCATAATTACCGACCAGAGAATCCCTGCCCATGCATTAAAGCCGATGTCGTGAATACGACGACCAAATAAAATGCAAGATAATGGGAAGAGGGCTGCTAGTAAAATCCAAATAATAACTCTTGTAAACCAGTATGCAGGTAAAGAGACAACAAAGTCCAAGAATAGATCATCGATATAGTGGACGATGTGGAATAGAATCATCAGAGCGATAAAGCATATGATGAATTGTAGTCGATTTAACCGTCCCGTGAGGTTAAAAATCGATAAGCCCATGCGACGCCCTTGGAATGCAATGAGTAAACCGATGGCACATATGAGCAATGTTCGTAATACAACATAGAGTAAATCCATAAGTTCCCCTTTATGTATAGCTTATAGTTGAGTTAATTCTGGCAAGACTAGCTCAAATGCTACACCATGTTTCATTGATTTTACAGTATCTACTGTAGCTTGAATTGCTTTAGTAGTAAAATTCATTGCCAGTTCTGCTGCATCATAAGGTGAATATCCCCTCATTACTGCACCTGATAATACAGCGGTGAAAATATCTCCGGTTCCGGTTGCTTTTACAGGGACAAGAGGTATAGAGTAGGTTTTTAAAAAGTCTGTAGGCCCATCATAGACGGCGATGACCGCATGTGTTTCCGATGGAACGCTTGTCATGATAACCATGTCAGGCCCCATGTGATGTAATTGTTTACAACGATCACGCAATTCATCATCATTAATAGGATCTGTAGAAAATGGAATATCTAATAAGAAGCAAGTCTCTGTATAATTGGGCTTTACAATATGAGCCTTGGAAACAAGTTGGCGCATAGCTACCACCATATCAGGAGTGTAGATTGAATAGAGGCGACCATCGTCCGCCATAGCTGGATCGACGATGACCATTTGCCCATTATTGCCAAAACGGTCGATTGCTTCCTCCACAAGGTGGATTTGTTCTGGCGATGCCAAGAAACCGCTTACAATAGCGTGAAAGTCGATTTCGTTTTTATCCCAACAGTCCATGAAATCCCTCATGTGAGCCGATAAATCTACAAACTCATAATGGGGATACTCCAAGTGATTGCTCAAAACGGCTGTAGCCAAAGGTACTGCCTGGCAGCGCATAGCACTGATAATGGGAATCATAACGGTTAGGGCACAGCGGCCGATTGAGCTCATATCTTGAATTGTTAATACTCTAGGTACTGCTGTCATAGACACCTCCAATTAATTATATATTTTATTGTACGTTATGTACGGCTTTCTGTAAATGTAATGATGCTATTCATGAAATTAACTTCATAATGTAGTATAATAAAACGGATAGACTTTTAATGGAGGATAGTGAAATGACAAGGTATGTATTTCGACGCCTAGGTGGCGCAATCATAATCTTATGGGTCATCATTACTGTAACATTTGCATTAATGCATGCAATTCCGGGGGGACCTTTTACAACAGAAAAGAAATTACCGCCTCAGGTGAAAGCAAGCATCGAAGCAAAGTATCATCTTGATGATCCCCTGTGGAAGCAGTATGGAGATTATTTAGGTGGTGTTATTACCGGCGATTTGGGACCATCATTTAAGTATGAAGGTCGTAGTGTGAACGACATTATTAGTGATGCATTCCCAATCTCTGCTCAGCTAGGCTTGTTATCGTTAATGGTAGCTGTAGTGGGTGGTATTACAGCAGGGGCCATTAGTGCTATGCGACCGAATAGTATTGTAGACTATGCTGTAACTGTATTATCTACACTGGGTATTTCAGTGCCTACATTCATTATCGGTGCTGTTCTTGTATATGTAGTAGGCTTTGAGCTTGGATGGTTCCCCGTAGCTTTATGGCGCGGTCCATCTTATATGGTGTTGCCCGTTTTAACATTAGCGGCACAACCGATGGCCTTTATTGCTCGTTTGACACGTAGTGGCTTGCTTGATGTATATCAACAAGAGTATATTCGTACAGCCCGGGCAAAAGGGTTAGATTCTTGGACTATTTTGACTCGCCATGCGCTAGGCAATGCGATTTTACCAGTTATTACGTACTTAGGCCCATTGGCGGCGAGCCTCTTAACAGGTAGCTTTATCGTAGAAACTATTTTTGCCATTCCAGGCCTAGGACAATATTTCGTAACATCCATTTATAACCGTGATTACACTGTTATTTTGGGCATTACGATTTTCTATAGTGCGCTAGTAGTATTTCTTAATATTTTAGTGGACATGATTTATCCATTAATCGATCCACGTGTGACAACAGAGGAGGGGACAGATGAATAAGGAAGATTTTTTACCTATTGAACGGGCCCCTCAAGAAGAACTGACTAGTTTTATTAAGCGCCCTAGTAAATGGGAGCGGTTCAAGGTGAATCGCTTGGCTGTAGTCGGGGCAAGCATCATTTTTGTGATGATTGTATTGGCTATTTTAGGCCCCATAATTTCACCATATACCTATGCGGATCAATCCTTAATCGATGCCAACCAAAGTCCAAGTTTTAGTCACTGGTTTGGTACAGATACATTGGGCCGCGATATTTATACCCGCGTTATGTATGGTGCTCGTATTTCCTTGACTATTGGTTTTGTAGCGGCTTTCATCAACCTAGTAATCGGCGTTACTTACGGTGGTATTGCAGGTTATATGGGTGGCAAGGTTGACCGTATCATGATGGGCATCGTAGATATTTTGTACGGTATTCCACTCTTGTTATACGTAATTTTGCTAATGGTTGTATTAGGCCCTGGCCTTACATCTATTTTCGTAGCACTAGGCATTGCGTACTGGCTCAACATGGCCCGTATCGTACGTAGCCAAATTTTGAAAGTTAAAAACGAAGAATACATCATCGCTGCAGAAGCTATGGGTATTCCAAAGCATCGCATTTTATTGCGTCATATTTTGCCGAACTGTGTGGGGCCAATTATCATTACCTTAACATTGGCTATTCCAGAGGCTATTTTTACAGAAGCATTCCTTAGCTTTATCGGTCTAGGTGTAAATGCACCGATGGCAAGTTGGGGGGTACTTGCTTCTGAAGGGATTAGTAGCATGCGCTCTTATCCATTCCAATTGATTTTCCCTGCTGTTGCTATTAGCGTTACCATGCTTGGTTTCGCATTCCTTGGCGACGGCTTACGCAATGTATTAGACCCTAAGGAAGGAGATAGATAATGAATAACGCAATTGTTGATGTGCGCAATGTATCCATTACCATCGAAACCTTTCAAGGTCCATTACGAGTGATTCGCAATCAAGATATTTCCTTACAGCCTGGTGAGATTTTAGGGATTGTAGGTGAATCTGGTTGTGGTAAATCTGTTTTGGTGAATTCCTTAATGGGTTTGTTGCCTTATGGTAAAACTAAAATTAAAGCGGACAAATTCATGATTGATGGTCATGATTGTATAGACTTTACTGAAGAAGATTGGAATGAACTTCGTGGTACTACAGTTGCCATGGTATTCCAGGATCCGATGACCTCTTTAAATCCAATCATGACGATTGGGGAGCAAATGTATGAGGTTATCCATCGTACTAATGCTTACGGTGAAGAGTACGATGAAAAAGCCATTGCCATCGACTTATTGAAGAAAATGGGCCTTTCTACACCGGAAAGACGTTTATCTCAATATCCTCACGAGTTGAGTGGTGGTATGCGCCAACGCGTATGTATCGCCATGGCTGTAGCGGGGCGTCCAAAGATTTTGATTTGTGATGAGCCTACTACAGCACTTGATATTACTACAGAGGCACAAATTTTGCGCCTTATGCAAACATTAGCCGTAGAGGCTGGTATTGGTATTATCTTTATTTCTCACAACTTACGCGTTATCGCTCAAATTTGTGACCGTGTTATGGTTATGTATGCAGGTAAATGCGTTGAGTCTGCTACGGTAGAAGGCATCTTTAACGAACCTCGTCATCCTTATACCTTGGGCTTATTACTAGCATTGCCGCAAGGAAAGTGGCATGGCGAGTTGAAAGCCGTTGAAGGTCAACCGCCAGATCTATTTGATTTGCCGAGAGGGTGTGCGTTTAACCCGCGTTGTAAATGGGCTATGCGTATTTGTGGTAATCGGATTCCTACGGTTACAAATGTTGGTGAGAATCATCAATTTACATGTTGGTTAGCTAAGTTGGAGGGACTTTAATGAGTTACGTATGGGAGACTGACAATCTCGTTAAAGAGTTCACCCTGTCAGGCGGCTTGTTTAAGCCAAAACACACGGTACATGCTGTACAAGGCGTGAGCCTATATCAATCACCTGGGGAAACCCTTGGTATCGTAGGAGAGTCTGGATGTGGTAAATCCACATTTGGCTACACTTTGATGGGTTTACATCAAGCTACATCTGGTTCCATTTATATGAATGGTCGTCACATTGATCCTTATGTGGAGAGACAAGCTGTTCATCCAGTGATGCAAATGGTATTCCAAAATCCTTACGCATCCCTTAATCCACGACTTACGGTGAATGCTATTTTAGAAGAGCCTTTAGAACTAGATTCAAAGTATACACCGCGTGATCGCGTTATTCGTGTAAAAGAGGTGCTCGACCAAGTTGGATTGAATATGTCCTTTGGTGAGCGTTACGCTCATGAATTATCTGGCGGTCAACGCCAACGTATCGGTATTGCACGGGCTCTAATTATGCAGCCTCAATGTATCATCTGTGATGAACCGATTTCTGCACTAGATGTATCGATTCAAGTGCAGATTATGACATTGCTTGAACGTTTGCAAGCCGAGCATGGCATTTCGTACCTCTTTATTTCTCATGATTTAAACATGGTGCGCTACATTAGTCATCGCATGGTTGTTATGTACTTGGGTGCTGTTATGGAAGAAGGTCCAGCATTGGACTTGTATGAATTCCCACAACATCCGTACACCCGTGCCTTGACGGCCTTAAATGGCCCAGTTATGCCACATGCACCAATTGGGGCCCCTCTAAAAGGAGACCCACCAAATCCACTAGATCCGCCAAAAGGCTGTTTGTTTAGTGGTCGATGCCCAGAAGCGGAAGGTCGTTGCTTTACAGAGCGTCCACCGCTTCGCGATTGGGCTGATCGCCGCATCGCATGCTGGCACATATAATGGGAGAATAGTATGGAAAAACTAATTGTTGGTAAGTCCTTAGAAAATCAACTTGATACGGTTATTAAAGAATTGGCACCTACAGGGAATATATCCTATGTAGTATTGCAATTTGATGATGAAGAAGAACCGACACTTATCGCATCTAAAGGTGAAAATATAGTTCATTCTAGTGCGAGTTTGATTAAGGTGCTCATCATGGAATATGTCTTTCATTTAGCTCGCACTGAGCAGTTGGACCTTAATGATACGGTGCCTTTATCTAAAACTCCACGCGTTGAAGGTGGTGGGGCACTGCAAGAGCTTGTAGGTAAACATAGCTTTACGTATCTTGAGTTATGCCGTCTCATGATGGTGCTCAGCGATAATATAGCAACGAATTTGCTCATCACTGTACTTGGTATGGAAAATATTAATGCTCGTGCTGAGAAACTCGGTGTTGATGAGATTGAATTAAATCGTATGATGATGGACTTTGATGCGTTAGCTGAGGGTCGAGATAACCATATGACTGCTATGGCCTTAGCTCGTCTGTATAAACACATTTTTGAATATCGTGATAGAGACGCTTATGGCTGTGAAATGTGGAATATTTTAGGCCGCCAACAATTCCGTGATATCTTGCCATTTTACTGGGGCGAAGGCGTACGCTTTCACCATAAAACAGGTTCCCTTGATCGCGTAGAGCATGATGGGGGCGTGTTAGAAACATTAAGAGGTCATTTTTGCTTTATCTTGTTGATGAGCGATATTGATAATGACCGCGGTAAAGAGTTAGGCGCTCAAGTTGGGCGCATCATGAAAGTATTTGTAGAGGAAGCATTGCCATGATGGATAAACGAAATTTGTTAAAACTCATGGTCCTTGCTCTAGGGGTGAGTGTGCTCTTGTTCGTATTTGGTTACCCTCGTGGGGTCCAACCAATCGATGAGCATACAATCCGTTATGTTATTGAGCAGGAACCATCCACATTGGATCCCGCAAAGTCTACTACCTCTCCGGAGGCTACGGTTCAACTTCAACTATTTGATGGTCTAGTTCGTCTTAATGATGAAAGTGAACCAGAAGCAGCACTTGCAAAAAAATGGGAAATCTCCGATGATGGTCGTGAGTATACCTTCCATTTACGACCTGATTTAAAATGGTCCAATGGAGAGCCTTTGACGGCTCATGATTTTGAATACGCTTGGAAACGCGTATTAGACCCTGAAGTCCATGCGGACAATGCATATATGTTATATGTATTAAAAAATGGTGAAGCCTTTAATAGTGGCGACGCTAAAGCAGAAGATGTTGGTGTTAAGGCCATCGATGACGATACATTGGTAGTTACCTTAGAAAATCCAACAGCATATTTCTTGAAATTACTAGCAGCTCATAGTTTCTATCCAGTGAGCAAAAAAGCTGTAGATGCTCATGAAAATTGGGCTGCTAATGCTGAAACTATGGTATCTAATGGTCCATACCGCTTGTTGTCTTGGAAGCATAATGGGGAAATGGATTTCATCAAGAATCCTAACTATTGGGATGCAGAATCTGTGAAAACAGAGAAGATGAATTGGCCTATTAGTGAATCCCAAAGCACACGCCTTACATTGGTTGAAGGTGGCGAGGCAGATATGATGGTTGAGCCCCCTGTAGCGGATCAAAAACGCTTAGAAGAGGCTGGTCTATTACATATCGGTCCTATGCTTGGTAACTATTACTACGTATTTAATGTAAAGGCTGACCCTTTCACAAATCCAGATGTACGTAAAGCATTCTCCATGGTTATCAACCGCGCGAACATTGTTAACAACATCGTTCGCGGTGGTAAAGAAGCGGCTTATGCCTTCGTACCGTATGGCATGCTGGAAAGTAATGGTCGTGAAGACTTCCGTGAAGCTGGTAGTTATTTGGTTTACGAAGACGTAGAACAAGCTAAAGAAATTTTGAAAAAAGCAGGTTACGATAAGAACCATCCATTACCTCAAATTACGATTTTGTATAATACAAGTGAGTTGCATAAATCTATTGCCGAAGCAATTCAAGATGCATGGGTAAATGCTTTTGATGCTGATGTACGCTTACAAAATCAAGAGACAAAGGTATTCTTAGCAGACCGTGAAGCTGGCAAATACCAAGTAGCTCGTGCTTCTTGGGTTGCTGACTATAGTGATCCGCAAAACTTCTTAGAAGTATTCTCTGCAGAAGATAATGATGGTCAGTACCACAGTGATGAGTACAATGAATTGATTGCACGTATTCGTATAACGCCAAATGGTGCGGCTCGAGATGCATTGATGCATGAAGCAGAAAAGATGATTTTTGATGAATCTCTTGTAATGCCGTTGTACTTCACAACACAACCTTATGTAACGAACGGAACGATTCAAAATTATTTCTGGACTACATTAGGCCTTGTTGACTTTAAAAAAGCATACAAATAAGATACACTTAAGACGTACACTATGTGTACGTCTTTTGTTGTATTTTATGAGGATATATGAACTGGATTGAACCAAAACGTTTAGCATCGGGAATGACCATAGGTATTATGGCACCTGCCAGTGCAAGCGATGAAGATTTACATAAAATAGAAGAAATTTGTGTCTCAAAAGGCTATAAGGTATTATGGGGTGATAGTGTACATCGTAAGGGCCTCTATGGTGGTACTCCTGAGGAGCAAGCTACAGAGTTTCAATATATGATGACTACAGCCCCTTGTGATGCGGTGCTAGCCTTGCGTGGTGGGTATGGTACGATGCGGTATTTAGAACAATTAGACTATACAGCGATTCGTAAGTATCGTAAGGCTTTTATTGGTTATAGCGATTGTACAGCACTTCATATGGCTATTAACCGATATAGTCGACTTATTACGTATCATGGCCCTATGGGCGTAGATTTTAAGCCTGAACGAAAAGCAGATATTGATGCCTTATTTAATACCGTAGAAGGTAAATTACAAGTTATTGAACCATTACCTGAACCCCCTCGAGGTGCCATTGGCACTGACCTTGGTGATGGGGTTTTACGCGGTGGCAATATGACAATGCTATCTATGCTATTGGGAACACCTTATTTTTTAGAGGATGAGTCTTGGGAGGATACCTTACTATTCATTGAAGATGTAGGGGAGGCTCCTTATAAGCTAGATCGCATGTTGCAACAATTTCGTCTCAGCGGTTTATTGAGCCGCATTAAAGGTTTAGTCATCGGTACTTTTACAAATTGCGAAGGCGACGAAGATGAAGTTGATTATGATTTGGGCTATGAAGCGTTGCGGTACATGGAGGAAAATCGAAATTCTGAATTACCAGAACCTTTTGTGTGCTATGTGCCAACAGGCCATGGATCGCCGCATCAAACCTTGCCATTAGGAGCAACGATTAGTTTTAGATATATTTCTAATACCATTATCGTTCATCCTTATACGAAATAGGAGACAAATGTTAGCTTACAGATATTAAATAACAATAAGGGGAGTTATGACATTACAAGAACGAGAGGCCCGTGCCTGTGCCATCATAGATAGTATGGCTGAGGAATTGTGCGATGTCTCTTTATATTTACACGATAACCCAGAATTGGGCTTAGACGAGCATAAAGCAGTTAAGGTAATTAACCAATTCTTAGAAACACATAATTTTACATCTCAAGTGGGGCTAACTGATCTTCCAGAGTTACAAACGGCGTTACGGGGTGACTATAACGGTTCTGCACAGCATAAAATAGCCTTTTTAGGTGAATATGATGCATTACCAGAACTCGGTCATGGTTGCGGACATAATCTCATTGCTATGATGAGTTTAGGGGCGGCTATTGCCTTTAGTCAAAGTGCACCGGAAGCGTGGGGAACGACCTTCTTTGGTTGTCCTGCGGAGGAAACTATTGGTGGTAAAGTATACATGGCTGAGGCTGGTTTATTTAAGGGCTATGAGGCGGCGCTCATCATTCATCCAGGCGGTGAAAATGAGGTGGGGGGCACATCATTAGCGACACATCCCCTAGAGGTTACCTTCCATGGACGTTCCTGTCATATCGCATCACTTACTGATTCTGGTATCAATGCCTTAGATTGTGCTGTAGATCTTTATCAAAGAGTTAAAGAGTTAAAGAAAACCTTCCCTAAAGGTGCTATTGTAGGTGCTATCTTTACCGAAGCTGGTACGGCACCAAATGTAGTAACTCCTAAGGCTACGCTTCGCATGACTGTACGGGGGCGTACGGTGGATGATTTAGAAGGTATTATTTTGCCGGCTATCAAAGCGGCTGCGCAAGAGATCGGAGCATCCTATGGCGCTCAAGTTGAAATGCATCATTATGAGCCACTTTTTAAGGATATGTGTCAAGATAAAAAGTTATTAGATCTCTTTAAAGATGTGATGACTGAGTTTGGTGAAACACCTCGTATATTGCCTGATGATGAAGCGGATGGTAGCACGGATGTAGGTAATGTATCCTATGAGGTGCCTACGGCACAGCCTACATTACAGATTGGATTAGGCTTAGAAGCACATACGCCAGAGTTCACTTGTGCAGCCGGTTCTGATTATGGATTGGCACAAGCTATTAAGGGGGCTAAGATTATGGCTATTGTAGCCTTGCGTTATGCCATGTGTAAGTGATGTTCAATTTTTGACATATAGAGGTCAAAAAGGTACAATAGATATAATATTTAAGTAAGTATGAAACAAGCCGTCTTCAACAAGACGGCTTTTATTCCGGTGGAGATAGATATGAGTGTTTTAACCGTTTCAAATGTAACCCATGGTTTTGGAGCGCGACAAATTTTAGATGATGCATCATTCCGTTTGTTAAAAGGCGAACACGTAGGCCTTATTGGCGCTAATGGTGAAGGTAAGTCTACGTTCCTAAATATCATTACAGGTAAAATACCGCCTGACGAAGGTAAAATTGAATGGTCCAACCAAGTAACAGTAGGTTATTTGGATCAACATGCAGTGCTCGAAAAGGGCATGACTATTCGCGATGTATTACAACGGGCTTTCGATGATTTGTTCGTTATGGAGCAAAATATTAACGATGCGTACAATCGCATGGGCGATGTGTCCGAAGATGAAATGAATAAGCTTCTCGAGCAAGTTGGGGAATGGCAAGAAATTCTTGAACAACGTGGGTTCTATGAAATTGATGCGGTTATTGAGCGTACAGCTTCTGGTTTAGGCCTTACAGATATCGGCTTAGATCGAGATGTTACAGAGCTCAGTGGTGGTCAACGTACTAAAGTTTTACTTACTAAACTATTACTAGAGAAACCGACAATTTTATTGTTGGACGAACCGACAAACTATCTTGATGTAGAGCATATTCAATGGTTGCAAAACTATTTGCAGAACTACGAAAATGCGTTCATCTTGATTTCTCATGATATGGAGTTCTTAAATTCCGTAGTCAATGTCATTTATCATATTGAGCAAGCAGTACTTACTCGATATACTGGTGACTATCATCAGTTCCAAGCTGCTTACGAAGTGAAAAAGGCACAAGCTGCCAAGGCTTATGAGCGTCAACAACAAGAGATTGAGCGTATGGAGGACTTTATTCAACGTAATAAAGCTCGTGTAGCGACGCGTGGTATGGCAAACTCTAGGGCAAAACGCTTAGAGAAGATGGAAATTTTGGAAAAACCAAAAGAGTATATCAAGCCTACCTTTGGCTTTAAAGAAGGTCGTACACCAAGTCGCTTCATTGTAGAGGCTTTTGGCTTACAATTAGGTTATGATGAACCGTTAACTAGACCAGTAGACTTTCAAATTGAAAGAAATAAAAAAATCGCCATTCGTGGCGTCAATGGTTTAGGTAAAACAACGTTGTTAAAAACTATTCTAGGTTTATTAAAACCTGTGAGTGGTGAGTTGGTAAAAGGTGAGTTCTTACAAGTTGGCTATTTTGCTCAAGAAGATACACCATCTAACTCTGAAACAGCGCTAGATTATATTTGGAATGAATATCCGGCTATGACCAATGCAGAGGTGCGTGCAGCCCTTGCTCGTTGTGGCCTTACGAATGAACATATTACATCTCAAATGCGTGTATTATCTGGTGGTGAAAATGCTAAGGTTCGCCTATGCAAACTCATGCAGAATAAGTATAATGTGTTGGTTTTAGACGAACCGACTAACCATTTAGACGTATATGCGAAGGAAGAGTTGAGCCGTGCATTACGTGATTTCAAAGGTACTATTGTACTAGTAAGTCACGAACCTGAATTCTATCAAGGTTGGGTTACGGATATTTGGAATATTGAGGATTGGACGACAAAAATTGTTTAGGAGGACCGATGAATCAACGTGCAAAGGACGGGATAAAGCAATTCTTAGAGGCTTTATCTGTTGATACAGAGGCACCAGAGTTAGAGAAGACACCAAGTCGTGTAACAGAATTATATAGTGAATTATTCAGCGGTGTAGGATTAGATACAAAATCGGCATGGGGAGAAACCTTTAGCACAGACTATAAAGGTCTTGTGGCAGTTACAGGAATTCCGTTTTATTCCATGTGCGAGCACCATTTATTGCCTTTCTTTGGTACTGTAGATATTGTGTACCAACCTAAGGATGGGTGTGTTGCAGGACTTAGCAAGTTCCAAGATATTGTTAATATTCTTAGCCGTAGACCGCAATTACAAGAGCGGTTGGCATCTGAATTGGCAGATGCTATTATGAATGATTTATCCGCTCATGGCGTATTTGTACGCATTACATCGACTCAGTTGTGTATGCTCATCAAAGGTACCATGCAGCAAGATTCAAAGGTTATTACATTAGAAAGCCGAGGCGTATTGGCCGAAAAAGGCACATTAAGAGATGAAGCGTTGGCAATGTTAGGTGGAGGACAGGCAAATGTTTAAACGTAGAAATTATACATGGAATGATGGCAAAAGTTTATCTTTGTGCGATCGTACCCTTATCATGGGTATACTCAATGGTACACCTGACTCCTTCTCTGATGGCGGTCTATTTAACACACCAGAGACAGCAGCAGCGCATGTAAAACAAATGATTGAAGATGGTGCGGACATTATTGATTTAGGCGTTGAATCTACACGCCCAGGTTCTACA
Organism: uncultured Veillonella sp.; assembly: GCF_963524655.1. Taxonomy (GTDB): domain Bacteria; phylum Bacillota; class Negativicutes; order Veillonellales; family Veillonellaceae; genus Veillonella. Next base: position 22,674 of record NZ_CAURHA010000021.1, read on the forward strand.
CCATTGACGGCAGACGAAGAAATTGAGCGTTTGTCTCTATTAATAGATCCTGTATTAAATGCATCTACAGTTCCCGTATCTATCGATACTTATCACGCTAAAACAGCTGAATATGCCTTTTCTAAAGGGGCGCATATTTTAAATGACATATGGGGACTACATTATGATCCTGATATGGCGGCAGTAGCAGCTAACTTCAAGGTGCCTGTTATTATCATGCACAATAGTAATGATACAAACTATGGCGATATTATTGAGGATATGAAAGCATTCTTCTTCTGGGCTATCGATAAAGCGTTAAAAGAGGGGGTTACACCTCAACAAATCTGGCTCGACCCAGGTATTGGCTTCTTCGGTAAAACAGAAGAACAAAATATTGAAGTTATGCAGCGATTAGGTGAGTTAACAGCTTATGAATATCCAATTTTGTTGGCACCTAGCCGTAAGGGTTTTATCGGGTCTATGTTGGGCGGTTTGCCACCAGAAGAACGCGATGAAGGTACTGTAGCCGCTTGTATTACAGGTGTATTCCAAGGCGTTGATATGGTGCGTGTTCACAACGTGAAGATGCATAAGCGTGCTTTAGCAGTCGCGGATGGCCTATTACGAGGTGAATAATGGATAAAATCGTTTTGAAAAATATGGCCTTCTATGGATACCATGGGAACTTGGAATCTGAACAAGCACAAGGTCAACGATTTTTTGTAGATGTGGAAATTACAACAGATCTTACCAAGGCGGGTCAAAGTGATCTGCTAGAGGACTCTATCAATTATGTAGAAGTATATGAAATTGTAGAATCTGTTATGACTGGTGAGAAACGTAATCTATTGGAGCGCTTGGGGGCGCTTATTGCGGATTCCTTGTATCAACATTACCAAGGTATCGTAGGTTTATCTGTAACGGTGCGGAAGCCATCTGTACCAATTGCAGGCATCTTAGATTATGTTGAGGTTGTAACTACAAGGGGACAAGTTTGATGTATACCTATTACATCAGTGTAGGCTCCAATATGGGGGACAAGAAAGGCTACATTCATTCTGCCTTTCAGTCATTGCAGCAACATGAAGCTGTTTCTAAGGTGATTACTTCTACGCTTATTGAAACTGAGCCGTGGGGTTATACGGAGCAAGATACATTTGTTAATGGCATGTGGTTTTGTGAAAGTACTTTAGATCCGCATCAAATGCTCGGTCTAATTCAATGTCTTGAAAAAGGGGCAGGCCGCAAACGTTTGATTCATTGGGGGCCTCGCACGCTAGATTTAGATATTATTTTAGCTTACGACTCGCAAGGCGCTATGCTTTCTTTAAATGATGCAACACTCGTTGTGCCGCATCCACATTTTTGGGAGCGCTCCTTTGTATTAGAACCACTATATGAGTTGGTGCCAACTTTTACCTATAAAGATATGACAATTAATGAGCGATTAGCTCAATTAAGTGAATAAAAGAGCGATGTATGTGTTAAGATTAGTGAACCAGTAAATACTAAGATTAATGAGCTACTAAATACTAAGATTAATGAACTAGTAAATACGATACATATTGTACATGAGTTTACGTTTTATGATTGGGAATCATAGGGAGTGTAAATGAATATAAAACGTATCGGTTTATGTGTACTGGCTTTGATTGTAGTGGGGATATCCTATTGGCTTGCGGTAGGAGTCAACTACGATACTAAAACAGTGCGTATAGATCCAGAAGCGCATACATTAGTCAACTCTAGTGATGCCATTATTTCAAAACGAATATTAGCGATGAAATCCATTGATTCACAAGTGTATTTCTTAGGTTACGAAGGTTTTGGGATTTATAACCTAGCTGATAATACGCTTCGTCTTATGCCAATTACCTTTAGAGGTCAGCATATAGAACCACCTAAGACTGATGATTACCAACGGGGGTTACGAGATATTAAGTCGGTAAAAACTTTATCTGATTTTACGACTCAAGAGCAGAACGAATTAAAAGGCTTATTAGAGTCTACTGATAGAGGGGCTCATTATTATGGTGACTTTTACCATTCTGGTTATGAATCATCTCTTATCGATATGAAGGACCAGTATTTTATTACGAATACGGTACGTGCCTTAAAACGTATAAACCATACATTATATGTATATGATGCGTCAGGCTTTATTATTATTGATTTAGATAATCGTCGCATGCAGGGGTTCTTTAATAATCGCCTTGGCGGTGAAGGGCCTAAAGGTGTACCGGATAGCTTACGTGGCCATTATGGCGGGGACTTCACTATGATATATGCACTATCTAAACTAGATCCTAAGGATTTAGAAATTTTATGGACTATGCGTAAACAATATTTAGAAAAATCACCACAAGTGATGGAGGATAAAGACTTATTCCCTCTTAACCTTGAAGATATGGCTTTATAAGTGCGATTTTGTTGTGGTCAGTTTCTTTACTAGATACAACTAAAGATAGGAAGACTGTTATATGAAATGTACCCCAAAATTTGGACATAATTTTGGGGTGCATTTCATATAACAGTCTTTTTTCAGTGTTTTTAATAGATTTTCTAAAAATGGGTATATAATAATTATGTATTCTTTAAATCATATGATTTTCTATAATTTAAATAGAAAATATAGAATTTTGATATAAAGTATTTAGATATTGAGTATTTGATTTCAATACATTGGTGTTGGTTAAGGTTTTATCATTTACTCGCTAATAATTGGAGGCTCTTATGAAATTGCGTAAAGTAGGTATTATTGGTACTGGTCACGTAGGTTCTCATGTAGCTTTTTCTCTTGCGTTACAAGGTGAAGTTGATGAGCTATATATGATGGATATTGATGAGAAAAAGGCAAAAGCCCAAGCTATGGATATTAATGATGCGGTTAGCTATATTCCCCATAAAGTAATAGCTACTGCAGGTCCTATTGAGGGCTGTGGAGATTGTGATATTCTCGTATTTAGTGCAGGACCTTTGCCAAATTTGTATCAAGATCGTTTAGAAAGTCTTGGTGAAACGGTAGAGGTATTAAAGGACGTTATTCCTCGTATTAAACAATCTGGGTTTGATGGGTTTATTATTTCTATCTCAAATCCTGCAGATGTGGTGGCCACTTACTTATGTAAACATTTAAATTGGAATCCTAAGCGCATTATCTCTACTGGTACAGCATTAGATTCAGCTCGACTCCAAAAAGAATTAGCTCATATTTTCAACATTAGTAATCGCTCTATTACGGCCTATTGTTTAGGTGAGCATGGTGGTAGTGCCATGGTGCCGTGGTCTCACGTATGCGTTCAAGGTAAGCCCTTAGAGCAGTTACAACAGGAATTACCTCATAGATTCCCTACACTTGACCTTCAACAAGTATTAGATGATGTAAAGATTGGTGGTTACCATGTATTAGCCGGTAAAGGCTCTACAGAATTTGGCATTGCTAGCGCCACTACTGAGCTAATTCGCGCCGTATTCCACGATGAAAAGAAGGTACTGCCTTGTTCTTGTTACTTGGATGGCCAATACGGAGAAAGCGGAATTTTTGCGTCCACTCCTGCTGTTATTGGTAAAGATGGTATTGAAGATATTTTAGAACTACAACTTACTGTTGAAGAGTTAACTTTATTTAAAGCTTCCTGTGCTATTATTCGTGAACATGCTACTAAGGCAGAAACTATGTAAATATAGCTTATCGTTAGCTGTATACATAACTGTACCTTTGCATACATATATACAATTGCACTCTGTTTTTCTAGAGAAATATCTGTAATATTATTTAGTCCCAAGCTATGTTATGTGGTATAATTTAGGAATGATAATATACAGATGATGAATATTTTTGGGGGACATTATGACTCAGGACACTATGGAAGTACAACGTCCAAAAAGGCCGCGCAAACGGGTTCGCCCTAATCGCAAAGCGCAGGATCAGCGTATTATCCTCATGTGGATCAAGCGAATTGGCATAGGGATTATGGTGCTGCTATTGTTAGGGCAGGCCTATCGCTTGGTGGCTGTATATCAAGAAAAACAACATATAGAGCAACAATTGCAAGAATTAAAACAGCGAAATGAAGAATTAGAGCAGGAAAAGGCTAAGTTACAAGATCCGAAGACCATTGAAGGGGTGGCTCGTGAGGAATTAGGCTTAGTTAAGCCTGGTGAAGTACCATATGTAAAATAGGTAAGAATTTAATTTTTGATTCGCTTTATTGTGTAGTTTGTGGTTTCCGCATTAATTAGGAGGTTGCATGGCAATCGAAGTTGGTAACATTGTAGATGGTACCGTATCTGGTATTACAAAATTCGGCGTATTTGTTGATTTAGGAGAGAAACAAACAGGGCTAGTTCATATTTCTGAAGTAGCTCATGGGTATGTCGAAGATATTAATACCGTATTAAAGGTTGAAGATGCTGTAAAGGTAAAGGTTTTATCCATTGACGGCAATAAAATTGGTCTTTCTATTCGTCAAACACAACCTAAAGAAGTGGTAAGTGAAGAAAGACGTCCTCGTCGAGTTCAATCTAAGCAAAGTGCAGAGGCTTTCGAAGCAAAGATGAAATCATTTTTGCGCGATAGCAATGAACGCCTGCACGATTTAAAACGCAATACAGAAGGTAAACGCGGAGGCCGAGGCGGTCGTCGAGATTAATAGTGAGAGATGGCTTTCTGCCATCTCTTTACTTATGTATAAAATAGTAAGGGGGCAGTAGTATTAGGTGGATACTACTGTATGCAAGGAGCGATTATGAAGTTAGCAATTATCGATATTGGATCTAATTCAGTACGCTTATTATTAGCTACTTATGAAAATAAAATTTGGCATTACGAGCCAAAACAGTTGTGGACTACTCGTCTTGGAGAGCGAAATACAGATGGTACATTACGTACTGAATCGATGGAAGCATCATATCAAGCTTTCAGGGATATTAAGAAATTAGCCGACCAATACGGAGCGGAATACTGCTTTGGTTTTGCAACGAGCGCTGTTCGTGAAGCCGCTAATGGCCTTGAATTTATGGAGCACATTAGCGAATATTGTCCGATGGAATGGCGTATTCTCTCGGGCGATGAAGAGGCTATTTATGGCTTTAATGGCGCCTTAGGGGACCAGTTGAATGATGGCCGTCACTATACAACTATTGATATCGGTGGCGGTAGTACAGAGCTAGCATTAGGCAATAAGGACGGCGTTTATTGGAGCCGCTCTTATCCTATAGGGGCTGTACGCCTTCAATCTATGTCTGACGAAGGTCCTCAACGTGTGTGGGAAGAAACTCAATTCTTGTGGGATCCGATGATGATTGAAGGGGAATTTGGTGAATTCATTGGTATCGGCGGTACGTTAACGACCTTGGCGGCTATCGATTTAAAGTTAGAAGATTATGATGGCACTAAGGTGCAAGGACATAAATTGAGCCGTGAGACTGTGGAAGGCATCATTATGAGATTGCGTTACATGAGCTGTGAAGAGCGATTGCAAGTCAAAGGATTACCTGCCGGTCGTGCCGATATCATCGTAGCCGGTGCGGAGATTTTAACGTCCTTTATGGACGCTTATGAGGTGCCTCATGTATTTGTGAGTGACCAAGATGGTATGGAGGCGATGGCCCGTGAATGTGAAAGCACTCATTCGAAGAGTTAATCACACTTTAAAATTACATAAGCTATTTCCTGAAAATAGCCGTATATTGATAGCTTGTTCTGGTGGTCCAGATTCGATGGCTTTATTACATTTATTACAAGACATTGCTGCGCATCGCCATACAAAATATAAGCTTGGTATTGCTATCGTAGACCACTCTATTCGCCCTGAAAGTAAAGATGAGGTTCTATGGCTTCAAAATCAGATAGATGCATTAGGGTTGTCGTTTTATACAACTACCTTTGATGTGCCTACCTTGAGTAAAGACCTAAAGCTATCTGAGGAGACCGTTGGTAGGCAAGTTCGCTATCAATGGCTAAATGAAATAGCTCAGTCTGAGGGGTATGATTATATTGCGGTAGCTCATCATAAGGACGATCAAGCAGAGTCGATTCTAGCGCATCTCATTAGAGGTACAGGATTAAACGGGCTAACAGGTATGGCTGTAGTCAGCCATGACTATGATATTCCTGTGATTAGACCTTTATTAGATGTTACAAAAGAGGAATTATTAGCTTATTTAGCCGATAGAAAGCTCACGTATTGTATTGATTCTACAAATGATGATATTCGATATCAGCGAAATAGAATTCGTCATCGCATTATACCGGAGTTAGAATCGATTAACCCTAATGTAGTAGATGCTATCGCTAGATTAGGAAGTTCTGTAAGTGAAGATTTAGCAGTAATTTCTAATTTGACGGTACAAGCTTTTGAGCGATTAGTGACTATTGATAAAAATGAAATGCGTTTATCTCGTAAGGCCTTACGAAAGGAACCAGTTGCTATACAACGTCGTTTGTGGCAGCGTTTGATGAGTTCTATTGACTCTGATATAACGCTTACTACAGCTCATCAAGAGCAATTACTAGATATTGTTAACACCGGAGAAGGGAAAACTTTCACTATAAAAAGTATAAAAGTAACCGCTCAATGTGATACAATAAAGGTATATTGCAAACATTAATATGAATCGTGGAGGTCATATAGATGCATCAAGATGCAAAAGATATTTTATATACAGAGGAACAATTAAAAGCACGTGTAGCGGAATTAGGTAAAGAGATTAGTAAAGATTACCAAAATGAATCCGTTGTGCTCGTAGGGGTATTAAAGGGTGCTATCGTATTCTTTACAGATTTAGCACGCGCTATTGATGACAGCGTAGATGTAAGTTTTGATTTCATCTCTTGTTCTAGTTATGGCAGTGGTACAACTAGTACAGGGGTAGTTCGAATTTTAAAAGATTTAGATCGCTCTGTAGAGGGTAAACATGTACTCGTTGTAGAGGATATCGTTGATACTGGTACAACATTACATTACTTGCTAGAAAATTTACATGCTCGTGGCGCTAAAAGCGTACGTCTTGCAGCGTTATTAAATAAACCTGACCGCCGTAAAATGGACGTAGAAGTAGACTATGTAGGCTTTATCATTCCTGACTACTTTGTTATCGGTTATGGTTTAGACTACGCGGAAAAATATCGTCACTTGCCTTATATCGGTATTTTAAAGGAAGAAATGTATCAAAATTAAAAATATGATATAATATATGAGTGCATCTCTCAATGAGATGTACTCAATTCGTTTATACAACTAAATTACTATTGAAAGGGGTAATATTTTGGGTCGATTTACTAAAAATATCGTCCTTTATTTACTTATCATTGCCGCTTTCGTTATCGCCATTGACGCTTTCTCTGGTCAAAGTGCGAATAAATCTGAACTTAGTTACACAGGATTTATTCAACAAGTACAACAGAAAAAGGTTGAGTCCGTAACGATTACCAATGATCACGGTATTAAAGGTAAACTAAAAAATGGAACAGAGTTCAATTCTTATGCGCCTAGTGATGAAACATTAATTAAAACATTACAAGATAATGGCGTAGAAATTACAGCAGCTCCACCTGAGCAACCAGCTTGGTGGATGAGCCTGTTAGGTTCTGCTATTCCTATTATCATCTTGGTCGTATTGTTCTTCTTTATCATGCAACAAACACAAGGTGGCGGTGGCCGAGTGATGAACTTCGGTAAAAGCCGTGCTAAATTGATGGGTGAAGGTAATGTAAAGGTTAGCTTCAAAGATGTAGCAGGTGCTGAAGAAGCTAAACAAGAATTGGAAGAAGTAGTAGAATTCTTGAAAGATCCAGGTAAATTTACAACTATCGGTGCTAAAATTCCGAAAGGTGTATTGCTCGCTGGACCTCCAGGTACAGGTAAAACATTGCTTGCTAAAGCCGTAGCTGGTGAAGCAGGGGTACCATTCTTTACGATTTCCGGTTCTGATTTTGTAGAAATGTTCGTAGGTGTTGGTGCATCTCGTGTGCGTGATCTTTTCACACAAGCGAAAAAGAATGCCCCATGTATTATCTTCATCGACGAAATTGATGCGGTTGGTCGCCAACGTGGTGCTGGTCTTGGTGGTGGTCACGATGAACGTGAACAAACATTGAACCAATTGCTCGTTGAAATGGATGGCTTCGGTGCCAACGAAGGTATTATTACCATCGCCGCTACAAACCGCCCAGATATTCTTGACCCAGCGCTGTTGCGTCCAGGTCGTTTTGACCGTCAAGTTATCGTAGGTCGTCCAGACTTACGCGGTCGTGAAGCAATCTTGAAAGTACATGCTCGTAACAAGCCATTGGCTGACGATGTAGACTTAAAAACAATTGCGAAGAAAACTCCAGGCTTTACTGGTGCTGACTTGAACAACTTGTTAAACGAAGCGGCTTTATTGGCGGCTCGCCTTAACAAAAAAGTTATCACTATGGCTGAAGTTGAAGAAGCAAGTGAAAAGGTTAGCATGGGTCCTGAACGCCGCAGTCATATTGTGAGCGAGAAAGACCGTAAGTTAACAGCGTACCATGAATCTGGTCATGCTATTGTGGCACATTTATTGCCTCATGCAGATCCTGTTCATAAGGTAACAATCATTCCTCGTGGCGCAGCAGGTGGTTACACTATGATGCTTCCTACAGAGGAACAAAATTACAAAACAAAATCTCAATTATTAGCGGATATTCGCGTAGCTCTTGGTGGTCGAATTGCAGAGGCCTTAATCCTAGATGAAATCAGTACAGGTGCTTCTGGTGACCTTCAAAGTGTAACGAATACAGCTCGTGCGATGGTAACGCGTTGGGGTATGAGCGATGAGCTTGGTCCTATCGTATTTGGTGAACAACAAGAACAAGTATTCTTGGGTAAAAACCTTGGACACGAGCGCAACTATAGTGAAGAGATTGCAGCAAAAATCGACTCTGAAATTCATCGCATTGTAGAAGAAGCGTACAAAGATGTAACAAAACTTCTCAGTGAAAATGAAAAATTCTTACATGACATGGCAAATGCTTTGTTAGAAGAAGAAACAATCGATTCTAAAGCTGTAGACAATCTTTATAAATATGGTACAACGAAAGCCCCTGAAGTTGAGGAGCCTAAAGAAGCTCTAGAAGCGGCAGGTATTGTAGTACCAGAGGTGGTTGAAGCTAAAGAAAACACTGCTACAGTGGATGCTCCTAGTGAAACACCTTCTAATGAAATCAAATAATGAGATATCTAAATAAAAGAGCTGGCCTCGTTGTGAACCGACCCCTTAATGTTAGACCAAAAATCTTAACGTTAAGGAGGTCGGTTTT
>NZ_CAURHA010000022.1:0-31875 GCF_963524655.1 uncultured Veillonella sp.
GTGCAGAACCAGCAAAAATGGCACGAATTCATATGTCTGTTAATAATCAACATACTCAAATGTATCCATCTGATGGTTTAATCATTTCTTCTGCTACAGGTTCTACGGGATATAATTTATCTGCTGGGGGACCTATTATGAAACCAGATAATAGATCTATCATAGTTACACCAGTAGCACCACATCTAATCCAAGGTGTATCTCTTGTATTAGAGGAGCATGATACGATTCAAATTACAATGCCTGAGCGAGAACCACAATTACACATTTGTATTGATGGTACTTTTGACTATACTTTTACAAATAAAGAAACCTTACATATAAGTTCCAATCCTGTTTACTGCTTATTTGTACGATTCAAAGATCAATGTTTCTTTGGTACATTATTTAAAAAATTAGCGTCTCGTAGAGACGAATTGTTATAACCAAATCTCAAGTGGGGTGGTTTCGTGATTAACATTAACAATGCTGTTCAATTCCAACATTTAATCTGGGATCGGTCGATGAAAAAAGCCAAAGTAGTAGTTGATGCTACATGTGGCAATGGCCATGATTTATTGTACTTAGCAAAGCGTGCACAAAAAGGATGTCATTTATTTGGCATCGATATCCAAATGAAAGCCATCAATAGTAGTAAAGAACTACTAAAAACTAATGATATTGCACCTGATGTAAGTCTAACTTTTATTCATGATTCCCATGATCTAGCTTTAGCTCATCAATTAAAAGATGAGGTTATCGATTTAATGATTTTCAACTTAGGTTATTTGCCTGGTAGTAATCATAAAGTTATAACTAAACCGCATCAAACTATAGATGCCATAGATAAGGGGTTACATAAGTTATCTAAGTCAGGAGTTATCACAATTGTTGCTTATCCTGGAACTCCTGAAGGGATGGAAGAAATGCAGTCCCTTACATCATATTTATCTAATTTAGAACAGAAATTGTATAATGTATGTCATTGGCATCCAATGAACCAAATTAATAACCCACCAGAATTGTTTATATTGCAAAAACGATAAATTGCTATATATCTTTATTCATTATGAATAAAACTCATAATCAACATGTAAAAGCCCCTTTATAGGGGCTTTTATTTATACATGTATATTTTTCTACTTTTAAATTATTAATTCCCTATAAATAGATGAACCTTATAGGCTAAGCGTTTGTACGTTATCAATATATAGAAAATTAACAATATTTTAAATATTAGTATAATATGCATAACGAGTATGATATATGCGATTTATACCATATATTAATTATGAATATATGGTATAATATTATCAGAAAGATATTATTCTCTTTTATGTGCAAGTTTTAAAAAAGGGAGTTCACAATGAAACGCTATCGCTATAACAAAATTAAAGAAATCGTGCAGTCCAAGGCGATTGAAACACAAGAGGAACTAGCAGCGGCCTTATTAGAAGAAGGTATTGAAGTAACACAGGCTACAGTTTCCCGTGACATCAAGGAATTAATGTTAATCAAAATTCCTACAGGCGATGGACATTATCGTTATGCGTTATCACCTGAGGAAAACGTAGTTTTATCTCGTAGTCGCATTAACAGATTATTCCAAGATTCTTTAATTAAGGTTGATCACAGTCTAAACCAAGTTGTATTACATACAATTCCTGGCTCTGCTCAATCTGTAGCATTTTCTATCGACCATGCAAAATGGACTGAAATTATCGGTACCTTAGCAGGGGATGATACTATTTTGTTAATTGCAAAATCTGAAGCTGAAGTTCCAGCGATTTTAGCGAAAATCCAAGATTTAATGAAGGACTAATCATATGTTAACGCAAATGAGCATTCGCAACTTTGCGTTGATTGAGCAAATGAATATTTCATTTAATGATGGCATAACTATCTTTACCGGCGAAACTGGGGCAGGGAAATCCATTCTTATGGATGCCTTTAGTATCCTATTAGGAGAACGCGCGAGCAGCGAGTTTATTCGTCACGGTAAAGATAGTTTTGTTATAGACGGAATATTTGATATTGCTCATCACCAAAGTATTCAAGAATTATTAGAGTCTAAAAATATAATGGTTGAAGAAGGCCAATTAATTCTATCACGCTCTTTTAACCGTAATGGTAAATCATCGATCTTAGCTAATGATCAACCGATACCATTGAAAGCATTAAAAGAAATTGGTCAATATTTAGCAGATATTCATGGCCAATACAGTAACCAACGATTACTTGATGCTGATACACATCATGAATATTTAGATACTTTTAATCAAGAAGGTAAAACTGCTTATAAGGCTTATAGAGAGGCTTATAAAGTCTACAAGCAAGCTAAGCAAGAAGTAGATAATTTACAAGAGAATATGTCTGAGCGCGCTCGAGAGCTTGATATGTTACGATATCAAATCGATGAGATTGAAGATGCTGGTTTAAGCATTGGTGAAGACATTTCTATTGCTGAAGAGCTTAAGCGTCTAGATAGTTTTGAACATATTGATAAAGTTCTGGGATCTTGCTATGATGCTTTTTACAATGGTCGTCAGCCTTTATTAGACACGATTAATTCTATAAAGGTTGAGGTGAATGACCTTGTAAAATACGATACAGAATTAAAAGAAGTATCTGAAATGGTTGACTCTGCGTATTTCCAACTAGAAGAAGCTGCTCAGTCTTTAGACCGTTACAGAGACACCATCAGCTATGATGAAGAACGCTATAAATATTGTCAAGATCGAGATACTACCATCTATGGGTTAAAGAAAAAATATGGTGATTCCGTAGAAGAAATTTTAGCATATGAAGAAAAGGCTCAAGCACGTTTAGAAGAACTAGAAGGACTTGTATTTGCTCAAGATGAATTAGAAGCTCGTCTTGAAGAAGCCAAAAAAGTAGCAGAAGAAGCGTTAACAGTTTTGCACAAGGTTCGACTCAAAAATGCTAAAGTGATTGCTACAGCTTTACATCAAGAATTGGTTGATTTAGGAATGCCTAAGGGTGATATTCAATTCCATATTGAAGAAGGGGATGAACTATCTTCTTTAGGTGCTAAATCCATTGAAATGCTATTTTCTGCTAATAAAGGGGAACAATTGCTTCCGTTACATAAAGTAGCGTCTGGTGGTGAGTTAGCTCGTATCGCCTTAGCCTTTAAATCAGTATTCCGTAGTGATGCTTTCAAAACTATGGTATTTGACGAAATCGATGTTGGCATCAGTGGTGATATTGCTCTTAAGGTAGCAGAGAAAATCCTGAATTTATCTAAAACTAATCAAGTATTTTGTATAACTCATTTACCTCAAACAGCTAGTATTGCAAAACAACATTATCATCTTTCCAAAATAGAGCAAGATGACCGCACAATCTCTACCTTAGCAGTACTAAATGAGGAGGAACGAGTTACTCAAATAGCTTCTATGATGTCTGGTCGAGGAATGTCCACTACAGCTTTAGCTGCAGCTAAAGAACTTATTGACCATTTTAATTGACTAAAATCGCATAATTACATATACTAATAGTATTAAATGAATATGTTGATAGAGGTGCGAGTATTAAGAGTAATCATGAGGAGTAGGCATGCATTGATCCATGATAAAAGGGATGCTTGCCGAAGTTCGATGATTGCAACTCATCGTTCTGGTTGTCTATTTAATAGATAGACAACTGTCATCAATCTTGTATTGGTGGAGTGCTATCATTGAGCTTTTAGTAAGAGTATATATAGCTATATAATCTATAAAGCCAGTGGATGCATCCACTGGCTTTTTTGGAGGTATATATGATTCGAGTAATGGTAAATGGCGCTGGCGGCAAAATGGGTCGTGAAGTTGTCAAAGCAGTACATAACGATCCTGAATTAACATTAGTAGGTGGTATTGACCCAACTAAGGCAGGTGAGGATGTAGGCTCCGTAGCAGGAATCGAGCAAGTGGGTATCAAGATGAATGCCTCCATCGATGAGGTTCTCGATACAAATAAACCTGATGTTATCGTAGATTTTACAAATCCAGCTGTTATCTATGAAAATGCTAAGAAAATGTTATCTGCAGGGATTCATGTTGTTATTGGCACTACTGGTTTAACTGCAGAGCAACGAGATGAGCTCGATGCAATTGGTCGTGCTAATAATGCTAATTGTCTAGTGGCACCAAACTTCTCACTAGGTGCTGTTATGATGATGAAAGTATCTGCAGAATTAGCTCCATATTTCCCTAATGTGGAAATTATAGAATTACATCATAATCACAAATATGACGCTCCTTCGGGCACAGCGATTCTAACAGCAAAATTGATTAATGATGCTAAACAAGCCGCTAAGGTAACTGCCGATGAAGATTTAACTCGTGAAAGCTTACCAGGTGCTCGTGGTGCCAAAGTTGATGATGTTACTATTCATAGTGTACGTCTACCAGGTTATGTAGCGCATCAAGAGGTATTATTTGGCGGTTATGACGAAACATTAACTATCCGTCACGATAGCTTAAGTCGTTTATCTTTCATGCCAGGCGTAGTATTAGCATGTAAAAAAATTAGTTCTAAAACAGGTTTAACTTACGGTTTAGAACATTATTTATAATTTTGAGCAAGGAGATTTATCAATGAGAAAACCTAATGTTGCAATTCTAGGTGCTACTGGTGCAGTAGGTGCTGAATTTATTTCACTAATTGAAGAACGTAACTTCCCTTATGAAAACTTAAAATTATTGGCTTCTGCTCGTTCTGCTGGTACTGAGTTGACTGTAAATGGCAAAACATATGTTGTTGAAGAAGCAAAACCAGAATCTTTTGATGATGTTGATATTGCATTATTCGCTGGTGGTTCCATATCTAAGACTTTAGCACCAGAAGCTGCGAAACGTGGTGCTATTGTTATCGATAACTCCAGTGCATTCCGTATGGATCCTGAGGTTCCACTCGTAGTACCAGAAGTTAACCCAGAAGATATTTTGAAACATAAAGGTATTATTGCAAATCCTAACTGCTCTACAATTATTATGAGCCTAGGATTGAAACCGCTTCATGATATTTCTCCTATTAAACGCGTTATTGTAAGCACATACCAAGCTGTATCTGGTGCAGGTAAAGAAGGTATTGAAGAGCTTGAGAACCAAGTAAGACAGTTCACTGCTGGCGAAGAAATGACAGCAAACTTATTGCCTACAGGTTCTGCACCTAAGCATTATCCTGTAGCATTTAACTTATTGCCACAAATCGATGTGTTCTTAGAAAACGATTACACAAAAGAAGAAATGAAGATGGTTTATGAAACTCAAAAAATTCTTCATGACGAAACTATTCAAGTAGTTCCTACTACAGTTCGCGTTCCTGTATACCGCTCTCACTCTGAGTCTGTATTAGTAGAAACAGCTGAACCAGTATCTGTAGAAGCTTTCAAAGCGGCTTGTGAAAAATTCCCAGGTTTACAAGTAAAAGATAATCCTGCAGAACAAATTTATCCTATGCCTTTATATACATCTAATCAAAATGATTGTGAAATCGGTCGAATTCGCAAAGACTTGTACAATGACAAAGGTATGAATTTCTGGATTGTAGGGGACCAAATTCGTAAAGGTGCAGCTCTTAATGCATTGCAAATTGCTGAGTACTTGGTGGAAAAACAAGCATTTTAATCTTTCCAGGGGAGGACAGATATGAAAACCTTTGGTCGAGTATTAACAGCTATGGTGACATCCTTTAATAGTGATGGATCCGTTAATATTGAAAATTGTGTAACTATTGCTAATCATTTATTAGATAATGGTTCTGATGGTCTTGTTGTATGTGGTACAACAGGTGAAAATCCAACTATGTCTAAAGATGATAAATTAGCTTTATTTACGGCTATCGCTAAAGAATGTGGTCATAAAGGTACAATTATTGCCAATGTTGGTACTAATGATACAAAATCTTCCGTAAATTTTGTAAAAGAAGTCTCTAACATCGACGGTATTGATGGTTTGCTAGTTGTAGTACCTTATTACAATAAACCTAACCAACAAGGCCAATATTTACATTTTAAAGCTATTGCAGAGGCTACTACATTACCGATTATGGTATATAATGTACCAAGTCGTGTTGGAACAGGTATTTTCCCAACTACATTAGTTCAATTACATAATGAATATCCACATGTATGTGCCGTCAAAGAAGCAAGTGGTAACTTGATGATTGCTTCTGAAATCAAACGCTTAATGCCTGGAGATGAATTCATGGTATACAGTGGTGATGATGGTCTTACATTACCAATGTTATCTGTAGGGGGATGTGGGGTAATCTCCGTAGTATCTCATGTGGCTGGTAAAGATATGAATACTATGATTCAAGCTTTTGAAGCTGGTCATAATCATGAAGCTATTCGTCTCCATCAAGGCCTATCTGAGATCATTAAAGCTATGTTTATCACTACAAATCCAATTCCTGTAAAATATGCAGCACGTAAAATTGGTTTGCCAGTTGGTGAATTTAATTTACCGATGTGTGAGCCAACTGCTGATGAAGCTGCATATATTGATAAAGCATTAACAGAATATTTACAATAATATATAAATAATCATAAAACCAGTAACTACTATGTAGCTACTGGTTTTATTTTATATTTCTTATATTTGTTACTAATCGTTATAGTCTAATAACAAAAATATAATGTATAAACTTTTTATTATGATATAATTGCACTGGAGATAGTATTTTCAACTATACTCTAGTCTACTGTTAATTCATGATAAACAGAAATTTGTGATATTTCGAATCGACCATAAGGCGATTACATTAAAACACAAGGAGTTTAACATGGAACTAACAATGTTAAAAGGTAAAATTCACAGAGCTACTGTGACACAAGCAGAACTTGATTATGTGGGGAGCATTACTATAGATACAGATCTATTGAATGCATCTGGAATACGAGAATATGAGCAAGTTCAAATTGTAAACATTAATAATGGAGCACGATTTAGTACATATACAATTGCTGGCGAAGCCGGTAGTGGTGTTATATGTTTAAATGGCGCTGCTGCACGGCATGTCCAAGTACATGATAAAATTATTATCATGTGTTATGCACAGCTAAATGAAATTGAAGTTGAGAGCCATAAGCCTCTCGTTGTATTTGTAGATACAAATAATAAGATAAGTCAAATAAAGAACTATGAGAAACATGGTTTATTAGTTGATCAGAATTAATTGTCTTTGATCGAATTACAGTAGACTGTATAGGACTATCTTCGTATTTACAATAAACGGAGGAATCATTATGGAACATGTACTTACAATTGAAAATGTACGCAATACGATTAGTAAATGGAAAAAAGAAGGATATTCTATTGGTTACGTCCCAACTATGGGGTTTCTACACGATGGGCATGCTTCATTAATAGATCAAGCAAGAAAGAATAATGATAAGGTAATTGTCTCTATTTTCGTTAATCCCATTCAATTTGGAGAAAATGAAGATTTAAGCACGTATCCACGTGATATCAATAGCGATAAAAAGCTATGTGAATCACATGGTGTGGACCTTATATTTACACCTAGTCCAGAGGAAATGTATCAAGATAAAAAAGCCTTTGTAGATATTCTTGATTTATCTAATACATTATGTGGCATTCGCAGACCAATTCACTTCAAAGGTGTATGTACTGTTGTAGCAAAATTCTTTAATATTATTCAGCCTACAAATGCATATTTTGGTGAAAAGGATGCACAACAATTAGCCATCATCCGTAAAATGGTTTTTGATTTAAACTTTCCTGTAAATATTATTGGTGTTCCTATTGTGCGTGAACAAGATGGTTTAGCAAAATCCTCTCGTAATACATATTTATCTAGTGACGAACGTAAAGCTGCAACTATACTATATAAATCTATTCAAACAGGAAAACAAGCCATTAAACGTGAAGCTTCTCCTGATAGTATCATTAATACTATGACAGAAATTATAAATACTGAGCCCTTGGCCAAGATAGATTATATTTCAGTTGTAGATGCTAATACTATGCAACCGGTTGAAGAGATTAATGCTCCTGTTCTAGTTGCCATGGCAGTATATATTGGCTCTACACGTCTTATTGATAACTTCTCATATGATCCAAATTAGGAGAGAGAAGTTATGAAGCAACTAACAACACTAAATCAACTGATATCCAAATACTTAATGATACTAATCATAGGTTTTTCTTGTATTGCTTATATAGTACCTTCATATTTTTCTTGGGCCATAGCTTATACACCATTTTTACTTGGAATCGCTATGTTTGGCATGGGACTAACTATAAAATTTGAGGATTTGTGTAGTATTCTCAGACATCCAAAGGATATTTGTATAGGTGTACTGGCTCAATATACAATAATGCCTTTATTAGCTTGGGGAATCTGTCATATTTTTACATTACCTCCAGATTTAGCAATTGGTGTCATATTAGTTGGCTGCTGTCCAGGTGGAACCGCCAGTAATGTCATCACCTATATTGCTAAAGGTGATGTTCCTTTATCTGTAGGAATGACGATTACTTCAACATTAATAGCACCAATTGTAACACCTTTACTAATCCTATATTTGGGAGGTACATGGGTAAATATAGCATTACTACCAATGATAATAACTATGGTAAAAGTAATTATAGTTCCTATATTATTAGGTGCAATCATCCAATATGTTTGTAAATCACGGATTAATACATTAACTAGTGTAAGTCCTATTGTTTCTATGATTGCTATCATATTATTAATAGCAGCCATTATAGCCATTAATAGAGATAAACTTTTAATTTCTGGTTTAGAAACATTACTAGTTGTAGGCATACATAATATACTCGGCATGCTTTTAGGATTAGGTGTAGGATATATACTTAAATTAAGATATGATAAAACTACAGCGTTAGCGATTGAGGTAGGGATGCAAAATAGTGGTTTAGCAGTCACATTGGCGGCAACAAATTTTGCATTAAATCCTTTAGCAACACTAGTGGGAGCTATCTTTAGTGTATGGCACAATATATCAGGTGCTATTTTTGCTATGCTACGTAGAGAGAATAGTTTACGCAATATATAAATTTAATAGATACAAGAAAAAACCGGCAACCATAAGTTGCCGGTTTTTTCTATATTCTGTCTCGTACAAGACCAATGACAAGACCTTCAATATGACAATCATCTACAATGATTGGATCGAAATCATCATTTTCTGGTTGCAAACGAATGTGACCATTTTCTTTATAAAAACGTTTTACTGTAGCTTCATCATCGATACGTGCCACAACAACATCACCATTATTAGCCGTATTTTGATGGCGTACAATGAGCATATCACCTTCATACATACCAATATTCATCATGGATTCGCCTTGAACGCGTAGCAAGAAGCAGTCAGAATCACCAGTTAATTGAACAGGTAATGTAAGAGTAGATTCTAAATTTTCTACCGCTGTAATAGGCATACCTGCTTGTACAGTACCAATAAGAGGAACTTGTTTTAAACCAGCGCCTAAGAACTCAAAATTATCAGAACTTGATGTTTCATTACCATCTACAGAAATAGAAGGTTTTGTATCCTCTAGTACTGTAATAGCGCGATTTTTATTAGGATCACGTTTAATATAACCAAACTTTTCAAGAGCATTCAAATGAGATTGCACAGTAGAAGTAGAACTAAGGCCTACATGGGTACAGATTTCTCGAACAGTAGGACAACGATATTCATTATGTAAAGAGTCCTTAATAAATTCTAATATACGGCGCTGTTTTGTATTAATATCTGTAGCAGGGCGTCTCACGATAAACCTCCATAGTCAATGTAATGTCAAAATAATATCAATATGTATATGCGGAAAAATTTACTCATTTCGTACTATATAATAAAAACATAAGATAATTACTTATCTTATATACCTATTATAGGCAATTTTAAAAGTTTTTGCAAACATTTGTTCTAAAACACTTGACCGAACATTCGTTCGTGTGCTAATATAAGCATGTAAACAAACAAATGTTCTCAGATATTATGTTCGATGTAAATGTGAGGTATGAGATGAAAAATATATTGATGATGGTAGGAATGTGCTTAACAATCTTATTCGGCTATAATATGACAAATCCTGTAACAGAAGCAAATACACATGCTATCCGTGAAGTAAAAGTACAAGCAGGTGATACGATGTGGGATATTGCAGCTCGCACAGCTCATAAAGATATGGATGTTCGTGAAATGGTATATGCTATGAAGGAACTCAACAAAATTGATGACTCTGGTGCATTAGTTCCTGGTACAGTTTTAAAAGTACCGGTTAAGAAAAATGATAGTCCTGTTAGAGCTTTGGACTATGTGGCTCAAAACTAAATATATATGGGTATAACCCAAACGAAAAAGCAGCTACTCAATAGAGATAGCTGCTTTTTGTTATCAAATGTATGTTATTATACGATTTATGGATATTATCTTAATAAACTGATTTATAATTATCATCTAAATCGTTTTTCAAAAATAGTAGAAATAGGATTATCCACAAACTTATTGGCTTCATTAATATAACGACGAACCATATTAACACTATGATGACGTGTTTGTCTCATAATATTACGTTCTTCCACACCATAAGCTGCAGCAGTTGTTGCAAAGCCATGACGTAAACTATGGGCTCCATACATAGATGGATCAAGACCAATGAGAGAAACATATTTCTTTACAATTTCTGCAATCATTTTATCGGATATGCCTGTTTTACGAAGTGACATATTTTTAGTAAAACCTCTAAATACAGGCCCTTCAGTAATACCAGAGGCACGTAACCATTGCTGTAAGGCACGTACTGCGTCTAACGGAGAACCAGATAGATGAGGAATCGCTACAACAGCACCTTGACCTTCTTGGTCTGCTTTTGACGATGGTACAAAGATTTCAACACCTTGTGAAGAAAACTGTAGATGTTCTACTGTAATGGCCGCAATTTCACTACGACGAAAAGCGCCCATAAATCCAATTAAAAGAATGGCTTTATCACGTAATAATTGCAACTCAGGCACATCTAGTTTATCCATACACTCTAGAATATCTTCAATATCTTCTAGAAGAACTGGTGTTTTACCTTGTTGGAAAGTACCTTTTAAACGTCTAATCCCTCGTAAGGCTTGTTTTACTATAGGTGCCATACAAGGATTATCTCTATGACCAGAGGCATTATAATTCTCTGATATGGCGCTTATGCGACGAGATATTGTATTAGCCTTTGCATAATCAGCTAGATCATTTATGTAGTTCACAATTGTTTCTGGTGTAGCTGGAAAATAAGATACCTTTTGATATGTACACCAATCTACGAAATCGTCCCAATCCGATTCGTAGGCATCAACAGTATTTTCAGCCTTAGATAATAATATGCTTTGTTTTGCTTTCATAGACAACTTAGTGCTATTCATAAGCGCATCATTATTGCGCAAATAGAAATGTTTCTGTTGCTCTTTAGACTTTGACATAGTTCACCCTTACCCTAAAATTATCAATATAATTGTACCATAGATTAGACAGTAATATGCTATAATTAGAGAATATGATAACTAATTCGGGAGAGTTTATAAATAATGACAAAGAAACATATTTTAGTAGGAACTATGCTTGTTCTCTTGGGGACGAGCGGCTGTTCATACATTCCAACAGAAAATATTTCTTATGGTGTATATTACAATGATACAGATCTATCTAATACACCTAAGAATGAATTACAGGCTCGCTTACAAGAGTTAAATAGTAAAATCCCTCAAACTATATCTATTGATATGGGCAATAATAAAAAACAACAAACTACCTATCATGATTTAGGGATCCAAATCGATACAGATGCTATGGTAAAAGCTATTTCTACATACGGCTATGAAGATAATATGTGGACACTACTTTCAAATCGATTTAATGCCTTATTCTACGGTCATCATTTTAAGCCACAATATAAGCTTGATGAGGTAAAAGGTAAAACCTATCTTAGTGAATTGGCTAAAACAATTGATACACCAGGACATGATGCATACCTTACCATTGAAAATGGACAAGTTGTATTACACCCTGCAAAAGAGGGTAAGCGTATCGATATTGATGCTACCCTTAAGAAATTAAAAGATGATTTGCAGTCCGGTGATAGTATTAACTCCTTATCTATGGTATTTACTACACAGAATACTGTAAAAGTAAGTGATGCCGATTTAAAACCATTGAATACTGTATTAGCTTCTTACACTACAGAGTATGATCCTAGTAATGAAAGTAGAACCCATAATATTCAATTAGCTTCTGATAAAATAAACGGTACCCTAATTAAACCGGGTGCACAATTCTCCTTTAACGATGTTGTAGGTGAACGTACTGCAGAGGCTGGCTATGATGATGCACCTGTTATGATTGATGGTAAATTAGTTCCAGGTATTGGTGGTGGCATTTGCCAAGTAAGTTCTACCATATTTAATACAGCTTTATTATCCGGTATGAATATTATCGAGCGTACGCCGCACTTTGAGCCAGTAGGATATATTCAAGCTGGTCGTGATGCTACAGTAGCTTGGGGCTATTTAGACTTTAAGTTTAGAAATCCTTACCAACAATCTATTTATATCCTTAGCGTTATGAACAACGGAACGTTAACGATCTACATTATAGGTACGGCTCAAGATAAACCTAAAAATGTGTCTATTTCTGTAGGTGATTATGGCGAAATTCCTAACAAGACGATTACTAAGGTAGATCCTTCATTAAAAGAAAAAGAAGTGCAGGAGGGGCATGTAGGTTTAACAATGAATACGTATAGAACCATTACCTATGGTAACTGGGTTACGCAAACAGATTCCTTTGAGTCCGTATATGATCCAGTAGATACGATTATTACAATGCCTGCAACACCTGCAGCACCACCAAATCCACCGAAAAAACCGGACAAAAAGAAATCATAATTAAAGATTTTATTAAATATAGCCTAAACTATTGACCATATGATACAAATAGTTTAGGCTATTATTTGAACTATACATGAGAAATCATTTGATACATAGTCCAGTATGTAAAAATAGATATCTCAATGACAAAGAAAATTTATCAGTTCATTCTCAATAATTATCATTTACTAAAATAGAAGAGGAAGTTATGGACTCAATTTTACAATTTGATCACTCTGTGATTTTCTATGTACATGAACACCTTGTATATAGTTTTTTAACGCCAATAATGGCAATTCTATCTAAAATCACTAGTAATGGCGCATTATGGATTTTAATTGCATTATTATTGATGATTCAAAAAAAATACCGCGTATTAGGCGTAGCCATAATTATTGCCTTAGGATTTGTATTTATCATCGGTGATCAAGGATTAAAACCTAATGTGGCTCGTTTAAGACCATTTGTAGATTTTCCGAATGTTACGGTACCATTAGAGTCAGCTTTACCAAAAGCAACAAGTTTTTCATTCCCATCTGGCCATAGTTTTGGTTCATTTGCATCTGCCATGACCATTTACCTAGGCTTGAGCCAAATAGCGCCTCAGAAGCGATATTTAGGGATTTTAGCATTGGTATTGTCAGTAGTAGTAGCATTCTCTAGAGTTTACTTATTTGTACATTATCCAACAGATGTATTAACAGGCTTAGTATTGGGGATTATCGTAGGGTTCATCGCTTGGAAGTTAGCGAGAGTTGGTTGGAACTGGTGGACTAACCGTAATAATGATGTAGAATACGAACCGTATACATTTAAACGTAAATAAGCTTAATAAGCTAAAAAACCATATATCATAAGGAATTGGGCCATTTAGGCCCAATTTTCTTATTATAATTACTTCCGATAATATATCGTTATCGGAAGTAATTATAATAAAAGAAAACTAGCCTATATTTCTATAAGCTAGTTTATTTAAGTTAAATCAAATAATAAGTTAAAACTATTTATTTATCATAACGAGTCTATTCTTTTTATATATTTAGCGAGCTCAGGCTCATTGATAGTCACTTTATCAAATTTAGGTTCAATGATTATACGGCCCTTATAATCCATTAAACCATATTTACCATGAGATTTATAAACAAATAAGTCTTTATAATATGACGTTATATCGTCATCAAAATATGGTAATCTGAATAGTTTATAACCTGAATTAGTGTCAATCACATATTTTGTCTTATCATAAGTTGCTGTAGTAACTTTATTTAATACATAAATAGGCTTAGATGTATCTATACTATCATATACTTCATCAAATAAAACACCATATTGAGCATTAAATATATGACTCCCATTAGAATCCTTTAATACAAAACTACGATCACTTAATTGTTCATAAGAATCATAGTTCATGTGTACAACAATTTGATTTAAAGAGTCAATAATACCATACTTATTATTTTCATTAGATACAACAAAATAATTAAACTCATTACCTAAATGTTGTATAGATTTATAATTTGCAGGAATTACTATTTCATTTTCACCAATTCTCATTCCATACAAAGTATTACCTTTTTTATCTACTTGAGTAAATAATTCATAGGTATCTGATGGTTTTCTACTATATAGACGTTCTTCTGAATATCCAGCTGTTCCCGCTCCATTTCCAATAAGTTCTTTATAGTCATCAGTATTAATAAGATGATTTGCTTCATTTTCGGTTAAAACAACTCCATCTTCTGTAACATATTTAGTATAACCATCAAAGGTATGGATTATAAATAGCAGTTTTTGATCTTTCTTAGATTCTAAGAAGTCAATATTCTTCCAACTATCTTTTATAGGATTAGTAAGAATTTGAACCCCATTCTTTTGGTTATATAAATACCAGTAATCTCCTTTTCGTCCTAATATTAAATTTTTATTTACACTACTATATTGATCGACTACATCATTAATAGCATAGGTACCATTTGAATTAACTAATTTAAATCCATCACCAGTTAATGCTTTTACATAGTTATAAGAAAATGCGTATTCATAGCCTGCAGGAAAATATGCTAATTCAACTAAATTTACATATCGCTTTTGACCATTTTCATAAAATGATCCATATACATATGTTTTGTCATATCCGTCCATATAATCTACATGCAAATTATCATATGGGCCCAGTATCCAACCTCCATTTTCATCGACGATAGTATTACCAGCTGAGGATTCTAATGTAATATATTCTTTTCCAGATGCTATATTACATGCAGCCAATGCTATAGCTAATCCTAATATAAATTTTCTCATATATCTCTCCATAATATTACACAACACAATAATAATTAATTTCATAATACCATATTTAACCCTTTTAATTAAATGAGTCCTTTACATACGCTTACAAATTATAACTATCTAATAAGAAATTACTATTTAAATAAAATTGTATATTGAATTTTTTAGAATTAGGTTGTAAAATAAGCATATAAACTATCTAATTTACTCATATCAACTCTTATGGAGGTATTATATGTGCTGGTGTGATATTGTAAGCAAAGCCAAAATTGGCGGTTTAAAGCATTTAGGTAATGGTATGGAAAGTTCCTTAAGATTCCTTGCGGAAATTGTTCTTACCCTAAGTATTATTCGTGTACTTGTAAACTGGATCTTTGGTATTTAAAGCTCTAAACTAAATAAGATACTATAAAAGGCGCTTAGTTATCTAAGCGCCTTATTTATATTCAATTATATTTGATGATTAGTTGTATCACAGCTAATATATTCTACAACTATTTGGCAAATATATCCATCCCTATCAATACCCCAATATACAGGATAAAGACCACATCCGTATCCTGAGCGTATCATAGGAAATGATAAATTGGTATCTGGAATTTCAAAAATAATCCAATCTCCGAAAGGTTGTTGATATTTAGGATTATCTAATGCATTTTGTTTAAACTTTTCCTCTAATAAATCTAAGTAAATATTACCATTTGGATAGTTTTGATACCATTGATCTTCAAATTTTTTATAAGCCTCTGCTGTAGCTACATCAACAATGGTTGCCAAAGCACTATCTACAGAAAAGCCAACAAAACTTTCCTCACCTGTTAATTCAGAAAGGTCTTCATCGCCAATAAGCGCTAACTCATATCGTACTGGTTTTGTACTTTTAAATAACACTCTAGTTAAAACATAACCATAATCATTTGGACCTAATTTAGCAACTAATGTTTCAACGGGATATGTCCCAGGTTCAACACTCCTAAAATAAGGAAGATTTTCTAAAGTACCTAAATTTACAACGGGATCACATGCAAAGATATGTCCTGTTGTAAATGTAAAATCACCCATTGGTAATCTATATAACTTTTTATTAAATAGTTCTTCAGCATTAAATATATCATCATAATTGATAGGCGCCTCTAATTTTCCTTCACTATTTAATTGATCATATATAGTTAGCCATTCTTTAGAAAGCTGATTCCTCATTAGTATTTTCTCCTAAAATTTATGAAATACAATATAAATTAGTGATTACTGATACGCTTCGCTGCAATCTATGTATTCCATAATAAGTTGGCAGATTTGTCCATCTTTATCAAATGCCCAGTATACAGGGTATAAACCATCACCAAAGCCAGATTGAATCATTGGCACAGTCAATTCTGTTTCAGGGATGGTAAAGTTAATCCAGTCCCCTTTAGATCGTTGGTATTGAGGATATGCCATAGCATTTAATTGGAATAAATCGCTATAGTAATCATCATAAATGTTCTTATCCGGATAGTTAGTATGCCATTGATCGTAGAACTTTCTGTAGGTCTCAATCGTTTCAGCATCCACAACTGTAGCAAGACCAGAATCTACAGGGAAACCGATGAAGCTTTCACCATCATCCAGAATTTCAATATCTTCTGTACCTTTTAAGGCTAACTCGTAGTTTACCGGCTCATTTCCATTAAATATAACGCGGCTCGCCACATAACGATATTGATTTGGTTCCATTTCAATGATTTTAGTTTCCAATAGATACGTGCCTGGTTCTACCGTTCTAATATAGGTATCAGGTTTGCTCGGTAATGTTACCAATGGATCACAGCATGTAATATGACCTGTTGGGAAGTTTACAGTCCACATAGGCAATGTATGTAAAGGAAACCCTTTTAGCTCTTTACGGGCAAATAAATCATGGTAAGGTACAGTAGGTTTTAACTTACCCTCGGAACCTAATCGGTTGAATGTTTGAATCCATTCGCTAGTTAATTTAGATTTATCCATGTTACTCCTCTGCTTCGTATTTACAATGAATATATTCGCCCTCTAATACTTCGTAGGCTGCTGTTTTACGTATAATTTGCTTTACTAAGGTATCTAGCTTTGAACCATTTGAATAGTCTGCTGGTGCATAATACCGAATACGATGATGGTGCATCATTTTATAGACCTTATCTTTATCCTTCTTAATAGGATCATATACACCTATGGAATGACCACCATTGGCATTTACAAGGCTCATGCAAGGAATATCTGTATCGCTATCCCCAATATAAATCATATTCCGGAACGGAACCCGTTGATTCTCAGGCTTAATATAATCATTAACACCTGTATCATTAATATCGAGAATCCCTTTTTGAATGCGGAATAAAAATTGTGTTTTATTTGTATAGTTAATAGCTTGCGCTGGCCATACGGCTACACCCTTATCGTCGAACATGAATGCACTGGCATAGATTTTGGTGAAAGCCCCCTCTTTTGCCATTTCCGTGCCTTCAATCATCTCTTTTAAACCAGAGGAAATGATGTAATGTTCAATACGTACGCCATGTTCTAATCCATAGTCACGAATACGTTCAAACCAAGTACGAACGCCTTCATATAGTTCTACTTGATTGCCATATTCCATAAGCTTTTCTTTCGTTACATAGAAATGGCCTACAGCCTCTTGAATCATCTTGTACATATAGGCTAAGTTATTATCCATATCATTTTTCTTAGCCAATTCATTCGATTCTTGCCAGAATTGTTTGATTTGCTCTTCGTTATAGCCAACAGATTGAATAAAACCTTGTGCCTGCATATCATCAGGGGTTAAGGTTTTATCAAAATCATAGCACATAGCTAATACTGGCATAGACGATTCAGAAGATTCTAAGGATTCTTTACTGTCGCTCTTATAAGTTATCACGGGTTGCACCTCCTTATGATTACAAAAATACATATACAAAGGCCTTCATTCTCTTATATTCCCGAGCTGTCTCTTTGACAACCCCTTTTGTTTATATTGTACACGATACGTCAATGATTTAAATTTCGTAATTCCGCGTAATTCTAGTTAAAATAAGCAATCTTGTGTAAAAGTTTCGTCTACAATCCAGCTCTTATCCGTGCTTTCTTTGATAATTGCTGTTTTTGAAAGTGATCCAATGAGTAAGCTAGAATTTGGATCATGTTTCATTTGATTTTGGCGAACTACAGCTTGATTCGTATTGGCATAACAATAACGACAGAAATGACTACAAGTATCATAGGCACCTATATCACCATGTAAATAACAATTACACTCTGGTCTAGCTAGTGTACGTTTCGGTGCTTTTAATTTTACGTTCCAAGCACGTTCATAACAGTTTAGTGTAAGACAGCCCTCTGTATTAGCACCTAATTCTTTGAAAACGTCCCCTTCTCCACAGGTTTTAAGTATCATCTGATGAGAATGCGCTATAGATACTAATTCTTTAATGATCTTCGTTTGAATATCTAAACTCGGTCTATAACCTTCAGGAAAATTATGAGCTACCTTATCAAAGATATCTAAAAAACTAACAATAACGGTATCTGTATAGCCCATTAAGGACTTTGCCATTTTGTAAAAGCTTTCAAAATGAAAATCTATGGTATAGTCATTAGTTAAAATAATTGGATCATAGCGCCACACCATAGACTGAGGATTAAGCTCATTAGAAATATGTTTAAAGCCCTCTATTACAGACTCATATTGAGGAACATAGGGCTCAATGTCACGTCCATAAGGGGTTATCGTCATATGCCAATATTGTCGATAGTCTTCAATTTCATTTAATAATGGTATAAATGGTAAGGGATTTTTCGTACAAAAAGCTATGCCATCTACTACTTCGTGATTAATCGTATAACGCGTCACTTGTAATGGATTATAAGGATTTTGAACATCTACAAATCCTTCGTTAATACGATTAATTAGCCATTGACCATAAAAGGCAGGTATATCTGTACGTTGTCCAGTTTGTAATATCATAGCGCTGCCCTTTCATTAAACAAAATATAAAAATATTATAACATATCTATCCCTATGTATTTATAGTATAAATGTGATTTTTGCTGTATAGTTTATTCATATTTTATGGTACTATAAAGATTATAAAATATGAGGAGAACTAACGTATGAACGATATTTTCGAACAGAACCATCCTATGAAGGATGATAAAGAATTTATTACATCCTATTGGACAGATCGAGCTCATGATTTTGGAGCCTTACGAGCTAAAGAATTAGAGAGCCCTAAACTTAAATTATGGAGAGATGAACTAACGAGTCATATCTTTGATTCTGATCGCTCTTTACGTATTTTAGACATTGGTTGTGGTGCAGGCTTCTTTAGTATTATCCTCTCTCAACTAGGACATACAGTACACGGCATCGATATTACGCCTAATATGATAGACGAAGCAAATCAGCTGGCAGAATCCCTTGATTGTGATGCTACCTTCTCCGTCATGGATGCTGAAAATCTCAGCTTTGACTCCAATACCTTTGATATCGTTGTAGCCCGCAATGTAACATGGAACTTACCACATCCAGATAAAGCCTATGCTGAATGGTTACGCATCATTCGTCCAGGCGGTTTAATCCTCAATTATGATGCAGAGCATGCTCGCAATCACCATGACTTACCACAATCTGTTCATCATGCCCATGAGCATGTAAGCAATGACTTAAAAGAGCGGTGCCATACGATTTATCATATGCTTGAAATTTCATCCTTTACACGCCCTCAATGGGATAAAGAACTACTCACAAAGTTAGGTGCTAGCTCTGTTAGCGTTGATACCACCGTAGGACCTTGTATTTACAGTGAAGAAGATGAATTTTATATCCCTGTACCAATGTTCTTGGTGAAAGTAATAAAATAGCATTCATAGTAAAATATTACAAAATAAACCCACTCCATATGATATATTCCTTTATTAAGTATCTAATAAAGAAATATATCATAATATGAGTGGGTTTTCTTTTATTTATTATTACAAACCTAATTAGTACTACACTAGACAGCAAAAAGCTAATCTATTACAAATATAGTTATTTACTTATATAGTTTTTTACTAATACAGTTTTTACTAATATACTAGTTACTGAAATACTCTTGAGCCTTAGTGATTTCTGCGCGAAGTTTTTCTTCATCAATAGTAAGCAATTCTTTATTTTTCATAAGAACTTTGCCACCTACAATTGTAGTATTTACATCAGAGCTGTTTGCAGAGTATACGAGTGCCGCTAAATCGTTGTAACGTGGCATCCAGTGCATACCAGTTACGTCATATAGTACGATATCTGCTCGATAGCCTTTCGCTAAAATACCAAGGTCTATATAGCCAAGTGCTTTCGCTCCTTCTACAGTGCCCATATGCCAAGCTGCTTGTGCAGGAATGGCTTTAGGATCGTAGAGACGTGCTTTATGTAAGGTAGCCGCAAGGCGTACTTCTTCAAGCATGTCCGCATTATTATTAGATGCGGAACCATCCGTCCCAAGCCCAACAGTAATACCTTTACCAATCATTTCAGGAACTGGTGCAATACCACTTGCTAATTTAAGGTTAGATTGTGGATTATGTGCTACTGCTACATTATTTTCAGCCATAATTGCCATATCTTCATCTGTAACATGAACACAGTGTGCGGCCAATGTAGTATTCCAGAATAAACCTAGGTCATGCATATGAGCGATTGGAGTTTTACCTGTAGCTTTCATAACATTCTCCACTTCCCCTTTAGTTTCGGACAAGTGCATGTGAATGCCACAATTTAATTCATGAGATAAGGAGATAACCTTCTCCATATAAGCATCTGGACAAGTATATGGCGCATGTGGTCCAAGTAATACCTTGATGCGGTCATTATCAAAGCCATTCCATGTACGGAATAAATCAGCATTCTCAACTAATGCTTGATCTGCTGTTGGAGA
The DNA here is from genome assembly GCF_963524655.1 of uncultured Veillonella sp. Classification (GTDB taxonomy): domain Bacteria; phylum Bacillota; class Negativicutes; order Veillonellales; family Veillonellaceae; genus Veillonella. The sequence goes on from NZ_CAURHA010000022.1 coordinate 21,117, forward strand.
AACACCTGCTAAGCCACGAGATAATACAGAGCGAATGCCCGATTCTTTTACTACCTCAGCCGTAGTGTTCATAAAGAAATACATGTCGCTAAAGGTTGTAGTACCAGTGCGCAGCATTTCCGCAATGCCAAGTTGTGTGCCATAACGTACATAATCATCGTTTAGCTTAGCTTCTGTCGGCCAAATCGCAGTTTCAAGCCATTCCATAAGCTCAAGATCATCTGCATAGTTTCTAAATAGCCCCATCGCAATATGAGTGTGCGTATTTACAAGACCTGGCGCTGCCAATTGGCCTTTGCCATCTAGTACATCCTTAGCAGTATCTTTTGCTTTAATAGCTTCACTATCCTTTAAAATAGCTGTAATATAGCCATTTTCAATTTCAATAGCATGATTTTTAAGAACGCCCTCATCGGTGAGGACGTCTACATTAGTAATCAATAAATCGGACATAGTCTTCCCTCATAGGTATAACCGAGCCATAAAAGCTCGGTTATAGTTATTAATTCTGAAAGTATATAGTAGTAATAATACACCTAAGCCTATCATTTACTATTACATTTCCATTCAATATTAGTTTACTTTTGTTAAGTAGTCGATTTGTTCTTGTGTCAAAGAATCTAAATCATAGCCCATAGAGTTCAATTTAAGTTTAGCGATTTCCACATCTAATTCATGAGGCAATACATATACTTTTGGCTCCATTTCTTTGCCGTTTTTCAAGATATGCTCTGCAGCAAGAGCTTGCATAGCAAAGGACAAGTCCATGATTTCTGCTGGGTGACCATCACCAGCTGCAAGGTTAACTAAGCGACCTTCAGCCAATACATATAGTTTACGGCCATCAGCCATCGTATAGCCTTCGATATTTTGACGAACACGCTCATGGCTTACAGCAAGATCAGCTAATTCAGCTACATTTACTTCGCAGTCGAAGTGACCTGCATTACACATGATTGCTTTATCTTTCATCACTTCGTAATGTTCTTTTACAATAACATCTTTACAGCCTGTTACAGTACAGAAGATATCGCCCACTTTAGCAGCTTCAATCATAGGTAATACTTTGAAACCATCAAATACAGCCTCAACGGCTTTAATAGGATCTACTTCAGTTACATATACGTGTGCACCAAGGCCTTTTGCACGCATTGCAACGCCTTTACCGCACCAGCCGTAACCAGCAACTACAACATTTTTACCTGTTACAGTTAAGTTAGTAGTACGCATGATGCCATCCCAAACGGATTGGCCAGTACCATAACGATTATCAAAAAGATATTTACAATAAGAGTCATTTACAGCAATCATAGGGAATGTTAATTGTTTAGCATTCTCTAATGCGTATAAACGGTGTACCCCTGTTGTAGTTTCTTCGCTACCACCGATAAGGCGTTCTTTAGCGTCTTGACGTGTAGTATGTAACAAGTTTACTAGGTCACCACCGTCATCGATGATGATATGTGGTTTATGATCTAATGCTTTATGAAGGAAATCAAAATATTCTTCATCTGTGCAATCATACCAAGCATATACAGTGATGCCCATATCTACAAGGCCAGCAGCAACATCGTCTTGTGTGGACAATGGATTAGAACCAGTTACGATAACATCAGCACCACCGCGTTTTAAAACAGTCGCAAGATATGCTGTTTTTGCTTCCAAGTGAACACTAACAACAATAGTTTGGCCTTTGAAAGTTTGTTCCGCTTCAAAACGATCACCTAATGTATTTAAGGTAGGCATAAAGTTAGAAACCCAATCAATTTTTTTACGGCCTTCTGCTGCTAAGTTAATATCTCGAATTAAGGATTGCATAATAACTCCTTTTACTAATATGAGTTGATATAGTTAAAATAAAAATTTGATATAGTTAAAAAAAAGATTTAATAGTAAACCCACTTGGATTTGTTTGTTATTTAGATTCAACAATTTGGCGTAGCTTACCGATTGACTCTTCGTAATTTGGAGTCAATACACCTTCTTCGGTGATGATAGCAGTCACGAGGTCATGAGGTGTTACATCAAAGGCAGGATTGAGTACGCCAATGCCATTAGGCGCTGTTTGAACACCATGTAGAGATGTTACTTCATAATCGTCACGCATCTCGATAGGAATGTCGCTACCATTTTCCAGAGTAAAGTCAAATGTGCTATAGGGTGCCGCCACATAAAACGGAATATTATGGAATTTAGCGAGAACGGCTACACCATAAGTACCAATTTTATTAGCTACATCACCTTTTGTAGTGATGCGGTCCGCACCGACGATTACAGCATCAATAAGGCCTTGCTGCATAGCATAAGCAGCCATATTATCTGTTTCTAATGTTACAGGGATACCATCCTCATGAAGCTCAAAAGCAGTTAGACGAGCACCTTGTAATAATGGACGTGTTTCATCGGCATACACCCGTTCTAGTTGACCATTCTCATGGAGCTTACGGACAACACCAAGGGCAGTACCTAAACCACCAGTAGCTAGTGCACCAGCATTACAATGGGTTAAGATGCGAATATTTTTCTTACCTTCAAATAATGTAGCCCCTGCTTCGGCCATACGACGGTTCAAAGATACGTCTTCTTCGTGAATGATAATAGCTTCTTTAGTAATAAGGTCTACTACTTCACTCATAGAAGACATACTTGCCACATTAGCTTTTACAAGAGATATAACACGATCTACAGCCCATGCCAAATTGATTGCTGTAGGACGTGTTTCCTTTAATGTTTCACTAAAGTCATATAAACTCGTTAATTGCTCACTAAATGGAATCTCTTGGCGACCTGCTTCCATAGCCGCTAAGATTAAACCATAGCTAGCTGCTACACCGATAGCTGGAGCCCCACGAACGCGAAGCATCTTAATAGCCTCAGCTACCTGACGCCAATCAGTACAGTGCACATAGGAAATCTCTGTTGGTAATTTTGTTTGATCTAATAATATTAGCGTATCTTTACGCCATTCAATATTAATCATAGCGTCTCCTTCGATGAACTATTGTTTTCTAGTATGAATGGATTATAATTTAAAACCACCATATTCGTGCATGCGATTATGAGCATCATAGCGAGCATCTACATCGATTGCATCAATAGCACCTAAGATAAGAGATTTAAGTTGAGCCGCCATATCACCCATCATTTCTACTACTTCACTATGAGTCAAGGCAGCGTCGGAAATACCTGCTGCATAGTTTGTAATCATAGAAATTGTGGAATAAGCCATTTCAGCTTCGTTAGCGAGATTTACTTCTGGTACATTCGTCATGCCAACTGTATCACCACCGAGCATGTGGAACATTTTAATTTCCGCTGGTGTTTCAAAACGAGGACCTTCAGTACATACATAAGTACCACCGTTATGAATTGTAAGACCTTGTTCTGTGCCAACCTTTTGAAGAATATCACGCAATTCAGGGCAGTAAGGATTTGTTACATCAAGATGTGCTACTGGACGGTCACTACCTTCATAGAATGTAGTGATGCGGTTCTTTGTGAAATCTAAGAATTGGTCAGTTAAAACAAAATGACCAGGCTTGAAGTTTTCATTCAAGGAACCTACAGCAGTCGTAGAGATAATAAATGTAACGCCTAATTTTTTGAGCCCCCAAATATTAGCACGATAATTAATTTTATGTGGAGGAATTGTGTGATCTTTGCCGTGACGAGCAACAAAGATGACAGTTTTTCCGTGGTATGTACCTTGTACATAATCTATTTCACCATATGGTGTCATTAAGGATTCTTCATGAATATTTTCAAAGATGGACGGATCATAAACGCCAGTACCACCAATTATGCCAATTGCACTCATTGTGACCTCCTAATATTAATAACTCTTATCTTTTATTTTCTCATAGAATACAAAAACAGGCTATAGGAAAAACCATATAGCCTGTAATTTTTATAAAGGTTATTTTATTCTTAATAGTAATTATTGTACGGGACCTTTTGGTTCGAACATATCTTGTAATTCTTCACGACTGAAATGATATTTTTCATTACAGTAATGACATACAAGCTCTGTAGTTTCGTCTTCTAGAATAGCCTTTTTATCGTCTTCACGTAATGTCATAAGAACACCGGCAAAGCGGTCGCGACCGCAGCGACATTGGAAGTTAACAGGCTCATTATAAACCTCATTAACAGTTAGACCGTCTAATACGTGTTCCATAAGACCTTTACCATCTGGATGTGCTTTCAAATATTCTGTAACAGGACCTAGTTCATTAATATTTTTCTCTACTTGTGTCAATGCTTCATCTGTAGCATCAGGCAAAGCTTGTACGATAAAACCTCCGGCTACAACCGTGTGGTAATCTGGATCTACCAATACGCCAAGGCTGATGGTAGACGGGACTTGCTCAGAAGCATATAAATAGTAAGCTAAGTCCTCCGCTACTTCACCACTTTGAATTGGGCTTGTAGAGGTATAGTCTTGGGCCAATTGTGTAAATCTCGTAACTTGTACTTCCCCATTATGACCTACTGCAGCACCTACATCGAGTTTACCAGCATGTTTTAATGGCACATCTACATGAGGTTCATCTACGTAACCTCGAACCGTATTATCAGAAAAAGCATCTACGTGAACTACACCTAGTGGACCATCACCTTTGATGCGTAGGCTTACATTTTCATGGTTTTTAAAATCACCTGCTAATAAAATAGCACCTGTCATAGCTCGACCAAGAGCCGCAGTTGCTACAGGCCATAAATCGTGACGTACACGAGCAGTTTCAACTGTATCTGTTGTTACAGCTAAAGACATACGAACCCCTTCTCGGGTAGTAAAACGTTTAATATAATCCATTCTATCAATCCTTATTTTTACTTAATCTATTTAAATATATTTTTATGTTGCTTATATAGTATATCACGTCAAATATGTACATTCAAATTATAGAGAATATATGTTCGTCTAGACTATTTTCAATGTAAAAGAACATATTTTCGATATTATAAAAACACCCAGTATCATAAGACACTGGGTGTTTTGTATATAATTCTTAGATTTGATCGATAAGATTAACCATTTCGATAGCGCCCATAGCACAATCATAACCTTTATTACCCGCTTTAGTACCGGCACGTTCGATAGCTTGTTCAATGTTTTCTGTAGTTACTACACCGAACATAACAGGAATACCTGTTTCTAGAGAAACATGAGCAATACCTTTAGCTACTTCATTACATACATAGTCATAATGAGTAGTAGCACCACGAATTACGGCACCAACACAAATAACTGCATCGTATTTACCAGATAAAGCCGCTTTTTTAGCAATCAAAGGAATTTCATAAGCACCAGGAACCCAGATTACAGTGATATCTTCTTGTTTAACATCGTGACGAAGTAAGCAGTCTTCAGCGCCACCGATTAATTTAGATGTAATGAACTCGTTAAAACGAGAACCAATAATAGCAAATTTTTTACCAGTACCTAATAAGTTACCTTCTTGAACCATCATGATAATGACCTCCTATATTCCATTTAGGAATTGTATATGTAACGATTGAGTAATATGCTAACAGATAAATATTAGTCATCTAACATATGACCCATTTTTTCTTCTTTTGTTTTCAAGTAACCTGCGTTGAATTTGTTTGCCGCAATGATGAGCGGTACACGACTAGTTACATTGATACCCCAATGTTCTAAGCCATAGCGTTTTTCAGGATTGTTCGTTAACAAGCGAATGCTCTTAATCCCTAAGAAACGAATGATTTGAGCTGCTAAGGAGTATTCACGCATATCTGCAGGGAAGCCCAATTGTTCGTTAGCTTCTACAGTATCAAGGCCTTGCTCTTGTAATGCATAGGCTTTAATTTTATTTGTTAAACCAATGCCACGACCTTCTTGACGCATGTATACTACAACGCCTTGACCTTCTTTTTCGATAGCACGTAACGCATTATCTAATTGTTCGCCGCAGTCACAACGTTTAGAGCCGAATACATCGCCAGTTAAACATTCAGAGTGAATACGTACAAGAACATCGCTGCAGTTTTGCACATCACCTTTGACGATAGCTAAATGCTCTTTTTTATCTAATTCATTTTTGAATACAAAAATATTGAAATTACCAAATTTAGTAGGTAATTTAGAACAAGCACCAAGATCAACCATATCTTCATGCAGTTTACGGTATTCAAGAAGCTCTGCTACGGAAGCAAGTTTCAAATCATACTCTTTCGCAAACTCCATGAGATCTGGTAGACGTGCCATATCACCATCATCTTTTGTAATCTCACAAATAACAGCTGCCTCTTGTAGACCTGCTAATCGGCAAAGATCGATAGATGCTTCTGTATGGCCTTGACGTACTAAAACGCCCCCCTCCTTATATACTAGAGGGAACACATGACCAGGACGACGGAAGTCTTCAGGCTTAGCATTAGGATCTAATAGTTTTTGAATTGTATAAGCACGTTCTGCTGGAGATACGCCTGTTGTAGTATCTACATGGTCAACAGTAACGGTGAAAGCTGTTTCATGATTATCTGTATTTTTGGTAACCATGGCAGGAATACCAAGTTTTTCTAAAGCTTCACGACGCATAGGGGTACATACAATACCGCGCGCGTATTTAACCATAAAATTAATATTTTCTTGTGTAGCAAACTCAGCTGCAATGATAAGATCGCCTTCGTTTTCACGGCTTTCATCATCAACAATAATAACAGGTTTGCCAGCTTTAAGGTCTTCTAAGACCTCTTTAATAGAATGTAATTGTTCGCTCATAGGAACGCTCCTTACTTTTATATAAATCCATTCTCTACTAAGAGGGATTGCATAGATTTCTTAGGTTTATCTTCGGTAGGTTCACTACCGAGATTCATAAAATGACGAATGTATCGACCAGCGATATCCGTTTCTAAATTAACCTCTGTACCAATATGGGTAGAGCCTAAAATAGTTTCACCCAAGGTATGAGGAATGATAGATACGGAAAAACTGCTGTCCATTCGTCGCATAATTGTGAGGCTAATACCATCGATCGTAATGGACCCCTTATAAATAACGTAATCCATTACAGATTTCGGGGCCTCTACGGTAAAGATAATAGCATTATCCGTTTGTTCGCGATTAATGATGCGGCCCGTCCCATCTACGTGACCTGCCACAATGTGACCACCAAATCTACCGTTGGCGAGCATAGCACGCTCTAAGTTGACTGGTTGATGAACTTTCAAATTTGTAAAAGTAGTCATCTTGATTGACTCAGGCATAACATCAGAAGTAAATACGCCATTACCAATCGATGTAGCCGTCAAACATACACCATTAACAGCTACGGAGTCACCTATTTTTAAATCACTAAATATTTTATTCCCCCGAATTGTTATGGCTAAGGATTTAGGGCCCTTTTTAATGCTCTCTACACGGCCGATTTCTTCAACGATTCCCGTGAACATAAGTGCCCCTCCTTCCTTGACGATACGCTTCGATGCGAATGTTATTATCTAATATTTTCGTTTTTGTAAAAGTTAACTGTGGAGAAGATTCTAAACTTTCAAAGCCACGACCACCTACAGCGGGTGTAGCCTCAGTACCACCGATAATTGTATTTCCTATGTAAGTTACAACTTTATCAAAATTCATCGTTTCTACAAAGGAGCTAATGATAGCTGAACCACCTTCAACAAGAACTGAGGTATAACCGATTTCACCAAGTTTAGTTAAAATATCATCAATGGATAATTTTTTAATATCGATAACAATATCAGTGCTCTTACTTTTACGAGTAGATATAGATTCGACAACCGTAACAATGGCACCTGCGTTTTCTAAAGCTTGAATTCGATCCTTTGGACAACCTGTAGATACAAAGATATGAACCTTACGATTTTCTACTTCAAATACACGACTAATCGTAGGTGTTCTACCTAGACTATCTAAGATAATTATATCAGGCTGATGAACATGAATCGGTTCATCAAGTATGCTTGTATCTAATAAAGCCGCTGATAATTCAGTATCAGTTAAACGACAGTTTAATTGAGGATTATCTGCCAAAATTGTACCAATGCCAATGAGCATAGCATCATGTGTGGCACGCAGTACATGTCCATCTCGGCGGGAGGACTCATTCGTAATCCATTGAGATTGACCTGTAAAAGTGGCAATCTTACCATCTAGTGACATGGCACTTTTAATAGTTACAAAAGGTTTACCTGTCTGTATATATGTAAAGAAATGTTCATTTAGTTCAGCACATTCCTCACTACATACGGGGTAAACAACCTCTATGCCTGCTTCACGGAGTAAATCCATGCCCTTTCCAGATACTAGTGGATTAGGATCTGTACTACCTACTACGACTTTAGCTATACCAGCCTCGATAATACGCAGCGCACAAGGTGGAGTTTTACCATAATGAGAGCATGGCTCTAATGTTACATATAAAGTAGCACCCTTAGCATTATCACCAGCTTGGTTTAGGGCATGAACCTCAGCGTGAGCTGTACCAGCTTTGTGATGATAACCTTCACCGATTATTGTATTGTCTTTAACCACTATGGCACCCACCAAAGGATTTGGCGAAGTGTGACCTGTGGCTAATTTTGCCAGTGCAATGGCGCGTTTCATATATGCGACGTCATCCACCATATCACCTACATAAAAAAAGGACTATATACATAGTCCTTGGGTAATCATAAATACGCACGTCAAATGTGCCTCGTCTTTTCTCATCCAGACTGTACTGTCGGTATCGGAATTACACCGATTCATACCTAAAAGGTTCGCGGACTATACCGCCGGTAAGGAATTTCACCTATCCCCAAAGACTCATCTATTTTGTTTCTGAATTAATAGTAACACTTTTATTAACGTTATGCAACAATAAGAGTTTTGTATTGAGAAAGAATATTAAAAAGTAAAGAAGGAATAAAATACCTATTATTATAGTTCAATATATAATAGATTAAAATTTTATTAATCATAACAATATAAATATATATATAAATTATGTATACATAAAATAGTAACATTTATCACATAATTACACTACAAAGAGGTCTAATATAATATATATGGTTTTGAGAATTACACTCAATTGATGGTATTTATTAAATATAGGTGATAATATGGCAAAAAAACGAATTTCTGATGTACTTATAGAAGTCTTAGCCAATGCAGGTATCGAACGCATTTATGGTATCACTGGAGATAGTTTAAATTCTGTAAACGATAGTTTACGTCGCAATGGTAAGATTGCTTTTGAACATGTTAGACATGAAGAAACAGCAGCCTTTGCTGCAGGTGCAGAAGCTTCTTTAACTGGAAAACTTACAGTTTGTGCAGGTAGTTCTGGTCCTGGTAATTTACATTTGATCAACGGTCTCTTCGATTGTCATCGCAATCGCGTTCCAGTATTGGCTATTGCGTCTCATATTCCGCAATCTGAAGTAGGCTTAAATTACTTCCAAGAAACACATCCAGAAAACTTATTCAAAGAATGTTCTTGTTTCTGTGAACTTATTTCTAATCCAAAACAAATGCCGGAAATTCTTTTCCGTGCTATGAATGCAGCAGTTGGCAACCAAGATGTTGCTGTTATCGTCCTTCCTGGCGATGTAGCAGTAATGGAAACGGAAATAGATGAATTACCAGTATGGCATCACCCTCGCTTACCTCATATCGTTCCACAACGGGAAGATATCGAAGAAATGTCCGCTCATTTAGAAAAAGGTGAACGCATTACCCTCTTCTGTGGTGCAGGTTGTGAAGGTGCACATGATGAGGTCGTAGAATTAGCAAAACGCTTACAAGCTCCTGTAGTACATGCCTTCAGAGGTAAAGAATGGGTTGAATGGGATAACCCATATGATGTTGGTATGACAGGCCTATTAGGCTATACATCTGGTTATCGTGCTATTGAGCACTGCGATACACTCATTATGCTTGGTACAGACTTCCCTTACCGTCCATTCTATCCAGAAAATGCAAAAGTAATTCAAGTGGATAGAGATCCTAGTGCGTTAGGTCGCCGTGTACCTCTTACACAAGGGATTATTGGTACAGTAAAAGATACATTAAAAGAGTTGTTACCTCTCGTAGGTCAACGTGAAAATACTGAATTTATTGATACAATACGTAAGGAATATACAAAATTCAGAGAGAATTTGGATAGCTATGCTGCGGCTGAATCAGATGGTGTAGCAATTCATCCTCAATACTTTGTAAGTCGTCTTAATAAATTAGCTGCCGAAGATGCCATCTTTACCTTTGACGTAGGTACTCCAGTTATTTGGACTGCTCGTCATTTGAAAACAAATGGTAAACGCCGCATCTTAGGTTCCTATAACCATGGTTCCATGGCCAATGCTATGATGCATGCCATCGGCGCTCAAAATGCATGCCCAAACCGTCAAGTCATTTCCCTCTCCGGTGATGGTGGCTTCACTATGATGATGGGTGAAATGCTAACGTTAAAACAATTAAACCTACCAATTAAAATCTTCGTATTTAATAATGAAGAACTTAGCTTCATTGCAATGGAAATGAAAGCTTCTGGTTACTTAGACTATGCTACAGACTTTGTAAATCCAGACTTCGGTAAACTTGCAGAAGCTGCTGGTATTAAAGGTGTGAGCATTCAAAATTCTAGTGAAGTAGACGAAAAAATTATGGAAGCTCTTAACCATAATGGTCCAGTAATCGTCAATGTTCGCGTAGATAAACAAGAACTTGCTATGCCTCCTAAAATTGCTTACCAACAAGCGAAAGGCTTCAGTAAATACTTGATCA
>NZ_CAURHA010000023.1:0-31742 GCF_963524655.1 uncultured Veillonella sp.
GTGTAAAACAGGACTTACAGAATCAACACAACTTAGTATAGAAGGATTGGCAGCTAGATTTCTTAGACCTAAATGGGGGCCATTGAAATGGTTGGCTAATGAAATCTGGCGTGTAGAGGCAGAGTATTAGTAATAATTATAAGGAACTAGCAATACAGTAAAATATGTGTTGCTAGTTCTAACTTTCCTAAAAACAAAATATTTTAAAAATAATTATTGACACACACGGATGCGTGTAATATAATTACATCATAAGGTGAAAGATATCACCAACATGTAGAACAGAAAGACTTAGGTTCTAACAGCAATCTTATAACATACATAGTTTAATAGAGATGAGTATAGAATCTAGTATAATTTAATAGTTATCGTTCATAAACGATTCATAAGGTTAGACACAAGCAGCAATCTTCAGATTAAATAACCAGAAAAAGTGATTTTGGAGACCTTTTGGTCTAGAGTATCGTGTCTAGTAAACCTTAGCCTCAGTGAGGTTAGTAATTGTCTTGAACTTTGTATTGTAGCCGCTTACGGTTGTCTTGTTTATTTTGCTTTCAAAATTTACGTTGTGATAATCTAGAGCGGTTTTTTATATGCCAAGGAGATAGGAACTATGAATACATTTATGAACGCTTTAACAAATAATGAAAAATCTTATACTGCGAATGATGGTACAGCATATCGTACAAGTGGTAGCCCTTTGGTAGACCTTAATTTCTCTGTGCCTGCATTGCGTCAGGCTGCTATTGATTTCTATGGTAAAAGTAAACATAACAGTCATTTTTATAGTACTGATCGTACTATGGATGCTGTAGAGGCGTTACGTCTATTCATTACATCCTATGAGGAAGATCCTCTTTATACTATGAAATGGCTTATGTATGCACGCCATATTAAGCTAGGTCTTGGCGAGCGAGATATATTCCGTATGATGCTCACTAAAATAGGTGATTTACATCCAGAGATGGCATTGCAGTTTATCATCGGCACTGAATTGTGGAACTATGGTCGTTGGGATGATGTGTTGCGCATTTTCTTTGATACGACGAGCACTATCTTACATGATGGACTAGGAGAGTTAATTGCGAACCAGTTTAGACGTGATATTATAGGTTGTGGACTTGGTGATTCCATAAGTTTATTAGCTAAATGGATGCCCTCCAATAATACATCCTCTAAGGAGAAGCGTTCTGAGGCAGTTATTTTGAAATCCTTGTTACATTTAAGTGCACGTGAATACCGTAAAACCTTGTCTAGGTTACGCGAATATTTAGCGGTTATAGATAGAAAGGCATCCCTCAACCAATGGAATGATATTAATTATAATCATGTGCCATCAAAGGCGAATCTTAAATATCGTAATGCTTTCTTAAAACATGATGAAGAACGTCGCAAGGCATATCTTACATCATTACAAAAGGGTGACGATGCAGTTAAGATTAATGCTAACTCTATGTTCTTGTACGATATTGTACAAGCATACGTAAAGGCGGATAGTTGCTGGGACAGTAGTCTAAATCCATATGACGAAACATTAGAGCAATTATGGAATGCCCAAGAATCTCCTAAGGATTATGACGATATCTTAGTTATACGCGACGGGTCTGGATCTATGGGGCAACGACTATCTGGTAATAGTTCCGTTACCGCACTTAGCGTAGCAGATTCGATTGCATTGTACTGTGCACAGCATAACAAGAATGAATCCTTTAAAAATCGATTTATCACCTTTAGCAATCGCCCTCAGATGGTAGATATTTCGATGTGTGAAACTCTAAGGGATAAACTAAGACGATTGCATCGCTTTGACGATTATAGCAATACGGATATAGAGTCAACCTTTGATTTAATTCTTGATACAGCTGTTAAAAATCATCTGCCTCAAGATGAGTTACCTTCATCGTGCCTTATCATTTCTGATATGCAGTTTGATCAAGCTACAAATCATGAAGATAATACAACCGTTATTGAGTCGTGTCGCCAGAAATTTGAAGCACTTGGGTATACTATGCCACGACTAATTTTCTGGAATGTATCTGTGTACGCACATAATACTATTCCTGTTCAAATGCATCCAAGTGGTGTTATTCTCGTATCTGGTTTCTCGAAATCTATCGTAGATATGGTGGTGTCTAGAGAACTCAATCCTGAAACGGCACTCAAAGCTGAGCTAGATGCAAAGTGTAGTATTGTAGATACAGTACTACAAGACTATGTAAAGGTAGCGTAATATTTATATAATTTTGTTTCATAAGGTTCTTATTAGTCTGGTTATTGACTAGTAGGACCTTATTTTTGTGTACATAATTTGTGCTATAATGAAGAATAGGTTTTATAAGATAACAATCATTTTATATATACGAGGAATTATATATGGCAATTAGCAAAGAAATACAAAAATCTAGCGAAATGAAATTTGATGGTAAACTAATTAAAGTTACTTATGATATAGCCGATGTTAATGGTAATGAAGCATGGCGTGAGGTTGTTCATCATCCTGGTGCAACAGCTATTGTAGTTGTTACAGAAGATAATAAGATTGTAATGGAGCGTCAGTTCCGTTATGCTTTGCAACAGCCTTTGCTTGAAATTCCAGCAGGTAAACTAGATCCTAATGAAGAGCCTCTTAACTGTGCGAAACGTGAGTTAGCAGAGGAAACAGGTTATCGTGCCAATCAATGGATACCATTGGGCACAATTGCTACAAGTCCTGGTTTCTGTAACGAAGTATTACATTTATACTTAGCAAAAGATCTTACTATGGGTGAAACTAATTGGGATCCAGATGAGTATGTAGAGCTTGAGTATTTTACTTTACCTGAATTATTAGATGCCATTAAGAATGAACAAATTAAGGATAGTAAATCCTTAGCAGCTCTAATGTTAGCTATGCCTTATCTTAAGTAGTACTTTATTTTCATAATTATATATAGTATAATTAACACATAAAGAGAGCCAAATAACGTGCTGTTAGCGTTAGGCTCATCTAAAATACGGAAATTTGATGATGCCTAACGTGTTGAGGTGGTAGGATACCTCATACGTTAGGCGTTTTTATTATTATTTACGGCTATTAAAAAATATCGTAATCATAATAGTAATGATTGCTACTATAGCATGGATTATTCTGCTTGAGTATTACAATAGGAGTACTTATGTATAAAAGAATTATTTTATTAGTTATGGACTCTGTTGGTATCGGTCACGCTGCTGATGCTGCGAAGTTTGGTGATGAAGGTTCCAATACATTAGGCCATATTGAATCAACGGCCGGCCAGATTCATTGTCCTAATTTAAAATCTATTGGCTTAGGTCGTATTGCTGATATTTCTGATACTGGTAAAAGCATCAAAGGTGCTTTTGGCCGCATGGCTGAGCTCAGTACTGGTAAAGATACGACTAGTGGTCATTGGGAGATGATGGGGCATCCCGTTACCGTTCCATTCCCAACCTTTTACGAAGGTTTCCCAAAAGAATTGATGGATACTTTCACAAAAGAAACAGGCTATGGTTATCTTGGCAATGAAGTAGCATCTGGTACAGAAATTATTGAGCGTCTAGGCGCAGAGCACATCAAAACAGGTAAGCCTATTGTATATACCTCGGCAGATTCTGTATTCCAAATTGCGGCCCATGAAGATGTAATTCCTATCGATGAATTATACCGTATTTGTCAAATTACCCGTGATAAGGTATGCATCGGTGATTACTATGTAGGCCGTATTATTGCACGTCCTTTCGTAGGTGAACTAGGTAGTTTTGTTCGCACCTCTAATCGTCATGATTATAGTCGTATGCCTGAGAAAAAGATGGTACCTCAAGAGCTACAAGATGCAAAAGTTCCAACCGTAGCTGTCGGTAAAATTGGAGATATTTATGCTCATGTAGGATGGGATGAAAGCTATCCAACAAAGACTAATTCCCATGGCATGAATATGGTTCCATACTTACTTGGTTCCTCCTTTGAGCGTGGTTTAATGATGGTTAATCTCGTTGAATTTGATAGCTTATATGGTCATCGCAGAAATGTAGAAGGATACAAACGAGCTATTGAGGACTTTGATTACCAGCTAGGCGGCTTATTACAATTACTGAATGATGACGATTTACTACTCATCACTGCTGACCATGGTAACGATCCAACTTGGGAGGGAACCGATCATACTCGTGAGCTCGTTCCAATTCTTGGATATAGTCCGCGAATGAATGGACCTATAGACCTTGGCGATAGAAAAAGCTTTGCTGATATTGGGGAAACTATATTAGAAAACTTTGGACTAAAACAATGGGACATTGGAACATCGTTTTTGGAGAAACTTAGTAAATAATTTCTAAATAATAAATATTATATGCTATATATGAGATACTACCAGTTAAAAATAAATAGTTTTAACTGGTAGTATCTTTAAAATAGACTGTTAAATCATAATGAAGGACCAATTTATGTATATCATAAGTTGGTCTTTTTTTGTACTAACATTTTAATCTATATATACAATCTATATTCACATTCATATCTAAATCTAAATCTATATTTGTATATTTATCTATACCTATATTTGTATATTTACCTATATCTATATCTATATTCCATTTTATGTCTAATATTTGGTACATCAACAGGACATTTATACATTTATGTGGAAATATATTAGTAAGGAGAGATTATTCACATAAGTATGAGAGGAGGATTTTTTATGTCAGCACAAGTGCAACGTAGTACATTAGACAAGTTATTTAAAATTACTGAACGTGGATCATCTGTATCGAGAGAATTATTTGCTGGGGCTACTACATTTTTATGTGTATCCTATGTATTAGCCGTTAATCCAGCCATTTTAGGTGCTGCTGGAATGAACGTAGGTGCTGTATTTACGGCAACTGCTGTGAGCGCCATTATCATGACATTATTATTAGCGCTCTATAGTAATATGCCTTTTGCAGGTTTATCTGGGATGGGTATTAATGCATTTTTTGCGTACACCATTGTAGTTCAAATGGGGCATAGTTTTGCTTTTGCTTTGACAGCGCAGCTTGTAGCGGGATTAGTATTTCTGCTCATTGCAGTGACTCCACTAAAAGAATATTTATTTAATGCTATACCGCATACCATTAAACTAGCCGTAACAGCAGGTATTGGTCTATTTATTGCTCTTATTGGCTTAAGTAGTGCAGGTCTAGTGGTAAGTAATCCTGCAACGCTTATAAGCATAGGGGATTTACAATCACCATCTAGCTTAGTAGCTATTTTAGGAGTGATTTTAATAGCTGTTTTTACAGGTCGAAATGTTAAAGGCGGTATCTTCCTCGCCGTTATTATCGCCGCTGTAGTAGGCTTCTTCTGTGGTATCACTAAATTACCAGCTACAGTATTTTCCATGCCACCATCTTTAGAGCCAATTTGGTTCCACTATGATATGAGTGAAATACTATCAGTGGACATGTTGTTCGTTGTATTTACATTTTTATTTGTAAATCTATTTAACGTAGTAGGTGTATTGATTGGTTTAACAAATCAAGCGGAGGTACCACAAGATCAACAAATGGCCGTTCAAAGTTCTTGTATGAAAGTGGCTGCTATAGGTACGATTGTAGGCAGTGCAGTTGGAACATCTCCACACATTGTGGCTGTTGAGTCTGCAGCAGGCATAGCAGAAGGTGGTCGTACAGGTTTAACGGCACTTACTATTGCCGGTTTATTTATTGCATCTTTATTCTTGGCACCATTACTTATGGTCATTCCCGTGGCTGCTACAGCTCCCGTATTGATTGTAGTGGGCTTATTTATGATGTCCTCCGTGAAGGATATTAGTTTTGGAGACATTTCGGAAGGGCTGCCAGCATTTTTGACAATCATTATGATGCCATTTGCTTACTCTATTGGTGTTGGTATTGAATGGGGACTTGTTAGTTACGTGTTAATTAAAGTCCTTATTGGTAAATATCGTGATATTTCTGTTGTTATGTATTTCTTAGCACTTATTTTTATTTTGAAAGAGATCTTTATGTAGGAGGTTCCTTATATGATAATGTTCAATACAAAAGTATCTAGAGAGGCTCAAGGCCTTGAGAAAGCTCCTGTTGTATTAAAAGGGGCCTCTGTTTTAAATGTCTTTACCGAAGAATGGGATGTGGCCGATATTGCCATTCACGATGATACGATTATCGGTGTAGGTACTTATAGCGGTGAAACTGAATACGACTATAGCGGTAAATATATTGTGCCCGGTTTTATCGATAGTCATCTACATTTAGAGTCTACTTTGGTAAATCCTAAGGAATTGGTGTTTGAAGCATCTCAAGTTGGCACTTTAGGCTTTGTGGTAGA
This sequence comes from uncultured Veillonella sp., assembly GCF_963524655.1. Lineage (GTDB taxonomy): Bacteria > Bacillota > Negativicutes > Veillonellales > Veillonellaceae > Veillonella. Next base: position 6,329 of record NZ_CAURHA010000023.1, read on the forward strand.
TCCTCATGAAGCCGGTAATGTAGCTGGTATTGCGGGCATTGAATACATGATCAATGAGACGACTTCCGCTCAAGGTGATGTATATGTTATGGCTCCATCCTGTGTGCCTGCTGTACCTGGTGAGGACAACGGCGCTATTTTAGACGGCGATATGTTACATAAGCTACAAAGTAATCCTCGCATTTTAGGCTTAGGTGAGGTTATGGACTCTTTTAGTGTTATTGATAGAGATCCATACATGGTAAAAAAATTAGATTACTTTAAAGATATGATTATGGATGGGCATATTATTGGGCTTTCACCAGAGCAATTGGCAAGCTATCGTCTAGCCGGTATTACTACAAACCACGAATGTATTTCCTACGAAGAGGCTAAAGAGCAAGTTAGAAATGGTATTTACGTATGGATTCGTGAAGGTAGTGCGGCTCATAATTTAGATGCTATCGTACAAGGTATTGTTCATAATAAAGCTAATACAGAATATTATGGTTTCTGTACAGATGATAAACACATTGAGGATATCCGTTCTGAAGGTCATATCAGTTATAATATTCGCAGATCGATTGAACTTGGCTTAGACCCTGTGAAAGCTTATAAAATGGCTTCTACCAATACGGCGCTTTGCTACCATTTGAAAGACTTAGGTGCTATTGCTCCAAGCTATAAAGCAAATCTTGTAGTTCTCGATGATGCTAAGAGCGTAGTAATACATGAAGTGTTCTATAAGGGAAAACCTATTGAACGAGTTCTTGTTAGGGGAGAGAAAGAAGTTCCTAAGGAATTATTACACACTATTAATATAGGGACTTTCACAAAAGAGAAACTGGACATTAATGTAGACGGTCCTCAAGCTATTATTAATATTGTACCGGGCCAAATCGTTACACAAAAAACGGTTGAAGACGTTCCTGTAGAAAACGGTCTATTTAAACCAAATCCAGAGTATAATAAAATTACTTGTATTGAGCGTTATAAAGCATTAGGCAGAAATGGCGTAGGTATTCTGAAAGGTTTTAATCTTAAAAACGGTGCCATTGCAACATCCTTTGCACATGATTCCCATAACTTAATCGTTGTAGGCGATAATGATGTTGATATGATGGTAGCCATTGAACGTATTCGTGAAATTGGTGGGGGCTATGTCATTACAAGTGAAAGTAAAGTAGTAGAAGAATTAGCCCTTGAAGTAATGGGGCTAATTACAAATCGACCACACGAGGAAGTAGATGCTAAAGTAGCTAAGATGAAAGACATTGCCTACGGTATGGACGTGCCTAAGGGACTGGATCCATTTATTAATTTGAGCTTCCTTGCACTAACAGTAATTCCAGAAATTAGAATTACTACCACTGGTGTAATGGAGTTTTAGTATGTAGTGTAAGAAAAATATAATAGAAAAAGAGGTTGTAACTAGAATGCGATTAAATTACATTCTATTGCAACCTCTTTTGGCTTTATTACAGGATATTTCTAGAAAAGATATGATTATTTTATTATAGTAAACCCTTATTTTCCATCATTTCTTTTATATTTAGTAAGGTGGATTTACAAACTACATCATATTCGAGTGTACTCAAGAAATCTGCAAATTTTCTATCATCTTCGTTTTTACAGTTTTCATAAGGAATTTTACCATTTTGTTGATATGGTTCTAGAATCCGATTTCTCCGGTGCTTCCAAGTATTGTAATAAGGACCTTTAAATTTTGTCATAAATCCATTGCTATCAACTAAAACAAAGCCTTCAGACTCATGATGTGAATTGAGTTCTTTATTTATGATGTTTGTCAGTTCGTCCATAGTATTAACTTGTTGAATTGTTTTTACAATAGATATCAACTGTGTATCATATTTCTTAAGGATGGAGTCTAGTTCTGCAAGCCTCTCTCTAGAGAAAGATACATCAATATGTTTACCATTTACATCTAAGGTATTTTGAATCATATCAAGTACATAAAGATGATCTTGATCATATTTTATAATATGTGTATCTTCTTGGCTGATGACTTCAAACATCATAGAACAGCAATTACGTTTTAATAATTCTTTGATTTCTTCTTGTAGGCTTGTAGGTAATTTTTGGAATAAATTTTTAAACAAATCTACGTGCATACCTTCTGTAGTAGATTTAGAAGCAAAGACTAACTCATCATTAATGACACCAAGAATAGCGAGGTATCCATTTTCTTTAGTTCGAATTTCTACAGGGAAGGAGAGAGTGTTAGCTAAATTATTTAACTCAGTTTCAGGTCGTTCATTGAGATTAAAGAATTTATTATAACTACGTAATTTTACATCTCCTGTCATACGATCAACAAATAATCCCCGAGCTTGTACTGTATTTTCATTCCATAATCGTTTGTGGAATACACGTGAGGTAAAGTTCAAGGAATATAGGTTAGGAGAGCATTTTTTCACTTTTACTAATTTAGAATTACCTAAAATATTAATATCTTCATTTTGCGTGAAGATGACATGTTGTGTCATGTTTTGGTATTCATGGCGCATGTACTCTTTATCGTACACATCATTTTTAATACCATTTTTAGTAAAAGCATCTGCAGTAATATCAATGTATTTGAGTTCTCCACCAAACTCTACTTCTCCTTCTAAACAGAAGGAATATTTACCATCTGGAACACCACGATGACCATGAATTTGAATATAGTTCTGACACATACCTTTTTCGTAATTATTATCATATATTTTAGCAATATCTGTTTCGTAAGCTCCAAAACCATTTATAAAGGTAGAAGTAGCTATAAAGGTCATGTTAGGTACATAGGAAAGACCAGCATGGGATACTAAATATTTTTTGCCATGAAAGCTGAAAGGATAGCATTGACGAAGTGATTTATAAAATAGGCGTAATTCTCGTTGAAGTGATTCTAAATCTTTTTTCGTCATATCTTTTACGATAGGTGCCACTACTTCTTTCATAAATCGTTTGGAATGATCTAAGTTTGTATTGAATGCAAAGTTTGCAATATGTCGTTCGTGATTGCCTTCTAACATAATCGTATTAGGTAATGTGCTGAGGCGCATCATTTCATATATCATTTCTTTATTTTCAATACCGCGCTCCAAATAGTCGCCACAAAAGATATAAAGTGTTTTTTCATCCCATGGAGTGATAGCTTGTTGTAATGCCGTGTAACAGCCGTGAATATCACCGATGATACGTACTCGTTCATATCGATTCGTTAAATTTACAGTAAAGTAATTGTTGATTTCATCGATAGAATTTATTTTCTTACAAAACTTTGGTAATGTAGTTGTTTTAATCATCTTGTGCATGCGGTGTATAACTTGCTCAGGCACTCGTTTGTAATCCGTTCGTATAGCATTACGAGCTAAACATTCTTCTAATGATGTATCTGGTTCGTAGTAATATACAGTATATTTATATTTGTTAAGCAATTCTTTATATGCATTAACAGCTTTAGATGTAGTGTGGGTAGCATCTAAAACGATAAAGTCGCCATTGCTCATTCGTTTCTCTAAGCAATCTAGTAGGAGTTCCCAGGCCGGACCATTATCCTCTTGTGAAATATACCAGCCGCTTTCACCAAGGGAAGGGCTGCGTAATAGCATACGGAAATGATCGGCTTCTAAGGTGTAAGCCTCAAGATTGTTGTCACGAATCCACTGAGACTTACCACTAGCAGGAGCACCACGCATTAATAATAGTGTTCTCATAGTAATAGTCCTCTAATCTGCCCATAGGGCGTAATAAAATATAACTGTATAAAAAACGAAACAATCATTATATAAAAAAATGAAAAAGGGCATAAAAAAACAGCCTCAACGGAAATCCGAGAGACTGTCTTACTTGCTTTTAAAATTATAAAGCGTTTACTTTAGCTGCAAGGTTGGATTTTTTGCGAGCTGCAGTGTTTTTATGAAGTACACCTTTGGAGGCTGCTTTATCAATTACGCTAGTAGCATGAACAAGTGCTTGTTTTGCTTCTTCTACTGCGCCTGCTTGAACAGCTTCTACGGTTTTACGACTTGCTGTACGGATTTGAGATTTTACAGCGGCGTTTTTCGCACGACGTTCAGCATCCGTTTTTACGCTTCTAATACTGGATTTAATGTTTGGCAATTGAGTCACCTCCTTAAAAATCGTTTCTTATACCTGAATGATTATATCATACCACATATTGATACGCAAGGACTTTTCAGCCCAATATTTTCCTTGTAGTATGAAGTATAAAACATTTTCTATTGTTATTTAACTATAGCATATAAGTCTGTTTTATGAAATCAAGATTATTAATATATTTGCTAGCGTTGTAATTAGTTATTTATTTTGATTTTAAAAGTTAGTTAGCTCCATTATGTTATAATAAAGGATAGAATTAAGCGAGGTGTATTATGAAAAAATTAATGATTATAGATGGCAGTAGTTTGTTATTCCGTGCATTTTTTGCATTACCACCGTTGAAGTCTGCTTTGGGGACTCCAACGAATGCGGTATATGGTTTTTTAACAATGCTCATCAAATTGTACGAAGAAATTAATCCTGATTATATTGCCGTAGCTTTTGATAAAGGTCGTCAGACGTTCCGTACTGAAATGTACAGCGAATATAAAGGCAATCGTCCAGATGCACCAGAGGATTTACGTCCTCAATTTAGTCTTATTCAAGATGTATTAAAAGCTTTAGGTATTTGTGTTATTGAAGAAGAAGGCTTTGAAGGGGACGATATTCTAGGATCTTTAAGTAAGAAATTTGGTACACCAGAGATGGCTGTTCAAATCATTACCGGTGACCGCGATAATCTGCAACTCGTTACAGAACATAGTCACGTGTTCTTAACTAAAAAAGGTATTTCTGATATGTTAGAGGTTACTCTTGATAACATGGAAGAACTCTATGGCTATGGTCCTGATAAGGTAATCGAAATGAAAGCCCTTATGGGTGACTCTTCTGATAATATTCCGGGCGTACCAGGTGTAGGTGAAAAAACGGCCCTTAAATTGATTACAGAATACGGTAATCTTGAGTCCGTATATGACCATATCGAAGATATTTCCGGTAAGAAATTAAAAGAGCGACTCGTAGAAAATAAAGACTTAGCGTTTTTATCTCGTGAATTGGCCACTATTAAAACAGATATGGATTTATCTTATAAAGTAGAAGACTTTGTGCAAAATTTCCATGCCTCTGAAGTACAGCCTTTATTTGAAACATTAGGTTTTACAAAATTAACGCCTCGTATCGTTCAAGTGATGGGCGGAGAGGAAGCCGCTTTTGGTGATCCTGGTTCTTTATTTGCTCCACAAGAGGAAATTTCTCTAGATGATTTAGCAGATGCCAAGGCTTTAACCTCTGAGTTCTATACAGATAAAACGGTGGCAGTACATGTTGTATTAGATGGTAAAACTCCATTTAGAATAGTAACGAATGCGTATTTATCTAATGGTGATACTATTGTAAAAACAGATGATACTAAAGCTATATTAGCTGTTTTACAAGGTGCAAATGCTATCGTTACTACTCAAACCAAAGAGATTATTGAAGCCTTTGGTGAAGATGCACCAGCTGAGATTTCTTTATTTAATGATGATAAAACCGCTCGTGTCCATGATATGTCCCTTCTGGCGTACTTGTTAGATCCTACGCGTACTAACTATGGTTATCTATATTTAACGGAACGTTTCTCCGTGCCAAGCATTGCTAGTGGTAGTGTAGATGTAGAATGCGTGTCCATGGTGAAAGCTTTACTCGCTATGAACGAAGTCGCTTGTGAATCTGCACGCCGTGAAGAGCTTTGGTCTCTATATGAAACAATTGAATTGCCATTGATTCATACTTTAGTAGTAATGGAGAAAAATGGTATTTACATTGATACAGAAAAATTAGCTGAAACTACGGCTCGTTTTAAAGAGGAACTTGCGCAAGTACAGCAAGAGATTTACGATATCGCAGGGGAAACTTTCAACATTAACTCGCCTAAACAATTGGGTGTTATATTGTTTGAAAAGATGAACTTACCAATCATTAAGAAAACTAAGACTGGCTATTCTACAGATGCAGAAGTACTTGATATGCTTCGTCATGAAAGTCCGATTGTAGAGAAAATTTTGGCATACCGTTCAGTAGCAAAATTAGTATCTACGTATTGTGAAGGCTTGGCGGTTCTTATTAATGATAAGACTAAGCGTATTCATACGACCTTTAATCAAATGGTTACGGCTACAGGACGTCTCAGCTCCTCTGATCCAAACTTACAAAATATTCCTGTCCGTACTGAAAAGGGTAGAGAAATTCGTGCTTTATTCTACCCAGGTGCAGGTTACGATACCTTGGTGAGCGCTGATTACTCTCAAATTGAGTTGCGCATCTTAGCTCACTTGTCTGGCGATGAAGCATTAATTAAAGCCTTCGTAGAAGGCAAGGATATTCACCGTTTTACTGCGGCGGAGGTACTAGGAAAATCTCAAGAGGACGTTACGAGTGAAGAACGTTCCCATGCGAAGGCGATTAACTTTGGTATCATTTACGGTATTTCCGACTTTGGCTTGTCTCGTGACCTTGGTATTACACGGGGTGAAGCTAAAAACTATATTGATCTATACTTTAGCCGTTATCCTAAGGTTAAAGAATATATGGATCGCATGGTGCAAGAGGCTCATGAAACTGGTAAGGTTCGCACTATGTTCGGCCGTCAACGTGAATTGCCTGATATTAACAGCCGTAACTTTAACCGTCGCTCCTTTGCAGAACGTACGGCAATGAACACACCAATTCAAGGTACTGCGGCAGATATTATTAAGTTGGCTATGAACCAAGTCGAGAAAAAGCTAGAAGAAGGAAACTTTACATCCCGTCTTTTATTACAGGTACATGACGAACTTGTATTAGAAGTGGTGAACTCTGAATTAGAAGCAGTAGAAGAATTATTACGTACTACTATGCAATCTGTTGTGGAGTTACAAGTACCTCTTATTGTAGATGTACATCATGCGGAAAATTGGGCGTTAGTCAAATAATAGTTTCTTAATATTAGTTTATTAAAAATAGAAGGTATATATGTTTAAAATAGGATTAACTGGTGGTATTGCATCGGGCAAGAGTACAGTCCTTACCTATTTTAAGGACAAAGGAATACCTTATATCGATGCAGATATCGTCGCTCGGGAGGTAGTAGAGCCTGGTACTGAAGGTTTAGAAGCAATTGTGGATGCCTTTGGTTCTAATGTATTGCATGATGATGGTACATTAAATCGTGAAGCATTGGGAGCTATTGTCTTTCACAATGAAGAAAAGCGCCGACAACTAAATGATTGTTTGAAAGAACATATTCGAAATCGGATTATGGAACTTACAGCTCATTATGAGTCGAATCGTACAGCTGTTTTAATCTATGACATTCCCTTACTCATAGAAGGTGAATGGTATACCATGATGGATGAGGTGTGGCTCGTTTATGTAAACGAATCAACTCAAATAGAACGCTTGATGAGTCGTAATGGCTTTTCTAAAGAGGATGCTCTAGCTCGTATTAAGAGTCAAATGCGACTCGACGATAAACGATCTTTTGCAGATGTAATCATTAATAATAGTGGTACGCCGCAGGCTTTGACCGCACAACTAGATACTATTTGGAGTGACCGTTTAGAACCGCTTTTACAAAAACCTCAATAATAACAGTACATGTGTCAAAATTGGTATATAAAAAATAGTATTAAATGGTATAATAAGCCCATGTAATTTAATATCATATTATTTATCATTTTCTTATATGCTAGATAATGATAAATGTTATAGTAATTATATGTAGAAAGGGGGATATATGAAACGTGCAACGGCAACGGCGCTGTCTTGCGTCGTACTTGGATGGTTTTATTTTACACATCTAGATGATCCTTTGGCGCGTCAAACCGCGTATCCCTTTAACTATAGAGATGTAGTCATGGCTGCCGCTGAGAAAGAGCAAGTGCCCCCGTCCTTGGTGGCTAGTGTTATCTTGGCTGAAAGTAAATACAAGAACACTGCTGAGTCTGAAACAGGTGCTCTTGGGTTAATGCAACTCATGCCTGATACGGCTCGTTGGGTAGCGCAACAAGTTGGCCATGGCAATTATACAGATCGCCAATTAAAAGAACCTACCACTAATATTGAGTTAGGCACTTGGTACTTAGGTCATTTATTAAAGGAATTTAATGGTGACGAAGTACAAGCGTTAGCTGCTTATAATGCAGGTCGTGGACATGTGGAATCTTGGCTTCAGGAGAATAAGTGGAATGGTATGGCTGATACAATTCCGTTTCCTGAGACGCGTAGCTATGTAAAGGCTGTTTTACAGTATCAAGAAAGATATGAGGCATTGTATGGAAACGATCATTGAAGCTTGTAAAGGCTTAGACTATTCATGGTTGCCTCAAAGTGTTGAAGGTTTTACTTTAGTTATATCTAGTGATAGTGACTATGCAGAGTTAGCTAATCGTATTGAACGTGGAGAAGAGGTTTTAAGAGTACCTATTTTCCATTATCAAAATGACTTAGGTTGGCGTTGGTGTGCCTTATATGATAAAGAGGTAGAGGATTATACGGTACATATTGAGATGCCTTTATTTTCCTTTGTGGATATTTCCTTTGTAAGAGCTGATTTAGAATCTTTTTGGAACGGTCTTAAGGAACGATGTGTGAAGGGCTTAACAAATATGTTAATCGAACCATCTAATAATTTTACCTTTACTTATCGTCGCAGAGGGATTCCTACATGGGACTTCTCCGAGGTTATGCCTGAAGAGTTAGAAGGTTTTGTTCGAGATATTGATCCTGCTCACGGGATTCGCATGATTAATGGTTCTTTTATCGTTGGTGAATACCGTAAAATGGATGAGTGTACAGGTTTATTATTGTATTATAATGAGTTGCGCGATGAATATTTTGCAGAACTCCGTTATAAAAGCTATCCAGAAATCGATCATCATTTAGACGCTAAAAATCTAGATGATTTATCTGACGTGTTGCGTGAGCATTTAGGCCCTATATTACAAGGCTTAAATAACCGTGTTGATTAATTAGGATAGATTTGACTATGCTGTTATCGTAGTCATTTTTGAGTTTTATAAAATGACTTATGTGGTATTGATTTCTTAAATGCCCATTAGAAAGCGTAGAATTTGTATATACACTGTAAATGTGATATACTATATATGACTTTTATATAAATCTTTTAAAAGAGTGGGCTTATGTCCACTCTTTCATTTATGATTAGCCTAATTTTAAGGTGAATGAATCAAGAGATATATACAAGATGTTGTAATGAAGGAGGCGATGGCTATGAAGAGAGAAGCAGTGGAGGAATTTGTATCCTCTGTAGTTGAAGGTATAATAGCCGGCACCGATATGGAACTCGTTGATGTAGACTATGTGCGCGAACGTGATTGGTATTTGCGCGTCTATCTCGACAAACCAGGTGGTGTAGATTTGGATGATTGTCAGTTGGTGAGCGAAAAATTAAGTGCTGTCCTCGACGAAAAAGATCCAATTACGGAAAACTATTTATTGGAAGTATCTTCTCCAGGCTTAGATCGAGTTCTTAAGAAGGATAAGGATTTGATTCGCTATAATGGCCGAGACGTAGATATTCAGTTATTTAAACCTGTTAATGGCAGTAAGCAATTTACTGGTGCCTTACAAGGTTTTACGGATACAACTATCGACTTTACTATTAATGGTGAAAGCATGACATTTGAACGTTCTGCTATTGCACAAATTCGATTACATCTTGATTTTTAATATATGGAGGCATACGAGTGAGTCAAGAATTAATTCAAGCGGTAATGGTACTTACAAAGCAAAAAGGTTTTGCTCCTGAGGTTATCTTTGAATCCTTAGAGGCTGCATTATTGCAAGCATATCGCAAAGAACCAACATCTAACCCAGATGCGTACGTTGTGATTGACCGCGAAACAGGCGTTTATAAAGTAATGGCAAAAAAACAAGTAGTAGAAACTGTGGAATTACCTGAAACAGAAATCAGCTTGCTTGATGCTCGCAAAAAAGATAAACGTTTTGAGATTGGTGACGTAGTAGAAGTAGATGTAACTCCTGCCAACTTTGGTCGTAGCGCTGCCCATACTGCAAAACAAATGCTCATTCAACGTTTGAAAGAGGCTGAGCGCAGTGTAGTATATGAAGAATACTATAGCCGCGAAGGTGATATCATCACTGGCGTCATTACTCGCGTAGAAGGAAAAAATGTATTTATTGATCTTGGTAAAACAGAAGCAATCTTACCACCAACAGAGCAAATTGCTACTGAAACATATCGTGAAGGGGACCGTATTAAGTGCTATATCGTAGAGGTTAAGAAAACTACGAAAGGCCCTCAAATCATGATTTCCCGTACACATCCAGGCTTATTAAAACGTCTCTTTGAATTAGAAGTGCCAGAAATCTTTGAAGGCGTTGTGGAGCTTAAATCTGTAGCTCGTGAGCCAGGTATGCGCTCTAAAATCGCTGTATATAGCCGTGATGAAAATGTTGATCCTGTAGGTGCTTGCGTAGGTCCTAAAGGTCAACGTGTACAACATATCGTTGATGAATTACACGATGAAAAAATTGACATTGTTAAATGGGATGAAGATCCAGCAATTTACATTGCTAACTCCTTAAGCCCTGCGAAGGTTATATCTGTAGATGTAAGCGAAGAAGAAAAATCTTCTTACGTAGTAGTGCCTGACTACCAATTATCTTTAGCGATTGGTAAAGCTGGTCAAAATGCTCGTTTAGCGGCCAAGTTAACAAACTGGAAAATCGATATTAAAAGCGAAACTCAAGCTGCTGAAGAACCTTTCACAGGTTTTGGCAATGCTGAGGAAGGTGAATAGTCATGAAACCGAAATCCCAACCTATGCGAACTTGTGTAGGATGTGGTGAGCCTAAGGCTAAACGCGAATTGATTCGAGTAGCTTTGAGCCCAGACGGTAACATCAGTATTGATCGCACTGGTAAAGCACCAGGACGTGGAGCCTATCTATGTGAATCCATGTCGTGCTTTGAGCAAGCCTATAAGGCAAAACGATTAGAACGGTCATTAAAGCATGGTGTATCGAAAGAGATATACGAAGCATTACAACGTGATTTACAAGAGAATGAGTAATCACTGATATACATGAATGAAGATAAAATTTTGAATCTCTTAGGTCTAGCACAACGAGCAGGCAAAGTTATTTCCGGTGATTTCATCGTAGAAAAGGCTATAAAGAGAAAGGAACCGAAATTGGTACTTCTCGCTGGTGACTGTGCAGCCAACAATGAAAAGAAATATACTCAATTAGCAGAGACACATCAAATTCCACTTCATAGTATTGCCAATAAAGAGGCGTTAGGAACGGCCATTGGTAAAGAAGTTAGGGTAGTAGTTGCCGTACTAGATGATGGATTTGCAAAGGCAATATTAAAAGAGATTGATCGATAATAAGGGGGTATGTAGATGTCCAAAAAGCGCGTCCATGAAATCGCCAAAGAGTTCGGCGTAGAAAGTAAGCAGGTTATTTCTATTTTGCAACAACATAATGTAAATGTTACGAAAGCAGTTAATTCTGTAGATGATTCCGGTTATGAAATTGTAAAAAAACAATTGAGTAAGAAATCTGAAGCACCTAAAGTAGCACAAAAAACAGAAAAAAAAGTAGAACAAAAATCTGCTCCAACTGCAGCTCATAAACAAGAAGCTGCGCCACATAAACAACAACATTCAAATCGTTCTAACGAACAGAAAAAGGATAATCGTAAACAAGGTGGTCAAAAACAAGACGATCAATCTAAACAAAACGACCACAAAAAAGGCAATGTACGTCACGTACAAATTTCTGAGCCTACACGTAAATCCGATGGTAACCAACATGGTGGTGACCGCGCTAATAACCGCCCTAATAACAATAATAACCGCAATAATGACAACCGCAATAATAACGGTCGTCCTAATGATGCGCGTAATAACGACAATCGCAATAACGATAATCGTAATAGCGACAACCGCAACAATGATAATCGCAACAACGATAATCGCAATTCTAATAACAATGATCGCCGTAACAAGAAAAATAAAAAAGGTGGCAACAATCGCCCTCAATCCTTGTTATCTACATCTATGCAAAAGAAAAAGAATCGCGTAAAACATCGTAATGAACAGTACTTACAACAAAAAGCTGAGGCTGAACGTAAGGCTGAAGCAGCGATTGCCACAGAAATTGAATTGTCTGGTTCTTTAACTGTTAAAGAACTAGCTGAAAAAATGGGCCGAGAAGTATCTGAAATTATCAAAAAATTGATGCTTTTAGGTGTAATGGCAAGTATTAACCAAGAGGTTGATGTTGATACAGCTACAATCGTAGCAGAAGAATTTGGTGTAACTGTAACTGAAGTAGAACCTGAAGAGGATCCTACTGATATTATCGAAATTGAAGATGCACCAGAAACATTAAAACCTCGTCCACCAGTAGTTACTATCATGGGTCACGTTGACCATGGTAAAACATCCTTATTGGACGTAATTCGTCAAACTAACGTAACAGCTGGCGAAGCTGGCGGTATCACTCAACATATCGGTGCTTACCAAGTTCGTTATAATGATAATAAAATTACATTCCTTGATACTCCAGGTCATGAAGCGTTTACAGCTATGCGTCTACGCGGTGCGAAGTCCACGGATATTGCAGTTCTTGTAGTAGCTGCTGACGACGGTGTAATGCCGCAAACTATCGAGGCTATTAACCATGCAAAATCTGCAGACGTACCTATTATCGTAGCTATTAATAAAATGGATAAACCAGGTGCTAACCCAGACCATGTTAAACAACAATTGTCTGAACATGGCCTTTTACCAGAAGAATGGGGCGGCGATGTAATCATGGTTCCTGTATCTGCTAAACAAAAACAAGGTATCGACGACTTGCTCGAAAATATCTTGCTCGTAGCAGAGGTTATGGAATTAAAAGCGAACCCTAACCGTAAAGCTTATGGCGTAGTTATCGAGGCTCAACTTGATAAAGGCCGTGGTGCTGTATGTACCGTATTGGTACAAAAAGGTTCCCTCCGCGTAGGTGATACAGTTCTTGCTGGTACTGCATACGGTAAAGTTCGTGCTATGACAAATGAACGTGGCGAAAAGGTAAAAGTAGCTCGTCCTTCTATGCCAGTAGAAATCTTAGGTTTCTCCGAAGTTCCACAAGCTGGTGAAATCATCAATGGTATGGATGATAACGAAGCACGTGCAATCGCTGAAAAACGTATTGCAAAACAACGCGTTCAAGAATTACAAGCAACTCACAAAGTTACATTGGATGATATTTTCAACCAAATTCAACAAGGTGAGTTAAAAGACCTTAACATCATCATCAAAGCTGACGTTCAAGGTTCTGTAGAAGCATTGCGTCAATCCTTAGAAGGTATTAAAAACCCTGAAGTACGTATTGTTATCGTCCATGCTGCAGTAGGTGCTATCAACGAATCCGATATCATGTTGGCTTCTGCATCTAATGCAATCGTAATGGGCTTCAACGTACGTCCTGATGCTAATGTTCGCCGCGCTGCGGAAAATGAAAAAGTTGACCTTCGTACATATCGCGTAATCTATGATGCTATCAACGATGTTGAGTCTGCTATGCGTGGTATGTTAGCACCTCAATTTAAAGAGGTTGTCGTTGGTCGTGCTGAAGTACGTCAAGTAATCTCTACACCTAAAGCAATTGTTGCTGGTTCTTATGTAACTGAAGGTCGTATTACTAACGACTCTGAAGTACGTTTGATCCGTGATGGCATCGTCGTATTTGAAGGTAAGGTTGACTCCTTACGCCGCTTCAAAGACGAAGTAAAAGAGGTTAAAACATCCTTCGAATGTGGTATTTCTTTGGAAGGTTACCGCGATGTGAAGGAAGGCGACGTTATCGAAGCATACTTAATGGAAGAAATTGCACCTCAATTCTAGGAGGTTTATATGAGTGACGTTCGTGTCAGAAAATTACAAGAATTTATCAAACAAGAGGTAAGTCAAATGTTGATGCGCGGGTTGAAGGACCCTCGCATCGGCTTTACTACGATCACTGATGTTCATGTAACAGGTGATTTACGAGAAGCTACGATTTATGTTTCCTTGTTTGGTTCTGATAAGGAAAAACAAGATACCCTTATCGCATTAAAGCATGCAGCTGGTCATATTCGTACTGAGCTTGGCAAAGTACTTAAATTGCGCCATATTCCTTCTATCACTTTTGATAAGGATACGTCTTTAGACTATAGCATGCATATCGAATCCCTTTTGAATGAAATCAAAAAGGACGAAGAAACAAATTAACACAAAGGATACAGAACATGAGTAAGATTACTATTAATCAATTACATATGGCTCTGTGTGAAGCTAATTCTATTATGCTAACCGTCCATGTTAGACCTGATGGCGATGCTATCGGGTCCATGGTGGCCTTTTACGAAGCCCTTATAGGACAAGGTAAAACTGTATATATGGTAGTGGATGATGTAGTTCCTGAGAAATACTCATTCTTACGATATACGGACCACATCCATGATGTAGCGTACTTTGAAACTAATCCAGTTGACATTGATATGCTTATGGTTTTGGATGCTAGCACGTATGAGCGAATTGGCAAAGTAGGTGCACTCTGGAGTGCACCTATTTTTAATATAGACCACCATATTTCCAATACGGAATTTGCTGATCATCTATATTTGAAGCCAGAATTTGCTGCTACAGGTGAAATTGTTACGGACTTATGTACGAAATGGAATTGGCCTATCACCGAGTCGATGGGCACCGCATTATATATGGCGATTGCTACAGATTGTGGGTTCTTTAAATTTAGTAACACCACAGCGAATACCCTTGAAATGGCTGCTAAATGTGTAGCTGCAGGGGCTAGACCAAATGTTATTTCTGAAACGATTGAGGCCGTATCTGCTAGTCGTCTTGAATTAACTAAACAAGTAATGCAAACTATTGAGTTCCACAAGAATAATACAGTAGCAACCATTGATTTGAATCGAGAAGCTATGAATATTCTTGGAGATGATACAGATGGTTTTGTAGATATTATTAGAAACGTCGATACTGTTGATGTAGCCATTTTATTAAAAGCTGAAGCTGATGATAGAACTCGCGTTAGTTTACGTTCTAAAGGCATTGATGTAAACGCAGTAGCCAGTCACTTTGGTGGAGGCGGTCATATTCGCGCTTCTGGTTGCACTATTAATCTACCGTTAGAAGAGGCAAAACAAGCTCTTATAGAGGTAATTAAGTAATGGATGGCATTTTACCATTTTTAAAACCGCCTGGTATTACAAGTCATGATGCTGTAGCCATTTGTCGCCGTATTTTAAAAGAAAAGCGCATTGGTCATAGTGGTACACTTGATCCGATGGCTTATGGTGTATTACCTATATTTCTTGGTAAGGCTACGCGCCTTATAGAGTATACAGAAGGTTTTGATAAAACCTATGTAGCTGAATGTAAATTTGGGACTTTTACAGATACTGAAGATAGCTCTGGACAACCTGTATTACCTGATACAGATATGGTGTTGCGTGACGGTGTTGTATTGAATGAATCTATTCAGTTTTCTGAGCTCTCCGGGTCTATGCTTAAGCCAACATTTGATGAATTGGTTAATACCTTGAATACCTTTGCAGGCATTCAAAATCAGAGGCCATCTAAATATTCTGCGATTAAAGTAAATGGTATTCGAGCTTATGAATATGCACGAAAAGGGATCCCTGTAGAGTTGCCATTACGTCAAATTCATATTAAACACATTGAATTAATAGCCTATGGATTCCCATACTTTACGGTTCGCGTTACTTGCTCAGGCGGGACTTATATTCGTTCGTTATTACGCGATATTTGTATTTCTCTAGGCATACCAGGAACTATGACATCTTTAGCACGTACTCAAGTGGGACCTTTTGCTATCGATTCCGCAAAAATAGCGGAAGAGTTAATGTTACATGGTGAAAGCCTTTTACTACCAACAGAAGCGGCGGTATCTCATCTTTCACAAGTGACTGTAAATAGTGTACAATTAAAGATGATGGTGCAAGGCAAGGAGTTGCCTATTAACAGTGAATTTTCTTTCACTGAGCCAGATAATTTGTATAGAGCCTATGGACCGCATGGTTTTATTGGTATTATGAAACGAACAAACCACTCCTTAAAGGTGGAAAAAAATATTTTTATTGAAGGATAAGTATGAAACAAATACATTCGTTTGATGAACTACGTCAAATCAAAGATACAAAAGTATATGCCCTTGGTACCTTTGATGGCATTCATCGAGGTCATCAACGAGTTATACGTAAGGCTGTTGAGGAGGCTGCATCAGTTAATGGTGTTAGTATCATCATAACCTTTGAACATCATCCGTTGACGATACTACATCCAGAACGGGTACCTAAACGGTTGATACAAGAAGACGTTTTGAATACAGTCATTGAAAGCCTCCAGGTGGATTATATTTTGCGATTACCGATGACTGAAGCATTACTTAACATGTGTGCTGATGAGTTTTTAGATGCCCTTTGTAAAGATACTAATGTGGAAGCTATCGTCGTTGGTGAGAATTTCACATTCGGTGCTAAAGGGCTAGGTAATCCTGAATATATGAAACAAGTATTGGCAGATAAGGCGATACAAGTTTTAGTTCAGCCTTTATTGCCTTGTGATGGACTTAGTACTCCTATTTCGAGTACTGAAATTAGAAAAGCTATTCGAGAAGGCCGTCTAGAAGATGCCACTCATTGGCTTGGTCGACCATTCCAGTTTAAAGGTACTGTAATAAAAGGTGATCAACGGGGACGTACATTAGGATTCCCTACATTAAATTTATTGCTTCCTAATGAAATGGCTACACCTCCAGATGGAGTATATGCTAATCGTGTATGCATTGATGGCATTTGGTATGATGGGGTAGGTAATGTTGGAGACAATCCTACATTTAAAAACCAGTACCATAGATGTGAAGTACACGTGTTTGACTTTGATCAAGATATATATGGAAAAGAAGTAATCGTACAATTTATTTCCTATCTTAGAGGAGAAGTTAAATTTAATAACTTACAAGATCTTATCGATCAAATGAAGGTAGATGAAGAACAGGCGTTAGCTATTTTAGCTAAAGCATAATAAGGGGGTTCTCATGGATATTAAAGAAGCTCGCAAACAAATTGACAGTATTGATACTGTTTTAGTCGGTGAATTTGAAAAAAGACTATCCTTAATTAAAGAAATTGGCAAATATAAAGATGAACATCATTTGCCACTCGTCGATGAAGAACGGGATGCAAGTATCATTGCTATGCATCGTTCTAACTGCATAGATGAGTCTTTAGCGAACTATGTGGAAAAATATATGAAAACTATTGTTTCCATGAGTAACGATTACTTAAAAGAAAATATGCATAAACATATTTTCCTCATCGGTATGCCTGGTGCAGGTAAGACTACAGTAGGTAAGGTTCTTGCTAAAGAATTAGGTAGAGACTTCTTCGATTTAGATCAAACAATCCAAGATAAGGTTGGTAAATCTGTACAAAATATTTATATTCACGATGGTAAAGATGCTTTCACTGAATACGAATATACTACAATCAAAGAATTGATTCACAATAAACCATCTGTTATTGCTACAGGTGGTGGTACAGTTACTTATGATAAAACTGTAAACTTAATGCGTAATAACGGTCTTGTTGTATTCGTTAATCGCGATGTAAATCATATTCTAGATGATTTGGATCTTGAAATTCGCCCACTTGTAAAAGAAAGTATTGAGTATATATTTAATGTATACGAAGAGCGATACCCATTATACGAAGAAGTGGCGCATATCAAAATTGGTAACGAAGGTAGCATTACCGATGCGGTGCAAGAAATTATTGAAGCCTTGCCTAATACGGAGAAATAATGGACGCCATACGAGGATTTGTATACCGAACTATATATGAGAATACACAGCGTACATATTGCGTGTTTATCCTCAAAGATTATAATGAGGAATACATTACTTGTACCGGCAAATTCGAGTCTCCTAAAGAAGGAGAAGATATTGAAGTACGAGGCCGCTATGTAGAGCATGAAAAGTATGGTCGCCAATTCGATGCGAACAGTGTGGAAAAATTAAAGCCCGATAATATGGGCGCTGCTAAAACGTATTTACTAAACCTAGGTATAAAGGGATTTGGTGAGAAGTCTGTAGAGAAGGTTCTCGACTATTTTGGCATTCGTATTTTAGAAATTTTACGACAGGAGCGTCCTGAAGAAATTAAGGATATTCCTGGTCTTCGTAAAAATGTTAAGGATGAACTATTTAATACATTACTTGGTGAAGGTATTTTATCCGATTTAAATCACTTTTTTGAAAGTCACCATATTTCTTCTAAATGGAGTCGAACTGTATATACTTATTACGGTGTTCAGTCGGTAGCTGTTATAGAGGATAACCCTTATACTTTGTTGCGTGTTGCACCAGACATGCTCTTTGGTACGGCTGATACATTGGCGGACCATTTAGGTATTACTGGCAGTGATTCTCGCCGTTTAGAGGCTGGGTTAGAGTGGATTTTACGCAGTTTAGATAATCAAGGTCATACATGCTTGCCTGTAGATCAACTTATAGGTCGCTTGGATGATCTTTTACAAACTGATGTAGATGATATTGCTAACTTTATTGAAAGTCTTTTAGAGCAAGGTGCACTGTATAGCACGTATTACGAAGATATTTTATATATCTATCCGCCAGAAATGTATGTTTCTGAAGTGGAAGGTGTGCACTATACTCGGGAATTTTTATTAGAAGCAGATCCAATTGCTTTAGATATTCCAAGCTTTATAGAACGCTTTGAGCAAGCTAACTATATTACCTTTGGCGATGCTCAAAAAGAGGCTATTCAGCTTTCTTTCTTTGAGAAGTTTTCCCTCATAACCGGTGGTCCTGGTACGGGCAAAACAACGATTATTAAGGCTTTAGTAAAAGGATTCCAACTTGGTGGATTAGGTCGTATTATCTTATGTGCTCCTACGGGGCGTGCTGCGAAACGCCTTACAGAGGCAACGGAGTTTGAAGCTACTACGATACATAGATTGTTGGTACCTGTTCAAGGTAGTGATTCCTATGATTTTACTAAGAACGAGGATGACCCATTAGATATAGATGTTATTATTATCGATGAAGCATCTATGCTCAATGTTCGTCTATTCTATTCATTAATGGCCGCGATTCCTAAAGAGGCCCATGTTATTATTGTAGGCGATGTGGATCAATTGCCACCTATTGGGGCTGGTTTTGTATTAAAAGATTTGCTTGATAGTGATTGCGTACCTTATACACGACTCAATCAGATTTATCGTCAAAGTTCGGGTAATACTATCGTTGAAAGCGCTTATGCTATCAATCGTGGGGAAATGCCGAACCTAGATGGTATGAGTGAAGAGTTTTCTTTTATTCCTGTTAAGTCCTATGACATGATGATGAAAGCTATCATCGATGTATATAAACGAGAACAGGAACATGTAGAGGATGAATTAGATATTCAAATAATTTCTCCTATGCGTCGTGGTGAAGCAGGTAGTACATTGATATCTCAATATGTACAACAAGCTGTTAATCCACCAGATAGCTATAAAGGAGAAGCACGTGTAAATGGTATTACTTATCGCGTTGGCGATAAGGTTATTCAAATCCTAAATGACTATGAGTTAGAGGTTTTCAATGGTGAAATTGGTGTAATTTACGCCATTACACGAACGGACATTTGTATCCGATTTATCCATAAAGAGGTTCGTCTACCTATCGATGAAGCACATATGATTATGCCAGCCTATGCTATTACGGTTCATAAAAGCCAAGGTAGTGAGTATGGCGTAGTTATTATTCCATTTGTCCCTAGATATGGTGGTATGTTACAACGCAACTTGTTGTATACTGCTGTTACCCGAGCAAAACGAAAAGTTATTATCGTTGGTACTACTAGTGCTGTTGAACGTGCCGTACGTACCGTTAATGGTGATGAACGATATACATTGTTTAAAGAACGACTACAAGGGAGATGTGATTCTTAAATGAGTCTTTTGGATTTCCTATTTCCACCTGTTTGTCCTCACTGTGGGGCTCCTGTAGCAACACAAGGTGATTGGTGTAAAACTTGTTTTACAGATCTATTACATATTCGTCATGTGCCACATAAATTTTTACATTATGTAGATGATGTATGTGTGCTAGCTGAATATCGTGGTGGTCTAAAGTCTATGATTTACGATGTAAAATTTAATGAAAAAAAGGAGCAGTCCAAAGGGGCTGCTCCTTTTTTAGCATCGTACAACTTTTACATGAAATACGATATATTTAATATAGTTAGTCATAATTGTAAAACCGTGTATGACTATATTGTACCTGTACCGTCTAGTCCAAAAAAAATAAATAAGAGGGGATATAATCAAGTTGATTTATTTTTCAGTCATTGGGCCAAGTCCTTACAAAATATCGATAATAAGCATTTTATTTGGTTAGATTGTATATATAAATTTGATACTTCAAACGATATGTGGGCCTTAACAAATAAGGAGAGACATCAAAATATTGATGATGCCTTTGTCGTAAAAGCTGAGTATAAGCATATGGAATTGGCTAATAAAAATATTTTAATTGTTGATGATATTTATACAACAGGCGCAACAATTGAGGCCGTAACAAAGGTGTTGAGGTCATATAAACCTCTTAAAATTGACGCTTTAACATTAGCTAGTGGTAGTTTTTAAATTTCCACCAAAAAAGCGTCCACCTTTTGGTGAACGCTTAGTAAGTCTATTAGCCAAGAACATCAATAAAAGCTTTTACTACATCTGGATCGAAAAGAGAACCAGATGCACTGAAGAGTTCTTCTTTTGCTTTAGCTTTTGTTTTTGCCCAAAACTCGGTAGAAGGATTCACTGTTGTATCATAGTAATCGGCAACAGCAATGATTCGAGCTCCTAATGGAATGTTAGCACCTCGTAGATGTTTTGGATAACCAGAGCCATCCCATTTTTCGTGGTGGTAACGAATATAAGGCAAGATTTGTTGGCAGCAAGGGTAGTTTTCGATCATATTGGCACCACTTGCAGCATGTTGCTTATACTTGGACATTTCTTGCTTATTTAGATATGGAGATTTTTGAATTAATGCATTAGGTACCATTAATAGCCCTACATCATGAAGTAAAGCTGCGTGACGAATTTGTTCAATTTCATTTAATGGTAAGCCCATTTTAGCAGCGATACTAACTGCATAGTTTGAAACTTGGATAGAATGAGTATAGAGATGATAGCTTTTCATTTGTATCATCTGCAAAAGCTGAGCGCTTATTGCTTCTAAACTGTCCTTTTCCAGTTCATACAACCCAGATGGTTGCATCAATGATAACATAAACATAATAAACCCCTCTAACTAACGTACAGAACATTTGGTACAACCCCTCGTACTTATGTTCATATCGTACAACTTTAGGCCGTTCTAATTTAACAGTATACAAATTATACACCATAAATTATCTTTTGTGTATGACACGTATGTTCTTGCATACATGTTGTATTCATATTTGGCATACTAAAATGAATTGACTTTTTGAGAATACACTAGATATAGTACCTTGAAAAAATAATTTTAGAATTATTAAAATAATATGAAGGATTTTTTAGGTTTTCTATTCCAATTTTCTATACATCAAGAAATAGGGGTTGCAAAAAATATTCTCATTGGTCTGAGAACTCATCGTTATTATGTTTGGCTTTTGATTTATAGCATCTATTTTCATTACTAGAGTTGCTATTATACTATTGTAGGTTTATATATTATATACACCTATATAATTATCTTTTACCTAGACATGAATACTCTTATTCTTTATAATACGTCTATACGGGTCTGTGGTTGAAAGTCGATGCCAGTCGCAGGCAAAACGATCCACATAAGCAGTCTAAGAGACTGTGAGCATGGTGCGGCTTAGGTGTAAGTCCTGCCGGTTAAACCGAGAGGGGTAGTAGTGGGGAGTCTCAGACTTATGAGCGAACCCTCCAGCAGGCGAGTGTGGGGGCAAAGACCAGGTCAGCCGTATACGGGCACATGAGGCTTTTCTCATGTGCTTTTTTCTTTTTATACATTTGTATATTCAAGAATCTATAGAAATCCACTACCTATGGGAAAGTTTCTATACATGGCCGTAATATTTATACATTGTATGTATAAAATAAAAATATAGATATAGGAATTTTGCGATATTTTGGAAATTTTTATACAAATTTATTGACATAATTATACTAACTATATATACTGTTATAAAGTAGTAGTAAGTTAGAATGATGAGGTTGATAATATGTTAAATAGCAAGTTGAAAAAATTAATTATTGGCAGTTGTATGTTAGTTATGGCAGGTTCTTTAGTTGGTGGTTGTGGTTCTTCTAGTCAAACAACATCCAATAAACTTGTTGTAGGTACTAATGCAACATTTGTTCCGTTTGAATTTAAGGATGAAAAAACTCAAGACTATACAGGTTTTGACATTGAATTAATCCGTGCTATTGGTAAACGTATTAATAAAGATGTAGAGCTTAAAAATATAGCTTTTGATGCTTTGATTCCAGCTTTGAATACTCGTGATATCGATGTTGCTGCATCTGGTATGACTATTACAAAAGCTAGAAGTGAAAAGGTATTATTCTCTTCTCCTTATTATGAAAATGCATTAGCAGTAGTTTATAAAGATGGTACAGCTGTGAACTCTCTAGATGATTTGAAAGGTAAAAAAATTGCCGCTCAATTGGGGACTACTGGAGCAGATCTTGCACATAAAATTGAAGGTACTGCAGTAAAAGAATTTGACCATAGTAATGAAGCTTTGTTAGAATTACAAAATGGTGGTGTTGATGCAACTGTAATTGATTTACCTGTTGCGCAATATTACAGCACTAAGCATCCTGACCAACACATCAAATTTATGGCATATCCAAATACAAAAGAATATTTGGGCTTAGCAATGAATAAAGATAATAAAGAGTTGCAAGAACAAATTAATAAAGCAATTGCCGATATGAAGGCAGACGGTGAATTTAATACATTATATAAAAAATGGTTCAATGTAGATGCACCTGCTGATATGCCAGTAGTTTTAGAATTTAAATAATAGGAGAGATTATGAGTTTTAATTGGGGGTTAATTGCGGATAATTTGCCGCTCTTATTACAAGGTGCACTTGTGACCGTAGAAATTACAGCTATGTCTGTAGGCTGTGGTTTCTTTATCGGTTTGTTAGTATCTTTAGCTAATTTATCTAAATTTAGTTTAGTTAGATTACTAGCCAAATGTTATGTAGATATCATTCGTGGTACACCACTTTTGGTACAAATTTTCTTGATTTATTTTGCTTTACCAATGATTACAGGTCAACGTATCGATCCGTTTATTGCAGCTGTTACGGCATGTAGTATTAACTCTGGGGCATATGTGTCTGAAATTTTCCGTGCTGGTATTCAGTCTATTGATAAAGGTCAAATGGAGGCTGGTAGATCTCTTGGTTTAACTTGGGGTCAAACAATGCGTTATATCATTATGCCTCAAGCTTTCAAAGCAATTATTCCACCATTAGGTAATGAATTTATTGCCATGTTGAAAGATTCCTCTTTGGTTTCTGTTATCGGCTTCGAAGAGTTGACACGTCGTGGTCAATTAATTATTGCTAAAACCTATGCATCCTTTGAAATCTGGGGTACAGTTGCCGTTATTTATCTTATTATGACGGTGACAATCTCACAATTAGTTGGATATCTTGAAAGGAAATATAGCATTAAATGATTAAATTAGAAAATGTACATAAATCCTTTGGTAAAAATGAAGTACTAAAAGGTATCAACCTACATATTAAACAAGGTCAAGTAGTGGTAATTATAGGGCCATCTGGTTCTGGTAAAAGTACTGTACTACGTACTATGAATTATTTAGAAGAACCTACATCTGGTAAAGTTATCGTTGATGGCATGGATCTATCTGATAAGAAAAAATTAAATGAAGTACGTGCTGAAGTGGGTATGGTTTTCCAAAACTTTAATTTATTTCCACATATGACCGTGATGGACAACTTAACCTTGGCACAAACTAAGGTTCGTAAAACATCTACTGATGAGGCTAAAAAAATTGGTCAAGCTTTACTTGATCGAGTTGGCTTAGGTGATAAAGCTAATGCATATCCTGATTCTTTATCTGGCGGTCAAAAGCAGCGTGTTGCTATTGCTCGTGCTTTGGCTATGAAACCTAAAGTAATGCTATTTGATGAACCAACATCTGCTCTTGATCCTGAAATGGTTAGTGAAGTTCTGGATGTAATGAAGTCTCTTGCAGAAGATGGCATGACGATGGTTATTGTTACTCATGAAATGGGCTTTGCCAAAAAAGTAGCGGATAGAGTGTTATTTGTTGATGGTGGTTTGATCTTAGAAGATGATACACCAGAACGTGTATTTGACTCACCAACAAATGAAAGAACAAAATCTTTCTTGGATAAAATTCTATTAGATTAATTTATAAAATTATAGGAAGTAAACTCTAGAAATAGAGCTTGCTTCCTATTTTTTTATATTTTTAAAGTGAACTTTTTTTGTTCATATTAAATTTCATAATATATGTATTGCTATATATCTATTAATATATTTTATAGCACGGTGTGAAATGAATTGACTATTAAGAATATGTATAAGGTTTTCGCACAAATATTAATCTAAAAAATGTGATTATGGCTATAAATATTTGTGATATAACAATATTTTATACAGCCTTTTTGTGAAGTGATAATTTTTAATTCATATATTTTTATGATTATAAAATTATGTAATAAATTTATAGGTTGTTCGTAATTATTTATAATACTGATAAATAAAGGTTTTTTCGATGGTTAGGAGAGACGTATTCTCAAGTATTAATATTTGTATATTCATTAAAAATGTTGATATTATTGTTTGATATTTTATACATGCTGTGTTATGATACAGATATAGAGCAAGACAGTAAGACAATAAATATATTTTTAGGAGGAAATTACCATGTTAGGTAAAGTAAAATGGTTTAGCGCAGAAAAAGGTTATGGTTTTATTGAACGTGAAGACGGTAGCGATGTATTCGTACACTACTCTGCGATCCAAGACGAAGGCTTCAAATCTTTGACAGAAGGTCAAAATGTTGAATTTGATATCGTTGATGGTAACCGTGGACCTCAAGCTGCTAACGTTGTTAAAGCGTAATCACATACAAAATTATTCATAATAACAACATATACCAAAACCTCGACATATTATTATGTCGGGGTTTTTGATTTTTGTACGCCGAATAGGCATGACTAAACCCCCAGTTAAACTGGGGGTCGGTAA
>NZ_CAURHA010000024.1:0-31303 GCF_963524655.1 uncultured Veillonella sp.
ACAGGATTTTGGCTCTGCTGTGTGCATTCCAAAAACTCCGCGCTGTGGGGAATGTCCTATTGTAAACATGTGCGAAGCATACCAACATAAGGATACGGACAAATTACCTGTGCGCATCAAGAAAACGAAGGTTGTAGAGGTGCCCCTATTTGTAGGTATCTTGCAATATAAAGACTACTACCTATTGCATAAACGCCCGAATCGTGGGTTGCTACGGTCCATGTGGGAACTCCCTTCGGTGGAAATGGTATCTGCCTTTGACGAAGGTGAACGAGGCCTTGAATCATTAGTTAAAGACCTAGGTTTTGAACTAGCTTTACAACCTGTATTAGTAAAAGAAATAACACATATTTTCTCTCATAGAAAATGGTTTATGAAAGCATTCCGCGGCGATTTGACGTACGTAGGAGATGCTAACAATATAACAATCGGAGCCATCCAAAAGCAATTGCCAAAGGACTGGATGCTCATAAAGCGCGACGAGTTCGCCGACTATGCTTGGGCAGGTCCTCATGGTAAATTGACGGAGATGGCAAAATAATTTGTAGGAGCAATGAATGAGAATGCTATTTAATATAATTTTTGGCACCATCCTAGTGTTAGGTTTGGTGGGCTTTTGGGCGCTATTCCTCAACTTATGGAAGCCTAAAAAGAAATGGCCTGCTTGGGTAGGGTATATAATTATTATCGGTGCGTGGTTCGCTGCCATCCGATACTACTTGTTACATCAAGTGGATTTATACGGCACGTTGTACTATCCGCTAATGAATATGTTCCGTACTGAAAGCTACGGTTTCCTCTTTGGCTTATTCTTGGCTATTCCCATCTTTATCGTCTTCAGCTTGTTATACTGGGCAGTTAATAAGATTTGGAGCAAAACGCCAGAGGAAAATAGAACGGGGCGCCGTGCCTTCTTTAGAACTGCTGCAACCGTAGTGCCCTTGGCAACTATTGGTGGCTCTAGCTATGCTGCCTTTGCCGGTCAACAGGAAATAGTGGTAACGAATGAAAAATTTGGTTACACGAACTTGCCTCCTGGGCTAAAAGACTATAAAATCGTGCAACTTAGTGACGTTCACATAGGGGCTAGCATCGACTTAGACGACTTTGATGAAATCCTAAAATTGGCGCTTTTACAAAAGCCTAACCGTGTCGTTATCACAGGCGATCTCATCGATAAATTAGCCTGGTTGCCTGAGGTCTGTGAAAGACTGACAACCTTTGCAAAACAAATTCCTGATGGTGTAGATTTCATCTTAGGTAATCACGAGTACCATCACGATGTAAATAAAGTGCTAGATTCTTTCAAACGAAATACACCGATGAACATTCTTGTGAATAGTAATATTCAAATTATGGGTGGCAAACAACCTGTATATATTGCAGGCGTTACATACGATAACAGCCGTCAAAAAGATAGCCGAGAAGCTATGATTTCTAAAGCTTTGTCCGGTATTCCCGACTATGCCTTTGTTATCCTATTGGCACATCACCCTGAATTCTTTGAAGAAGCCATTGAACACAAGATTCCGTTGACCCTTTCTGGTCATACCCATGGCGGTCAAATTGTATTTATGGGCGTTCCTGTAGTGCCAACGGGCACTCCATATACAAAAGGTCGCTACGTTGAAGACCAAAGCGTATGCTACGTCAATAACGGTACAGGCCACTGGTTCCCAATTCGTATCAACTGTCCACGAGAAATTACAGTCATTACATTTTTTGATGGAGTAGCTTAAAAGTAAAGGTGAGCTCTTTAGAATAAAAGGTGAGCTCATTATAGGGATACAATCATGTATAATATATCCTTTATCCATAAAATCTTTATATGTATTGTTGTGCTTATGCTATTTGATATCTCTCTAATTCAAGCCATGACAGCAGATATATATAAGGGATATCTCAAAATAGCAATCCTCGTGGCCATTGGATGCCATTTAGATGTATACCTAGAACTCAGTAAACAAGAAGAACTGATAATACAAGCATTCAAGAATAATACATTTAACGAGACCTATGAACTATTAAATACGAAAGATATGGTTTTCATCATATCTTTGATTTTGCTAATGACTATAAACCTTGTGAAATACTAGAAAACCATAGGGTACAAACAAAAAGAGGTATTGTATTTTTTAATACAATACCTCTTTTTATTATATGAACTTATATAAAGATTGTGATATATTAGAGTTAAAATTTTTAGTTGTGTTGTTTAATGACGAGAGTGTATTAAAAAATGATTCCGTTATCTATTTATAAAATCGGATTACCTGTAGGCCTTTTTGCTTATTATTTATATAGGTTGTTTAGACTCTATATTTTAAAAAGTAATATGGAGTTGGAATTCCCTAATCTATATGGTCTTTTATTAGGTTTAGGGATTCCAGTCAGTCTATTTCTTATGGTGCAGACATTTTTTATTCCCGATTTAGTTGATTATCTTAGTTTACTCTATGTAAATATGGGTATCTTAGTTATTGTTGAGATCATTGCAACATTTAAACTTAAATCCTCAAAAAACTATTCTAATGCAAAGGTTTTTCGGTATTATTTATATTTCATAACAGCTATATTATTGTGGATGATATTTAACTGAATGATTGATTAGATTGAAGCATTTGATATGGTAGGGCTATTTTATAGGTGTAGATTAATGTATAGTAAATTTTTTATCTATAGAGTTATTATATGTACCATTCCAATTATTCTTATGGATATAGCTCTTATTAGCGCAATGATAACTGGTGGATACGAAGGAAATCTAAAAGCAGCAATACTAGCGGGGATAGTATTGCACATAGTTTTATATATGTTAAGTCGTAAACAAGTAAAGCTATTAATACAAGCATTTAAGAAAAATGGAGTTAAGGAGATTAATAATCTATTCAATATGATATATGTTTTTATAATCGTATTTTTTATGATCTTAATAGCTATAAAACTTATGAGATATTAGAGTTAAAGTTTTTAATTTTGTTGAAAGTTAATAAGCTAATATAGAGTTTAATAGAGAGGTGTTTGTATAACAAATGTTTTTATTAACAAGTGTTGAGGATATAGTTTTAAAACAACCCATATTAACCTTGATAATTATGATTTTTTTCTATATGCTTTTTTAAAACTCTTTCTAGCAGTTTTACGTAAATGTGGTCTTGTGACTATTGAATTGGGGCGTGATTATGATTGGTATAATTTGTTGAGTCTTTTTAATATATGGATCTCGTTAGGTTTTGTTTTACTCGTATTTGTTTTAGATGATACTTATTCTACGTTTACGATTATAGAAAGAGTTTTATCAGGGGTTATATTATTAGATGCTTTATTAGCTTTTAATATACATAACCATTTATTAGAATACAGATCATACTACGATTGCGGATGAAAGGTTTGAAGAATTTAAAGATCGTGAGGTACCACCTATAACTAAAGAGCAAATAGAAAAGGATAATGAGAAATATGTAAGAGAAAAAATTGAGGAGAGGCTGGATTAGGTACTTATGGTTGGAATAATAGTTTTATTGATTCTTATATTATTTTTATCGTTGGAATATATATGTAGTCAAAAAGAAATATTAGTAAATGCGTATCATATAAGAAAGACAAAACAAGTAAAAGTAGTAGAGAGTATTTTGGCTATATTAGGAGTTTTTGCATACTATATGAATTTTATTGATTATTATTGGCTTTCAGAGGGATTATTAATAGTTGCAGTTATATGGCAGTTTGTTGTTATATACGTACATAATAAGAGTGCACTGGAATCGCTCCCATATAATAGTGAGCAATATATAGCCTTAAAGAAAGAATTATGGAAGGAATATTTGTATATATTACCTAAAACTATATTTTTCGTGTTTATATTTCTTGTGTTACTCATTTATTAAATTCTAAAGCTTTTTAGACTATAATAGATGCTTAATTGTAGAATGAAATTTAATAGCTAGAATATTCCTTTTATAATTTTTGCCAAAAAAGTTTTGACTATCTAGGGTGTTATAACCTGATGAAAAGGTATTTGCCTTATTTGAGTTCAATACTTTTCTTGTGTATACTAAATTAATATATGTAGTCTTTTAATTAAATAGATTGAAGGGTTAAAGTAAGACATTGGACTAAATATTAGAGAAATAAGGTTATCCTATAGTGTGATATATACCTATTTCCCTGGACACATATTATTTACTGGCCCAAACACATGGATGCTTCCCTGTATTTTACAGGGGGGCATCCATTTTATTATATGAACTTATATAAAAACTATGATATATTAGAGTTAAAATTTTATTGTGTTGTGAAAATATAGTTTTTATATGGGAGTAGGTATATGTTTTTAAAAATCTATAATTATTTTGTGAGGGGCGTTGTACTTTTCTTTCTTATAATTATCCCTTTTACTATTGTTACAAATCCTGAAATGATTGAGGATGAAGTCGATTTTTATTTTTTTGTTACTGTATATATTGTAATCCTTTTGATCTATATGGTATGGAACTATATTTATAACTATTTAAGTCGTAAAAGGAGTTAGCATTTGTGCATATTCATTTACCATTAGTTTTAGAAGCTATCATTTTTTCTTGGATTGCTTTATATTGGCTTATCTATAAAATCTTATTAAGGAAAAAACTTTCACCATTATTAGTATCTTTAATTGCTAATTCTGATTATGGCTTTATGAAAGTTCTTTCCTGGTCGGCAATTATTACATATCCGTTTATGTTGTTTAGCATGTTTTATTTCTTAGATTACATCGCTGTACCAATTGTATTAGTGTGGTTCTTGCAGCCTGTTTTTGTGTTAGCTGTATTATTAAAACAGCCACCTCGTAGTCGCTATTATGAATGGGCTAGAAAAAAACAGATGTATGTAGTTCTTTTTATTTTTGCTTACATAATGTCTGCTCTAATTTTGTTAAAAGTTAATAAGCTAATATAGAGTTTAATAGAGAGGTGTCTGTATAACAAATGTTTTTATTAACAAGTGTTGAGGATATAGTTTTAAAACAACCCATATTAACCTTGATAATTATGATTTTTTTCTATATGCTTTTTTAAAACTCTTTCTAGCAGTTTTACGTAAATGTGGTCTTGTGACTATTGAATTGGGGCGTGATTATGATTGGTATAATTTGTTGAGTCTTTTTAATATATGGATCTCGTTAGGTTTTGTTTTACTCGTATTTGTTTTAGATGATACTTATTCTACGTTTACGATTATAGAAAGAGTTTTATCAGGGGTTATATTATTAGATGCTTTATTAGCTTTTAATATACATAACCATTTATTAGAATACAGATCATACAATGTTGGATTGATGAAACGCAGTGAATACATTGAGGTGAGGAAACAATATTTTAGACAAGCTATTTATTTATTGCTTATGTGGTTACTGATGGTTTTGACATTTAATCTTGATTTACTGGTATTTTAGATAAATCTATGAGGATTTAAATTATTATTTATATCTGATTTGCAATTAGGGATATAAATAAAAAAGTGAATGAAAAGACATGAATACTTTTATACAATCAGAATTTATTAAATTTAAGATTGAAGTAGTAGAGTTAATTAAATATGTAAGTAAACTTAAAACACTTACAATGAATATACAAACTTATCTTTCAATAGCTCTACTAGTTTTTTTGGGGATAGAGACTAATGTATTTATACTATCTCTTATTCCGGGGATAACATATACACAACATGATTACAATATGATATCTTATGTTGGTGCTATTCTTTATACTCTTTATATATTTAGTATAAATTATATGAGATTGAATTATTATAAAAAAGATTCTTTTAATTGGCTTAATGTCGTTATAATGATTTTTTTAATAGTGGTTTTGCTACTGGGGAATAGTATTACTATTTCTAGTTCTAATTTTAGGTTTACAAGTACTACTGACTATATATTTGGGAATGAGGTACTATGGAGCGTAGATACACCTGAATTGTTCTTTCCTTTTTTGTACGGGACTCTTCTACTTTTTACATTTGGAATTGATAAATTATGGTCTAACCATAATGTTATTGAAACTAATGGGATTATTTTTGATAATAAAGTTATTGATGTATGGTGGGGCCATAGAAATGATTTAACCGATGGACAGATTAAGACTTTAAAGTTGTATTATAGTCGTCAGGATAATTATCCTTTCTGGGTTGATATCTATAAAAGTATTTTAATAGATAGTTTATGGTTTTATGGACGTAGTACTGTTCGTCAGTGGGGTATGTTTAATGTGTTTTTAGCTTTTATTATGTATAACTTTGTTGTAACTTATACAATTGAGTCATCCATTTTAAGATATGCGTTATATATTTATCTTACATATACTGTAATTACAATGATATGTAGACGATTAATAGATACAAATAGCAGTGTTTTCTGGTTTTTGTGTTTATTTGTACCGTTAGTTAATATATATGTGATGTATTTGCTCTATAATAAAACTTCCGCAATATATGATCAGGAAAGTAACTCAATTTTTTATTATCCCTTATAACTAATTAACCCCTGCTATGAGAATCTCGTAGTAGGTGTTATTGTATTAATTTATTAAAACTAAAGATTTAATGTTAAAATAAAAAATATGAAATATACATTAATCTTATCTTTTAGTAGATTTGAATAAATAGAGGTTACTAATAAGTGAAATATATTAATAAATTAACATATATCTCTTATGACGGATTTATAGAACTGGATAATATACATAATAGTTATGATTCTGTTTTAGAGCTTGATTGTAAAAGTATATCAACTAAAGAGGAATTCTGGTTACATATAGGTGCTCACTTTAATTTCCCTACGCTTGTTAATAATTGGGCGGCTTTCTCCGATTGGATGAGAGATTTAGCATTTTGGGATAGAAGTAAATCTATTCTAATAATCTTTAAAAATATTGACGAGTTATTTGGTAGAGATCTAACATTACAAGGTTTAGCTATGTCAGTCTTTTGGGAAGAAGTATTGCCGTATTGGGAGAATGAAGTAGTAAAAGTAACGAGTGGATCAATGCAGCCACGGCAATTTGATGTATATTGTGTTATGAGTCAATATGATGATTTTTAGTATTAGTGCTTGATATAGAAGGCGAGCTTTTACTTCCCCTACAGTCCTTTTTACGTTCAACTAAGTAAATGCTCTGAAAGAATTAATAAGTCTTTTAGAATATGTAATTCCATTTGATAAGACGCCTAATCATGTAATTCTATTATAAGATTTATATTTAGAAGGTCGTTGCTAGAAATATCGGTTCTTTTGTATTTGTTGCGGTAAATGAGAGTGTGCTAAAGATAAAATTAAATCTGATTAAAAAGGATATAGATAAGTAATGCTTCAGCACTTAATTCTAATAATAGGAATAATATTTTTGGCATACAAATTAATAACTTATAGGGGGAAGCTTACTACTAGTTCCTATGGTTTTAGCTAGATTTGTTTTGTATGAGCTTTTTTTGCGCAGACTAGAGTCCTACTGAGGTAAAAATGTTTTTAAAAATATTCAATTTTATTTTTTGTGCTGGTATGATCTTTTTTCTAGGAGGCATTACACTAAGTATTGTTATGGAGCCAGAGCTAGGTCATGATGAGTTTTGGATATATTTTTATGGTAGTGCTTACATTATTAGTGGAGTTTTTATATTAGGGTGGTACTTTATATATAGACGGTTAAAACGAAATGAAAAAGAATAAGTATATTGGAATTAACTTTAAGAATACGATCATTTAAACGCAAAAGGACGCTATAGTCTAATCTTCGAAGGATTCAAGACTATAGCGTCCTTTTATATTCCGTTCATTTGAGGTATGAGAGGATGTTACATATATGTCATAGAGATGATAGAGATTTTATTTCATGCGAACTGCTTCGGCAAATTCGTCTTCGGTCATAAGTTTTTCTTCCAAAATGATTTCTTTGATAGAGCAGCCTCGTTTGTACGCTTCTTTTACAACCTTAGCGCTCTTATCGTAGCCGATGTATGGTGTTAAGGATGTGGCGATCATGAGGGATTGTTCTACAAAGAAGTTGAGTTTTTCAGGTACGAATTCTACACCGTCGATACAGTGTGTTGTGAAAGAATTCATAGCATCTGCAAGGAGGCGACAGCTTTCAACAAAATCATAGATCATGATAGGCATGTACACGTTCAATTGGAACGCACCGCTGCCTGCACAGAGGGTCATAGTCGTATTGTGACCGAATACTTGGGCGCATACCATGGTCAAGGCTTCGCATTGTGTAGGATTTACCTTGCCTGGCATGATGGAGGAGCCCGGTTCATTTTCAGGTAGATGCCATTCGCCGTAACCGCAGCGAGGACCAGAGCCTAAGAAGCGCACGTCGTTAGCGATTTTGAATAGGGTAGTAGCCAATGTGTTGAGTGCACCGTGAGCCATCATGAACGCATCTTTAAGAGCGAGTCCTTGGAATTTGTTGTTCTTCACGCGGAATGGCGCACCTGTTACTTCTGGCAATACAGTTTCCATAACGTCTAGATAGCCTTTAGGCGTATTTACACCTGTGCCGACTGCAGTGCCGCCAAGGGCTACGTCGAGAAGGTAATCAGCGTTTTGAACTAGCATAGTTTTAGCAGTTTTTAAGCCGTCCACAAAGGCGCTGATTTCTTGGTCCACCATGATGAAAGTCGCATCTTGTAGGTGAGTACGACCAACTTTTTGCAAGCCTTTCCCTTTTTCTTGCAATCTTTCAAAGGATGCGATAAGGCCGTCCAATGCGGGGATTACGCGTTTTGTAATTTCAAAGTATCCACAGATATGCATTGCCGTAGGGAATGTATCGTTAGTACTTTGACCGCGATTTACATCGTCGTTAGGATGGAGTGGAGTACTTTCATCTAACTGTTTAGCCCGGTGAGCGATTACCTCGTTCACATTCATATTAGTCTGTGTGCCAGAACCTGTTTGGAATACCGTTAATGGGAATTCATCATCCCATTTGCCATCTACAATCTCATCTACTACTTGAGCGATGAGCTTCGCTTTTTCCTCAGATACTGCGCCACATTTTGCATTTGTTAAAGCACATGCTTTTTTTACAAGCGCAAGAGCTTTGATTTGTTCAATAGGGATGCGGTGGTCACCGATCTTAAAGTTATTGAACGAGCGTTGCGTTTGAGGTCCGTAAATTCGTCTAGCGTCGACTTCGACTGGTCCCATTGAATCATATTCAATTCTTGTTTCCATAATTACAACCTCCTTAAAAGCCATGCCGACCTTAATGTCGGTAATTTAATTATATAGAATCCTGCATATTTGTACAGAATAAAAGAGAATGATTTCTATTTTCATATAGAAAGGAGTTATATATGCGATTTATGCATATAAGGGGCATAAATTATATCTATTTACATGTATACATTATAAATATCGCATATATATTGAAATCATCGCTTTAACACGTTAAAATGGAAGTAGCTTATTATATTGTTTTAAGCTCTAGTTTCACAGAGGAGGTAAGTACTTATGAAACATGACTTTATGAGCCATGACCTTCATCTGCCGGAACTGACAATACGTGGGATGCTACTTGGTGCATTGATTACTGTAATTTTTACAGCATCTAACGTATACCTCGGTTTGAAGGTTGGTTTGACATTCTCGTCATCCATTCCGGCAGCCATTATTTCAATGGCAATTTTACGTTTCTTCAAGGATTCTAACGTTCTTGAAAACAACATGGTACAAACACAGGCTTCAGCAGCCGGTACTTTGTCCGCAATTATCTTTATCTTGCCAGGTCTACTCATGCTTGGGTATTGGAACGGCTTCCCGTTCTGGCAAACATTCTTGCTCTGCGCATGCGGTGGTTCTCTAGGTGTGTTATTCACTATTCCATTGCGTCGTGCCATGGTAGTAAATAGTGATCTACCATATCCAGAAGGCCGTGCAGCAGCAGAAATTTTGAAAGTGGGCTCTCACAATGGTGATCAAGGCCCTCAATCTAGCTCTGGTATGGGCGACATCCTATCCGGTGGTTTTGTAGCTGGTCTTATCAGCCTTTGTGCAAATGGTTTTAAAGTACTTGGCGACAGCATGAGCTTCTGGCTTCCTGTAGGTAGCAAAGGTATTACTCAAATTCCATTGGGCTTCTCTACAGCGTTGTTAGGTGCTGGTTACCTTATCGGTATCGCATCTGGTATCGCTATCCTCGTTGGTGTACTCATCGCGTGGGCTGGCTTCGTACCTTACTTCACTAACATGTTTGCTCCAGATGGTGGCGCTACTGCTAAATTTGCAATGGGTATCTGGAAATCTAAAGTTCGTTTCATCGGTGCTGGTGCTATCGGTATCGCAGCGATTTGGACTTTGATTACTTTGATCAAACCTATCATCGAAGGTATGAAAATTTCTGTACAATCCATGAACAGCAGTTCCTCTGAACGCGAATTGCATCGCATGGATACAGATATGAGCACAAAATCCGTTTTAGGCGTGTTCGCAGTTATCCTTATTGGTTTAGTATTCACATTCTGGGAATTCGTTTCTGCAGTACCTATTAGTGCTGGCTTAATGTGGACTCTTGTTGTAGTAGGCATCTTAGTAGCTTTATTAATCGGCTTCTTCGTAGCTGCAGCTTGTGGTTACATGGCAGGCCTTATCGGTACATCTGCATCTCCAATTTCCGGTATCGGTATCTTGGCGACTATTATTTCTTCCTTAGTGGTGTACTTCATCGCTTCTGAAAATAACTTGTTCGCTACAGAAGCCGGTGTTCAATTCGCTACAGCTATGGCTATCTTCATGACATCCGTAGTTATCGCAATTGCATCTATTTCTAATGATAACTTGCAAGACTTGAAAACTGGTCAACTCGTTGGTGCAACACCTTGGCGTCAACAAATTGCGTTGTTACTTGGTTCCGTAGCCGGTGCAGTAGCAATTGCTCCAGTTCTTAACTTGCTTTACCAAGCATATGGCTTCACAGGTGCGTTACCACGTGCTGAAATGGATCCTAATGCTGCATTATCCGCTCCTCAAGCAACGTTGATGACTACAATCGCTCAAGGTATCTTCAACTCCAGTATGGAATGGGATTACATCTTGATCGGCGTTGGTGTTGGCGTAGTAGCAATCATCGTTAACTTGATTCTTAAAGGCACAACAGCTTCCTTAACATTGCCTCCATTGGCAGTTGGTATGGGTATCTACTTACCACCAACATTGGAAGTGCCTCTTATCTTAGGTTCTTTCATTAGCTATTTCGTAGGCCGTTACCTAGTAGCTCGTGCTAAAATGCGCGCTGGCGAACTCGCTGAATACGATATTGAACAATCTAATCGCCGTGGCGTTCTCTTCGCTTCTGGTTTGATTGTTGGTGAAAGCTTGATTGGTGTAATCATAGCTGTTATTATTGTATTGTCTGTTACAACTGGTGGTGGTGAATCTCCACTTGAATTAGTAGGTCCTGATTTTGAAAGCACAGCACAATGGTTAGGATTGCTTGCATTCGCATTCTCTGGTCTCTACCTTGTTCGTCGTGTTGTAACACACAAATTCAATAAAGAAGAAGCTTTGGCTATGAAAGCTGAACAAGAACAACAATAAGAGGTTAAACAATGAAATTAAAACAGTCTGTACTCATCATGATGGCTGCTGCATTACCAGTAGTATCCTTTGCAGCAAGCGAAGCAATTCCTGTAACAAAAGACACAGCAACAGTGCAAGCGGCTCAAGCTGATACGAATAAAGTAAGTCGCAATGATTTAACGCGTCGTATCTCTAGCACTGCTACTCCAGAGCAAAATCGTGCATTGCGCTCTGAAGCATCTAAAGTTGACCGCAATGTAGTTGAGGTAGTAGCACCAAATGCGGACCGTTATATGGACCGTAAAGAGGTGGGAGTATCCCCTGTGGAATCCACTACAGATCATTTGGACTTAGTATTCCCAGAGGTTAAATCCGTTAGCCCAACTGTAGAAAAAGCAATCAATACAACTATTAAAAAGTATGTTGCTAAAGTACAAAATGATGTAGAGAAATTAAATGCTAAAGAAGCTGATAAAACAAATGTAGTGATGTACTACGATGTTAAAACAGATAAAAATGGCATTTTCAGCGTATTGATTCACACATACACAATGCGTGATCGCGATGCAAATGGTGTGAACTATGTAAAAGGCTTCACTTTTAACACTACAACAGGTCGTCAATTGTCCTTGTATGACCTTGGTGGTCTTAACAAAAAAGAGTTAGTGAATGCTATTAATAATAATCAAGAAGTGAAAGACAAATTAGGTGGCGATGTAAACATCGACAAAATGCCGACTGAGTTCTACACAACTGATGATTATTCCGTTGTAATGATCTTGCAACAAGACGTGGATACAATCCACAGTGCAGGCACTGTATATGTACC
This sequence comes from uncultured Veillonella sp., assembly GCF_963524655.1. Taxonomy (GTDB): domain Bacteria; phylum Bacillota; class Negativicutes; order Veillonellales; family Veillonellaceae; genus Veillonella. The sequence goes on from NZ_CAURHA010000024.1 coordinate 12,390, forward strand.
AGTTGGTAACTTACGTGACCGCCAAAATGATGTAACAAAATAATAATCGAACCGTGTGAATTCGATTGTGTGTATAGTAACAGCTGTTTAATGTCAAAAGAACCGCTCCCATTGGGGGCGGTTTTTTTGTAGAAATTTTTATGCCACGATAGTTAAACTTGGAGAAATGAATTTAGTCATAATAAAAAGCCGTGTACGTACACGGCTTTTTAGGTTTCCCTTATTTACTGTTTGTCGTTGTAATAATTTACCCGTGGAGGCAATGGGAATTGAATTGCTCCATTTGTGTTTGTAAGTGGTTCTGGTGGTAGTTGTAGGAACACTTTCTCACCAAATTTCTTTTTGAATGCTTTTAGGGTTGGTTTTTGAATGGAATCAACGGTAATAAGAAGGGCACTTGTATCAGTGTTTGGTGCGATGGAAAGAATTTTTCCTTGCGGTTCCTTCTCTTGGTACAGGGCGATCGCATCGGATTGATAATCCTCTAGTTGTTCTTGTGTCAGTTTACCTTTTGATACAACTACAGCTCTATCTAACTGTGGATCGTGAGCTTGTGCGATAGCGTTAGTAACGAGGTCAGCTTTCTTTTGATCTGTTAAGGATGCATGTAATTGACCTGCTTCCCAGAAGAGGGCACCATCTTGACGGAATTTTGTGAAGTCGTTGTCATAGCTTAAAGCTTTGCTGATGATCTTAGCTGTTTTATTTTCTACTTGTTGTTTGAACAATGTATTGTGGAACGCAAGGGATTGTTCCGTTTGTGTCATGCGGTACGCAATCTCGGCAGCCTCTGCACGTGTTATGTATTTTTCAGGGTTGAATAATGTGCCTGGCGTGTAGAGTGTGAAGCCAAGGGATGCAAGTTCACGAACTGCATCTTGAGCCCAAGGGGCTACGAATTTTTGGTCTGCATAGGCAATATGATCGAGGGCTGTTGGATCCTCTGTAGTATAGCCTAAGTAGTGAAGGTAGTTATCTGCTACTACAGCAAATTCTTGACGAGACATATATTTTTCAGGTTTATATGTTTCGTCACCGTAGCCGCTAATGATATTTTTGCGAGCTACGGACTCAATGGCAAGAGCAGACCAACGGTCAGATGTAATATCTTTAAATTTGCTAGATAAGAATGCTGCCGTCCCATCATCAGTAATGTTGTTAAAGAGTGCTGCTACTTCTTCACGTGTCATAGGTTGATTAGGTCGGAATGTGCCGTCAGAGTAACCTTTCATTAGATTTGCTTTCGTTACAGTACTAATGGAGTTTGCAGCCCAAAAATCGCTAGGTACATCTGTGAAGATGTGGGCGCGAATCTTTTGGATATCTTGCGGAGTACCAATAGATTTGTTTACAACTACAGGTGTTGCCTTTGTAGAGGCTTCTGCTTTAGCAACGTCCACATTAGATGTATCTGCTTTAGCGGAGCCAACTATAGGGGCTTGTAAAGTAGATCCAGCTTTAGTAGATTCAATTGTAGTTGTAGGAGCATTAGTCGTAGTTGTTGTATTGGCAGAGGCAAAACCAAGGCCTGTGGCAGCTAATAATGTGCCTAAAATAAGGGCACGTAATGCGTAAGGGGTATTCTTGTACATAAAATCCTTCCTAATCTTGGTAAAGGCTAACGCTCGATAGCCGTAGAATATAAACTTTCACCAGCATAAAAATCTATATTCGTCGTAATATAGTCAATAGGAGCATGCATAGTGATATACAACAAAGCAGCGTAATACTATCGAGCATACGCTGCCTTGGCTGGTTAAGTGTAACGCCGATTAGCGTTTTACTGTCATTTTTACTTTGGAACCGAATAATTTAGAGATTCCTTGTTGAGTGTCTTTAGATGCAGTGGATACTACAGCGTAAAGTTGGTTGTTTTCTACATCAGGGAATGTAGCTAAGATTGTGCCAGCTTTTTCGTTTTTGCTGTAGTAGTTGCGGAAGTTCGCATCGATTGCATCGTATTCAGTTTGGCTGTATTGGGATGGTTCAACTACAACGTAGTTATTAACAGTGGAATCGCCACGGGAAGCAAGGTTAGCTTTTACTGTGGAAATATCGCTATCTGATTTCAACGCTACGTGTAATTGGTTGTCACGCCAGTACATTACACCATAATCTTGGAAAGCTTCTGGTGTTTTGTAAGTTTTATTTAACTCTACGAATACTTTATCTTCCAAGGAGGATTGTTGTTTTTGATCGAGTGCTTTTAAAGTACTGCGACGAACAGGGCGAACTGTGCGCGTAGGTTCAGTTTTTTGAGCTACTGCTTCGCTTTTATTGTGTTTTACGTCTTTTTCTACTTTTTTAGCATCAGCTTTAGCAGCTTTTTCTGCTTTCTTAGCATCTTCTTTTACCGCTTTATCAGCTTTTGCAGCATCTTTTTTAGCGTCTTTATCTAGTTTAGCTACGTCTTTTTTTGCATCTTTACTTACTTTGGATGCATCTTTTTCAACTGCTTTTTCTACTTTTTTAGCATCTTCTTTTACAGCTGTTTCAGCTTTAGCTTCAGGTGCAGCGTGTTTTGGTGTAGCAAGGCCAGCACCGTTAAGCATGCGGTTCAAAATTGTAGCCGCTTGTGCTCTTGTTACAGGTTGTTTAGGGTTAAAGTTTTCTGTTGTGCCAGATGCTACAATGCCACGTTCTGCCATGTAGTTAATATCTGCCACATAATCTAAAGAAATGCTATCTTCATCTTTAAATCTTATTTTTTCTGTTTTTACAGGAGTTGTAATGTTTAATTTTTTAGCTAAGCTAGCTGCGGAGGCAACAAACTCTTCACGGTTCATAGTTTTGCTAGGTGTGAAAGCTGTTTTAGATGTGCCTTGCATAACGCCTGCAGCGCTTACCAATTTGATAGCGGAGTTAGACCAACGATCTGCTTCTACGTCAGAGTAGGAAGTAGCGGATTCTTTAGTTACGATATCAGCTAATTCTTGTTCGTTTAAGTTGTGTTGCAACACTTTACCATAAATAGCAGCTGCTTGTTCACGTGTGATTTGAGCGCTAGGTTTGAACGTATTGTCAGAGTAACCGGAAAGGTAACCAGCTTGAGACATCGCTTGGATCGCATCGCGTGCCCAGTTGTCTTTAGTGTCTGTGTACACGCCTGCTGGCAATGCTTCTTTAGCTTTAGTTGTTGTTTTAGCTTCTGTTGCTTTTGCAGTAGGTTTAGCTTCCGCTTTTGCTTCACTAGCTTTTTCAGCTGTAGCTGGTTTAGCTTCTGTAGCTTTAGTTTCTGTTTTTGCAGTTGTTTTAGCAGTTGTAGCTTTCGCAGGTGTTGCTTTAGCTTGTGTATTTGTTACTGTTGTTGTTTTTGCTTTTGTATGTGCCGCGGTTGTTTCAGCGTGAGCCATGCCGAATGTGGAACCAAGGGCCAATGTGATTGCCAAGGACAAAGATAATTTATTTAGTTTCATTGAAAAAGGCTCCTTTCAAACTATACTTATATAAAATAAATTATAACACTTTTTAAATTTATACACTACTATAAGAAAATGTAATATATAAGGATAAAATTTACATGAATTTGAAATTCTACTGCTATTTATGTAAAAATACGATGAATTACGGTAAAAATAAGGTTTTTTGACCTTTTAAAATGCGAAATGATAAACATTCGCAAAATCTAGGTTTTATATAGCTTTTACAAGAAAAATTGATAAATAAAATAATGAATGTGATAAAAAGCAATGTTTATTATTACAAAAAGTCATAACGATATAAGAATTAAAAGGGTACATACGAATATAGCAATCCTTTGGACATTTTCTATAGGATTAATTTATAATTATATCGATAAAGCTTTTGAATATTTATTTGAAAGCATAAGTAATGTTTCGGGCAGAAAATTATTGAAAAACTTTCACTAGAATTCTTGCCATAACGCATACATATCAAAATTTTTTATTAGGTTAAGTACTAGAAAAGACGAGGACGATAATATGAAAATTCATCTTTTCCAACAGTGTTTGATTGACATGTTCTACCCACATGTGGGCATGGCTGGTGTAGAAGTACTTGAAAGATTAGGTTGCGAGCTCGTAGTTCCTAAGAAACAAGTATGTTGTGGCCAAATGTTCACTAACTCTGGTTACAATGAAGCGGCTATGGACGCTATCAAGAACACAATCGAATGCTTCGAGAACGCTGAATATGTAGTCAGCATGTCCGGCTCTTGCGCATTTGCAATCCGTGATGAATATCATCATTTCTTGAAAGATCAACCTGAGTGGTTGGCGCGTGCAGAACGATTGAGCGGCAAAATTTACGAGTTCACTCAATTCATTACTGACGTATTAGGTGTAGAAGATGTAGGTGCTCGTTTCAACGACTCCGTTACATACCACACATCTTGCCACGTAACTCGTTTGATGGGCATTAAAGAGCCTCCTTTCAAACTCCTTAAAAATGTTAAAGATATCAACTTGATCGAATTACCACGTGCAGACCGTTGCTGCGGTTTCGGCGGTACTTTCTCCGTTAAAAACCCTGAAATTAGTGAAGTTATGACACGCGAAAAAGCATTGGAAATTGCTAGCACAGGTGCTAACGTTATTTCCGGTTCTGACCAAGCGTGCTTGATGAACATCGCTGGTATGCTTGATCGTCTTCATAAAGAAGGCGAAATCGATCGCCGTATCAAAGTAATGCATATTGCTGAAATCTTAAACTGCCGTTAAGGAGGAGACGACATGGCACTTATATATGACAATCGCCCCTATAAAACACGTATACAAGAATGTTTGGCTGACGATTTCAAAGTAGCAGCCATCAAAAAAGCACAAGACGTGTTTTATGATAAACGTAATACAGTAGTTGCGGATGTTCCTGAATGGTTAGATTTCCGCGCTGAAGCAGCTGAAATTCGCGATCATGTACTTAATCATTTGGATTACTATGTAAACCAATTTGCTGAAAATGCTGAAAAAGCTGGTTCTAAAGTTCACTTTGCATTCGACGATAAAGAAGCGACTCAAATCGCTTTAGATATCCTTCGTCAACGCGAAGCAAAAATGATCGTAAAATCCAAAACTATCTTAACTGAAGAAATTGGTTTGAACGAAGTTTTAGAAGAAGCTGGTATCGAAGTAAACGAAACTGACTTGGCTGAATTTATTTTGCAAACTGCAGTAAGTCCTCCATCTCACATCGTAGTACCAGGTCTTCACTTTGAACGTAACAAAATCCGCGAAATCTTCGCTGAAAAATTAGGTTACACAGGTACTGAAAACCCTACAGAAATGACTCACTTCGTACGTGGTTATGTACGTGAGCGCTTCTTGAAAGCTGACGTAGGCGTTAACGGTTGTAACTTTGCGGTAGCTGAGTCCGGTACTTGTACTATCGTTTCCAACGAAGGTAACGGTCGTATGGCAAGCTCCATTCCTAAGACTCAATTAATCTTCTTAGGTACTGAGCGTATTGTTCCTAACTTCAAAGCTCTTGACGTTATGATGGAAATGTTGAATCGCTCTGCAGTAGGTGCTAAAATTTCCAACTACTTCTCCATGATGACTGGTCCTGCTCGCGCTGGTGAAGCTGATGGCCCTGAAGAAACTCATATCATTATCATCGACAACGGTCGTTCCGGTATCTTGGGTGGTACATTCCAAGAAATGCTTCGTTGTATCCGTTGTGGTGCATGTATGAATATCTGCCCTGTATACCGTCACGTTTCTGGTCACGGTTATGGCTCTGTATATCCAGGTCCAATGGGTGCTGTATTGACACCATTGTTCAAAGGTTACGATGTAGCAGGCGACCTTCCATACGCTTCCACATTGTGCGGCGCATGTACAGAAAACTGTCCAGTAGCTATTCCATTGCATGAGTTGTTGATGGAACACCGTCACATTATGGCTGACATCGAAAAAACTCGTCCAAAAGCTGAAGAAGCTATCTTCACAGCAGCTGCTAAGATGTTCGGCAACTCCACATTGTTCGATCTTGGTACAAAAGCTGGCGCTATCGGTATGAACTTAATTAGTAACAAAGAAGGCAATATGCCTACATGGACTCAAGCTGTTCCAGTAATGAATGGCTGGACTAAATCCAAAGAAATGGGTACATTGAAGTTCAAGAAATTCCGTGATTTATATGCTGAACATGAAAAGAACAAGAAAAAGGAGAAAAAATAATGGATGAAGTTAAACGTAATCAATTTGTTGCACGTTTATCTCGTGCATTAGGCCGTGATCAAGTGCCTACATCTGTACCGGCTTTTGATTATAGCCATGGTCCTCAAGAAACTATGTTCAAAGAATTATCTCGCGAACAAGTTATCACTATGTTCAAAGAACAATGTGAACGCGTAGGTACAAAATTCGTAGATACTACACCTGATAAATTAGGTGAAACTATTATGGCTGTTATCGAAGAACGTGGTAATGGTAAGATAATCTTCCCAAGCACTTCTGAGGTTGAAGAATATAAATTAAAAGAATTATTCGAAAAAGACGCAGCTTCTAATGGTGGTGTTCGTACGTACTTCCAATGGGACCCAGCTAAAGGTCGTGAAGAAAATATTTCTAACACAGCTAATGCTGATATCGGTATTACATTCCCATTCTGTGGTATTGCTGAAACAGCTACTGTAGTACAAGCATCTTGTGAAGAGTCTGGTCGTGCAATCAGCTTGTTGCCAGAAACTCATGTTGCTGTATTATATACTGATACAATCAACCCACGTATGACACAAACTATGGAACATTTAGCTGAACGTTACCACAACGATCCGTCCAAATTCCCTACAAATATTTGCTTGATTTCCGGTCCGTCTCGTACGGCTGATATCGAGCTCGTAACTGTAGATGGTGCGCATGGTCCTATCCGCGTTACATATATCTTAGTTAATAGATAATATAATAACTAGATACAATAAAGGCGATCTTCCTTGGAAGGTCGCCTTTTATCTGTCTGTATATTATATTGCAAAATAAAAATATATTTTATTATAAAATCACGAATATTGTACTTGTATTTTTTTCGATATATGCTATACTAAATTCATAACCTATTATTGTGATATGAATTAAAGAGGTGTATTATGAATATTCCATTCTTTACAGATTACCTCATGTTAAGCAATCCACTAAGTATTGGTATTATCGCAGTGTTTGTACTTGCGTTAATTGGTATTTTTGTATTGCAACGCAAGGGCACATCCTTCGGTAATCTCGTTATTATTGGTACTATTGTCGGTGCCGTACTTGGTGTAGCAATTCAAGTTATTGCAGGCTTCCCTGATGATCCAACTAAAGTTGTTTACATCAAGGAAAGTACGAAGTGGTTCTCCCTAGTAGGTGGCGGCTTCATCGACTTAATCCGCATGCTTGTTATTCCTATCGTTTTTATCTCCATTGTACACGTTATTTTGCACATGGAAGCAGGTGCTAATCTTAAAAAGTTAGTAGTGGCAATGGTTTCTACAAACCTCGGCATGGTAGCAGTTGCTGCTGTGGTCGGCCTTATCTTAGGTAATGCCTTTGGTTTAGGTCAAGGCTTTGATATCGTTGAGTCTGGTAAAAAGATTCGCGAAATTAAACCGATGGTTGATACATTCCGTGCTTTGATTCCTAGCAACCCAATCCAAGCGGCTGCTGAAACAAATGTTATCGGTATCGTAGTATTTGCGATTATCTTAGGCAGCGTAGCGCGTCTATTAAAACAAACTGGTACAAACTCCATGGAGATGTTCACTAAATTGTTTGATGAGCTTCACCAATTGATTTCTTGGGTGGCAGACTTCATCATTGGCCTTATGCCATATGGCGTAGTTGCATTGTTAGCTTCCACATTGGCAACTCGTGGCCTACAAGCTATCCTTGATATGGGCTTATTCGTAGTATTACTTTACGTTGGTATCTTGATTATGTTCGTTGTTCAAGCTATCTTGATTGCTAGCTTTGGTTACAACCCGATTACATACTTCAAGAAAGCGAAAGCTCCATTATTGTTGGCTTTCACATCCCGTTCCTCTATGGGCGTATTGCCGTTAACTGTTGAAACATTGACAAAACGTCTTGGCGTAAATGCAACAACTGCTAATACAGTAGCATCCTTCGGTACTACTGCAGGCATGCAAGGTTGTGCCGGCGTATTCCCAGCACTTGTTGTAGTGTACATTTCTAACGTAGCGAATATTCCATTCGATATGACTATGTACATCATGAGTGTTATCGTTATCGCAATCGGTTCCGTTGGTATCGCAGGTGTTCCTGGTACTGCTACAATGGCTGCATCCGTATCTCTTAGTGGTACAGGCCTTGGTGCGTACTTCACATCTATCAGCCCAATCCTTGCTATCGATCCATTGATCGACATGGGCCGTACATGCTTGAACGTATCTGGTTCCTTAACAAATGCTCTCGTAGTAGATAAAATCATGGGCACTATCGATAAAGAGGCTTATGATAACCCTAACGAAGGTCGCGTATAATCCTCAAGTGTAGGATATGACCTGAACTAGTTAATCTAGTACCGTTACTATAATTTCAGAACTTAATATAAAAGAACAGCTTTCGGGCTGTTCTTTTTTTGCCTTTAATGCACAAGGTATAGTTATTTGCTGTAGGTGATTATAGTAAAAGTACGCCATATGAGATATTAGTTTATTTTTGTCGGAAATACTTGATCTTTCTTTTACCAAGATTTTTATTTAAAAGTAATAATTATTACAGATTGTAAATTATAGTATTAATATTCGGTATTTATATTTGTGAGCTTAGCTACAAACATAGTTATGCGTATATGGTATACTAACCCTTACAAAGTTATGAATTATGCTTAATAAATATAAGCCAAGAGGGTAATAGTATGATTACACAAGAGTTGAAAGATCGATTAATTGCAGATTATCCAAAGTTTGAAGATATGACGCATAAGTTTTATAAAAAAGAAATGTCTATCGCAGATTATAAAGGTGAATCTGGTGCGTTTGGTAGCTACGCGGAACGGGGTGCTAACTCTAGTATGAGCCGTTGGCGTTTTAATGGAGGCCGCATGACGCGTGAGCATATGCAGTTTTTGGCGGAATCTATTCGTAAATACAATTTACAGCATGTGCACTTTACAACTGGTCAATGTTTACAAATGCATGGTCTTGATGGTGATACAATACTAAATCTTTTTAAAGAGTGTCATGAACATGGTATTTATAATCGTGGTGCTGGTGGTGATAACCCTAATGTGGTGGCTAGTATTCTAAGGGGCATTGATCCTCGAGAAACCCTAGATATCACACCTTATGCGGCGGCTATTAGCGAGTTCCTTATGGAGCAAATGTTTTATATCAAGCTTCCACGTAAATTTAAAATGGCTATCGACAATGGTTTTGACAGTACGCCACACACTACGTTTAAAGATCTTGGATTTAATTTAACAAAATATAATACCTTTGATGTCTATGCTTGCGGTGGTCTAGGACCAAACCCTCGCATGGGTATTCCTGTGGCTCACGATGTGCAACCTGAGGATGTATTGTATTATGTGAAAGCTATGCTCATGGTATTTGCTAATCACGGTAATTTCAAGAACCGTGGCAAAGCTCGTACACGTTACATGCCGGCTGAAATGGGGGGAGCCGAAGCTTTCATCAAAACCTATGAAGAAACCTTGGCTATGGTAAAAGAGGTAGAACAGTTAAGGATAAATCCTGCTGATTACGCCTATGAAATTACAAAAACGGGTAAACGCGACGACTCTGTGGTGAGCCATCGTATTTACCGGCAAAAACAAGAAGGCCTTTACTATGTGGAATACCATCCAGTAGGTGGCGATGCAAACGTCGAACATCTCTTGTCTGCTCTTGATTATGCAGTGACATTAGACCAAGTTGAAGCTCGTATTGCACCTGATCAATCACTGTATTTCATCAATCTCACTGCTGATGAAGCACGTAAGATTGCAAATTTGACAGACGATAGTGCTATCAATGAATTCCGTCGTTCCGTATCCTGTGTAGGTTCTACGGTATGCCAAATCGGGATTCAAGACTCGAATGGTCTATTAAAAGCAATCTTTACACACCTTGAAGCGAAGGGCGTAGACACTAGAAAACTCCCTCGTTTACACATCTCTGGCTGTCCGCACTCCTGTGGTACACACCAAATTGGTGAAATTGGATTCCACGGCTCTGTTAAACTAGTAGATAAAAAACCTACCGTTTCTTTTATGCTAGTTGATGGTGGCTCTGAACACATGGGCTCTGAAAACTTCGGTAAAATGGCCGGGCATATCGTGGCTACAAAAATCCCTGAATTTATGGAAGCACTTGCAAATAAACTTAACGAAGCCCCAGAACCTGACTTTGGGACCTGGAGACTGACACACAAAGCGCAATACATGGAACTTATAAAAGCATTTGAGTAAGTTTCATTTCCGCTTGTGATGGGGCCCCACCATATAAGCTGTAGTTAAGTCGCTTGCTATGGGGCCCCGTTTCATCACGACAACTCAATTAAAAATAAAACTAGGTATCTCCTTGCTCCGTCCTTCGTAAAGTCGCTGCAGAAATACCTAGTTTTATTTTTATAACACCTGCTGTTAACCAGTCCCATAGCAAGCGACTAATCTCCCTCCATATATTGCTGATTCCCCATCACAAGCTACATCAGATATTTACTCAATCTGCTTTTGTGGGGCGCGGGAAAGAACGCTAAGTAGTTTTGACTAAATTAGGCTTAAAACTAACCTGCAGACTAGCCTCAGGGTAGTCCTTTCCTCCACGGTGGGTGTGGCACCACCACTATAAAGACTAGCCGCAGGCTAGTCCTTCCCAGACGGTGGGCATGGCGCCACTACTATAAAGTTTATTATGATGTGTAAAACCATAGTGTTTTCTGAGTTTTATTTTAGTGATTAATTGTAATGGAGCTAGCTAGTTTTATAGATAGATTATACTGGCCTTTGGGATGGGACACCTTTATAAGTAAAGTGATAAAAAAGTAAGTATACACTTGTGCAGCGACATTGCGAAGAACGGAGCAAGCAAGTGTATACTTACTTTTTTTACTAAGTTGTACTAACGAAACGGGGCCCCATCCAAAAGGCAAATGTAGAAACAGGGATTAGCTCCATTACAATTAGACTAATTGGTTAAAACTAGATATCATATGATTTTGTGTGTTATAATAACCTTTATAGTAGTTTTTGGAGGATTTATCAGATGTTATTTACCGTCAATACAGAAGTCTGTACACGATGCGGCCTTTGCGTAGCTGACTGTCCGACAGGATTGCTGGTGATGTCCGATGATGGGCCTATAACTGGCAAGGGAGGTTGTATCTCCTGTGGGCATTGTATTTCCGTATGTCCCACACTTGCTCTCGACAGCGACTTGACACCGCGTAAGGAGCAAATCGATATTACACAGGAGCCTAAGTTAACGCCAGAGCAAGCTGAGTTGTTTTTACGCAGTCGTCGCTCTATTCGTAACTATCAAAATAAACCAGTTCCTGCTGAGCTCATTCGCAAAGTGTTAAACGTTGCAAGAATGGCTCCAACAGCAACTAATACACAAGGTATTTCGTATATCGTAGTACGCGACAAACAAAAATTGCGTCGCATTGCTGATCTCGTTCTTGAGTGGATGCACTTAGCTGCAAAAACAGCACCTATCATGCGTCTGTATGCTCGTGCTGCTCAAGCGGAAGTAGATAAAGGCAAGGAATATATCTTGCGCGATGCGCCAGCTCTCGTAGTGGCAATCGGTTCTAAAAAAGATATTCATCGTACTCATGATAGCGGGCACTCTTGCTTGTCTTATGCAGAGCTTTACGCACCGACTTTAGGTCTTGGTACTTGTTGGGCAGGCTTCTTTGAACATGCAGGTGAAGCAGAATACGAACCATTGTTGGAGCTTTTAGGTGTACCAGAAGATAAGATTATCGCTGGTGCCATCTTGATGGGCTATCCGCGCGTTCGTTATCGCAACATCGTGGAACGTCAACCCCTAGATGTTACCTTCGATACGGAAGAATAAAATAAAAGCGATACTCTAAATTGATTAGGGTATCGCTTTTTGGCATTACAAATAAAAGAACCGACCTCTAGTTTGATAGAGGTCGGTTCTTGTTTATTTAGTTTGCAGATGTAATGGTACCTTTGAAAGTATCATTGATGAATTGTTTAATTGCATCAGATTTGTAGATGGCTGCAATTTTTTTGTATGTTTCGTTGTCTTTATCTTGTTCACGAACAGCAAGGATCATAACCGCTAAAGGCTCATCTTTAGGTTCTAAGAAGAAACCTTGTTTCTCTACGTTAAGACCAGCGCTTTGAACGTAGTTCATAGGAATCGCTGCTACTACAACGTCATCTAGGCTACGAGGCAATTGAGCTGCTTCTAATTCTTGGATTTGAAGATTTTTAGGGTTAGATGTAATATCTGCTACAGTTGCTTTGAAGCCAACGCCGTCTTTCAAAGTAATAAGGCCTGCTTTAGCAAGTAGTGCAAGACCACGACCACCATTAGTAGGATCGTTAGGAATCGCTACAATAGAGCCTTCTGGAACGTCAGCTGCACTGCGTACAGAGTTACTGTATAAACCCATTGGCATCAAAATAGTTTTGCCAATAGCTACTAATTTGGAACCGTTTTGTTTGTTAAAGTTTTCCATGAATGGTACGTGTTGGTACGCATTTAATTGAATGTCACCATCAGCGAGGGCTTTATCTGGTGTTACATAATCGGAGAACTCTACTACTTTAAGGTCGATACCTTGTTTTTTAGCCTCTTTGGCAACTGCTTCAGCTACTTGGGCGTGAGGACCTGCAGTAGCACCGATTTTTACTTCTTTAGGCGTTTGGCCTGCTTGATTAGTATTGTTGCCGCAACCAGCGATGGCGAATGCAAGTACACCAACGAGGAGAGGGGCAATAAATTTTTTGAATTTCATAATAACATCCCTTTCTACAACATATGTAATGTAAATATCCTATCATGTGAGTTGGATTTTGTATATAGAGAAATACATATGAGTTAGCTATAGATTAAAGTTATATGCTTTAGCATATCTAAAAATCTCGAAAAATGGTATAATATAATAAATAAGTTTTATACAACTTAATTTAAACGTTACAGTTTAATATATACATTATAATTTAGTATTAGTATTAGTATTAGTATTACAATTTAATATAAGTATTACAATTACAATTTAATATAAGTATTACAATTAATTTAACTGTAGATCTAGGTCTATATAGGAGGCTACCATGCTTAACTTCGATTTTTATAATCCAACCCATATCGTATTCGGTAAAGACCGTTTAGATGAATTAGATGCATTGGTACCAAAGGATGCAAAGGTGCTTATTACTTACGGCGGTGGATCTGCTGTGCGCAGTGGTCTTATTGATCGTATTGTGAAGGCACTGGGCAACCGCAAGGTAGAACAGTTCGGCGGTATTGAGCCAAACCCATCTCTTGAAACTTGTGAACGTGCGGTAGCTTTCATTAAAGAACATGGTGTAGATTTCGTTCTCGCTGTAGGTGGCGGTTCTGTAGTAGACGCTACAAAACTTATCGTTATGGGCGCTACTTATGATGGTCCTGTCGTTGAGGTTATGAAAGCTGGTGTACCAGCGGTTCCAGTGGAAATGGTGCCAAATCCATTACCATTTGGTACAGTTATGACTCTACCTGCCACAGGTTCTGAAATGAACAGTGGTGCAGTTATTACTTATGGTGACGGAAAATTCCCTGTATTCAGTAGCTTAGTATTCCCTAAGTTCTCCATGCTTGATCCAACATTGACTTTCACATTGCCTGAAAAACAAGTTAAGAATGGCGTTATTGATACCTTTGTGCATACCACAGAGCAATATTTAACATATCCTGTAGAGGGCCGTATTCAAGATCGTTTCAGCGAAGGTATTTTGAAAACTATGATTGAAATCGGCAAAGAAACGGTAGAAAATCCAGAAAACTACGATGTTCGTGCTAATCACGTATGGGCTTCTACCTTGGCATTAAACGGCTTGATTGGTGCCGGCGTACCACAAGATTGGGCAACACATCTTATCGGTCATGAGTTAACTGCGGCGTACCATCTTGATCATGGGATTACATTAGCTATCGTATTGCCTGCATTATTAGAAGTGAAAAAAGCAGACAAGCTTGAAAAATTGGCACAATATGCTACTCGTGTATGGCATATCACAGAAGGCACAACAGAAGAAAAAGCAGATAAGGCTATCGCTAAAACGCGTGAATTCTTCGAGTCCCTTGGCGTATCTACACATTTGAAAGATTATGGTCTAGGCGAAGAAGCAGTTGATAAAATTGTGAAACAATTGGAAGACCATGGTATGACTCGGCTTGGTGAAAAAGGCGATGTAACACCAGACGTAGCTCGTGAAATTTTAACGCGCGCTTTATAATACATTTGGTTAAAGCCATCAAAATTTGACACTAATTATATACAATGTATAATATAATAGCTTACATAAAAGACACCATATGGTGTCTTTTATTATTGTTCAAATTAGTTTTATCGTCTAGAAGAGGACTAAGATTAGTTTTGACTATCGTTTACATAATATATAATGTATGATTTCGAAAGGAGAAAATCCTTTGAGTGACATAAAGCATCGAAGTGCCTTTTCTTTTGCGCTTCCTATAATGATTCCTATGGGGCTCAGCTTCTTCTTCCTTGGATTAGGTTTTGGCTTGTATGCTACCAGTCAGGGATTACCTTGGTGGACCGCCCCTGTTTTGGCTAGTACAATTTTTGCAGGCTCTATGGAGTTCGTAACTATTGGGCTACTGATGGCAGGCTTTGATCCTGTAAATGCTTTTATGCTGACCTTGTTTGTTAATGGGCGGCATTTTTTCTATGGTTTATCTGCATTACAGAGATATGTAAATATGGGGTGGAAATGGTTTCCTACCGTTGCCTGGATGTGTGACGAAAGCTTTGCAATTAATGTATCTACGAAGTTGCCCGATGATGTGGATGAAAAATGGTTCTACTTCCATGTATCGTGGCTTAATTATACCTTTTGGGTGGTGAGTACCTTTGTAGGGGGATTGTTTGGTAATTTATTAGCATCTGTAGATTTGCGTGGTATTGGTTTTGTATTACCTGGCTTATTTATTGTTATATTCCTTGAAATGTTATTTAATGCTAAAAGTAATAATATTCGAGGCTTTGGTGCTGTTGGAGCCGTTGTAGCCTTAGCCATGCTTCTGTTGACGGGAAAATCCTTGTTTATGCTTGCCTCTATGGGGTGTATGCTCATAGTATGTTATATTGCGTATAAATGGGGAGGTGTACATCTTGACTAGTTTTGAAATGGTCATTACCGTTGCTATTGTCGTAGCAGCTACATTACTTACACGTTTTTCCGCTTTTCTTATTTTTCCGCCTGGTAAAAAGGCACCAGAGTTTGTACAGTATTTAGGTAAAGCATTGCCTGCAGCTGTTATGGGTATGCTTGTTGTATATACCTTTAAAGATACAATTGTACTTTCCTATCCTTATGGCATTCCAGAACTTATTGCTTTATTAGTAACCGTTGGCATGCACCTATGGAAGCGAAATATGTTCATGTCTATTGGGGCAGGCACTGTAGTGTATATGATACTTATACAAGCCGTATTTAATGTACCTAAATAGAATAAAGTACAATAAAATAAATAAACCACTTATATCTATTTCTAAAAGAAGGGAGAAGATATAAGTGGTTTTCTTTTTTATCTTAGTTGTAATAATCTTTCTAGACCTGGTGCCGTGTGGTGATCTTCCAAGAAGTCTTGTTGATCTAATAATTCCATAACGTCCATGTCGATGTTAGTAAGCTTGAAGTCGAATACATCAAAGTTAGCTTCCATATGGCTTACGGTATTTGCCTTTGGCAATGGAATGATGCCTCGTTGGATATGCCAACGTAAGATGATTTGGTGTTTTGTGACACCGTATTTTTCAGCCAAGCTTTTAATGATAGGGTGGTCGAAAATCGGTTGGCGATCACGAGTAAATGGAGACCACGCCATGCCTACTACTTGATGCTTGCGCATTAATTGTAATAAGGATTGGCGTTGGTTGAATGGGTGGCACTCGATTTGGTTCACCACAGGTTTTACATTACAGTGGTATAGCAAGTCGATGAGGCGATCTTCGTAGAAGTTAGAGAGACCTAGACCACGCAATACGTTTTGGTCGTATAACTCCTCCATAGCGCGCCATGAGCCGTAGTAATCGCCCAAAGGTTGGTGTACGAGCATGATGTCGATATAATTAGTGTCTAATTTTTTTAGAGAGCTTTCAACAGCGCGCATCGTATTATCATAGCCTGCATCGGTGTGCCAAATTTTTGTAGTAATAATGATATCTGTACGATTAACGCCAGATGCTTTGATACCTCTACCAACTGCTTCTTCATTGCCGTAGTAAGCGGCTGTATCGAGCAAGCGGTAACCTACGCCAAGTGCATTAGCAACGGCTTGCTCTGTTTCTCCTTCGGTGCCTGTTTTATAAGTGCCATAACCGATAGAAGGAATGAAGCTGCCGTTGTTTAATATTCTAAAGTCCATCCGTTCTTCCATGAGAACCTCCGTTATATCCATAAATTAAAGAAATTAGCTTTCATACAATTCTAATTGATTTTATGATATACTAAGGTATTGATAAAAATCAATATGATAGGAAGTGACAGAATGAAAATCAATCGTTTATGTTCTGTAATTGCTATGCTTAGTGTTATGATAATGGTGCTGGCCATTGCCGGTTGCGGTACAAAGACGGTATCCGTTACTGACGTAACATACAAGGATATGCCGTTGCAGATACATAATGACGCCAATGTAACAGCCCTTAACAAGGCGACAGTAACGCCGACCTTAACAGGGCAGGTCGTATATGCTGTGAAAGTAGGCGACCAAGTACAGCAAGGCCAAACCTTGGCAACTGTAGATACGGCGGCTTTACAACAACAGCTGGCATCCTTACAAGGTCAGTTAGCGCAAGCTCAGTCGCAATCATATGCGACATCTGTGACGACTACGACGGCTGCGTCCGTAGATAGTGCTCAATTAGCACAAGCACAGAAAATGCGTGAAGCGGGCATGATTACACAAAAAGAATATGATCGCATTGTGGAACGATCTCAACCACAAACTACGACAGTAACAACTGGCGGTGGTGGCGGTGGCGCTAATGTAGCAGCTATCGAGGCACAAATCGCTCAAGTATCGGCACAAATGGCTGCATCCACAATTGTAGCTCCTATAGCAGGTACGGTGACGGCTATTTATAACGAAGACCGTCAAATGGCGATTGCAGATCGTCCGTTTATGATGATACAACAAACCACACCGATGGTAGCATCTCTCAGCATCCCTCGTGATGCGGCGATGAAACTGGGTACACCGGAGGCAAAAAATGGCATGAAAGTGCTCCTCAAGGTGGCTGAACAAGAATTACCAGGTGAATTAACTTATGTAGATATTACGCAACCTGAAACTGTACCTAGCGTATTGGTGAAAGCAACTTTTAACAATGACAAAGGCCTCATTAAGGCTGGCGAATTCTATACACTTGTTATAGAATCTAATGTGAAAGCAAAAATGTTGACCGTACCGGCTAAGGCGGTTCGTGAAAACTCTGACGGCAAATATGTTTATGTATTGACTGAAAATAATACAGTAGACGTACGCGTCGTAGAGGTAGGCATCACAGAAGGTGATGATGTAGCTATTATTTCTGGTCTAAACGCAGGTGACAAGGTTATCACAACTGATGGAACCTTTGTGTTAGGCGAATCTGTAAAATTGTAATTACGAACCGTAAGGTTCTGTACTAAAGTTTTAATATATGTTGAATGCATGATGGCAAGAAAACTTTCACACACTGTGAAAGCAACCTCGTAAGAGGAATCTGATAGGAGGGATTATTATTTTAGAATTTAAACGTTTTGAATTAAGAGACAAACCATTAATCGATAAGTATTTTGAACAACATCATTATGAAGCCTCTGATAACTGTTTCACTACATTGTTCATGTGGCAAGATCCGTACGGCATCCGTTGGGCTGAAGAAAATGGCGTGTTGTATATTCAAGGTGGCGGTAAGCGTGAACCATTCCTATTGCCTCCGTTTGCTGGTAAAGATGCAAAGTTCCTTGATGGTTTATTGCGCGCTAAAGAATGGTTCGTAGAAAATAAATTGCCATTCCGTTTTAAAGGTGTTAGCAAAGCTGTTAAAGAGCGTATGGAAGACCTTTGTCCTGGTCGCTATGAGTTCACCCCTGACCGCGATAACTACGAATACATTTACAAGTCTGAAGATCTTATCAGTTTGTCCGGTAAGAAATTCCGTCAAAAGAAAAACCATTTGAACCAATTCCGCATGCAATACTCCAATTATGAGTACTTGCCAATTACGGAAGATATCATTCCATTATGTCGCGAAACAGCAGCATCTTGGGTGGAAACTCACCACGAAGAAGGTATCGAAGACGAATTAGTAGCAATCAATTTGTTGTTCGATAACTGGGAAGTATTAGGCCTTAAAGGCGGAGCCATTAAATTGTTTGGCCGTGTGGAAGCTTTCAGTATTGGTGAAATCTTAAATGATAGAATTGCTTTGATTCATATTGAAAAAGCAAATCCAGATATTCGCGGTTTGTACCAAGCGATTAACAATGAATTCATTCGTCATGAATTTAGCGAAGTCGAATTCATCAACCGTGAAGAAGACATGGGATTACCTGGCCTTCGCCAAGCAAAGGAATCTTACAACCCAGATCACTTTGCTGAAAAATATGACGCAGTATATGCTAACGAAGCAGATAATGCGACAGGCGGTAAATAAAATTCTGAGCTATGAAGTCGATGTGCTTCATAGCTCATTTTGTTATAATAGAAGTGTTAGCCTATCTATTTGTATGTAAATTGCGTATCATCATGGCGA
>NZ_CAURHA010000025.1:0-29503 GCF_963524655.1 uncultured Veillonella sp.
GAAAAAGGTCTACCTAAAGGTAGGCCTTTTTCTTTTTGCTAGTCTTCGACTAGCTAACCCTACTAGATCCGCCTCCAGCCAAGGTTGTAGAGGTTGTATCTATGTGCGTGTCCGTGTAAGACGGCATTGGGAAAAGCAGGGCAGTAGAAGATGGAGGAGTGAAACGACGACAGATTCACTGCATCGCTTTCTTCCGAACGTAAGATTTACCAAGCTGCGAAGCAGGGAAGGGAAATCCACAGTGAGGAAGCAAGTAGGGCCACCGAAAAGTAATTATATTTATTCGACGCATACGTCCATTGCATCAGGTTCGACGAAGCCCTAATGGTATATATAATACGTTATAATAATGTATTATATGCTGCCATGGGCGAGTGTTATAGGAAGCCGCGGATAGTGGTAGGAGGCGAACTTGGAAATACAGTAACGCGGTGCGAAGCACCTATGTTACTGCACCGTATAGCTGTTGGGTAGCTTTAATGATTTTGTAATTAATGGATACCGCGATACATAGCACTTATGGTATCGTACAATAAATTAGTTGAGTTACTTTAAATTATGTAATCTGCTTTAAATATAAACCCCCTATAAGCCACTTTAAATCAGCTTATAGGGGTTATTCTTATACTAAACTAATCTTTACTTGTTTATCTAGAGCAAATGCAATTTTACACATAGTGCTTAAACTCGTATTTGCACCTTTTTCAATACGGGCGATTGTAGACTGTGGAACTCCAGATTTTTTTGCTAAATCACGCTGTGTTAGTCCTGCAGCCTCTCGTGCTTTTAAAACAGCTAATGCATTTTCTAATTTAGCTTTCTCTTCCAAATAGCTTTCTGTTAAGGCTGGATTATTTATATCTTTTTCAAATATCTTATCTAAAGTCTTTAGTGGCATAATATTCCTCCTCAAATTCTTCTTTTATTTGTTTAGCTTTTATTATTTCTTTTGTTGGTGTTTTTGGGGTTTTCTTAGTAAATCCATGTGTAATAATATATTGATTATTTCTAACATGAAAATATAAAGCTCTTTGAATGTTCGAAGATATTTTTGATCGTATCTCGTATATTTCAGAATCTAATTTTTTTACCCATTCAAGTTGTATTGCTGGATGTATGCCTGCTTCCTCAATCATATCAATAGTGGCACGTAATTTATTTCTATCTTTAGTAGGGAGCGAGTTATAAAACTCTTCAAATTCGTTATGACCATTTGGCCTAGTATAAGATATAAATTTAGGTTTCTCCATCCTAATCCTTCTTTCTTCCATGATAGCATATATGCATTCAAACCTCAATTTTAAAGTAACTGTTCATCCAAATTCTTATCTTTACTATATAAATAACTTAGTAGCTTTTTGTAGCTTAAAGAAATAATGAGCATAATTCTTTAGCTTGGTAATCACTATTCAAGTTTGAAGGTATTTAACTATTCCTAAAGATCTAGAAATAGGAGAAATCAAGTTATATCATTTATTATTATTAGGTAAAGGTTACGGATTGTAATACTAGCTATTTTTACAAGGTTTATGGATGTGTGATTAAGATATTTATGAGTTTTTAAAATATTAATTTTATAGCTTAGCCTATATATAATTAGTATTAATCAACGTGCTTCAGGATACATCTTTTCCTTATAGCTATGTTATACTAAGGTTTATACTATACTTTCAATGGAGGTCTTATGACTAAGAAAATTGCGGTTCTCGTGAATGAGGATACAATGCAGCGCTGTTCTTGTGGCGGTTGCTTAAAAGCATTTATGAATAAAGCGGATTCCTTTGAGCGTTATGCAGATGAGGATATTGAGTTGGTTGGCTTTACGCACAGTGGTGGCGATCTAGCTAAGAAAATCGAGTCTTTCAAGAAAAAAGGTGTTACTACGGTACATCTTTCTACATGTACTCGTGGCAAGAATGAAAATTATGAAAGCATCGCAGAACAGTGTGCTGAGGCAGGCTTTGATGTAGTGGGTTATACCCATGGTGCTGCCGTTTCTAAAGATGGTAAAGAAGCCGTTGTGCTTTCAGCAAAACCAGTTGTAGCTGATGAGTAGTCTGTGATAGATAAATATTTCAAACAGATGAATAATTGTTCCACTATTCATTTTGTATTTACCATACATCTTTACAATATGGATAGTGTGTAGAATTCAGTGTGGTATCTACATTTAAATAGCTATACATTTTTCCTGTATATAGCCTTTATTACTCGTTATATTTTGAAAGGTTGAGAGAATGAACATGAAACTTACAGCAGCTACATTATCTGTAGCTATGGTGGTGACTATGGCACCGGCGATCATGCAAACAGCTCCTGTACAAGCCGCATCT
Source organism: uncultured Veillonella sp. (assembly GCF_963524655.1). Classification (GTDB taxonomy): domain Bacteria; phylum Bacillota; class Negativicutes; order Veillonellales; family Veillonellaceae; genus Veillonella. The sequence continues at coordinate 2,334 of NZ_CAURHA010000025.1, forward strand.
GGCGCGGTACAGTCCTTAGCTGGTGGTGCAATTGCTATGGCTTACGTATCTACTGCTTTAAATAAAATGGATAATTCTGAGCAAGGTCAAAAAGAGAGCTTGGCTCGTACAAAAGAGAAAACAGGTTACTTGAACGACAGTGCAGCTCAAGAGCGTGTAAATCGTATTATGAAAACCTTAGAGGCTACACCGAGTGTAAAACGTTCCTACGTTGTATATGCTAACCCTGACGAGGAATTCAATGCCTTCGCAACGCTTGGTCGTGTCATGTCTATCAACAAAGGTGCGTTAGATACGCTTGATGATGATCAATTGGCGTACGTAATGGCCCATGAAATTGCACATGGTGAGCATAAAGATATCATCAATGGCGCTAAAAAACAAATCGGTTTATCTACAGCTGTAGGTATCGCTGCAGGCGGTAGCGAAGGGGCGGCTATTTTATCTAATGTGGCAGGTAACTACTTGTCTAACCAAGTATTTACAATGAGCCAAGAAAAAGCAGCCGATGAATTAGGCTTCAAGATTTTAAGCGAATCTCCGTACAATGTGGGCGGTGCCGCTGGTTCTATGCTAGTACTTCGAAACAAAGTAGGGGAACACTATCGTGAAGGGCTTTCACAAGTAGTAGCACCTAATAACCATCCTAAGTTAACAGATCGGGTGAACAATAACATTGCGCGCATGTACACATACTCTGGAAACCACGTAAACGTGTCTAAAGGCGCCGTTTATGTAAATGGCGATAATATTTATACCCCAGCTGCTAGCGGCCGCTATACAGGGGAAGAACGCGCTTTCTACATGGCCGGTAAACTAGCTCGCATGTACCATAACAACCAAGTGACACCAGGTTCTGCATCTTATAACGGTGGCACAGTAACGGTAGCGGGACAAAATATCGTTACTACGCCAAATGCAGATGTAGCATTACAAGTGGCGACGAACCTAAATAATGCTTTTGTGAAACCTGCAGGCGCTGCTGTTAATGCTAAAAAGCCAGCTAAGGTTAAACAAGAAAAACCTAAAAAAGTAAAAGAAAATAAAAAAGCAAAAGAAAATAAAAAAGCAAAAGACAATAAAAAAGCAGATAAAACTAAAAAATAATCACGCATACAGCGTGCCTGTGGGATGTGTAGAAGGACAATCTAAATAAGCAAGATTGTCGTTCCTATATAATGAATATAAGAGGACTGAGCAAATGCTTGGTCCTCTTTTTTAGCAGATTTTTGGTCCGGTTCTTAGCGATTGCTGAGTCATCTTTCTTGTATAGACCACATACAATAGATACTGTATACTAAAGCTATAAATATTCGGTTAATCGTAAGTTGCAGATGAGAGAGGGGCGCTTATGAATCAAAAGAGAAGCATTTTTGGGGCCTTAAAATGGATTATGTTTAATTATATCTTTTTAGGCATCCTTATAGTGATTGGTCTAGTTATCGCTTTGGCACCAGATTTATTGGGTGATGTTATACCGCGACACGGCACAGTAGGTAAATTATTAACTTCACTGAATGAACGGAAGATTGAGGATAGTCAACATACGGTGATGACCGTACCTGATTATGTGCGGCGCGTCGTTACCATAGGTGAAAGTACAGTAGATATTATGGGTGCCATTGGTGGAGAGCCCTATATCGTGGCTACGGATGGATCTGCCTATTCCAGTTCCACTCATGTTAATGGTCGTGTAGAGCTAACGGTGGACTCCATTAAGTCCTACGAACCAGACGTGGTCGTAGCGCCAGACTCTACGCCTCCTAGCCTTGTGTCGTCCTTGCGTGCTGCCGGTATACCTGTCTTTGTGTATACGAAGAAAGATAGTTTTAAGGATATTATTTTAACGACTAAAACAATAGGAGAGATTTTTAAGGATAAAGATCCAGAACGTGAGTTTATTATATCTAGACGTAATGTTAAGAAACTTGTAGAGCTTTACGAAAAGGATAAAAAGCCTGTTATTGCTTTATATAATAGCTCTCATGGCGTATATCGGTCGGGTATTGTACGGGATATGATTGAACAGGTGCATGGTATTGATGGAGCAGGCAATCTTGTTATAACTCAAAATGGCAAGGATCCTAAAATTTTCTCTGATGTGTCTTGGTACCGAGATCATAAAACGACGGTAGATATGAACCAATCTATGGGAACGAAAGCCGATCTGATTCGCATCAATCCAGATGTTATTTTTGTGCCTACCCGTTTTATCGATAAACTGCCAGATTACAAGCAAGATATTGATGCCATTATGAACGATCCGGACTTACAAAATGTAACAGCTGTTAAAAAAGGTTATGTCTATCCAGTACAGGAACTATTTGTGATGAGCTATTCTTGGAAAGCTTTCATGGCCATGGAACAAATGGCAAAATGGCTCTATGGTCCTAGTACCTATGAGGGCATCGTTAAATATAAGAGCGAATAAGGAGAGAGTATGCAATTAAAGCGTTTATTAATATTATTAGCCATCTTCGTGGGCATTTTAGTCGTAGCCGTTATGGGTATGTACAAGTCTTGGAATGCTTTCACCAGTGGTGGTATTTTTGGTATGTTGAGCTCAAAGGGCATTTATAAGATGGTAGATGGCACTAGCGAGACGGTCATACTCGATCACAAGGCAGAGCGTATCGTTGCGGTTGGTCCTAATGCGGCGGACCTTGCGTCTGAACTCGCTGGTGATTCTGTGGTGGCTAGCACTGTGGCACCGTATCAATCGTCTAATGGCGTGAAGCAACGAGTGGCCCTTGATGTGAAAGCTATCGTTGCCTTAAAACCAGATATTGTAATTGTAGAGGACGATGATGGCACCACAGATCTTGTGAGGCCCCTTCGCGAGGCAGGTGTAAAGGTCGCACTTCTTAGAGCGCCTAAGACAGTAAAAGAGGTAGAGGATCAAACGCGAAGTGTAGGACAATTATTGGGCCGTGCTGATAAAGCGGAATCCCTTATTACAACGATGATGAACTACATCCGCGATACAGAGTCCTTGCGCTTTGCTCGCCGTGATGACCCGAAAAAGACCGTTGCCGTGTATAATGAAAATGGCTTGTATGGGGCGCCAGATACAATGATTCAAGACATGCTGAAGTACGTAAATGTAGACAATGCGGCTACTAAGGCAGGTGTAAAATGGTCCTACATGGGTAAAAAGGAGGATCTTATCAAGGTCGATCCAGATGTCATTATCGTGCCGACAGATGTGAAAGCACCGGGCTTTAACCGTGATGCGGTACTTAATAGCTACTATAATGATCCGGATTTTAAAAATGTTAAGGCCATTAAGAATAAAAAAGTGGTTATCATATCTAATGAAGCTATGATGGCTAAGACATACCACATTGGCCGTGGTATTTATAATATGGCACAATTTGTGTATGAGCGGTAATTATTAGCTATAATTGATAAAGGATAGCTTAATAATAGAAAATGATGGAAAAGATAATAGAAACAGTTACTGATTATTATAAGTAGATACCTTATGATATAAATTTAATGCATGAATAGTTAATAAATATAATTAGCATTCATTAAAACATAAAATTTATTTATAAGTAATAGAGAGTTATAAATATACAGATTGTTGATGTTGGAAATATAAAGGTCTGTTAATCCTTTAATTAAATTAATATAAGTTTAAAAGCAACCTATAATATATATTTTATAGGTCGCTTTTTGTATTTTTATTAGATTATTTACATATGGTTTGCGGAAAAATATTTTTGTCTGTACTAAATGGACAAATGTATATATAAAATAGATAGTGGGTATACTAAAAATAAAATACTATAGAATACCAGTAACCGTAAGGGGTATAGGGTTATTGTACTTATAAAATCTTTGTGGAATAATGACATTTATAGTGGTTAATCGAATAATACAGATGACCACTTTTATTAGTTGTATGTAAGATTATACATTTATTATGGAGGCTATGATGGAGTATACAATTCATCTATTTCATGCTGGTGGTATCGTTATGTATCCACTCGTTTTATTCATGGTAGCAGCATGTACTATTTTATTTGAACGTATTCGTATGTACCGAAAAATTGATCGTGAGTTACAACAATTATCTGACAATATTGATGCGGGCCGAAATAGTAATAGTTGGGCTGCCCTTGAACAAACTGTAAAAAATAGCGATGATGCATTGAGTAAGTTCGTATCTCCTATTGTTGATTCTGTGTATAGTGTAGAAGGCCTAGAAAATCGTTTACATGATGTAGTAGGCTACATGGATGAACGTTTAAAACGCGGTCTTAACTGGCTTAGCATGATGGTAACTATGGCGCCATTACTTGGTCTATTGGGTACTGTAGTGGGTATGATTCGTTCCTTCGCAGCTGTTGGTGGCGATATTGGCGCTCCTACAGTTATTACAGGCGGTGTATCCGAAGCGTTGATTGCTACAGCAACAGGGCTTTCAGTGGCTATCGTAGCATTAGCTATCCATAGCTGGTGCACAAGCAAAGTTAATTATGATATTGCGAAATTGGAACAAAAATTAGGTTCTATCTTGGATTTATATATTAGGAGTCAACGATGAAACGTAGTTCAGTAGGCATACAAAAAGAACCTACCATCATGATTATACCTATGATTGATATCGTTTTCTTCTTGCTTGTATTTTTCATGATGAGTACGTTGTACATGAATACAGAAGAGCAAATTCCGCTTAACTTACCGAAGGCTTCTTCTTCCTCCGCTAAGACGATTGAGCCAATCACAATTTCATTAACGGCGACACATAAGATGTATTTGAATGACCGTGAAATTGTACCAGACCAATTGGGTGCTGAAATTCAAGGTATTGTTGGAAAGGAACCACAACAGGCGTTTATTGTGCGCGCCTCCGAGGATATTGCGTATAAGGACGTTATCAATATTTTAGATAATCTTAAAATAAGTGGTGCTCGGTTTGTTAGCGTAGCTACAGAACGGAAGTGATTCTATGATAAATAAACGATATGGAATCCCTTTCGTAGCTGCATTGGTATTAAACCTTGCTTATTGGGGTGTTGTAGGAAATTGGTTCGGCCATTTGAAGCCTCCGGAGACACCGAAAAAAGACTTGGTTATCAACCTTGATATGGGGCAGCAAGAACCTCCTGAAGAGAAGAAGCCCGAGGAACTAAAGACTCAGCCTGACGACAAGCCTGTTGCAGGCGGTGGCAAGGCTGGCAGTGTATTACCTGATTTATCGGGAAAACCTACAGAGGGATTAAAAAATCTAAACCCTTACTTAGGTGGTAATGAACCTGCACCTGTAAACCTAAATGGTAATAATAACGATCCTGTAGGTAATCCTGGTGCTGGAAATGTACCAGGCCTTAATAATGGACCAACTGGTAATAATGGAAATTCTACTGAGGGTATTGGGTCTAATGATGGACCACCTGGCCCAGGAGAAACAAAGCGTGATGATGGTATCTTTGATGATTCTGGTTATCGGGCCAGTTTAAATGCGAATAAGGTCATGCCAGCACAAGCTGTAAGACGAGGTATTACTGGAACAGTTACTATTAGAGTTTATTTTGATGGTGAAGGTAATTATATTAGAGCTGAAATTGATAATAGTAGTGGTTCAAGCCTCCTTGATAAGGATGCGCTTGCACTTGCTGCTAGATCCGGTGGTGTCACAAATACAACGGGAGAACCTAAGTCAGATGTTTATTATATAAGATATGAACTTGAATAGTCATTTATATATTTTATCTAGTCTGAGTTAAATTAAATGAATTATAAGCTGTGTAGGGGATATGAGGATACTCATATCCCCTATAACTAAATTAATAATTGGTGCTTTTAATTAATAAATCAATAGATTTTAAGCCCTTTTTGGTAAAATACAGGATGAAGAATGGAATGAATAAACGTATATATGCAGCCACAATGATGGCATTACTTAGTATAAGTATAAATGGATATGCTGAAGAAGTAGCAAGTAATCAAAATCAAGAGCCATCAAATGTTATCAACATAACCGCCAATCGCACAGCTCTTTTAGACTTAGATACACCGGTATCAACTTCTGTTATTACTCAAGAGGATATACAAAACAGCGGTGCTAAGACAGCCTTTGATGCGATATCTAATGTACCAGGTGTAACTATTAACTCCTTTAGTGCGTCTGGTGCAGATTTCGGCGGTATGGATAGCCGTACGAATATTCGTGGCCTAGACCGAGGTGCACTAGTTCTCGTAAATGGTGTACCTATGAATCTAAATGGTAAAAGTGGAATTGGTGCTATCCCTACGAGTGCAATCGAACGTATTGAGGTTGTAAAGGGCGCATCGTCTACCTTATATGGAGCAGAAGCTTTAGGTGGCGTCATAAATATTATTACAAAGACGCCTTCAAAAGAGGGTGGCTCCGCTACGGTAGCTGTGGGTAATCGTGGCTCTAAGCGATTTGACCTTTCTTATGGTACTGATCGATTCCTCGTAGGCATCGATAGAAAATACTGGGGAGCTCAAGATCCATCCACACCTGTGCGATATGACTATACAGGTCGTAAGGGCTACGACTACTATACTACGCGCAATAAGGGTAACTCCTTAGGCGTATTTATGAGCGGCAAGCTTTCAGATAAGGTAACCTTAAACTATAATCGTGCCGAAAGCCGTTCATCCTTTGGCTTGATTAGTACAGAAACAAATCCTATAAGACAGGCCCGTCATTCTACGACCTATAATTACAAGGATGACCGCAACAACGTATCCTTGATTTACAAGGATGATAATACGACAGGCACCTTGTTCTATAATGACCGTACTATGCGTGGTGAAAGCCGCGTTCATAGTGCCAAACAGTTCAAACCGACAGATACTAGTTATGTAGCCCGTCAATATGGTATGGATGTACAGCACGAATGGGACTTTAGAGGTGGTAAGGATTACTTGATTGCTGGTATTACAGGTAAACAAGAAACCTATCGCGCTACACAGGCCCCTGTGTATACACGTCCTCATCGTAATACCTATGCGGTGTATAGCAGCTATTCCCGGGAAATTAATCTAAAATGGACTGCCATTTTAGGGTTGCGTTATACCGCTATTAGTGATCCTATTAAGGACCAACATGTACTTACACCTCAATTCCAAGTGTTGCATACCATCAATAAAGACTCTTCCATGTATTTGAATATTGGTAAAGCATACACAATGCCTAGCTTGAGTGATGCATTTCGCAGTGTGAACCGCCAATATACAGCGGTAAGTGGCAAAAATCTTAAACCTGAAGAGGGTTGGAACTATGAACTAGGCTATAAACGTATGAATAAGAAGGATAGCTGGAAGGTAGATGTATTCTATATGGACTTCAAGAATTTCTTCCAATGGCAGCCTGATGCCAATGGCCGTCCAACAGTACGCGTAAACGGCGGTAAATTCCACAATATTGGTATTGAAGCAGAGTACAATAGACGCTTATCTGATCGCATCAAAATGAGTGTTAGCGGTTCTTACTCTAATCCAAAACAAAAGGAAATAAATCAAAATTACTGGAAACAAGCGACTCCTAAGTTGCAGTTTACAACAGGCATCCATTATAAAAGCTCCACATGGGATGCTGGTACATCCTTGAACTTTGTAACAAAACGCTTGCGCAATCGCGATGGTGGATTGAATCCAAACATTGTTCAATGGAATGCTTATGTAGGGTATCACTTCAACAAAGACGCTACATTGCGCCTTGATGCACGCAACCTCTTGAACCGTCATAATGTAGTATCCAATGGTGACTATGAATACTGGGATGCACCATTTAACTACGAATTAAGCTATACACAAAAATTCTAATATTTATTTAGGATAGACCTGCTAGAAACATAGTAGTGGTAGGGGGTATAGGTTTTGTGTGGCCTAAATAAATGTGTAATAATACAATTATGTGGTTTATATGAAAGCATATGTGTATAAGTGAGGTATTGGTTATGAAAACACAAAGTAAGAGACGTACTTCTATACTTGTTGGGTTGGCATTGATGGGCTTATCCGTGAATGGATATGCAGCAGAAGTTTCTGCGACACCAGATAGCACAGGTGTAACGGCAGCTACTGAAGCTAGTGGAGCTACTGAAAGCCATACTATTAACGTAACTGCTAATCGGATGGCATTACTAGATTTAGATACGCCAGCAGCGATGGATGTTATTACCCAAAAGGACTTGGTCAATAGTGGTGCTAAAAACGCCTTTGATGCGGTAAATATGGTACCTGGTGTTACATCCTTCTCCTATGGTGCATCAGGCCTTGAATATGGTGCTATGGATAGCCGTGTAAATATTCGTGGCCTTGAACGGGGCTCTTTAATCCTCGTAAATGGTGTGCCTATGAACCTTAATGGTAAGGGTGGTCTCAGCTCGATCCCAACAGGATCTATTGAGCGTGTTGAGGTGCTTAAAGGCGCCGCATCTGCTCTATATGGCTCTGATGCGATGAGCGGTGTTATTAATGTCATTACGAAAACCCCAACTAAAGAAGGCGGTTCAGCTACGGTAGGCTTTGGTAACATGGGTAGTCAAACCTATAAAATTAGCTATGGAACACCGCGATTCTTAATTGGTGTAGAACGTAACTTCTTTGGTGCTCAAGACCCAGAAACACCTATTCGCTCAGATATTGGGGCCTATGCTAGGGGCTATGAATATTACACAGCTCGTGATAAGGGCAACTCGTTAGGTGTATTTATGAGCGGTAAATTGAACGATAAGTTGACTTTAAACTTTAGTCGTTTTGAAGGTAATTCCTCCTTTGCGCAGTTGAGTACGGAAACAAATCCTATCAAGCAAAAGCTCCACTCTACAACATATGCTTATCATGATACAAAAAATAACGCGTCCTTGATCTATAAGGATCGTAATACGACAGGTACACTCTTCTATAATGATAGAGATTTGTATGGTAAAAGTCGCGTACACAGCAAAAAAGCATATACTGTGAGCGATAACAACTATATTGCACGCCAATATGGTTTTGATGTGCAACATGAATGGGATTTCCGGGATGGTAAAGATTACTTAATTGCCGGTATTCTTGGTAAACGTGAAACCTATAAGACTACTGCTGGTCCGTACTATGGCAACCCACATCGCAATAGCTTGGCCCTTTATGGTACCTATTCCCATCAATTTAATCCGAAATGGACCGGGATTTTAGGTTTGCGCTATTCCGATATTAAGGATCCTGTGAGAAATCAAAAGGTATTGACGCCGCAGTTCCAATTGCAACATCGCATCAACAAGGAATCGTCCATGTATATGAATGTTGGCAAAGCATTTAGAATGCCGAACCTTAGCGATACTTTCAAGAAAATCAACAAAGGCTATGCCTCTGTTAGTGGACGTAATTTGAAACCTGAAGAAGGTTGGAATTATGAGTTGGGCTACAAGCACATTACCGACAAGGATAGTTGGAAGGTAGCCGTATTTTATATGGACTTTAAGAACTTCTTCTCCTGGAAGCCAGATAGCAACGGTAAGAATACAATCCGTGTAAATGGTGGTCGTTATAGAAATGTGGGCATTGAAGCTCAGTATGGCCGCAAATTAACGGATCATTTGAAAATGACTGTTGGTGCATCGTACTCCAACCCTAAACAACGAGAAATCGATAAAACCTATTGGAAACAAGCTAACCCTAAATTGCAGTTTACAGGGGGCCTTCACTATAACAGCTCGACTTGGACTGCCGGCACTAGCATCAACTTTGTTACAAAACGTATGAAGAACCGCGATGGCGGTACCAATCCAAATCTTGTAGCTTGGAATGCCTATGTAGGATATCAATTTAATGAAAACTCTTCCTTACGCCTCGATGCGCGTAACTTGTTGAATCGTCACAACGTTATCTCTAATGGTGATTGGGAATACTGGGATGAACCATTCAACTATCAATTAAGCTACACTCAAAAATTCTAGTAGTTATTTACTTTTTCGTAGAACAATACAAGGAGTATCACCATGAATAAGAAGACCAATCTCCTCATATGCTTGATGATACTTCTTTGTATATGTATAGCAGGTTGTGGTTTTCAACCTAGAGAATCCGTCACAAGTCCTATGCGTTATGTTGAAAGCTATGATGGTGTCCGCGTAGGTGTGCCTGAGTATCCAAAACGTATTTTGGCGTTATCTTCAGCGGCAGACACAATTTTATTAGGACTTATAGAACCAAATCGCTTGGTGGGGATTAATAAATTATCTACCTATGAGGAGTATTCCTTGGAAGCCAAGCGAGCTAAGCTTGTAAAACCTGTGTTGAGTTCCTACCCATTGGAGAAAGTTATAGCCTTGAAACCAGATCTCGTCATCGCTCCAGATTATACGAGCGCAGATGTTATTGAAGGTTTGCGCTATATGGGTATACCTACGGTTGTAGTACCCACACCGTCTACGGTAGAGGAAGTTATTCAAAATGTAACGGACATTGCTCATGTAGTTGGAGAGGACGAAAAAGGTCAATTGTATACCCAGAAGATTCGTCGTGAATTAGATGAGATGAAACGGCTAGGGGCCTCTATTCCTGTAGAACAGCGTAAAAGTGTACTCTTTGTATCCTCCATGGATGGTTATACAGGAACAGGTAGTTTGTTTGATGATATGTGTAAGTATATGAGTATCTACAATGCACCTGATCTTTTAGGATTACCGCCACGGACGCCCTTTGGGGATGAACGGGTCATAGCGATGGAACCAGATTATATTTTTATTCCCTCCTATAAGGGAATGGATAAGACATTAGCCAGTCGATATTTAGATAATCCCGCATTTCAGAATTTGTCAGCTGTACGGGAAAACAGAGTTAAACCCTTGCCAGCAGCATACCTATATACAATGAATCAGCATATTGGTGAAGCCATGCTAGCCATTATGCATACTGTGTATCCTCAGTTAGAAAGGAATTCTCATGACTAAACAGAAACAACGCATCATGGCAATTGCCATAATTGGGGTATTGCTGTGTATTGTGAGTCTATTGGCACTACACCTAGGAACGATTATGATTCCTATCGGTGGGGGCATACAAAGCATTTTAAATGGTATGGGAATACCTGTACACTTCACAGAGCCTATTACAGCTGAACAAGAGGCGGTATTGTGGTTTATCCGTATGCCACGCCTTATCATAGGTTTACTCGTAGGTGGTGCCTTGGCACTAGCTGGTGCGGTTATGCAAGGGGTGTTCTCAAACCCACTAGCGGATCCAGGTATTATGGGCGTATCTGCAGGTGCATCACTTGGTGCCGTTATTGCCATCGCCCTTGGATTTACATCCTTAGGGATGTTTTATATGCCTGCCTTTGCTTTCGTAGGGGCCTTTGTATCCGTGGGTATTACCATTCTTTTGACCTTGCGTAATAACAAGTTGGATACGACAACCTTATTGTTAGCAGGCGTAGCTGTGAGCATGTTATTAGGGGCTTTTACCTCCGGTATCTTGACGATGATTAATGAATACCGGTTGCGTGAGTTCTTATTCTGGATGGTAGGGGGGCTCGATTTCCGTCGTTGGGACCATGTTCTATTGGCGGTTGGACCTATCATGACAGGCAGTGTTATTTTAATGATGCTTGGGCGCCATTTAAATGTACTCGTTCTCGGCGACACAGAGGCGCGCGCTCTAGGTGTGCCTGTAATGGTGTATCGCATGTTATTCCTATTCTTATCATCCGTCATTACTGCTACCGCTGTATGCGTCAGCGGTTCTATCGGCTTCGTAGGGCTTGTGGTGCCACATATTGTACGTCTCTTAGTAGGACCAGATCATCGCATATTATTGCTCATGGCCGCCATTGGTGGTGCGCTATTCCTCGTATTCTGCGATACTTTAGGTCGCGTCGTAGCACAACCAGTAGAAATTCGTGTAGGTATTATGACGGCTCTTTTAGGGGCACCGTATTTCTTATATTTACTTCATCGCTTGCGCAGTAAAGGAGGGGCCTAATGAAATTAGATGTTCAATCTTTATCCGTTACATTAGGGGAAAACCCGATTCTAAAGGATGCGTCCTTCTCTATTGATAGTGGTGAATTCGTCGGTATTATCGGGCCTAATGGTTCTGGTAAAACGACATTATTAAAAACTTTGCGTGGCCTTTATCCTATATCTGAGGGACAGGTTTTGTGGGATGGTAAAAGTATCGCCTCTTTGAGCGACAAGGAAATTGCTCATCATGTGGCGTACATGCAGCAATCTGTCAATGTGTCCTTTGACTATGAAGCCATCGATATTGTAATGACAGCTCGTTATCCTTATTTGAAATGGTGGCAACAAGAAGGCCCAGACGATAAGGCTATCGTAGAAAAGGCCATGAAAGAGGTAGGTGTGTATCACCTGCGCAATCGATCTGTACAAAACCTTAGTGGTGGTGAGCGTCAACGGGTATTCCTAGCAAAGGCGTTGGCACAACAAACAGAGGTGCTCTTATTAGATGAACCAACAGCGGCTCTCGATTTAGTTTATGCCGATGATATCTTCCATGAAGGTCGTAGATTATGCGACGAAGGTAAAACGATTCTAATCGTTGTTCACGATTTAGAATTGGCTGCTAAATATTGTACCAAGCTCGTCCTAGTTAGCGATGGTCATATCATTGACGTAGGTACGCCGAGAGAGGTGCTGACGGCAGAAAACTTGCGTGCTGCATTCCATCTATCTGCAGCGGTTTACGATGATCCGTACTTCAAACAACAGCGTATCTTTGTATTCCCTAAGGGCACTACAAGCATTGATGAGTTCAAGCAAACCAATGCGAGTACGGACATATCTTTTGATCCTAATCTAAAATAGTTAAATAGGATTATGGATACTTAGCAGCTGGTACGTAGCATCTCATCATGTGTTACTAACTGATTGTGAATTACTTATTTTTCATGAGTTACTAATTTAGTTACTAACTTATTATGAATTACTGATTTACTATGAATTACTAATTTATTATGTCTGTCGGCAGTTTACATTGCAATTCTGAGTGAGGTTAGCCTTATGTTATATCCATTTACTGCGATTGTTGGTCAAGATGAAATGAAATTGGCCCTTTTGCTCAATGCCATCAATCCATCCATTGGCGGTGTGTTGATCGAAGGTGAAAAGGGCACTGCTAAATCGACGGCTGTCCGAGCGTTGGCAAATCTGTTACCTCCTATGGAAATAGGCTCATCTGCCATGACCGTTGTAGAACTGCCTATCAATGCCACGGAAGACCGAGTGGTGGGATCTATTAACTTGGAAAAGGCTTTACAAGAGGGGGTAAAAGCCTTTGAACCAGGCATTTTACATGCTGCACATCAAAATATTCTCTATGTAGATGAGGTAAATCTATTAGATGATCATATTGTAGATATTTTGCTCGACGTAGCAGCCATGGGCGTCAATACAGTTGAGCGTGAAGGGGTGAGTCATTCCCATCCATCTCGTTTCATCCTTGTAGGAACGATGAATCCAGAAGAGGGAGATCTTAGACCTCAATTGTTAGACCGTTTCGGCTTATCCGTTATGGTTTATGGGGAGCATGACCCAGCACAGCGTATGGAGGTTATCAAGCGCCGCCTTGCTTTTGGAGATGACCCAAAAGGCTTTATCGCATCCTATAAAGATTTGGAACTAGCATTACACGAACGCTTGTTACAAGCCCGTCAATTATTGCCAAGCGTCATCCCTTCAGATGATGTATTGCTAAAGATTGCGAGCATCAGCATCGGTGTCGGCGTTGATGGTCATCGCCCAGATATTACGATGATGCACACCGCTCGAGCTCATGCCGCCTTTCAGGGGCGCAATCAAATTATAGATGAAGACCTCAAGGTAGCTGCCCGATTAGCCTTGAAACACCGTTTGCGTCGATTGCCATTTGAAGAGCAAGGTCATGATGAAGATCGCATTGATACAGTGGTAACTGCAGTGCTCGAGGGCTAACCATGGATACATCTGTACAAGAGGCCCTCAAAATCGGCCTTGTAAATGACCAGATTCATACCATTGTTATTTCTGGTGGTACTGGTGTTGGTAAAAGTTATATCCTTCGCCAGTGCCTCGAGAAATGGCAAATTCCCTATCGTTTAATACCTGTTTATGTAGATAACTCACAGTTACAAGAGTCTATCGATTTTGAGGCTTCTCTAGAACAGGGCAAGATGGTAATGTCCTCCGGTTTATTAGATGACACTAGCACGCGTTGTTGGGTTGTCGATGATGGACATGTGTTATCACCAGAGGTGCGACATGCACTACTGGTCGAGGCCAAGCGTCGCCAAATCTTGCTGATCATGACCATCAATCATGAGGATCAAACCCTAGATGATGCGGAGTGGGAACTCGTAGATGTGCATGTATCGATGGAGACGCCTTCTCTAGAGTCGCGTATCGTAGTATTGCAACAACATAGAGAAGAAATTCAATGTATTGATATATCCACATTTGGTGGTAATCAAACAAACCTAGATGATGGGCCATCTGAGGTGGAATCTAAGTCAATAGACATTCCTTCATCTGAGGATATAGGTTCTCTCATAGCAAATAAGAGTGTTCAAGCTGTAGCTGTTCCTGATGCCATGCTTTCACTGGCTATATCCTACGCATTACAAGCAAGAACTGTAGGTCATGGGGCTGAATATATATTGTTACAAGTCATGAAGTCGCTCGCTGTTCTTGAGGGCAGTTTGTATTGCAAGCCGATCCATGCAGAAAAAGCCGCTTTATATGTTCTGCCTCACCGCATGAAGCGCAGTGATACAGCGGATTCGCAGCCCTCACAAGGCGAGGAATTAAATTGTAAAAACAATCAAAATGAGTTGCAACAGAGTGCTGAAATAACAGATAAGGACGACATAGGTGATTCCAATAACGCTGATTCTGGAGAGTCTGATTATAATGAATCTAGTCCTGATGACTTAAATGCTAATGGACAAGATTATTCAAATATAGATAGTCCTGACTCAACAGATACAAATTTTGACGATGATGAATCAAATGAGCCTAATAATCTGGATGCTACAGCGCAATCGTCGGATAATTCAAATGCTATGAATACAATTGATGATGTATTTACTGGAATCTCTTCTTTATCCTTGCCCGATACGGTTGCCCGTATAGCTAATGAATTATTTCAGTGGAAATTAGAGTCATCTAAGACTGTAGATCGAAAATACCGCAAGGGTTCAGGACGTCGTCTCATGACAAAAACAAAGGACACGAGAGGTCGCATGATTCGAGCTTATCAGGACGAGCATGCTCTAGAGGACTTGGCCTTAGTAGACACACTACGAGCGGCTGCGCCCTATCAGCGGTTGCGAGCTGCTGTTAAGAGGGAACAAGAAAAAAAATCTACCCAGTCTTTGCCATTAGAACAGCAAGATGTTAAGGGATTATCTATTGTGATAAAACCACAGGACTACCGCCGAAAGGCTCGCGAAAAACGAATTGGTGGATACCAGCTTTTCGTAGTAGATGCTAGTGGCTCTATGGCAGCTCGCCACCGTATGGAGGCGACAAAGGCTGCTATTTTAAGTCTTTTACGAGATTCTTATATTCATCGTGATTCAGTGGGGCTCATTGCATTTCGCAAGGAATCTGCAGAGGTATTATTACCCTTCACGCGCAGTGTAGAGCGAGCGGAGAGATTATTAGCAACATTGCCTACCGGTGGTAAAACACCGTTATCTCATGGGTTGCGTACGGCCTATACAATATGCGAGCGATTACTACGCAGACATTCAGCGGAGCGCATACAAATTATTTGTATCACCGATGGTCGCGCTACTTTTGGGGATTCAGAGGACCCCGTAGCAGAGGCGAAACAATGGGCGCGTATTCTGGGAACCTTGCCTGTTGATGGTATCGTTATTGATACGGAAACAGGATTTATCAAGCTAGGATTAGCTAAGGAATTATGTAAATTGATGAATGGCAGTTATTATGCCATGGATACTATTACGGCAGATCGTATTTTGCGGGTGTCGCGGAGGTAAATCATGAGTCGTCTCATGTATATTTCTAATTTAGGAAAACAAATCCAATATATAGAAAAGGCTGTCGCTACCTATCCAGAACTTTTACAAGGAGAGGTAGATATTTGTAATATGAAACAATCTCCTCTATGGGATGCCGACTTTGAAAGCCGTCTCCGTGCTGCTGATGTAGTTCTTGTAACGAACATGGGAGTTGGCTTAGACTCGCCGTTCTTAGAACGTCTAGAGCGCTGGTTATATGCGCATCATCCTAAATACTGGATTGATGTGGTTGAGCCGAAGAAAACAGATATTCTATACCGTAAAATGGACGAGAATAAACGGATTCTTCTTGAAAGCTACCGCCGCACTAGTGGTGTTATGAACTATGTACGCCTTATCAATGGTGCTTTGAGTACAGAACCTGCCTCAGAATGGGAACAACCCAATCCTATCCCTTGGCAAGCCATTATGGGGCGCGCAGGCAATATCTACGAAACCTATGATGAGTTTATGGAGGCTGAAGGCCATCGTGACTGGCCATCCATAGCGGTTTACTTTTATCGAGATGAATGGATCATGGGGGATATTGCGTATCAACAGGCCTTATTTGAAGAGATTTATAAACATCAGTATAATCCGATTATCTTTTATGGTCAGTATGGATCGAATCCTCGCGTCGGTATTCCGAATATGAAACTGTCCATGAATTATCTTTTTGGACAGGATGTATTCCCCTTTGATGTGCTCATAAATACTTGCAAATTTTCATTCCAGTCCTTAGGGGCTCAAACCTTGGAGGAGTTAAAATTACAGGATGTTCCTATTGTTCAGGGGTATACGATATACATGGATGAAAAAACGTGGGCCGAGAACCCGCAGGGGGTGACGCCATTAGATGTGAATTTATCTATATCACAACCTGAACTAGATGGTGTTATCCACGGAGGTGTTGTGGCTTGTCAGACCTTTGATGAGCAGGGCCACTATATGTACCTCCCTGTAAAAGAACGCATCGGTGCAGTGGTGCAACGCGCCATTAAATGGTCTAAATTGCGCCACGTTCCCGTATCGGAGCGCAAGGTGGCTATTATATTACATAACTACCCACCGAAGAACTCCAATATTGGTTCCGCCGCAGGTCTTGATACACCAGAATCAGTACTCCGATTATTACGTCAAATGCAAGCGGAAGGATATTCAATCGATAGTGTACCGGAAACCAGTGCAGACTTGATGGAACTAGTTACATCGCATATGACGAATGATCGCTCTATGCTAACCGATGAGTTACTAGCTTCTGCAGAAGGCCGTATGAGTAGTGCTGATTACAAAGCATACTTTGCTACATTGCCAGAAGATACACAGGTGGCAATGGTCAAATCCTGGGGAGAGGTGCCAGGGGATGTATTCGTTTATGACGATGATGTTATTATTCCCGGCTTCGCTAACGGTAACTTGTGGATTACCGTGCAGCCGCCTCGCGGTTTTGGTGAAAATGTATCTGCTATTTACCATGATCCTTGTTTGCCTCCACCGCATCAATACTTGGCCTTTTACCATTGGGTACGAACTGTCTTTGAAGCGGATGCGGTCATTCATGTCGGCACCCATGGCTCCTTAGAATGGTTACCTGGTAAGGGGGCTGGCCTCGGTGCTAGCTGTTACCCTGAAATAGGAATCTCTAGTTTGCCTAATATTTATCCCTACTGGACTACCATAATTGGTGAAGGCATACAAGCCAAGCGACGTAGCTCGGCTTGCCTAGTGGGGCACTTGTCACCACCGATGACGACAGCGGGGCTGTATGATGAGTTTGAAGAACTAGAAGCCTTGCTCGATGAGCATAGTCACTTTGAGCAGGAACACCGAGAAAGCGTCTCTAATATAGGCGAAGTGATTCGAGAGAAGGCTATCGCCTGTCATCTTATTGAAGAAGACCGTGGTACTACTATGGCGGTGGACGCTATCATTACTGAGGTCCACGAAAAGTTGAGCGACTTAAAGCATATGCAGATGCGCAATGGTTTGCATATCTTAGGCCAAGGACCTGAGGGGATAGACTTAGAAGAATTTATTACAGCTATTATCCGAAACCCTCAAGGTGAGATGGCATCGGGACTTGCTGTTATAGCAGAGGAACTGGGCTACGATTGGTCCTATGTTGAGGAACATGCTGGAGAAACTGATAAGGATGGTACACGATACAGTGTTATTATAGACCGCATATGGGATGAGTTGCGTAGCTTTGTAAGCTATGTAGTCAATACGCCAGATTACTCCGTATCTGAACGGTTAGAACCGTTGGCAAAGGCTATCGTTCAAGAGTATATTCCTAAGTTAGGAGCTACGAAGAATGAGCTTATCTCTATATCTAGAGCCTTACAAGGCCGGTATGTAGAGCCTGGACCTGGGGGTGCACCTTCGAGTGGTCAAGTCGATGTACTGCCTACAGGACGTAATTTCTATGGTTTAGATGAACGGGCTTTACCTACAAAGGTAGCCTATCAATTAGGCATAGAGCTAGCAGATCAAGTCATTGCTGATTATATTCTAAATGAGCAACGCTATCCTGAGACAGTAGGTATCATTCTATGGGCTACAAGTAACTCTAGAAGTCATGGTCAGTGTTTAGGTGAGTTTCTATACTTGCTAGGGGTTCGGCCTAAATGGCAGTCAGGCGGGCGCGTATCAGGCTTAGAAGTCATTCCGTTAGAGGAATTACAGCGTCCTCGCATCGATGTGATGGGCCGTATTAGTGGACTCATTCGAGATATGATGCCTACTGCTATTAGTTGGCTCGATAAGGCTGTTGAACTAGTAGCAGAACTAGACGAGTCCCCACAAGACAACTACGTTAAAAAGCATATTCATGATGATGTAGATTGGCTCGTTGGACAAGGTGAGGACCCTCTGTTGGCTAGTAAAAAGGCGAGACTCCGCATATTTGGCGATCCGCCACAGGCCTATGGCACAGGGGTAGGCGCTTTAATTGAAGGAAAAAACTGGGAGTCCTTACAAGATATTGCACAAGTATATAGCAAGTGGAGTAGCTTTCACCTGCATAAGGATATTCCTCAGGATATGAGGCTATTCCAACGTCGACTAACTACGATGGATGTGACGATTAAGAATGAAGATAATCGGGAAACGCACATTATAAGTGCGGACGATTATTATAGCTATCATGGTGGTCTCATTGCGGCAGTACGGACTGCAAAGGGTAGCGCGCCACGTTCCTATGTGGGGGATAGCTCTGACCGCAGCCGTGTAGTGATGCGCTCCCTAGGTGAAGAAATTCGCCGCGTCGTACAAGGGGAGACGCAGAATCCTAAATTTATTCTAGCCATGATGCAACACGGATATAAAGGGGCTTCAGATATGTCAAATGTGGTTTCCCATACCTTTGGTTGGGATGCTACGAGTGATGTCGTACCAGATTGGATTTACGAAGGGTATGCTAATAAGTACGCCTTAGATAAAACCGTGCAAGACTGGATGCGTCAAGTAAACCCTTGGGCCTTGCAGCGTATTACAGAAATCTTGTTAGAAGCCTCTCAACGTGGCTATTGGGCTGCTTCACAAGAGATGTTACAAGATTTACAGTCTTTATATCTTTCTATGGAAGGTGTTATAGAAGGGCGTTAGCATGAAACAGAGAATATCTATTATATGTACCATATTAATGATGGTACTATTGGTGGTCGGCTGTGGCCCTACACAGACGGGGACATCAGGGACCACACATCAAGTTACAGATGGGACAGGCACAGTTGTTACGGTGGCTAATGAACCAAAGCGTATAGTTCCTATTGGTACGAGTACGGAGGATATCGTCTTATCCTTGGTGGATCCAAGCCGTGTGGCAGCCGTTGGTACATTGCCAAATAACGTGCCTGATGCGGCTAGCAAGGTAGAGAAGCATGTAAAAGCCTCAGCAGAGTCCTTGTTATCTGTACAACCTGATTTAGTATTAATTCCAAACTGGATGTCCCCAGATACAATTGGAGAAATGCGAAATATGCAGATTCCAGTGTATGTGTACAAGACACCAACTACGGTTGAAGAAGCAAAGGCTAATATTCATGAGGTCGCAGGGCTTTTACATGCCTCTGATGAATCCCTGATTGCTAGCATGGATGCAGATTTGAAAACTGTAGAGGATTTAGCTAGTAAGCATACAGGACCTCGTCCTGTGGTGGCTTTTTACTCGCAATTTGGCCTAAATGGTGGTAAGGGGTCAACCTTTGATGATATGTGTAAGTATATGAAGGTGACCAATGCGGCTGCTGAATTAGGTCTTGGTGCTTATGACAATGGGACGCGAGAGGATTTGATTCGCATGAACCCCGACGTGATTATCATTCCATCAGCGTCCTATACTTCTGATGGCTATAAGCCTGCATCGGCAGATCAGCTCTATTCAGATCCTGCCCTTCAAGGTGTCAAAGCTATCGCTAACCATCGTGTGTTTCTCGTAGATTCTGCACAGATCATGAGTTATTCCCAATTTATGACCCGTGCAATGGTATCTATGACACAATATATATATAGTATGTGATTTATGTGTGTGGAGGTTTTTTATGAAAGTATCCAAAATGAAACGATTATCCATGTATGTAGGGTTAGCCCTGGTATTTGGTAGTACATTGAGTGCAACCCAAGTATTAGCGGCTGATGCAGGTGATGCGAAGGAAACGCATACCATTGTTGTTACTGCTACTCGTAGTGAACAACAACTTTCAGAAGTACCAGCTAGCGTAGGTGTAGTAACAGGCGACGATATTCGTGAACGTCACGCTACAACAATGAACGAAGCCTTGAATATCATACCAGGCGTAGATATCAATACATACGGTGGTGGCGTAGGTTACACAAATTCTAACGCATTTCGTATCAATGGTTCTGACCAAGTATTGTACTTGGTAGACGGCATCAATATGGGGGCCGCTGGTGTGAATCCGCCAATGACAATTTTGAAAGATATGTCTGGCATTGATCGCGTGGAAGTACAACGTGGTGCAGGTTCTACATTGTATGGCTCTGGTGCCATCGGTGGTGTCGTTAACGTAATCACTGCAAAACCTGAACTAGGCGTTCAAACTAAGTTACGCGTCATGGGCGGTAGCAATGATTTAGAGCAATATGCAATTACGAACGAAGGTAGCAAAAATGATTGGTACTGGCGTGTAGGCGTACAAAAAGATATCATCGGTTCCTATAAAGATGGTCATGGCGTACGCATTCCTCAACATAGTAATAGCCATAATGCATCTTTTATGGTAGGAAACAAAATCAATGATAAAAATGATGTAAAAATTTCCTACGATACATACCGTGGCGATGTAATGTACTCTGACCATTTAGGTGCTTTAAACCACATTCGTTATGGTAATGAAGCGAATGATTCTTTGCGCGCTATTTGGAATAACAAAATCAGCAACCGTTGGAGCCATCAATTGTACTTGATGAATAATCACTACAAAACAACGTACGATGGATACTTAACAGATGTAAAAACTCGTGGTATCGGCGATCAAGTAACATACAAAGCTAAAGACCATACGGTAGTAGGTGGTTTCGATTGGCGTCAAGATAAAGTGGTTAACATGGGCGGCGTAAAACTTACGAATGCGTCTTACTACATCCAAGATGAATGGAAATTCGCTCCTAAGTGGACGGTAACACCAGGTATCCGTATTGACCATCATTCTTCCTTCGGTACACATACATCTCCATCCATCAGCCTAGGCTATGATGTAAATGCGAAAACAAATGTGTATGCTGCATATAAAGAGTACTTTTTGGCTCCTACACCATACCAATTGTTTGATGGCTTTAACGGCAACCGCGATTTGAAACCTGAAACAGGTCGTGAGTTTGACCTTGGTGTACACCATAAATTCGGTAAAACTTGGAACAGTAACCTTAGCTTCTTCAACCGTCATACGAAGGACAGAATTGGTTGGGTTATGACAAATCCTGCAGCTTTTACCGGCCAATATCGCAATTTTGATACTGAAAAAGCGTATGGCATCAATGCAGATGTACGTAAACAATTGACAAACCACTTATCTGCCCGCCTTGGCTATACATACACTCATATCGATGCAACACCAACTCGTAAAGCTAACCGTGATGGTTATGTGCCTAAACATGCGGTTAATGCTGGTCTTGACTACAATGATGCTAAATGGGATGCTCACTTGGATATTCGCGGCGTCATCGATCGTCCTGGTACTGCTGCTAATGTATTCCCTCGTAAAACATACTGGTTGGCTGATATCAGCGCTAACTACCGTGTACGCGAAAATGTAACTGTATTTGGCCGTATTAATAACATCTTTGATACATACTATGCAGAACAATCTAGCGTTCGTTGGGGTAACCCTGGTGACTGGTGGCCAGGTCAAGGTCGCAACTTCCGCTTAGGCCTTGAAGTAACTATTTAATAGTTATAAACCTTAATAATCATCACTCTGAAAGAGCCTTTAGTTAGGCTCTTTCATTTTTACATTAATTTATCGTGGTATAGTAGTACAGCACTATGAGAGTTATTTTCAATAGCCGATAAATTAGGCATATGTAAATAAGTATGTGTTATAAAACTATAGATTTTCTATAGTAAAAGCTCTATAATATTATGTATTATATATCTATTTTAATCGTATTTTATGTTTTACTTTGTGATGTATCAGTTATTTACTTGTATAGCAGGTGTTTTGTTACTTTCACAGTTATCAAAACCTCCTTGTTGAGGAGGTTTATTTTTAGAGGAGTTGGATCGAAATGAAACAACCAGAATTGTCGCCGTATATGATGGCTCGCAAGCCGTCTGGCATTCGCCTAGGACAAATTAAATTCTTGGAACGTAAGAACCCGCCAATCTTGGTGAATGGTTCTATTGGTAATGTAATGCGTCCTATGCATCCCGCCATGCAGCGTAGGTTGTTCAATTTGGGCGGTGTAAATAGCCCGTTCCATAATGGCATCGTGCCATACGTACCAACTACAGGTACTAATGAATGTCGCGAAGCATTCCTTCATATTTTGCGCAGTCAAGGTTTCGATACAACTGGCCTTGATGTACTCGTAACGGACGGTGCATCCATGGCGATGGAAATCATCATGCTCGGCGTATGTGGTGGTGCAGGCGAAGAGGAACGTCCTCTTTTGATGTTCAACCCATCTTATACAAACTATGATGCGGTAGGCCTTCGCATTGGTCGTAAAACAGTGACTGTTGAGCGTGAGCTTAACGAAGATGGGGAATTTGAATTACCATCCGTTGAGACTGTAGAGCAACGCATTATCGATACAAAACCGGGCGCATTGCTCATCATTCCTTACGATAACCCGACTGGTCAATTATTCAGTAAGGAAACATTAATTGAATATACTAAATTATGCGTTAAACATAATTTGTGGATTATCTCTGACGAAGCATACCGTGAATTGGCTTACGAAAAAGGGAAAGAAACATCTAGTATTTGGGCTTTAACCGATAAGGATGTACCTGGTATCGAAGGCCGCCGTATCAGCCTTGAAACGGCTAGTAAGGTTTGGAATGCTTGTGGTCTTCGCATTGGTGCCATCATTACAGACAATAAATTGTGCTACGAAAAATCTGTTGCTGAATATACGGCAAACCTCAGTGCTAATACATTGGGCCAATATATTTTTGGCGCTTTGAAGCACGAGTCCTACGCACAATTGCACAACTGGTATGAGCAACAACGCGATTACTACCGTCAAATGATCTTTGAACTTCACCAAGGTTTCAAAGAGGTAGAGCCGGACTTCATCGTATCTCGCCCTGAAGCGTCTATTTATTTTGTAATCGACGTACGCAAGGTAGCTAAACCTGGCTTTGATGGTGTAGAGTTTGCCTCTTGGTGTGCTGAACACGGCGCAGTAAGCCTTGATGATGGGCAAGAGTACACCCTACTCATGGCACCGCTCAATGGTTTCTACAGTGGTAAAAAAGGTGAAGATAACCCTGGTAAGACACAATTGCGCGTATCCTTCTGTGAAAATCCAGACTTATTACGCTTAGCGCCTGAGTTGCTATCTAAACTATTCAGAGCCTATGAAGCACAACGCTAACAATTAGAAATATAATCATAATCATAATATAAAGAAAGCCCTCCAGTTGGAGGGCTTATTCTAACTTATAAAATAAAAAAGAAGCTATAATACTATGTGTTATAGCTTCTTTTTGTTTTATCCCTAGGTAGGATACGTAGGGAAGGAGAATTATTTTTCTTCTTCATGATGTGGTCCCTTAGTATGCAATTCGGCTGCGAGCTGCTCGCTAGGCATAGAGCTTTCCTCTGTTGTTGGATACGAAGTGTCTTCTAAGATAACCGTTTCTAACAGTCTGTCAACCTGATCAGACTGAATGGATACTTCTTTATTGTACCATTCACCAAAATCGCGAATTACCTTTTCGTTACGACGGAAGTAGGTATATTGGTCGATTTTACGAGATTCTACAAGTTCCGCATTTTCTAAGATGCTCATAAATGTAGAAATAGACGATTGAGATACACCGCAGCGTTTTTGGATACTCTTAACGCTTACACTGTTAGGAAAATCGATAAGAGTTTTAGAGTGTACTTGTACACCAAATTCTTGCTCTGGGCGTTTTAGCCACAATATAATATCTAACCGATGCGGATTGGATAATGCTTTCAAGATTCTTAACGGGTCCATAGGGCCTCCTCTTACTAAAAAAATAACGAGTTCCTAACCTTGACCGTGGACTTGCATTATGCGGTCGTATTATACGCGTCTTGCTCCGTATAGGGTTTTTCCTACTTTTATCATACGCTACTTTCACTGTGAAAGCTAGAAAAAACTTATAAATTTCACGAATTGATGAATTTTATTGCACTTAATTAAAAATCTTAGTGTGCAATACTATGAGCTTATAATGATTATATATACATCCTATAGAGTGTTATATAGCATAATTTCGTAAAATATAGAATATATTTATTTTTTTGCCGATTTTTTTAAAGGTGTTTTACCTATTCGTAGAGAATATATATATACTGTATGAACTTATGTAAGTTAAGCTTTCATTTAAAGGAGCTGAGTATATGGCAATTGATCGTAATGAAACATTTGATGTCATCGTCGTTGGTGCAGGTCCAGCAGGCTCTGCGGCGGCATTACGCCTCGCAGAACAACGGGCGAAAGTACTACTCATCGAACGTGGCACCGCACCAGGCGCTAAAAATATGATGGGTGGACGTATCTACACACATTCTTTAGAACGTCTTGTACCGGACTTTAGAGAACGTGCACCATTGGAACGTAAAGTGACAAAAGAACGTATTTCTATTGGCACTGGCAATGAAATGACTACTATTGAGTATAGTAATCAAGATGGGAAACCTAATGAGGAATCCTATGTAGTATTGCGCGCTAAATTTGATAAATGGCTCGCAGGTGAGGCTGAGAAAAAAGGTGCTCTCCTCGTATCTAACGTACAAGTTACAGACCTTATCACTGAAGGTGAAGGCAAGAACCGCCGCGTTGTAGGCGTTCGCTGTCACGATGATGAAGTGTATGCAAAACTAGTTGTTATCGCAGAAGGTTCCAATACATTGTTATTGGAAAAAGCTGGTTTAACAGGCCCTACAGATCCAAGTACTATGGCTGTAGGCGTTAAAGAAGTATATAAACTTAAGAAAGATGATCTTGAAAATCGCCTCATGCTATCTGGTGATGAAGGTATGGCATGGCTTACATTGGGAGATATGACTGACGGCTTATTGGGCGGTGGCTTTATTTATACTAATAAAGAAAGCCTTTCCGTAGGTATGGTTGTAGGTCTTGAAGATATCGGCAAAGCTAATAAATCTGTAGACGAAATGCTTTCAGCTTTCACAAGTCATCCAAGAATTGCACCATTGTTGAAAAATGGTCAATTGAAAGAACATAGTGCTCATCTAGTACCAGAAGGTGGTTATAAAGCAATGCCACAATTGGGCGGCAATGGTTATATTATCGTTGGCGATGCAGCGCGTATGTGTATGAACCTTGGTTATACTATTCGTGGGATGGACCTTGCCATCGAATCCGGCATGTGTGCCGCAGCTGCTGCTAACGTGGCATTGCGCGACGAAAATATGGAACGCATTGCTAGTCTATATGAACGTGAAATCAAAAATTCTTGGTTGCATAAAGACTTGAAATTGTATAAAAACATGCCTGACTTCCTTGCATCCAATCCTCGTATATTCAAGGAATATCCAGCTCTCGTGAATAATGTGATGCGCGATGTATTCACTGTAAACGGTGACGGTGCTGTTCCGATGTTGAAAAAATTAATGGGTCGCGTTGGTGACGTTGGCCTTGTAACCTTGATTCGTGATGCATTGAAAGGGGTGCGTTCCCTATGAAATTAGAAGAGCGCTTGGGCGCCAATAAATATTATGTAGATGAAACGTCTCCTCATATCCTTGTGGATGGCGCTGGCTTCAGCCGCGAAGAGAAAATGAAACTCGTAAACGGCTGCCCTGCTGGTCTATATACATTACAAGAAAATGGCGATTTAGCCTTTGACTTCGCTGGTTGTTTAGAGTGCGGTACTTGCCGTGTTCTTTGTGGCGAAACTATCGTAAAAACTTGGAAATATCCGCGTAACGCTAAGGGCGTAGAATTTAGACAGGGGTGAGTGTATGGAGTTATTAGTATGTGTCAAACAGGTTCCAGATACATCTGAGATTAAACTGGATCCGGAAACGAATAATCTCATCCGCACAGGCTTGCCTAGTATTGTAAACCCTGACGATATGCATGCATTAGAGGCAGCTCTTGCGGTAAAAGACGAACATGAAGGTAGCCGTGTAACGGTATTGGCGATGGGTCCTCCTCAAGCTGAGGATGCTCTTCGCGAATGTTTATCTCTCGGCGCTGATGATGCGGTACTTGTTACAGACCGCGCTTTCGGTGGCGCTGATACATTGGCTACAAGTTATACTATTGCATCTGCTATCCGTCATATTCAAAAGACAATGAATCGTCAATTTGAAATCATTTTCTGCGGTAAGCAGGCTATCGATGGCGATACTGCACAAGTAGGCCCTCAAATTGCAGAAGAACTCGGTATGGCGCAAGCAACGTATGCTTGTAAATTTGCTGTAGATACAGCGGCTCAAAAAGCAACTGTAACACGGGAGCACGAAAATGGTTACGAAATCGTAGA